>NZ_JAVDWP010000001.1:0-927348 GCF_031457365.1 Pseudotabrizicola sp. 4114 | reverse complement strand
TGGTGCTCCACGACCAGTCCCCCGCAAACTCAGTTGCAGGACGACATGCCCGAAGTCACTTCATGCCGAAACCACGGGGCTGGCGCACCGCTTACAACCAACTTGAATGGGGGGGAGGTTCGCTCGCCCTGAGCCGGAGGCGCATTCAGAGCCCGAAACGGGCCCGGCACGCGGTCTCTGAGGTTCGGACTGTTCCCGCAAACCCCTTTGAAAACACGGAAAATTCCGCGCCCTGCATGGGGGTGTCAATGGTTCGAAAGGGAGATAATGGCGGAAGCGGTGGGATTCGAACCCACGGTACGGTTCCCCGCACGCTAGTTTTCAAGACTAGAGCCTTAAACCACTCGGCCACACTTCCAGTTGGCACCGATTATCCGGGCTTGGCGGCGATTTCAAGCGGTGTGGTGCGGATTGGTCAACTGTGCGTGTCGATCTGTGACGATCGTTGCGCGCGCCCTTTCCACGCGGGGCGCACAACGGTATGATGCGGGCGCAAATCACGCTATGCATCGGGCAAGAGCCGCACCGGCAAGGAGCGGACACGGGAAAAAAGCGCAGGATGAACCTGCGCCCATCGGGGGCAAGGAATGGCACAGGCACGGATCAGGTCGCTTATCCTGATGACAGTCGCAAGCACGGCTCTGGCGGGTTGTGTGGAGGGCGGGAACCCGTTCAAGCGGGGCGACACCGCCGATGGCGCACAGACGCGGCCTGCGGCCTCGACCTCGACCCGGCTGGTCGACCGCGATGTCGAAGCGCCCGAGGTGTTCCAGACCAAGGACAAGGCGCTGTGGGATGGCCGCCCGTCGCTGGGTGGCGTCTGGATTGCCTCTCCCGATGCCAAAGACCCTGAGCGGGTGATCATCCGCAACACCGGCAATGGCAAATTCGTGATCGGCGCGCTGTTCCGGCGCGAGATCGAAAACCCCGGGCCCAAGCTGCAGATTTCGTCTGACGCGGCGGCGGCACTGGGCATTCTGGCAGGCGCGCCTGCCGATGTCAGCGTGATCGCGCTGCGCCGTGAGGAAGAACAGATCACCACCGACGCGACAAAGCCCATTCTTGATTCGTCGGAAACGGTGGAAACCCAGTCGCTGGACCCGATTGCAGGTGCCGCGGCGGCGCTGGACCGGGCCGATGGCAAACCGGTGTCACCGACAGCGGTGGCCCCTGTGGTCAGCGGCGGCACCGCGGCCCCTGCCCCGACGGCTGCGCCAAAACCCGCGGCTCCTGCGGCGGCGGCGGACGGGCGCGCCATTCAGATCGGGATCTTCTCGGTCGAGGCGAATGCCACCCGCGCGGCAGAAACGCTGAAAAAGGCCGGGATGACCGGCACTGTGCGGCGTGAGGAAAGCCAGGGCAAGGCGCTGTGGTCGGTGACCACGCGCGGTGATGCGGCGACGATGACAAAGGTCAAGGGTCTTGGCTTTCCCGATGCCTACTTCCTGAAACGATAAGCTGCCGGAGATCCGATGCGCACTTTGTTCCGCCCCCTGTTCCGCCCGGTTCTGACCGTGATTTTGCTGCTCGCCGCGCCCATGGTGCAGGCGTTCGAGACGCGGGCGACTGCAGCCTGGGTTTATGACGTGAGCACGGAAACGGTGCTGATGGACAAGAATGCCGATCTGGCCCTGCCGCCCGCCAGCATGTCAAAGCTGATGACCATCAACATGCTGTTCGAGGCGCTGCGCGATGGCCGGGTCACTATGGAGACCGCGTTTCCGGTCTCGGCCCGGGCGGCGGCGATGGGCGGCTCGACGATGTTCTTGCAGGAATCCGACCGGCCCACGGTCAGCGATCTGATCCACGGCATGATCGTCAACTCCGGCAATGACGCCTGTGTCGCTGTGGCCGAAGGGCTGGCGGGCACCGAAGAGGCGTTTGCCGATCAGATGACGGCGCGCGCGCGTGCCTTGGGGATGCAGCATTCGGTGTTCCGCAACGCGTCGGGCTGGCCTGCGGTGGGGCATGTGATGTCGATGCGCGATCTGGGCATTCTGTCCAAGCGGCTGATCGTCGATTTCCCCGAGTTCTACCCGATCTTTGCCGAGACGACCTTTGACTACAAAGGCCGCGCGCCGGCCAATGCCAACAACCGCAACCCGCTGCTGGCGCTGGGGGTCGGCGCTGACGGGCTGAAAACCGGCCACACGTCCGAGGCGGGCTATGGCCTTGCCGGATCGGCAGCGCAGGGCAACCGGCGGGTGATCTTTGTGATCACCGGGCTGGCCAGCGAACGCGAACGCGCCGAAGAGGCAGAGCGGATCGTGTCCTGGGCGTTCCGGCAATTTGCCGAGAAAACGCTGGTCAAGGCCGGGCAGCGCGTGGCTGAAGCGCCGGTCTGGATGGGGGCTGCTGACTCGGTCGGGCTGGTACCTGCGGCGGATGTGCGGTTGCTGGTGCCCGCGCTGGTGCAGGAAAACGCCACCGCCGAGGTGATCTATACCGGCCCGCTCAAGGCACCGCTGACGGCCGGCACGCCGGTGGGCGAAATGATCATCCACATCCCGGACCTGCCCGATGCCCGCGTACCGCTGGTGGTCGAGGCGGATGTCGCCAAGGGCGGCTTTGGCAAGCGGCTGCTGACGGCGGTCGATGCGCTGCGCGCACGCTATCTCGACGAGCAGCCCGCCTCCTGATAGGCGGGGGCTATGGCGGGGATTTTCATCAGTTTTGAAGGCATTGACGGCTCGGGCAAGTCAACGCAGGCGCGTCTGCTGGCCGATGCCCTGCGCGCGGCTGGCCATGGCGTGACCCTGACCCGCGAGCCGGGCGGCAGCGCCGGGGCCGAAGAGATCCGCCGTCTGGTGCTGGAAGGCGCGACCGACCGCTGGTCGGCCGAGACCGAAATCCTGCTGTTCACCGCCGCCCGCCGCGACCATGTCGAAAAGACCATCCGCCCGGCACTGGCGCGGGGCGATGTGGTGATCACCGACCGGTTTGCCGATTCTACCCGGATCTTTCAGGGCATCACCCGCGGCGATCTGTCGGCCACGGTCGATACGCTGCACGATCTGATGATCGGCATTGAACCGGACCTGACGCTGCTGGTCGATCTGGACCCTGCCCAAGGGCTGGCCCGCGCCACCGCCCGCGCCGGGGCCGAGATGCGGTTCGAGGATATGGGGCTGGCGTTTCAGACCCGCGCCCGGGCCGGGTTTCTGGCACTGGCCGCGCGTCATGCCCGCTTTCGCGTGATCGACGGCGCGCGCAGCCCCGAAGCGGTGGCCGCCGATGTGCTGGCACAAGCGCTGGCCGCGATCGGGGCGCGCTGATGGCCGCCGCCGACCTGCCCGAACCCGACCGGATCGAAGGCGCGCCGCACCCGCGCGAGACCCGGCGGCTGTTTGGCCATGACGCGGCGGAGAGTGCGTTTCTCAATGCCTTTACCTCGGGCCGCCTGCATCATGGCTGGCTGATCACCGGGCCAAAGGGCGTGGGCAAGGCCACGCTGGCCTGGCGCATCGCGCGGTTCTTGCTGGCCACACCGCCCGACGATGGCGGCATGTTCGCCGCCCCGCCGCCCGAGTCGATGGACATTCCCGCCGATGCCCCCGTGGCGCGCCGGATGCTGCAACTGGCCGAGCCGCGCCTGTTCCTGCTGCGGCGCGGGGCCAATGACAAGGAAACCGCGCTCTCTGCCGACATCAGGGTGGATGAGGTGCGCAAGATGAAATCCTTCTTCGCACTCTCAGC
Organism: Pseudotabrizicola sp. 4114; assembly: GCF_031457365.1. Taxonomy (NCBI): domain Bacteria; kingdom Pseudomonadati; phylum Pseudomonadota; class Alphaproteobacteria; order Rhodobacterales; family Paracoccaceae; genus Pseudotabrizicola; species Pseudotabrizicola sp. 4114. The sequence goes on along the minus strand of NZ_JAVDWP010000001.1, from coordinate 923,652 downwards.
CGCCGATGGTGGCCGCCGGGTGGCGATCATCGACGCGGCCGATGATCTGAACACCGGCGCGGCCAATGCGCTGCTGAAACTGCTCGAAGAGCCGCCTGCCGATGTGACTTTCCTCGTCATCGCGCATCAGCCGCACCGGCTTTTGCCCACGATCCGGTCACGTTGCCGCGAGCTGCGGCTGACCGCGCTGCCGCCAGAACCCCTTGCGCGGGCGCTGGAACAGGCGGGGGGCGCGGTCGACCCGGATGATGTGCAGGCGCTTGGCGAGCTGGCCGGCGGCTCGGTGGGCGAGGCGTTCCGGCTGACCAATCTGGACGGGCTGAAAACCTATGCCGGGTTGATCCAGCTGTTCACCACCCTGCCCCGGCTGGACCGCCCGCGCGCGCTGACATTGGCTGAAACCGGAGCGGGCAAGGGATCGGAAGAGCGGTTTGATCTGATCATCACGCTGCTCGACCTGTTTCTGGCGCGGCTGGCGCGCGCCGGCACCCTGCGCCAGCTGCCGCCCGAGGCAGCGCGCGGTGAGGGCGATCTGTTTGCCCGTCTGGTGCCCACGGAACAGGCCGCACGGGGCTGGGCCGACCTTGCGCAAACCTTGTCGCTGCGGGCGCGCCGGGGCAAGGCGGTCAACCTTGACCCTGCCGCGCTTCTGATGGATAGCTTGCTCAAAATTGACGAGACGGCGGGCCAGCTCGCCCAGAAATGAGCGTTGCATGTCCCTCCGACAGCCCCCTGAAATCGTAGACAGTCACTGCCACCTTGATTTTCCCGACTTTGCGGGCGAGCTGGATCATGTCATCGCCCGCGCGCATGCCGCCGGGGTGCGGCGGATGGTGACAATCTGCACCCGGCTGCGCAATGAACCGGTCGTGCGCGCAATTGCCGAGGCGCACGCTTCGGTGTTTTACGCCGCAGGCACCCATCCGATGAGCGCGGCCGAAGAGCCGATGGCAACCGTCGATCAGCTGGTGGCGCTGGCGCAGCACCCGAAATTCGTGGGCATCGGCGAGACCGGGCTGGATTACCACTACACCGCCGAAACAAAGGCCGTGCAGCAGCAAAGCCTGCGCCTGCACATCACCGCGGCACAGGAAACCGGCCTGCCGCTGATCATTCACGCGCGCGGGGCTGATGAGGATATGGCGGCAATCCTGACCGAGGGCTATCGCGAGCGGCCCTATTCCTGCGTGATGCATTGCTTTTCCAGCGGTGAAGCACTGGCAAAGGCGGCGCTGGAGCTGGGGTTTTACCTGTCGATGTCGGGTATCGCCGCGTTTCCGCGCTCGCAGGCGCTGCGCGACATCTTTGCCGCCTGCCCGGTCGACCGGATCCTGCTGGAAACCGACAGCCCCTATCTGGCCCCGCCACCCCATCGCGGGCGGCGCAACGAACCGGCCTATACCGCCTATACCGGCAAGGCCGGGGCGGCTTTGTTCGGCCTGTCCGAGGCGGCCTTTGCCGCGCAGACCACCGCAAACTTTGACCGGCTGTTCACCCGCGCCCGCCTGCCGGACAGCGCAGCATGACTGACCGCCTGCGCTATACCATCCTTGGCTGCGGCTCCTCTGGCGGGGTGCCACGGCTTGGGATGGAAGTGCCGGACTGGGGCGCCTGCGATCCCGCCAACCCGAAGAACCGCCGCACCCGCTGTTCGATGCTGGTCGAGCGGATCGGCGCGCAGGGCATAACGCGGGTGCTGATCGACACCTCGCCCGACATGCATGCGCAATTGCTGGCGGCCCGGGTGGGGGCGCTGGACGGCGTGGCCTTTACCCATGCCCATGCCGATCATACCCATGGCATCGACGACCTGCGGCAGGTGGTGTTCAACATCCGCCGCCGCCTGCCGGTCTGGGCCGATGGCCCGACGCAGGAGGCGCTGATCTCGCGCTTTGGCTATGCCTTTGTCCAACCTGCGGGCAGCCCCTATCCGCCGATCCTCGATCTGAACACCATTACCGACGACACGCCGTTTACGGTGACCGGCGCGGGCGGCGATCTGACGCTGACGCCGTTTCTGTGCGAGCATGGCAGTATGGATGCCTTGGGCTTTCGCATCGGTAAGCTCGCCTATCTGCCCGACGCCGTGGCGATCCCCGAGGCACATTGGCCGCTGCTGACCGGGCTGGAGGTCTGGGTGGTCGATGCGCTGCGCCGCAAGCCGCACCCGACCCATGCCCATCTGGAGATGACGCTGGGCTGGATCGACCGCGCGCAGCCTGCGCGGGCGGTGCTGACCAACATGCACAATGATCTGGATTATGCGACGTTGCTGACCGAGCTGCCGCCCCATATCCGCCCCGCGTTTGATGGCATGGTGATCGAGATTTCGGCATGACCGCCCTCTTGGACGTGATCCTGCCGGTGTTCATGGTCATCGCCTTTGGCTACGCCGCCGCCCGCTTCGGGTTGTTTTCAGACTCTGCCGTCGACGGGCTGATGCGCTTTGCGCAGAATTTCGCGGTGCCGTGCCTGCTGTTCCGCTCTATCGCCACGCTGGATCTGTCCGGGGCCTATGAGACCGGGCTGCTGGTGTCGTTCTATGCCGGGGCGTTTAGCGGCTTTGCGGTCTGCTTTGTCGGGGCGCGCTGGCTGTTCAAACGACCGCTGACCGATTCTGTCGCCATCGGCTTTGCCGGGCTGTTCTCCAACTCGCTGCTGCTGGGCCTGCCGATCACCGAGCGGGCGTATGGGGTGGAGGCGCTGCAGGGCAATTTTGCCATCATCTCGATCCACTCCCCCATGCTGTACGGCTTTGGCATCGGGCTGATGGAATGGGCACGCACGCGCGGACAGGGACTGTCGGCGGCAGCCCTGTCGCGCCAGATCGGGCGGGCGGTATTTTCGCAGCCACTGGTGATCGGCATCAGCCTGGGCTTTGCCGTCAACCTGTCAGGCCTGCCGCTGCCGGGAGCGTTCTGGTCCGGGGTGGATCTGATGACCCGCGCCGCCATTCCTGCGGCGCTGTTCGGCCTTGGCGGCGTGCTTCTGCGCTATAAGCCAGAGGGCGACCGCGCCACCATCGCCATGGTCTGCGCCGCATCGCTGATCGTGCATCCGGGGGTGACCTGGCTGCTGGCAACGCAAGTCTTTGCGCTGGAGACTGCCGCCCTGCGCTCGGCAGTGGTGACGGCGGCGATGGCACCGGGCGTCAACGCCTATCTGTTCGCGCATATGTATGGCGTGGGCAAGCGGGTGAACGCCTCGGCAGTGCTGATCGCCACGGCCCTGTCGATCGGTTCGGTCTGGATGTGGCTGGCGATCCTGCCGTAAGCCTCGCGCCTGACGACAGGCTGAGGCATCTGGCCGCCACGCCCCCCCCACCCCAGCCCTCCCCCACAAGGGGGGAGGGAGGCACTTGTGCCGGATATGGTTTTGAACGTGACTTGCGGCTGAACCCGCGCCCAGCCCGCCCGTCAAGACAACACACCGCCGACAGGATCTGCGCCTCCCCTCCCCCTCGTGGGGAGGGGATGGGGGTGGGGGGCGATTGCACCGCCAGCCGGTCAGCCGGCGCAGGCTGGGGGACTGACCCCGTCGGGCCGCAGCCCGCCCTCGGGGAAAAACCGGGGAAACGTGGTTTTCAGCGCCAGATCCAGATCATCCAGCGTGACCGGCAGACCCAGATCGACCAGCGAGGTCACGCCCTGATCGCGGATGCCGCAAGGCACGATGCCCGAGAAATGCGACAGATCCGGCTCCACATTGATGGAAATGCCGTGAAAGCTGACCCAGCGCCGCAGTTTGACGCCAATCGCCGCGATCTTGTCCTCGGCGGGCTGTCCCTCCGGCCCAGCCCGGTCAGGGCGTGGCACCCAGACGCCGACCCGGCCGGGGCGCACCTCGCCGGTCACGTTGAATTCGGCCAGCGCCGCAATCACCCAGTTTTCCATCGCCCGCACAAAGCAGCGCACATCGCGCCCCCGCGCGCCGACATCGAGCATCACATAGACCACCCGCTGCCCCGGCCCGTGATAGGTGTACTGCCCGCCCCGCCCCACGGCATGCACCGGGAAACGGTCCGGATCGGTCAGATCGGCGTCGCGCGCGCTGGTGCCGGCGGTATAGAGCGGCGGATGCTCCAGCAGCCAGATCGCCTCGGGCGCATCACCACGCGCAATCGCCTCGGCCCGCGCCTCCATCGCTGCGAGGGTTTCGAGATAGGGGGAAAGACCGGGAAGGTGCAGCCATTCGGGCATGGGGGGCCTGTGGGTAAGGAAAAGAGGACTAGGCAGCTCGCGGGATTGTGATAGCCTTTTGGCCTATTGAAGGTGAGTCTGCTATTTGGGGAGAGATGTGATGAAGTTCAAAGCAATTGCAACCGTCGGGATCATCGCAGGGCTGGGCCTGACCCCGGCAGAGCCGGTTCGTGCCGATGCGGGCGACGCGATTGCGGGCGCGCTGATCGGCGGCATCCTCGGCCATGCCATCGCCCGCGACCAGCAAAAGCGTCAGGCCACCACGCAGCGCCGGTCAACCAAATCGGCCAAACCCGGGATCTCCAGCGCGCAGCGTGAGGCCAACCGCGAGGTGCAGACCGCGCTCAATCACTTCGGCTACCCGGTCGGCACGCCGGACGGCTCCATCGGCCCCAAAAGCCGCGCGGCGATTTCCAGCTATCAGGCCACGCTGGGCTATCCGCCCAGCGGGCAGCTGACCGATTACGAACGCTCGGTGCTGGTCACCGCCTATCACCGCGCGATTGCGGGCGGGCCGGTGGTGGCGCAGGCGGCAGCAACGCATCCGATGGGCATGAAGGGCCTGCTGCTGATGCAGCGCGACGAGATGGCGGGCATTCCGCCCGCAATGGCGGCGGTGCCTGCCGCCCCCGTTGCGCCCCCGGCTGGGGTGATGGCCGCAGCCCCGGCCCTGCCCGCGCTGATGCCCGAGGCCGCGCCGGTGGCGGTTGCGGCCGCCCCGGCCCTGCCCAGTTTCATGGGCGCGGGCAGCACGCAGGTCTCGCTCGCCAGCCATTGCAACAAGATCAGCCTGATGACCAACACCAATGGCGGCTATGTGACCGAGGCCAGCATGACCGACCCCGGCTTTGCACTGGGGGAGCAGTTCTGTCTGGCCCGGACCTATGCGATGGCCACGGGCGAAGAGCTGGCGGGCAAGGTTGCGGGCTACACCCCCACCCAGATCGCCGAGCAATGCGCGGGCTTTGGCCCGGTGCTGGCCGAGCATGTGGCCGGGCTGTCGCTGAAACCCCGCGATGAGGTGCTGAGCGGGGTGCAGGGCTTTATCCTTGGCTCAGGCATGTCGCCTGCGCAATTGTCGGGCACGGCCAGGGTCTGCCTTGGCGTCGGCTATACCACCGATGCGATGGATGTGGCGGTCGGCTCAGCGCTGCTGCTGACCGCGTTGGGCGAGGCGGGCTATGCCGAACTGCTGGGCCATCACCTGAGCCAGGGTTACGGTGCCACCGTGCGGCCCGAGCTGGCGCTGGACTGGTACGACATGGGGCTGACCGCCATCGGCCAGGGTCAGGCGGTGTTTGCGCCCGGTCTGGGCGACCGGGGCGCGGTGATCCGCAAGGCCGCCTATACCGCAGCAGGCCGCGCCGATGCGCTGGTGCCGGTGGTGCCTGCCACCCTGCCGCAGTTTGCGGTCGCGCCCGAGCCGGTCCCGGCTGCCGCAGCCATCGCACCGCAACCGGTTGCGCCCGCGCAAACCGTGGCACAGGCCGACGCCACCACCCCGGCAGCCGACTCAGCAGGTGCGCGGGTGGTGATGTCGGCGGCAAAGCTGCCGTTTCTGCTCTTGGGCAACTGAGACGGTGGGCGGTTTTCACACGGTCAGCCGGGCGCTGCAGAGAAAGCGGCGGGGGGCGTAGAATCCCTCTTTCCTTCGCCGCGCGGCTTCGCTAAAAGCCCGCCATCTAGGTCGTGTCTGCGGATGTGGCGGAATTGGTAGACGCGCAGCGTTGAGGTCGCTGTTCTTTAATCGGAGTGAAAGTTCGAGTCTTTTCATCCGCACCACGACCTGGAATTTCCTCAGAAGGCGCCCCTTGAACCGGGCGCCTTCTGGCGTTTTGGGCCCCTGCGCGCCGCGCCCCCTCCTCCCGCCGCTCCGGCAGGCCAAAGCGCAGGCAATTTGTCCGCGTTCTGCCTGTCAACTGCCGCAACAGACGGCGAAAGCGGCGCAATATGACTGATTTTCCCGCAATCGACATGCAATGCCTTAAATTACGACATGCCAGTTGCAATGCAGAGCAGCATTGGCTTTAGTCACTTTAACAAGCGCAGATTAACTGCCGGACCACATGGGGAGACCAGCGCGGTGAGCGAAAGCCACAACGACGCCTTTGTTGCCTTTGACCGGGTGCAAAAAAGCTATGACGGGGTAAGCCTTGTCGTCAAAGACCTTAATCTGACCATCGCCAAGGGTGAGTTCCTGACCATGCTCGGGCCGTCAGGCTCGGGCAAGACCACCTGCCTGATGATGCTTGCCGGGTTCGAGACCGCCACCAATGGCGAGATCCGGCTGGATGGCACCAACATCAACATGGTGCCGCCGCACAAGCGCGGCATCGGCATGGTGTTTCAGAATTACGCGCTGTTTCCGCATATGACGGTGGGCGAAAACCTGTCCTTTCCGCTCGAAGTGCGCGGGATGGGCAAATCTGACCGCGACGCCAAAGTGAAGCGCGCGCTCGATATGGTGCAGATGGGGGCTTTCGCCAACCGTCGCCCGGCCCAACTGTCCGGCGGTCAGCAACAGCGGATCGCGCTGGCCCGCGCACTGGTGTTTGACCCCAAGCTGGTCTTGATGGACGAACCGCTGGGCGCGCTGGACAAACAGCTGCGTGAACATATGCAGTTTGAAATCAAGCATCTGCACGAAAGCCTTGGCATCACGGTCGTCTATGTCACCCATGATCAGGGCGAAGCGCTGACGATGTCGGACCGCATCGCCGTGTTCAACGATGGCCGAATCCAGCAGCTGGCCCCGCCCGCTGATCTGTATGAACGCCCCGACAACAGCTTTGTGGCGGGCTTCATCGGCGAGAACAACAAGCTGCCCGGCACGCTGGAAGAGCTGTCGGGCGACAAGGCGCTGGTGCGGCTGGCCACGGGTGAGCTGATTGACGCAACCCCCGTCAACGTCACGCAAAAAGGCCAGCAGACCATGGTCTCGATCCGGCCCGAACGGGTGGAGTTCAAGACCGGCATGATGCCCGATGGCGCGCATATGATCGGGGCCGAAGTGCTGGAGGTCATCTATATGGGTGACATCCTGCGCACCCGGCTGCGGGTCGCGGGGTCGGATGACTTCGTGATGAAATGCCGCAACACCCAAGGTCAGACCCGTCTGACCCCGGGTGAGCAGATAAAGGTCGGCTGGCATCCGCAGGATGCCCGCGCGCTCGACCCGATCTGACCAATTCCCCGGCCACAAGGGGAGCGCCGCAAACAGCGGCCCAAAGAACCACCGATAACCAACATGGGAGCTTGCCAATGAAGAAACTTCTTGTCCTGTCCACTGCCCTTTCGGGCTTTGGCCTTGCCGCTTCGGCACAGGAAATCGCCGTCATGTCCTGGGGTGGCGCTTATGCCACCAGCCAGATCGAGGCCTATCACAAGCCGTTCGCTGCCGAGACCGGGATCAAAGTCATCAACGTCGATGCCGACAACCCGGCCGCTCCGATCAAGGCGCAGGTCGAAGCGGGCAACGTGACCATCGACGTGGTCGATCTGGAATATGCCGATGCCGTGCGCATGTGCGACGAAGGCCTGCTGGAAGTGCTGGACCCGGCGATTCTGGCCGCCGGTGCCGATGGCACAGCCGCCATGGATGACTTCCTGCCCGGCGCTGTAACCGATTGCTTTGTCGCGACCATCGTTTTCTCGACCAACTTTGCTTACGACTCGACCAAGTTCCCTGAAAATCCACCGACGACGATTGCGGACTTCTTTGACACCACCACCTATCCGGGCAAGCGCGGCATGCGCAAAGGCGCCAAGGTCAACCTTGAAATGGCGCTGATGGCCGATGGTGTGCCTGCGGATGAGGTTTATGCCATGCTGGAAACGCCGGAAGGCGTGGAGCGGGCCTTTGCCAAGCTGGGCACGATCAAATCCGACATGATCTGGTGGGAAGCCGGCGCGCAACCGCCGCAGCTGCTGGCCGATGGCGAAGTGGTGATGACCACCGGCTATAACGGCCGCTTCTTCTCGGCCGCTGTGACCGAGGGCAAGCCCTTTGTGCAGGTGTTTGACGGGCAGGTCTATGAATATGACGGCTACGCCATCCCCAAGGGCGCGCCCAACATGGATACGGCCAAGCAGTTCCTGACCTATGCCACCACGACGCAGGCGCTGGCCGATCAGGCCAAGTGGATCGCTTATGGCCCGGCGCGCGTGTCTTCGGGCCCGCTGGTCGGGTTGTTCATGGATGGCAAGACCGAGATGGGCCCGAACATGCCCACCTCTGCCGCCAACCTGACCAATGCGCTGCCGTCGTCCTATGAGTTCTGGGTCGACCGCGACACCGAGCTGAACGAGCGTTTCAACGCCTGGCTGGCGTCGAACTGATCTGAATCAGGCGCGGGGCGGCGGCACAACCGCCGCCCCGATCCGTTGCAAAGGGGGTTTTCTGATGGCTGACATTTCTGCACCTGCCGGGGGTCTCTTGACCACCAGCGACGGCCGCCCGCTGAAATCGGCGCTGGCCACCGCGCAACAGCGCGCCAAGCGGCGGGCGTTCCTGCTGGTGCTGCCGCTGCTGGCCTTTATCGTCATCACCTTTATCGTGCCCATCGGGCAGTTGATGCATCAGGCGATCTACAATGACGGGTTTTCCGCCAACATGCCGCGCACCACGGCATGGTTTGCCGAAACCCCGCCCGGCACAGCGCCGGACGATATCGCATGGGAAGCGCTCGCGCTGGATCTGAAAGACGCCGCCGCCGCGCGCAGCGTCGGCGTGGTCGGCACCCGGGTCAATTACGAGATGTCGGGCACCCGGTCACTGTTCACCTCGACCGCGCGCCGGGCCGACGATTTCGAGCCGCCCTATCGGGACGCGCTGCTGGCGGCAGATGAAAAATGGGCGGACCCCAATCTGTGGGGCACGATGCGGCAGGTGTCGGATGCCTATAGCGCCAACTTTTTCCTCGCCGCGATCGACATGACCCGGGATGTGAATGGCAAGATCGTGCCCATGCCCGAGGAACGACAGATCTATGTCAGCCTGTTCGTAAAGACCTTCCTGCTGGCCGGGCTGATCACATTCACCTGCTTTCTGCTGGGCTTTCCGATTGCGCATCTGCTGGCAACCCTGCCGATGAAATGGTCCAACCTGCTGATGATCCTTGTGCTTCTGCCGTTCTGGACCTCGCTTCTGGTGCGCACCACCAGCTGGATGGTGCTGCTGCAGCAACAGGGCGTGATCAACAACACCCTGGTGGCACTGGGGATCATCAGCGAGGATGGGCGGATCCAGATGATCTACAACCAGATGGGCACGATCATTGCGATGACGCATATCCTGCTGCCGTTCATGATCCTGCCGCTCTATTCGGTGATGCGCCCGATCCCGCCCTCCTATGTGCGCGCTGCGCGCTCTCTTGGCGCCACCAGCTGGACTGCGTTCCGCCGGGTCTACCTGCCGCAGACCTTGCCGGGCGTGGGCGCCGGGTCGCTCTTGGTGTTCATTCTGGCGGTCGGCTATTACATCACCCCGGCGCTGGTCGGCGGGGCAAGCGGTCAGCTGATCTCCAACCTGATCGCCTTTCACATGCAAAGCAGCCTGAACTGGTCCCTCGCGTCGGCCCTTGCCGCCCTGTTGCTGGGCGCGGTGCTGGTGCTGTACTGGATCTACGACCGGCTGGTCGGTATCGACAACCTCAAGCTCGGGTGATCTGAATGTCCCTTCCCGTTTACGCATCCCCGCTGGAGCGCGTCTGGCATTACACCAGACTGGTGATCTGCGCGCTGATCTTTCTGTTCCTGATCGCGCCGATCCTGATCGTCATGCCGCTGTCGTTCAATGCCGAGCCTTACTTTACCTTTACCGAAAAGATGCTGGCCTTTGATCCCACCGGCTATAGCCTGCGCTGGTACGATCTGTTGCTGACCCAGCCCTCGATCCCCACCGATGTGCCGCGCGATGCGGCGTGGTGGTCGCTGGTCTGGCAGAACAGTGCCTGGGTCAACGCGGCCAAGAATTCGGTAATCATCGGGTTTTTCTCGACCATCGTGGCCACCGTGCTGGGCACCATCGCCGCACTGGGCCTGTCGCGGCCGGAAATGCCCAACCGGCGGCTGATCATGGCGATCCTGATCTCGCCGATGATCGTGCCGATCATCATCACCGCCACGGGGCTGTTCTTTTTCTACTCCAGCCCCTGTGCGCTGCTGAACTGGACCGGGCTTGCGCAGCACTGCGGGCGGCTGACCGGCAGCTATCTGGGCGTTGTACTGGCCCACGCGACGCTTGGCATTCCCTTTGTCATCATCACCGTCACCGCCACGCTGATCGGCTTTGACCAGTCGCTGAACCGCGCTGCCGCCAGCCTGGGCGCGCCGCCGACCACCACGTTCTTCAAGGTCACCATGCCGCTGATCCTGCCGGGCGTGATCTCGGGCGCGCTGTTTGCCTTTGTCACCTCGTTTGACGAGGTGGTGGTGGTGCTGTTCGTCGCAGCCCATGACCAGCAGACCATTCCGCGCCAGATGTGGAACGGCATCCGCGAACAGATCAGCCCCGCCATCCTGTCGGTGGCGACCATTCTGGTGGTGATCTCGATCGGCATGCTGGCCACGCTGGAAATCTTGCGCCGCCGCTCCGAGCGGCTGCGCGGTGTGACGCCACACTGATACCCATCGCCCCCCCTGCCCCGAAACGGGCAGGGTCAGCCCTTGTGCCCGGCCAGCGCGGCGCGCAGCTCAGCCGACAGGCTGACCCGCTCATCCTCGGACAAAAACGCCCCGATCTCGACCGGGCGCGGGCCGCCGTGCAGGGTCAGGTATTGCGGCACCGGGCCGCCGGTCTTGTGCATCTCGACCCGCACCCAATGCGGATTGGCCTGCCATTCGGCATGGGTCTTGCGCGGCCCCTGCCGGGTCAGGGTGATCAGCGCCGGCGTCAGGGTCAGGTCTTCGACAATCTCGGCATCCCGGTAGCTGCGCTGCAGCGCCCACCAGACCCCGGCCACCGCCAGCACCAGAAACGGCAACAGCCCCCACAACACCGGCGAGCCCAGCACCGTCAGCAGCGGCAGCGCGATCAGCGCCGAAGTGCCACCGATGAACCAGACAAACCCCTGTCGCGGCAGCGACCGGTACGGCCAAAGCCGCAGATGCCGGGTATCGCTGTCGGTCAGGTCGGGCGGAAGCCACTGATAGGGCATGGCGGGGTGCGGTCCTCTTGCTCAGGCCCGGAGAATAGAGCGGCATGTGGCAATGTCCATGCCCGGCCACCTGTGATCAGCGGTCACAGGTGATCTGCACCTCGTGCTGACGATACAGAAAATCCTCCCGCACCACCTCCACCCCCACCGGACGCGAAGAATACAGGCTGTACTCGCCAAACCCGCACAGCTGCCGCGCCTCGGCGGCGATCTGGTCACGGAATGCCAGCTCGCGGGTATCGGTCACGGTATAGGCACGGTCGATGGTAAAGCTGTGCAGCGCCTCCGGCGCAGGGCCGGTGGTCGCCATGCTGACGGCATCGCTGGCACCGGACCGGACACAGGCGGCGAGGATCAGGGGCAGGATAAACACAAAGCGGGCGGTCATAAGGGCACGTCCTTTTGGGGCGTCAGATCCGGCACAGTATCCCGCAGATCGGCCCCGGGGTCAAAGTCTGGCGATCCTGACCCGGCGGCAGCCCGTCTCTGGCCCCCCGCCCCATGCAAAAAGGCCCCGGATCGCTCCGGGGCCTTTCGCTTTGGTGTCAGCCTCAGTGGCCGTGTGCCTTGTCCCAGTCTTCGCGCTTTGGCAGTTGCTCGAACGTGTGTTCGGGCGGCGGCGAGGTCAGGGTCCATTCCAGCGTGTCGGCGTATTCGTTCCAGTAGTTGTTCTGGGTCACGCGGCGGCCGAACTTCAGTGCGTAGAACATCATGACGATGAAGAACACGAAGGACGCAAAGGATAGGAACGCACCGATCGACGAGACATAGTTCCAGTAGGCAAACGCCTCCGGATAGTCGATGTAACGGCGCGGCATGCCCTGACGGCCCAGGAAGTGCTGCGGGAAGAAGGTCAGGTTGGCCCCGATGAACATCGCCCAGAAGTGCAGCTTGCCCGCCCATTCCGGGAACTCCCGGCCCGACATCTTGCCGAACCAGTAGTAGATCCCGGCAAAGATCCCGAACACGGCACCCAACGACATCACGTAGTGGAAGTGCGCGACGACATAGTAGGTGTCATGATAGGCGCGGTCGACGCCAGCCTGGCTCAGCACGATGCCAGTCACACCACCGACGGTGAACAGGAACAAAAAGCCGAACGCCCAGAGCATCGGCGTCTTGAACTCGATCGAGCCGCCCCACATGGTCGCGATCCACGAAAAGATCTTGATGCCGGTCGGCACCGCGATGACCATGGTGGCCAGCATGAAGTACGACTGCTGGGTCAGCGACATACCGACGGTGTACATGTGGTGCGCCCAGACGACAAAGCCCAGAACACCAATTGCAACCATCGCATAGACCATCGGCAGATAGCCGAAGATCGGCTTGCGCGAGAAGGTGGCGATGACCTGAGAGATGATGCCAAAGGCTGGCAGCACGATGATATACACCTCCGGGTGGCCAAAGAACCACAGGATGTGCTGATACAGGATCGGGTCGCCGCCGCCTTCGGGCTGGAAGAAGGTGGTGCCGAAGTTGCGGTCGGTCAGCAGCATGGTGATCGCACCCGCCAGAACCGGCAGCGCCAGCAGGATCAGCCAGGCGGTGACAAAGATCGACCAGGCGAACAGCGGCACCTTGTGCATGGTCATGCCCGGCGCGCGCATGTTCAGAAAGGTGGTGATGATGTTGATCGCACCCAGAATCGACGAGGCCCCCGACAGGTGAACCGCGAAAATCGCGAGATCCATCGAATAGCCGCCCTCATTGGTCGACAGCGGCGGGTACAGCACCCAGCCCACGCCCGACCCAAGCTGGCCATTGCCGCCCGGCGTCAGCACCGAGGCCACGGCCAGAGCCGTACCCGCGATGTAAAGCCAGTAGCTGAGGTTGTTCAGGCGCGGAAACGCCATATCCGGCGCGCCGATCTGCAACGGCATGAAGTAGTTGCCAAAGCCCCCGAACAGGGCCGGGATCACCACAAAGAACATCATCAGGATGCCATGGGCGGTGATCAGCACGTTCCAGAGGTGGCCGTTGGGCGTACACTGGTCGGTGGTGGTGGCAATCAGCCGAGCGCCTTCGGCACACATGTATTGCACGCCCGGTTCCATCAGCTCCATCCGCATGTAGACGGTGAAGATGACCGAGATCAGGCCGACGATACCGCCGGAGAACAGGTAAAGAATCCCGATGTCTTTGTGGTTGGTCGACATGAACCAGCGGGTGAAGAACCCTCGCTGATCATGGTCGTGGCCATGGATGGCTGCGTCCGCCATTGGCGTCTCCCGTTTTTGTTATGTGCGATCGTCCGACCAGCGGAGTCGGATATTCAGCTTTGGTAATAGCTTTCAGAACGGGTGGCGGCAACGGGGGAATTTGATCTGGATCAAGTGCAGATGTCGCAGGGGGTTGAAAAATGCACCGGATTTTTGCGTCAGGCCCGCAGCGGCGGCGGAAAGGCCCTCAAAGCGGTCGCTGGACCGTGCAGAACCGCGGGTCAATGGCGCACAAGACAAAGGGCGCGCCGCTGCGGCACGCCCCCAGATTTGCGGCAGATCAGCGCTTCAGTTCTGGGTGGCCAGATAGGCCGCCACGTCTTCGGCCTTGGCGCGCAGCTTGAAGGTCATCTTCGACTTGGCCGCCGTATCGCCGGTCTGTTCTTTCAGCCAGACGGCAGGATCGGTCATATAGGCAGCAAGGCTCGCCTCATCCCAGACAGCCCCGGCAGAGCCAACCGCAAGGATGCTCTCGCCATATTTGAAATCCGCGACAGAAGCGACCGGCCGGCCCACGACGCCGAACAGGTCCGGCCCGGTCTTGCCGCCCTTGACGATGGTGGTGCCGTCAGCGGCGGTTAGGCCGTGGCAGGATTTGCACTTGGCAAATTCCTTTTCGCCCACAGCGGCATCCCCGGCAAACACGGGGGCGGCGCACAAGGCAAAGATGGCGGCATAGAGGGGTTTCATCAAAGGCTCCTTTGCGAAGATCTGGCGTGACGATAGCTTTGATCTCAGCCATGCCTTGTGTCGCAGGACAGAGCAAGCCGCACCAATGTCGCAGGCATGGGTCAGCATTATTGACTTGCTTACCCCGGCGCGGCAGGGTGCGCGTCAAACGGGCGGCGTGCAGCGCGCCCGCGCAGGAATGACCGGGAGGACACGGCAATGCACTGGGAACAGGTTCTGGCGCCACGCATGGGGCGGATGAAGGCATCGGAAATCCGCGAACTGCTGAAATTGCTGGATCAGCCCGACATCATCTCGTTTGCCGGCGGCATCCCTGACCCGGCACTGTTTCCGGTCGCCGCGTTTCAGGGCGCGCTGACCGCCGCCCTTGCCCCCGGCAAGGCCGATGCCGCGCTGCAATACTCGGTGAGCGAGGGTTATCTGCCGCTGCGCCAATGGCTGGCCGCGCATATGGCCGGGCTGGGGATTCCCTGCGGCGTCGACAACATCCTGATCACCTCGGGCTCGCAACAGGCGCTGGACTATCTGGGCAAGCTGATGATCGGCACGGGTGATACCGTGCTGGTGAACTGGCCGACCTATATGGGCGCTTTGGGCGCGTTCAACGCCTATGAGCCGGTCTATGACCGGCTCGACCCGCGCGAAAACCGGGGGGCGGCGGAATACACCGCCAAGGCGGCCGAGGCCGGCGGCCGGGTGAAATTCGCCTATCTCTCGGTCGATTTCGCCAACCCGACCGGCGAGACGATCCCCCGCGCCGACCGCGAACGGGTGCTGGATCTGGCCGATGATCTGGGCGCCGCGATTGTCGAGGATGCCGCCTATCAGGCGCTGCGCTTTGACGGCGAGGCGGTGCCGCCGATTCTGGTGCTGGAAATCGCCCGTAAAGGCAGCATCGAAGACTGCCGCACGATCTATTGCGGCTCGTTCTCCAAAACGCTTGCCCCCGGCTTGCGGGTGGGCTGGGTCTGCGCCGCCAGCCCGGTGATCGGGCGGCTGGTGCTGATGAAACAGGCCGCCGATCTGCATTCCAGCACCCTGAACCAGATGGCGATTGCCGATGTCGCCGCCACCCTGTTCGAGAGCCATGTGGCGGGCCTGCGCGCGGTCTACAAGGCGCGGCGCGACCACATGCTGGCGGCGCTGTCGCGTGAGATGCCAGAGGGCGTCGCATGGACCCGCCCCGAAGGCGGCATGTTCGTCTGGATCACCCTACCCGAAGGCATGGACGGTGCCGATCTGCTGGCCCGCTCGCTGGAAACCGAGCGGGTGGCCTTTGTGCCGGGGCGCGCGTTCTTTGCCGATGGCTCGGGCGGCAACACCATCCGCCTGAGCTTTTCCCGCGCCGATGAGGCGGCGATTGACGAAGGCATCAGACGGCTGGGCCGGTTGATCGCAGCGGGGTGAGCGGGTGCCTGCCTCTGCCGGGGATGGGCTGGCATTGGGGCATAAGGGTCTGAAATCACGAAAAAATTCCGGGTATGCGCCGGGTCTGGCCCGCGTCTGGTGTGCGTCTGGCTGACGTCATGACGTTGGTGCGGCCGCGCCTGATGATCTGACCGGCAGAACCTGCGCCTCCCCCCCCCTCTGTGGGGAGGGGATGGGGGTGGGGGTTTTGGCCGGAACGCCCCCCCACCCCGGCCCTCCCCCACGAGGGGGGAGGGAGGCGCTGGGGGCAGCGGCGCAAGTGTGCCTGAACCGCAGCGACAAGAGGGCGCTTTGCCGTTTACGACAGCCGCGCCTTGACCATCGGCCCGACCGCGCCGAAATCCATCTGGCCGGTGTACTGGCCCTTCAGAACCGCCATCACCTTGCCCATATCGCGGATGCTGTCGGCACCGACTTCGGCCACGGCGGCCACGATGGCGGCCTCGACTTCGGCGGCGGACAGCTGGCGCGGCAGGAATTCCTCGATCACCTTGACCTCGGCCAGTTCCTTTTCCGCCAGTTCCAGCCGCCCGCCCTCTTCATAGGCGCGGGCCGATTCCTGGCGCTGTTTCACCATCTTGCCAAGGATGGCCAGAATATCGCTCTCGCCCACCTCGACCTCGCCGCCTTCGCCGCGCACCGCGATCTCGCGGTCCTTGATGGCGGCGTTGATCAGCCGCAGGGTGGACAGCCTGTCCACCTCCTTCGCCTTCATCGCTTCTTTCAGGGAAATCTGCAGACGTTCGCGCAGCGACATGAGGATGCCTTCCATCAGGGACCAAGGCGCGCATAATACAGGGGTTGGGCCCAGAGGACAACCGGCCATGCTTTTCCCAAGCCATTGTAATCCTGACATATTCCATTTGTGACAAAGCCTTGACCCCGCCCGCTATCCCCCGTAGGTTCCGCGCAATTTACCGATAGGAGTCGCCGCCATGTCTGCTCAGCAGAAAGCAACCGCCTGCCTTGCTCTGGCCGATGGCACGGTGTTTTACGGCAATGGCTTTGGCGCGGTCGGCGAGACGGTGGCGGAACTGGTGTTCAACACCGCGATGACCGGCTATCAGGAGATCATGACCGACCCCAGCTATGCGGGTCAGGTGGTCACCTTCACCTTCCCCCATATCGGCAATACCGGCGTGACCGTTGAAGATGACGAAACCGCCGAACCCGTCGCCGCCGGGATGGTGGTGAAATGGGACGTGACCGAGCCCTCAAACTGGCGCGCCACCGGCGAGCTGACGGACTGGCTGGTCAAGAAAGGCCGCATCGGCATCGGCGGCGTCGATACCCGTCGCCTGACCCGCGCCATCCGCCAGCAGGGCGCGCCGCATGTGGCGCTGGCCCATGACCCCGAGGGCAATTTCAACATCGAGGCGCTGGTCGCCCGCGCCCGCGCGTGGAAGGGTCTGGTCGGCCTTGATCTGGCCAAGGACGTGTCCTGCACCCAGTCCTACGCTTGGGATGAACAACGCTGGGCCTGGCCCGAGGGCTATACCCGGCGTGAGGGGGCGGGCCTGCGGGTCGTCGCCATCGACTACGGCGCGAAACGCAACATCCTGCGCTGCCTTGCCTCGGCGGGTTGCGAAGTCACCGTCCTGCCCGCCTCTGCCACGGCCGAGGATGTGCTGGCGCTGAACCCCGAAGGCGTGTTCCTGTCCAATGGCCCCGGCGATCCGGCGGCCACCGGCGCCTATGCGGTGCCGATGATTCAGGGCGTGCTGGCAAAAGAGATCCCGGTGTTCGGCATCTGCCTTGGCCATCAGATGCTGGCCCTTGCCCTTGGGGCAAAGACCGTCAAGATGAACCACGGCCATCACGGTGCCAACCACCCGGTCAAGGATCTGACCACCGGCAAGGTGGAAATCACCTCGATGAACCACGGCTTTACCGTGGACAGCCAGACCCTGCCAAAAGGCGTGGATGAAACCCATATCTCGCTGTTCGACGGCTCGAACTGCGGCATTGCGCTGGCCGGCAAGCCGGTGTTTTCGGTGCAATACCACCCCGAAGCCAGCCCCGGCCCGCAAGACAGCTATTACCTGTTTGAGCGCTTTGCCCGGGAAATGCAGGCCCGCCGCCCCGTCTGACCTGCGGGCCTGACCTGCCGTGCTTCGCGGCGTGGATGATCCTGCGCCGCGGCTGGGGGATGCAGCGGCCTTAACACTGCATTAACCAGCTTCATGCCACTCTCGGCCGGCAACAGCCGAGGGTCTATGTCCGCCGCTCAACCGCTTCCCCGATCTGCGCCGGTTGTCGTGCCTGTTGAGGGCGCGCAACCCGCTGCGCCGCTGCTGAGCCGGGCCGATACACTGGGCGTGGCGCTGCTGCGGGACGGGCTGGTCAAGGGCGACGAGATTGTGCAGGCGCTGGCCTTGCAGACCCAGCGCCGGGGCCGGATCACCGATATCCTGCTCGCGCGCGCCGCCCTGCCCCCGGATGAGCTTTATGCCGTGCTGGCCGCCCATTGGGAGACCTGTGTCATCGACCCGGCGAAAACCCCGCCCGACACCCGGCTGCTGGACCGGCTGGGTGCCAGTGCCTGCCTGCGAAAGTCGATGCTGCCGTGGCGCGACGTGGGCGGCGCGACCGTCATCGCCACGGCGGAACCCGAGGATTTTCTGCATCACCGCGACCACCTGACCCGGCTGTTTGGCCCGGTGGCCATGGCCATCACCTCCCGGCAAGCGGTGCAGGAAACCGTACTGGCGCTGCGCGGCAGGCAACTGGCGCAAGCTGCGGAAACGCGGGTGCCCGATGCCGAAAGCTGCCGCACGCTGGGCGGTTCCGGCCTGACCGGCCCGGCGCTGCTGATTGCCGGCCTGACCGCCGTCCTGATGCTGGTCTGGCCCCTGGGCCTATTGTGGTTGCTGACCGGCTGGACGTTTCTGACCCTGCTTCTGACCACCCTGCTCAAAGCCGCCGCCGGGTTGGCCGCCGGGCTGCGCCGCCCGCCCGACCCTGCCCCGCCGATCATCGTGCGGATGCCGGTCGTCTCGGTCATCGTCGCCCTTTATGGTGAAAGCAACATCGCCCCGCGCCTTGTGCGCCGTCTGGGCAAGCTGGACTACCCGCGTGAGTTGCTCGACATTGTGCTGGTGGTCGAGGCCGAGGATCATCTGACCCGCGACGCCCTTGCCGGGGCGGATCTGCCGCCATGGATGCGGATCATCGTGGTGCCCGATGGCCAGATCAAGACCAAACCGCGGGCGCTGAACTTTGCCATCGACCATTGCCGGGGCTCGATCATCGGGGTCTATGACGCCGAAGACGCGCCCGAACCGGACCAGATCACCCGTGTGGTCGAGCGGTTTTATCAGCGCGGGCCCGAGGTGGCCTGTCTGCAGGGCATGCTCGACTTCTACAACCCCACCACCAACTGGCTGTCGCGCTGTTTCACCATCGAATACGCGACATGGTTCCGCATTGTCTTGCCGGGGCTGCAACGGCTGGGCCTGCCGATCCCCTTGGGCGGCACCACGCTGTTTTTCCGCGGCGTTATGTAGCAAACGCACCAACTAGAAACTACACCTAACCGCCTGACTCTGCTAGTATTTCCGCATGCAAAACACAGTTTCCGGCCTTCTCAAGATGCGCGACGACACCATGGGCGAACTTGTCGCCCTGCGTGAGCGTTCCGCCGAACTCCACAACGATCTGGAAGCCATTGACCGCATCCTGTGCGCTATGGGCTTTGAGGGTGAACTTGAGGGGCGACAGATCAGGCAAAGCCGTCTGGTGATTTTCCACCGCAACGAGCTGCGTCAATTCCTCTTACGGGAACTGCGCAAGGGCGAACCGCTTTCAAGCCGGGATCTGGCAGAGCGGATATGCGGCGAGGAAGGCAAGGACATACGCGACGTGCGGATGGTGCTGGACGTGACGCGGCGCGTCAGCAAGGCTATGCGGCTCCTGCTGGACCAGAAGGCGGTCAGGGGCGAGAAGGACAGGATGCGGCGGTATGTGTGGAGGCTGGCCCAGTAAAGGGCCAGCGACTTTCTTACATACCCAGCGACTTCTGGCGGTCCTTGCGGTCCAGATCAATTGCCTGACGCACAAATGATGCCGACCTCTGAGTTGCGCGTTCGCATGGGGTGTTGCCTGTGGGTTTTTCGTCCTCGATCCGTTGCCGTGCGAGAGTTTCAGCCATCATCACATACACAAGCTCGTCCTTCGACATTTTGTCGCGAAGGTTTGTCTTCTCAGGCAGGTCGCGCGCCTTAAGTACCGCCTTGCTTGTGCCCCCAAGGACTTCCTTGTAAACAGCATTTGTGCAGTTTCCATACCCAAAGCCGCTGACATTATGCTGCTTGAGTGCTTCTGTGAATTCGTTGCGCTTGACGCGACCCAGCGCTCGTGTTGCTGCCCACTCGTTCTGTTCGTCAGTCGCCCGCTGCAAGACTTCATCTGCAAGTGTTGGGTCAGCAGACTTGTACCTGAGAAAGACCTCCTTAACCTCTATGGCAAGTGCTGGGTTCAGGTACTCAGCGTAATCGAGAGCCAACCTTGGATCGGCGAACGTGCCCCCTCCGGCACCCCTTTTGGCGTAAGTGGCTGTTCTATAATCAGTTTTCGTCCAATTACCCGATTTCCCGGTATTTAGCTTCAGCACACGAAGTATTCTCTGTGTCGTGGTCTGCAAGCCTAGCCAGTCGCCGGGTGTTCGGTTTTTGGAAAAGCCGGAAGCCGAGTGAATGTCGGTCAGGCTAACCAATCCATTTATGTCAGTGGCAATTTTGCGGCCACGGATCACCATGGCAGTTGTATTTTCAGTCATCGTGCGCCCTTTCATGACGCTGGGGCACGGTAACTTTTGCCTTGACCTGCGCGCACCATTTGGTAGACGCTCGGTCTTGTTCAGGGAGGCTGTGTTACCGCACAGTTGAACGAGATCGATCTCAGAAGGCCGCCCCTGCAAGGGCGGTCTTTCCCTTCTACAGTACGTCATATTACAGAGTCCAGCGGCGTTCTCCTTTCACCCCCACAATGGCTTGTGACGATCAAGCCGACCGCTGCCAGTAGCCTTTCCACGCGCGGCTGACAGGGCATCCCATCGCGTTCGCCACCAGACCGTGAGCCAGAACGCCGTTGCTTTCGCGGCGCTTGTCTTCCAGCCACGCGGCTTGCGTTGCGTACTGGTGCAGGTAGCGGGGGCTGACGTGGTGGTGTTGGCCGACAACCATGCGACGTAGACGCGAGAAATAGCTTTCCGCCCAGTTGGTGTGCTTGCCGTGGTCGCTGTAGACTTCGCTGTGGTTCACGCGGTCAACTTCCCAACCGGCATGCAGCATATCCCAGTGCGAGGCTTCGTCAGCCGACAGGGTCGCCATGCGGTCAACATTCTCGTTCACCAGCGCCACGCCTTCGGCTTCTGCCATGGTGACGACTGGCAGGGTGCGGCCCAGACGCTCACGCATCACCACGACAACGCGGCGGCGTCCGTTCTGGTGTTCTTTCTTGCGGCGGTCCACGCGGTCAGCCTTGACGTTGGCGGGGCGGATATGACCGCCGAAGTAAGCGCCATCAACCTCGACGTGGCCTTTCAGTATTTCGCCCGTGTGGACTTCCAGCGCCATCGCCTCGCGCAGCTTGTGAGCCAGCACGAAGGCGGTCTTGTATTGGCAGTCCAGATCGCGCGACAGCTGCACCATGGAAACGCCCTTGGCAGCGTTCACCGTGATGATGATCGCTGCCAGCAGGTCAACGAAAGCCATCTTGCGGCTGGCAAAGATCGTGCCGGAAGTCACCGAGAACTGACGCAGGCAAGCCTTGCACTTGAACTTGCGGCGGGTGGTGATCTTGTACGTTTCAAAGCAACCGCATTCAGGGCAAACGGCTTCGCCATCAGTTTCCGGCCAGCGCATTTTGCAGAACGTTTCATGGGCCGCAGCTTCACCGGCCTTGTAGATCGCCTTGAGGCTCAGGGTGCGAGCCGCTGCGGAAAGGAGGAAGTGCTGTGCCATTTGTCATCGCCTGTGTTACGTATGTAACGTATATAGTGCGTTGACGTATCGCGCGCAAGGGCATAAGTAACGTATACAGTGCTTTTATTGCCGAGGGTGATGTATGATCGAAAAAACAGACTGGGAAGTGTTCGCAGCAAACATGCTGAAAGCGGAACTCAAGCGCAAAGGCGTGACCTATGCGCAGCTCGCGGATCTGATCGGGGATAAAGAAGTAAATATTCGCAACAAGTTAGCGCGCGGGAAATTCCCAGCTGCGTTCCTGTTGCAGTGTTTCAGCGCAATTGGGACGCATGAGCTACGGTTCTAGCCTTCAAGTGGTAGGTTGTCCTGTCCCGAAGGCGGGGCCTCTAGAAATCGCAATACTTTAAGCACCCTGTAAGAGGGCTTCTTAGGTTTTCCATCCGCGCCAGTTGGTATCGTGATTTCAAGGCGAACTTGATAGGTGTCGTCCATCATTGCGCCGCCGCGCTTGACGGCATCTTGGGCAATACTGGTTTCCGATATGTCCGCGTAGATGACCTCTTGTCCAAGTTTGAAGCGCCAGGTATCAGCAGTTGCCTCAAAGACCGGCGAATATACGGTCAACCAAGCAGTTGTCTCTTCCACCGTGGGGGCTATGTCCTTCGCCTCTTCGATGCCACTTGCACAAGAGGTAATGATCGCGTCGGCCTCGTCTTTCTCAATCTGCCTTACAACCCTTCCGCCATCCCGAAGCGTCATGTTATCAAAGCCATCGGACCCGATTGGCGACAGCGCATCGCGCGCCGCCGCTAGGGCCTTCGGGTTGTTGGACAGGTTGTATGTGTGGTTGTGAATGATGACGTGGTTGCGCTCCCCTTCCACCCTTACTGCCACCATACCAGCCTGATCGGTGTCTGTGATCTGTGAGACGTCCTCAACCTTGCGACCGCGCTTCCAACGCAAGTAACCCAAGAATCCCAAGCCCGAAGCGACAGTCCCACCAACGATAAGATCCAGCCACTCAAGAATATCTTTGGCGTCCTTCACCTCTTGCAAGCCGACCAGCTGCCTTGCTTGCTCATAAAGCGTAAGGACAACGTCAAAATTCACGTTGAAGCATTTGTGCTCAAAATCGGAGACAACAAGGACGCGGGCCGTCGCTACCTTCCCGTTGGCCTCCTTATTGGCTTCGCGGACCAGTCTGCCAAACGCCAAGAGGGCAGGCGCTAGGATGTCCACGTCAATTGTGTGGTCATCAGCTCGGTTGGGGCCGTCATATGCTACTGAAAAAGACTTCCTACTCACTTCGGCCACCGTCTGTTGAGCCATTAAGAATCTCCCAAAAATGCTTGAGAGTAAACATGCACGGCGCTATCGGACCGCGCAACTTTTCGTTATAAGCGCCTTCGCGCCGACCCTCTTCCAGCTTGGTGCGTTTGATACATAACACCGTTTTTCCGCCGCGCCGCACTGGAAGAGCTGGGCGGGTGGGACGCGCACAACGTCACCGAAGACGCCGATCTGGGCATGCGGCTCTATCGCCACGGCTACCGGACCGAGCTGATCCACACCATCACCGGAGAAGAGGCCAACTGCCGCACCCTGCCCTGGATCAAGCAACGCTCGCGCTGGCTCAAGGGCTACATGATGACCTGGGCCACCCATATGCGCGACCCGGTGCTGCTGTGGCGGCAGCTGGGGCCGTGGAAATTCGCAGGATTTCAGGTGCTGCTGCTGTGTACCCTGTCGCAATTCCTGCTGGTGCCGGTGCTGTGGTCGTTCTGGCTGCCCTGGATCGGCCTGCCCCACCCGATTGCCGATGCGCTGCCGCCCGTCGTCACCGTCGGGCTGATCGGCGTGCTGCTGCTGACCGAGGTGGTGAACCTGTCGCTGCATCTGACGGCGCTGCACCTGTCTGGCCACCGGTTCAGCCGCTGGTGGGTGCTGATCATGCACTTCTATTTCCCGCTGGGTGCCCTTGCCTCGTACAAGGCGGGGTGGGAGATGGTGCGCAACCCGTTCTATTGGGACAAGACCGCGCATGGCCATTTCGACCCGCTTGACGGGTGAGGGTCTTTGGGAGGCTCAGTCCTTCAGCCGCAACTCGCCCGCATCCACCCGCAGCCGGGTCTCGAACGCCCGGCTGATATGCACCCGCAGCGCCTGATAGGCCGCCTCGCCGTCGCGCGCCTCGATTGCGGCCACGATCCGGTCATGCTCGGCAAGCGCCACCTCGCTGCGCCCCTCGGCTGCCAGCGAGGTATTTGCCATCAGCGCCATCGACCGGTGCACCAGATCCAGCTGCTGCACCAGAAAACGGTTGTGGCTGGCCAGATGGATCTGGCGGTGAAAGCGCTTGTTGGCCCGGCTGAGCGCGCGCGGATCCCCGGAGAGCAGGCGGCTGTCATCCTCGACCATCGCCCGCAGCACCCGGATTTCCTCATCCGTGGCATGGCGCGCCGCCAGCCTTGCGGCCAACCCCTCCAGCTCGCTGCGCACCGCATAAAGCTCGGCCAGCTGGTTGTGGTCCAGACTGGCCACAATCAGACTGCGCCCGTCGCGCGTCAGCATCGCCTGCGTCTCGAGCCGCTGCAACGCCTCGCGCACCGGGGTGCGGCTGACCCCCAGCCGCTCGGCCAGTTCCGATTCGACCAGACGATCGCCGGGCTTGTAAAGCCCCGCCTCGATCGCTTCGAGAATCAGCGTATAGGCATCCTTCTGCACCGGCACGTCCTTGTTATTTCGATGTGACAGGCAGGCTACAGCCCGGTGCCGGCCTTTGGCAAGCAGCCATGGCCACGCACCCGCTGCCAGCGGCGGATGCCTCCGGCGGGAGTATTTCAGAAAGGTGCAATCCAAAGGGGGCACGCCAGAGTGAGACGCGGGGGCTTGCCGGGGCAAAATCGCCGGGCTAGAGCGGGGCCATGGACCGCAGCAGCTTTTCCCATGTCGAGACCTGGGTGTTTGATCTCGACAACACGCTTTACCCGCCCCGCATGCGGCTGTTCGACCAGATCGAACAGCGCATGACGACCTGGGTGATGCGCGAGCTTGGGGTGGATCAGGCCCACGCCAACCATCTGCGCGGGCATTACTGGCAGCTCTACGGCACCACCCTCGCCGGGTTGATGCGCGAGCATGCCATTGATCCGGTTGGCTATCTCGCCGATGTGCATGACATCGACTTTTCGGTGCTGGAGGCCGATCCGCAGCTGGCCCGCCGGATTGCCGCCCTGCCCGGCAGGCGCATCGTCTATACCAATGGCGACGCGCCCTATGCGCAAAAGGTGCTGGCGGCGCGCGGATTGGCCGGGCTGTTTGATGCCGTCTACGGGGTGGAACATGCGGGCTATCTGCCCAAACCCGAGGCCGCGGCCTTCGAGACGGTGTTTGCCCTTGACGGTCTGACCCCGGCGCGGGCCGCGATGTTCGAGGATGATCCGCGCAATCTGGCGGTGCCGCATGCGATGGGGCTGCGCACGATCCACATTGCGCCGCAGCCGGAACCGGCCCCGCACATCCACCACCATGCAGCCGATCTGTCGGGCTTTCTGGCGCTGCTGACCGAAAGCTGAGTCGCGGATGCGTCATTTCGCGCGTGGCACGATCCGCGCGCGGTGCCTATCTCTGGAGCGATATGCCGGAGATGCCGCAGATGGCCCAGACCACACCCTCCTTCACGCGCCCGTCCTTTGGCCAGCGGCTTTTGTACGGCACGCCGGTGATTGGGCGCATCGCCCGCGAGATCGCGCAGGATGTGAACAACGTGTTCTACCTGCTGGTGGTGGTGCTCACGCTGGAGGTCCTGGGCTTTCTGCTCTGGGGGCCGGTGGTGTTTACACTGACAGCACTTGTGCTGGTGCCGCTGATGTTTGTGTTCTTTGTGGTGATCAGCTGGCCCGGCCGGTCACGGCCAAAGCTTTGAGCGCCCGGTCACGGCCGAAGCTTTAAGCGTCCGGTCACGGCCAAAGCTTTGAGCGTCCGGTCACGGCCGAAAAACTAAGCGCCCGGTCACGGTCCATGCGCTGACCGGGGCATTTTGTCCCTTCGACTTCCCCGCCACCGGGGCTATCTTGTGCCCGGACAGGAGAGCCCGATGACACGCACCAGCACCGATATTCTGATCTCTGGCGGCGGGGTCGCCGGGCTGAGCGCCGCTGCCGCCTTTGGCGCGGCCGGGTTCAGCGTGATCTGCGTTGATCCCACGCCCCCCGTCACCTCGGACACTGATGACGGCGCCGATCTGCGCACCACCGCGTTTCTGCAGCCCTCTGTCGCGGTGCTGCAGGCCGCAGGCCTCTGGGCGCGGCTGGAGCCCTATGCCGCAGCCCTGCAGGTGATGCGGATCATCGACGCAGGGGGCGAGGTGGCGGAACCGCGCCTGACCAAGGATTTCAACGCCGCCGACATCAGCGATCTGCCGTTTGGCTGGAACCTGCCGAACTGGCTGTTGCGCCGCGAGATGGTGGCGCGACTGGCCGAGCTGCCAAACGTCGATTTCCGCCCCGGCACCGGCACCGCCCGGCTGCTGACCCGCACCGGCGAGGCGCTGGTCACCCTGACGGGTGGCGCGCAGATTCGCGCCCGCATGGTGATCGCGGCGGACGGGCGCAATTCGGTGGTGCGTCAGGCGCTTGGCATCCCGGTGAAAACCCTGCGCTACGGGCAAAAGGCCCTCGCGTTTGCCGTCTCGCATCCGGTGCCACACCAGAATGTTTCGACCGAGATCCACCGCTCCGGCGGCCCGTTCACGCTGGTGCCGCTGCCCGACCGTGACGGATTGCCCCGCTCTGCCGTGGTCTGGATGGAAACCGGGCCGGAGGTTGCGCGCCTGCAGGCGCTGCCGGTCGCCGCGTTCGAGGCCGAGATGAACGCCCGCTCGTGCCAGATCCTCGGGCCTCTGACTCTGGCCAGCCGGTTGACGGTCTGGCCCATCATCTCCCAGATTGCCGAACGGATGGCGGGCGAGCGCTGCGCGCTGATGGCTGAAGCCGCGCATGTGGTGCCCCCCATCGGCGCGCAGGGGCTGAACATGAGCCTTGCCGATCTGACGGTGCTGCTGGATCTGGCCAAGGCCGCGCCGGAGGATATCGGTTCGGCAAAGATGCTCGACGCCTATCACCGCAAACGCCATTGGGACGTGCAGGCCAGGGTGACCGGAATCGACGCACTGAACCGCGCCTCGATGATGGGGGCACAGGGCCTGCGCGACCTGCGGGCGACGGCGCTGAACGCGCTCTATTCCGCCGCGCCGGTGCGCCGGACCCTGATGAAAGCCGGCCTCGGCGTCCGCTGACCCGAATTTTCTGCGAAAATTCTGCGCCTCACCCGGCGCATCGCTGATTTTTCGCAGAAAAATCGTGCCCCCGGGGCTACAGCACCGCCGCCACCGCCCGCTCCAGCCGCGCCACCGTGCCCGGCACGTCGCGCAGCTTGTCGAGCCCGAACAGCCCGATGCGGAAGGTCTTGAACGCCTCACCCTCGCCCACCTGCAACGGCACGCCCGCCGCAATCTGCAAGCCCTGCGCGCGGAACTTGGCGCCGTTCTGCACTTGCGGGTCATCGGTATAGCTCACCACGACACCGGGGGCCTGAAACCCCTCTGCCGCGACCGAGCGCACGCCCTTCGCCGCCAGCAGCGCCCGCACCGCCCGCCCCAGCTCCCATTGCGCGGCCTTGGCCGCGTCAAAGCCCATTTCGCGGGTCTCGACCATCGCATCGCGGAACCCGAGGATGGCATCGGTCGGCATGGTGGCATGATAGGCATGGCCGCCGCCCTCATAGGCCGTCATCATCGCCCGCCACTTCTTCAGATCCAGCGCAAAGCTGTTTGACGTGGTCTCCGCCAGCCGCGCCTCGGCGGCAGGCGACATCACCACCACCCCGGCAGAGGGCGAGGCTGACCATCCCTTTTGCGGGGCCGAGATCAGCACATCGACGCCGACAGCCGCCATATCCACCCAGATGCAGCCCGACGCGATGCAATCGAGCACCATCAGCGCCCCCACCTCATGCGCCGCCTCTGCCACCGTGCGGATGTAATCGTCCGGCAAGATGATCCCGGCGCTGGTCTCGACATGCGGCGCAAACACCGCCTCGGGCCGGGTCTCGCGAATTTTGGCGCAGACCTCTTCCACCGGCGGTGGCGCATAGGGCGCGCGGGCGTCATTGCCGGTCTGCCGCGCCATCACCACGCTCACCTCTTGCGCAAAGCCCCCTGCTTCAAAAATCTGGCTCCAGCGATAGGAAAACCAGCCGTTGCGCACCACCAGCACGCGGCCTTGCCCGAATTGCCGCGCCACCGCCTCCATCGCATAGGTGCCGCCGCCCGGCACCAGCGCCACGGCGCTGCCGTTATACACCTCGCGCAGCATCTCTGACACATCGCGCATCACGCCCTGAAACCGCGCTGACATGTGGTTCAGACTGCGATCGGTGAACACCACCGAAAATTCCTCCAACCCCTCCGGGTCAACATTGCTCAACAATCCAGCCATGACTCTCTCCTCTTTGCGCCAACCATAGCTCTGCCCGCGCAAAAAGCACCCCCCCTGCCCATTACCTGTCTCCAAATATCCCGGGGTCCGGGGCAGAGCCCCGGCGGCCAGCCGCTACCCCAGCGGCCCCGGCCTGCGCTCTTCGGTCAACAGCACATTGGCCTCTACCGTGCCCACGCCCGGCAGGGTCATGATCCGCCGCCGCAGCACCCGTTCAAAATCGGCGATGTCGCGGGCCACCACCCGCAGGCGATAGTCGAACAACCCCAGCACATGCTGCACCACCTGCACCTCGGGGATGGCGCTGACCGCGCGCTCGAAATCCTCCAGCGGCACCCGGCCGCGCGTGGCCAGCTTGATGCCCAGAAACACCGTGACGCCAAAGCCAAGGGCGGCGCGGTCCACCTCCACCCGCCGCCCCGCCAGCACGCCCGCCTCCTCCAGCCGCTTCACCCGCCGCCAGGCGGCGGGCTGGCTCAGCCCCAACAGCCGCCCCAGCTCTCCCGCGCCCACCATGCCATCGCGCGACAAGATCCGCAGAATGCCCCGGTCCAGATCATCCAGATCCATCATATCGGCAATCCTTCGGCATCCTTGATCGTGGCAATGAGCATGAGCGCCTCCAGCTCGGCAATATGCGGCAGGGTCAGGATGCGGCGGCGGTAGATCTCTTGATATTGCACCATGTCGCGGGCAATCACCGTCAGGCGCACATCGACCCGGCCCAGAAAGGTCTCGATCGTCACCACCTCCGGCACCTCACGCGCGGCGGAGATGAATTCGTCAAAGGCGCGGGGGTTGGTCTTGTCGAGGGTAAAGCGCAACGACACCTCCACCCCATAGCCCAGGGCGCGCCAGTCGATCACCGCCGCCTCCGCCTTGATCACCCCGCCCTCCCGCATCCGCTCCAGCCGCCGCCACAGCGTCGCCGGCGTTACCCCGGCGCGTTCAGCCAGCACCGCCCGCTCCAGCGCGGGTTCCGCCAGATAGTGGCGCAGGATGCGGCGGTCGGCCTCGTCCAAATGCATGATTAATTCACCATTATGTAGTTCAGCGCATGAATTTTCGCAGAAAATTCGTCTTACGTCAAACAATGCACGGGCTCACACCAGAAACCCGCTATTATCGCCTCATCAATCAAAGGAGAGACGCCATGCGCGTGTATTATGACCGTGACTGCGACATCAACCTGATCAAGGACAAAAAGGTCGCGATCCTCGGCTATGGCAGCCAGGGCCATGCCCATGCGCTGAACCTGCGCGACTCGGGCGCGAAAAACCTTGTGGTCGCCCTGCGCGAAGGCTCCCCTTCCGCCAAGAAAGCCGAAGGCGAAGGCCTCAAGGTCATGGGCATTGCCGAAGCCGCGGCCTGGGCCGACCTGATCATGTTCACCATGCCCGACGAGCTGCAGGCCGAAACCTACAAGAAATACGTGCATGACAACATCCGCGAAGGCGCCGCCATTGCTTTCGCCCATGGCCTGAACATCCACTTCGGCCTGATCGAGCCGAAACCCGGCGTCGACATCATCATGATGGCCCCCAAAGGCCCCGGCCACACCGTGCGCGGCGAATATACCAAAGGCGGCGGCGTGCCCTGCCTTGTGGCCGTCCATAACGATGCCACCGGCAAGGCGATGGAAATCGGCCTGTCCTACTGCTCGGGCATCGGCGGCGGCCGCTCGGGCATCATTGAGACCAACTTCCGTCAGGAATGCGAAACCGACCTGTTCGGCGAACAGGCTGTGCTCTGTGGCGGTCTGGTCGAGCTGATCCGCATGGGCTTCGAGACGCTGGTTGAAGCGGGCTACGAGCCGGAAATGGCGTATTTCGAATGCCTGCACGAAGTGAAGCTGATCGTCGACCTGATCTATGAAGGCGGCATCGCCAACATGGATTACTCGATCTCGAACACCGCCGAATATGGCCAATATGTCTCGGGCCCGCGCATCCTGCCGTATGACGAGACCAAGGCCCGCATGAAAGCCGTGTTGTCCGACATCCAGTCCGGCAAATTCGTGCGCGATTTCATGCTGGAAAACGCCGTGGGCCAGCCGACGATCAAAGCCTCGCGCCGTTCAAATGACGAGCACCAGATCGAACTGGTCGGCAAGAAACTGCGCGACATGATGCCCTGGATCTCCAAAGGCAAGATGGTCGACAAGGCCCGCAACTAAGGCAACACGCAAAAGGGTGCGTGCCCGCACGCACCCGACACCACAGGAAAAGGCCGGGGGAATCCCCGGCCTTTTTTTTCAATCTCATCAGGCGGTAAGGCTCATCAGACGGTAAGGCTCATCAGACGGTAAGGTGCGTACTCGCACGCATCAGCGACGGATCAGCGTCGCAGGAACCGCCGACGTTCCAGCTCGGCCAGCGGCAGCAGAAACGCCACGCCGCCATATTTGCCATCCTTGGCAAGTGTGGATTTCGGCGCATTGGGGTCGTGGCGGCGTTCTTCGACGCGGGCTTTGCTGATCATGGCGAACACCAGAACGGCAAGCATGGTCAGCAGCGATAAAAACGGGATCAGGGCTCCGGTCATCGGGGTCATCCTTTCTGGGTTGGCCACAGCAGGCAAGTCAGAGGGCGGCGCCGGGCGTGGCATGGGGTCAAGACAAGGCAACACAGGCTCTGCCACTCCAACGCGCCCCACCCGCTTTGGTTCCCCCGACCGTGCCAGCCGCGCGCCGGGTCAGGCTGCGCGCTGACGCCGCGGCCCACGGCCAGAACGCGCCAGACCCCTAACGCTCGGTCGCGCCCTTGCCCGCCAGCACCTTGTCGCGGAACTTTTCCACCCGCGCCACCCGCGTCGCTTCGGTCTTGGCCGAAGACAGCGCAATCACATAGCTGCGTTGCCGCCCCGGTGTCAGGCGGTGAAACGCCTCGGCATAGTCGGGGTCCGCGTCCAGCGCCGTGACCAAAGCCCCGGGCAGGTCAAGCGCGGCCTGCTCTCTCACCGGCACCACACCTGCATCGGCATATCCCATCGCCTCGGCCACATAGGCGCGGATCACCGGGGCCAGCGCTGTCACCTGTGCCGCATCGGTAAACCGGATCATATCGGCATGTCTGGTGTTTTCCCCCTGCCGCTCCAGCACCCGCTCGGGGTCTTTCAGCAATGCGGCGTGAAAGAATGTCAGCCGGAACTCCTGCCGGAACGCGCCGATGATCGCCAGATTGCGCCCGGCATGCAGGTAACACGGATGCCCCCATTTCACCGTCTCGACCAGACCTGCCCCGCGCAGCAGGGCGCGCAACTGGCTCAGCCCCGCGCGCCACAGCAGCGCCGAACAATCGGCTGTGTCAAACCGCGCACAGCGCCCGCAGCCCTTGGTGAAAAAATCCTCAATTCCGGTGATCATGGCCATGGCCACCCCTCCCGCTTCGTCACTGGCCGCTGTGGGAAATCGTTAAAAACGCCTTAAAGTTCGAGGGCCAACCCATTGATAAGATTGAAATCCACCAAGTGTAACACAGGGGGAAGCCCCCTACACCACCGCCTCGACCGCGCCGACAATCTCATCCACCACCTGCACCAGCATGCCCTCATCCTCGCATTCGGCCATCACCCGGATCAGCGGCTCGGTCCCCGATTTGCGGATCAGGATCCGGCCCTTGCCCGCAATCCGGGCGGTGTTGGCGGCGATCACCGCCTGAACCGAGGCCTGCTCCAGCGGTGTCTTGCCCGCCGCAAAGCGCACATTCTTCAGCATCTGCGGCACGGTGTCGAACTGCCGCACCAGGGCGCTCGCCTTGTGGCTGGTGCGGGCCATCTCGGCCAGAAACTGCAGGCCCGCGATCAGCCCGTCGCCGGTGGTGGCATAGTCGGTCATCACGATATGGCCCGACTGCTCACCGCCCAGATTGAACCCGCCGGCCCGCATCCGTTCGACCACATAGCGGTCGCCCACGGCCGTGCGCTCCAGCCCGATGCCCTGCCCGGTCAGAAACCGCTCCAGTCCAAGGTTCGACATTACCGTGGCGACCAGCGCGCCGCCGCGCAGCTTGCCATCCATCGCCCAGCGTGAGGCCATCATCGCCATGATCTGGTCGCCATCGGCAACCCGGCCCGCCTCGTCCAGGATCATCACCCGGTCGGCATCGCCGTCCAGACAGATCCCCACATCCGCCCCATGCGCCACCACCGCCTCGGCGGCGGTCTGGGTGTGGGTCGAGCCGCAGCGGTCGTTGATATTGGTGCCGTTCGGGCTGACACCCACCGGCACCACCGTCGCCCCCAGCTCCCACAGCACCTCTGGTGCGGCGCGGTAGGCGGCCCCGTTGGCACAGTCGATCACCACTTTCAGCCCATCGAGCCGCAGCCCGGCGGGAAAGGTGGTCTTGACGAATTCCTGATAGCGCCCGCGCCCATCCTCGATCCGTCTGGCCCGGCCGATGTTGGCGGCCTGCGCCAGCTGGATTTCACCCTCCAGCAGCGCCTCGATCTCGGCCTCAGCCTCATCCGACAGTTTGAACCCGTCGGGGCCAAAGAACTTGATGCCATTGTCCTGATGCGGGTTGTGGCTGGCGGAGATCATCACCCCCACATCGGCGCGCATGCTGCGGGTCAGAAAGCCGACCGCCGGAGTCGGTACCGGGCCGAGCAGCAGCACATTCATGCCGGTGCTGGTCAGCCCCGCCGTCAGCGCATTTTCCAGCATATAGCCCGACAGCCGGGTGTCCTTGCCGATCACCACCCGGTGCGCCGAGCCGCCATCGCGGCGGAAAAACCGCCCCGCCGCAGCACCCAGTTTCAGGGCCATTTCGGCGGTCATCGGATAGGTATTGGCGCGGCCCCGCACGCCATCGGTTCCGAAAAGCTTGCGCGTCATGGGTTTTCCCCCTGTTTTGCGTCTGGTGTTGTCTGGGTGACGGCCTGCCACAGCGTCAGCGCCGCCCGCGTTTCGGCCACGTCATGCACACGGATCATCTGCACCCCCTGCGCGACACCCGCCAGCGCCACGGCGATGCTGCCCGACATCCGCTTTGCGGCGTCATCCTCGCCGCTCAGCGTGCCGATAAAGCGCTTGCGGCTGGCCCCCAGCAGCACCGGCAGGCCAAGGCTGTGAAACAGGCTCAGCCGCGCCAGCAGCGCAAGGTTATGGGCGAGGGTCTTGCCAAAGCCGATGCCGGGGTCAACCGCGATGCGGTCGCGGGCGATGCCCGCCGCCTCGGCCGCGGCCACACGGGCGGCCAGCGCGTCATACACATCGAGCAGCACATCGTCGTAAACCGGGCCGTCCTGCATCCGGTCCGGCGTCAGGATCGAATGCATCAGGATCACCGGCACCCCGGCCTTGGCCACCAGCGCGGCCATATCGGCATCAAACTGCAGCGCGGTCACGTCATTGACGATCCCCGCTCCCGCTTTCAGCGCAGCGCGTGCCACCGCCGCCTTGCGCGTGTCAATCGACACCGCCCGCTCGATCCCCGCCGCGCGCAGCGCCGCAATCACCGGCCCTGTGCGCGCGGTTTCCTCGTCGACCGGGACCTCTGCCGCACCGGGCCGGGTGCTTTCGCCGCCGACATCCAGAATATCGGCCTGTGCCGCCATCGCGCGGGCCTGCATCATTGCGGCTTCGGGCTTCAGAAACAGCCCACCATCGGAAAAACTGTCGGGCGTCACGTTCAGAATGCCCATCAGCCGGGGCCGGTCCAGCGTCAGCCCGGCGAAATCGGCGCGCGGAGACAACAGCGGCGACAGCAGGCTGGGCGGTGCCTCGGACGCGGGCAGCACCACGGGCGCACGGCCCCGCTCCAGAATTTCCACATGGGTAAAGCGGCACCAGCCCCCGGCGAGGGTCAGGGCATCACTCGGGCGGGCGGCATCCTGCAGCGGGATCGGGCGAAGGTATGTCATGCGCCCGGATTAGGCCCCAAACCGCCGCTTTGGCAAGCACATCGGTCAGCCCTGCTCGACCGGAACGCGGCTTCCCGCCGGAAGTGCAACATTCCCGTGAACGACCAGCGCGCGCGCCGCCATCTCTTCGGCAAGCCACAGCGCCAGCGCCACCGGCTCTGCCGATTTCGGGCCATCGACCGCATCCAGCACCATCTTTGACGGGGCCCAGACCACGGGCTGCCCCCGCTTGATGGCCCAGTCAATTTCGGTCCGGGTCGCCACCACCACACAGCGCGGGTCGCGCGCGGCAAGGGTCCAGGCATTCTGCTCGATGGCCAGCAGATCAATCCGGCGCTGCGTCGGGCGGTGCCCGGTCTGCGGGCGCGGGCCATCCGGCAGGCCCACGGTCAAGATCAGCGGCGCACCCCGTGCAAGCAAGCCGTCCAGTCGCGCGGTCAGATCGCCGGTGGCAAGCGTGGCATTGTCCAGATGCACCACCAGCGGATGCACCGCCGATTCCAGCCCGTCCTGCCCCACCACCCGCAGCGGCACCTCGGCGCGGCTGCGCACAATCTCGACCCCCAGTTTATAGGGCCCGATATCCAGCTTTTCGATCCGCACAAAGGCGCGCATCGCCTGCGGCTCGGCCAGAATCCGCTCTGCCACCCGCTCGGCAAGCGTTTCCAGCAGGTTCAGCCGTTCCGCCGCTAGTTCATGCGCGATGGCCCAGGTGATCCGGTCATAGGACAGGATCCGGTCCACATCATCATTCAGCGGCGCCGTCACCGGCGCCACCTCGACCACCACGTTGAACATGACCCGCTGCTTGTGGCCGCGTTCCTGCTGGAACGCGCCGATATCGACCTCGACCACATGATCGCGCAGGGAAATCCGGTCACGCGGGTCGGCACTGGCCGAAGCCTGGCTGCGCTCTTCCGGGTGGGCAAAGGCGAGGCGGATGTCGCTGGTCATCTGGCCCCCCAATGGCCCAAAAGGATCGGGGGCAGGTTACACCCTGCCCCCGCATCCGATAGCCCTATGCCGACATCGGGCGCAAGCCCCGCGACATGCCGTGCGGTCAGGCCCCGGGCTGGCGGTAGAACAGATGCGCGCCGATGGCCGCCGTGCGCGGAAAGCGGTGCGCCCAACGCGGGTTCACCGCGCGGGTGTGGAAATGCGTGGCCCCCGCAGTCAGCCCGCGCGGCGCACCGTTCAGCATGATCGCCGCAATCCGGCCCGCCTTGTCAGCGGCTTCCCGGTCGCGCATCACATCGCTGTTGCCGTCGCAGACATAGCTGAACTGGCAGCCGCCACCGCCGCCCTGCTGCACCACACCGCAGACCGAATTGGGGTATTCGCGGCTTTCGACCCGGTTCAGGATCACCTCGGCCACCGCAAACTGGCCTTTCAGGCTTTCGCCCCGCGCCTCGAAATACAGCGCCTTTTGCAGGCATTGCCATTGCGCATCGCCCTTTGGGGCGGGCTGTGCTGCAAGAAAACTCTCTTCATACCGGATCAGCACGGGCTGGGCCGGTTCGACGGTCTTTCCCTTGGCGATCCGCTGCTTGACCACGGGTTGCGGCTTTGCCGGGCCGGTCGCCAGCGCCGCCAGACGATCCTGCGGCATCGCCCCGACCGTTGCATGTTCTGCCCCCATGAGAGAGGCGATCTGTTCAGCCATGCCCAGATCCGGGCTGTTGGACTGGCTCACCGTCACATCGGCGAAGGCCGCTCCACCCGTGGCACAGACTGCCACCGCAGCCGAGGCCATGATTTGTCGCAAGCGCATTGTCTCGTGTTCCGTTCTGTTGCCTTGGGGCTGCACGGAACCGGTGAAATTCACAGCACCGCGCAACAGCCGCCGGGCATAAAGCAGGGAACGGGGCAGAGTCTACCTATGTATCATAAATGCAACGCTTTTAAGCGATGCATCGGCGGATTTTCGCGCAGCTCTTAAGAAATCAGATGAAGAAACCCGCGCAGTCACATGATATTGTGTCTGTTTTTGAGTTATCCACAACGATCCTGCAGCGCCAGATGGGCCGCCGCCAGCCGTGCAAGGGGAACACGATAGGGTGAACAGGACACATAATCGAACCCGGCCTTGCGGCAAAAGGCGATTGATTCGGGGTTGCCACCATGCTCACCACAGATCGAAACCGTCAGATCGGGCCGCGTCTTGCGCCCGCGCTCCGCGCCGATCAGCAAGAGTTCCCCCACGCCATCGACATCCAGAATGTGGAACGGATCTTCGGGGAACACGCCCTGCTGCACATAGGTGTTCATGAACCGCCCGGCATCATCGCGCGACAGGCCATAGGTCATCTGGGTCAGGTCATTGGTGCCGAACGACAAAAACGCCGCATGTTGCGCAATCTCGCCAGCGCGCAGGGCGGCGCGCGGGGTTTCCACCATCACCCCCAGCTTGTAGTCGAAATCCCGCCCCGCCTTGACCCGCACGGCGGCAGCGACCGCATCGACGCGGGTTTTCACCAGCTCCACCTCGCGCCGCGCGCTCACCAGCGGAATCATGATCTCCGGCACCACCGCCGCGCCGCGCCGCGCCACCTCGACCGTGGCCTCAAAGATCGCCTGCGCCTGCATGTCGTAGATCTCGGGCAGGACCACCCCCAGCCGCACGCCGCGCATGCCCAGCATCGGGTTGAACTCGGTCAGCGCCTCGGCCCGCCGTGTCACCTCTGACAACGGCTTGTCCAGCGCCTCGGCCAGTTCGCGCAAGCCCTCGCGGCTGTGGGGCAGAAACTCGTGCAACGGCGGGTCGAACAGCCGGATGCAGACCGGCAACCCGGCCATGATTTCAAACAGTTGCACAAAATCCGCCCGCTGCATCGGCAACAGCCGCGCCAAGGATGCCGCCCGGTCCTGCGAGGTATCGGCAAAGATCATCTCGCGCATGGCGACCAGACGATCCTCTTCAAAGAACATGTGCTCGGTCCGGCACAGCCCGATGCCCTGCGCCGCAAATTGCCGCGCGGTGGCGGCATCGGCGGGGGTGTCGGCATTGGCGCGCACGCCGATATCGCGGAACTCATCGGCCCAGCCCAGCAGGGTCTGGAAATGGCTGTCCAGCGCCGGGGCCAGCATATCGACCGACCCGGCCAGCACCTGCCCGGTGGTGCCGTCGACCGTGATCACATCGCCTTCGCCAAAGCTGCGGCCATTGGCCTGAACCCGCTTGTTCTTGGCATCTAAGCGAAGATCGGCCCCGACCACGCAAGGCAGCCCCAGCCCGCGCGCGATCACCGCCGCATGGCTGGTGACGCCGCCGCGTTCGGTCAGCACCCCGGCCGCCGAGTGCATGCCGCGGATGTCTTCGGGCGCGGTTTCGCGCCGCACCAGAATGCAGGGCTCGCCCCGCGCCGCACTGGCTTGCGCCGCATGGCTGGAAAACACGATCCGCCCGACCGCCGCCCCCGGGCTGGCGGCAATGCCGCGCGCGATCACATCGCGCGTGCCGCGCGGGTCGACCTGCGGGTGCAGCAGTTCCGTCAACGCCCGAGGCTCTACCCGCAGCACCGCCTCTTCACGCGGAATCACCCCGTCGGTCGCCAGTGCCACCGCAATGCGCAAGCCCGCACGGGCCGAGCGTTGAACCCGCACCGCATCCAGCACCGCCAGACGGCCATCCTCGATGGTGAACTCGATCTGCATCTCCTCACGCAGGCGGGCGCGGCAGGCGGTGCCATGGCGGATCAGATCGGCGACCAGATCGGGCGCGATATCCTCCAGCGAGGGGCCGCGCGCATCATGGGTCAGGAACATCGCCTGCGGCGCTTTCAGCGCATCGCGGCCCTGCCCCTGCCCCAGATAACGGCCCGTGATCTGCGGCTCGCCCGTCACCGGGTCGACAAACTGCACCACGCCAGAGCCGGAAATCCCCTGCCCCAGCCCTTGCGCCATCGCCTGCACCACCAGCCCCAGCGGCGCATCGACCGGCGCGCCCTTGGCCTGCCGCAAGAGCCGCGCCGTCGTGCCTTCCCAGGCGCGGGCCATCGAGCGCAGCACCTCGGACAGTTGCCGCGCCGGGTCTTGCGGAAATTCCTCATCCATTTCGGTGGCATAGACCTGCAACGCCGCCGTCACCGCCTCGGGCGAGGGCGCGCTTGCGGCAAACATGTCGGGGTCGAGCCGGGCGACATGGGTGGCATAGGATTGCACAAAACGCAGATAGATCGCATCCGCCGCCTGCTGGCCATGACGCGCCGCCAGCGCCTTGTGCCGCTCGGCGTTCAGCCCGATGTTGAGCACGGTCGCAGGCCCGCCCCAATCGGGGTTTTCCGGCGAAGGCCGGACCGAGATCAGCGGCGAGGCGCCGAAATGCGCAAGGATCGCCGCGCAATCCACCGGCGTGCCCGCCGCAATCGCCCGCACCGTCAGCGCCGGCAGCGCCACGGTCTGCGGCACCGGCAGATCCAGCCGCACCAGCCGTTGCAGGCACTTTGCCCGCCAGCCATGCGCCACGCGGTCAATGCGGGCGGTCGGCGTGACTTCGGCAAAGGCGACCATCGGGTCGCCGGCAATCGTGGCGGCGTCAAGTTTCTGCACTGCGGCATTCCTTCTTCTGCGCCGACACTACACCGATTCCGGGGTCAGGCAAGCGCCTCTCGGATCAGGGATGCGCCGGGTGCCGATGTGGAAAAGGGGGGCTTCCGCCCCCCTCGTCGCTTTGCTCCTCACCCCCGGAGAGTATTTTCGCCAAGATGAAATCAGCCGTCGAGTTTGGTCAGGTCGGCCACCGACAGACAGATGGTGCGGATCCGGTGCAACAGGTTCAACCGGTTGCGGCGCAGGATCTGGTTTTCAGTGTTGATCTGGGTGGCGGTGAAGAACGCGTCGATGGGGGCGCGCAAGGCCGCCATCGCCTGCATGGCGGTGGCGAAGTCTTCGGCCTTCATCGCCGGGGCGATGGTCTGTTCCGCTGCGTCAAGGGCTGCGAACAGCGCACGTTCCTCGTCGGTCTCGGCGAATTTCGGGTCGGCGCCGAAGGAATATTCCACGCCATCCTTGGCCTCGGCCTGCGTCAGGATGTTGCTGGCGCGCTTGGTGCCCTGGACAAGGTTGGCCCCGTCTTCGGTCTGCAGCGTGGCCTGCAAGGCGGTGGCGCGCTTGACCAGCAGGGTCAGGTCATCATTGCCGGGCATGGCGAGGCAGGCGTCGATGACATCGTGACGGATGCCCTGGTCTTTGAGGAAGACTTTGAGTCGGTCGTGGAAGAAGGCGAGGAGGTTGTTAGTTTCTTCAACACTGCCAGCCATAATCCGCGAGGCAATGTTCCCGGCAGCAGCTTTGCGTTCGTCGAAATTCAAATCATCAGAATTAATCGCCCGAGCCAAATAATCAATCGCTTCGGGCGATGCCCAGTCAGACAGGGAGTACAAGAAAAACTGCGGCCAGCCGAGGTGGTTGCCGTCAAAGATGACATCTTCATCGACAAAGGTATGCAGGCTGTCAGCGTTGGCGCGCCTAATAGCCGCTGAAAAGAGCGCCAAGATGTCGGCCCGCACCCCATTCCCCAACACCAACCGAATAACCCCCAACGCCGCTCTCCGCAGCGCAAACGGGTCTTTTGACCCTGTGGGTTTCTCGTCAATCGCCCAGAAGCCGGTCAGCGTGTCGATCTTGTCGGCCAGTGCCACCGCGACCGAGACCGGGTCGGTGGGCACGGTGTCGCCTTCGCCCTTGGGCCGCCAGTGGTCGCGGGCGGCGAGGGCCACCGCTTCCGGCTCTCCGGCTTCACGGGCGTAGTACATGCCCATCAGCCCCTG
Organism: Pseudotabrizicola sp. 4114; assembly: GCF_031457365.1. Classification (NCBI taxonomy): domain Bacteria; kingdom Pseudomonadati; phylum Pseudomonadota; class Alphaproteobacteria; order Rhodobacterales; family Paracoccaceae; genus Pseudotabrizicola; species Pseudotabrizicola sp. 4114. The sequence goes on along the minus strand of NZ_JAVDWP010000001.1, from coordinate 883,902 downwards.
CAATTCGGGGAACTCGCCAACCATGGCCGAGCGCAGGTCGAGTTTCGCCAGCCTGGCCGCGCGTTCCGCCAGATCGGCATCGGCCCCGACCATCGGCGCGATGTCGCGCGCCAGCGCCGCGATGCGGGCAATCCGGTCGGCCTGTGAGCCCAGCTTGTTGTGGAAGGTGACGGCTTTCAGCCCCTCTTCCCACTCGCCCATGCCCGATTTGGCCACGCGCAAGTCATTCTCCCAAAAGAACTTCGCATCCGACAGCCGGGCCGCCAGCACCTTTTGGTTGCCCTTCAGGATCGTCTCGCCATGGTCGGCGGTGGTGGTGTTGGCGACGGTGACAAAGCCCTCGATCCGCCCGGTTTTCGGGTTGCGGACGGAAAAGAACTTCTGATGTTCCTTCATCGAGGTTTGCAGCACCTCGGGCGGCAGGCCGAGGAAGTCATCGGCAATGCGGCCAATCAGCGGCACCGGCCATTCGACCAGACCGGCCACTTCCGTGAGCAAGCCCTTGTCCTCGACCAGTTCCATCCCGGCGGCAAAGGCGAGGGTCTGCGCCTCGGCCCAGATCGCGTCTTCGCGCTCGGCCGAGTCCAGAATGACATGGGCGCGCTTGAGCTTTGCCGCGTAATCCTCGAAAGACGTTACAGAAAACGCCCCCGGCGACAGGAAGCGGTGGCCGCGTGTGGTGTTGCCCGACACGATGCCGTCGACGCTCAATGGCACCACCTCGGCCCCACCCTCATCGGACATGAGGCACAGGATGGAATGCAGCGGTCGCACCCAGCGCAAAGACCCGTTGCCCCAGCGCATTGACTTTGGCCATGGGAAGGTGCGGATCACACTTTCCAGCACCTCGGCGATGATCTCGTGCGCTTTGCGGCCCGGCTTTTCGATCACCGCAAAGTAAACCTCGCCCTTTTTATCGGCGCGCTTTTCCAGCTGCTCCAGCGTCAGCCCGGTCGAGCGCAAAAACCCCTCCACCGCCGCCGGGGGAGCCGACACATTCGGCCCCTTGCGTTCCTCGCGCACGGCGCGGCTTTCCGCGCTCAACCCCTCCACCGCAAGGGTCAAGCGGCGCGGCGTCGAAAACGCCCCGGCAGAGGCATAGGTCAGCCCCGCCTCGACCAGACCATCGGTCACCAGCTTTTTCAGGTCTTCGCGGGCGCGGGCCTGCATGCGGGCGGGGATTTCCTCGGAAAACAGCTCGATCAGCAGATCAGACATCGGATCAATCCTCGGCAGCGGGGTTCAACTGATGCCAGGCATAAGCCCGACCATCGGGAAAGACGGCGACCACACGGTCGATATCGGCGGCAACGCCCGCTTGCGACAGAAAGGCAAGCGCCTCGCCCCGCTCCAGCGCGGTGCCGATTTCCACCGCGTCAAAGCAGTCAAACCAGCCGGGCGCGACCAGCGGCACAGCACCGTCATAGGCGACATAGGTTTCCGACAGCATCGCCTGCGTCATCGGCGTGGTGAAACAGGCGCGAAAGCGCAGCGGGCTGCTGTCGGCGTCGATGCCGGTGACGCCTTCGGCCAGGATCGGTTCGGGCTGACCGCTCTCAATCGTGGTCAGGGTGATTTCCTGCCCCGGGGTGAAGCTGACCGGCGCGTAGAACGCGTATTCCTGCTGGTACCAGACCCCTACACCGGCCAAAATTGCTGATATCACGATCGCCCCCGCTGCTATCTTGCCGTTCATGCCACCGCCCCGGCCGCATCCGCGCCCGCTTCGGTCTGGCGGAAGGCATCGGCGCATTTCTTCGCCAGCGCCCGCACCCGCCCGATATAGGCCTGCCGCTCGGTGACCGAAATCACGCCGCGCGCGTCCAAGAGGTTGAACAGATGGCTGGCCTTGATGCACTGGTCATAGGCCGGATGCGCCATGATGATGCGCTTGCCGGATTTGGCATCCTGCGGGTCAAAACCCAGCAGACGGTCACATTCCGCCTCGGCATCCTTGAAATGCTGGAACAGCATGTCGGTAGAGGCCCCGTCGAAGTTGTGGCGCGAATATTCCTCTTCGGTCTGGCGGAAGATGTCGCCGTAGGTCAGCGGGATCGGGGCTGTGGGATCGTTGAACGGCATGGTCATCACATGGTCGATGCCCAGCACATACATCGCCAGACGTTCCAGACCGTAGGTCAGCTCACCGCTGACCGGGCGGCAGTCATGGCCGCCGACCTGCTGGAAATAGGTGAACTGGCTGACTTCCATGCCATCGCACCACACCTCCCAGCCCAGACCCCAGGCGCCCAGCGTGGGGGATTCCCAGTCATCCTCGACAAAGCGGATGTCGTGCAGGGCGGGGTCCAGCCCGATGGCGCGCAAGCTGCCCAGATACAGCTCTTGCAGGTCCGGCGGCGACGGTTTGATGATCACCTGATACTGGTAGTAATGCTGCAACCGGTTCGGGTTTTCGCCATAGCGCCCGTCGGTCGGCCGGCGCGAGGGCTGAACATAGGCCGCAGCCCAGGGCTTTGTGCCCAGCGACCGCAGCGTGGTGGCCGGGTGAAAGGTGCCCGCCCCCACCTCCATGTCATAGGGTTGCAGGATCGCGCAGCCCTTGGCCGCCCAATAGGACTGCAACCGCAGGATAATCTCCTGAAAGGAGCGTGGTGCCGTGATCGTCGCCGGTTCCGCGCCTGAGCGCTGACTGTCTGACATGATGGTGACCCCTTTGGGCACGTAAAACCCTTGAAATGCCCGGCTGTCATAGGCAAGAGGCTCGGCAGGGTCAATGCGCCGCCGCGCCACTGTCAAAGGTGGGCGGTCAGGCTGGCGGGTTGTGGAAAGCGGAAGGAACGGAATGCTGCGCGCAGGATTTGGGCTTTGGACGGTGGCGGTGATGCTTTGGGCCGGGATGGCCGCCGCACAACAACAATCCTGGGTGCAGGTCGAAGCCCAGCCCACGCTGGCCGAGGCCGAAGCCCGCGCCAGCGCCTATGCCGCCGCCTTTCCCGATGTCGAGGGCTATGAGCTGGGGTCGCGTTGGTATGGCATCGCGCTTGGCCCCTACACGCCCGAAGTGGCCGCACAGCGGCTGGCTGACCTGCGCCGCGAAAACCTGATCCCGCGGGACAGCTACGTGACCGATGGCACCAACTTCCGCGCCCGGTTCTGGCCTGTGGGCGGGCAGCCAGCCGCCCCGCTGGCACCGCTGGCTGCGCCGCTTGCCCCGGATCTGCCGGTCGAGGTGACGCCGCTTGCCCCCGAGGCGACGGTTGAGGCCGCCCCGGCCCCCCTGCCCGAACCCATTCCCGAACCCATCGAGGAAACCCCGGCTGAAGCCCGCCGGTCAGAGGCAGAGCTGACGCTTGCCGAACGCGAAGACCTGCAACGCGCCCTGCAATGGGAAGGCTTTTACGCCGCAGGCATCGACGGCGCGTTCGGCCCCGGCACCCGCACCTCGATGGCCGCCTGGCAGAGCGCGATGGGGGCAGAGCCGACCGGCATTCTGACCAGTCGCCAACGCGCCACGCTGGTTGCGAACTGGCAGGCCGATACGGCCGAATATGGCTTTGAAACCGTGTCCGAAACCGAATCCGGGATCGAAATCACCCTGCCGCTTGGTCTGGTGCAATTCGACCATTACGAGCCGCCCTTCGTGCATTTTGCGCCCAGGGCGGAGGGCGGGCTGAAGGTTATCCTGATCTCGCAACCCGGCGACAAGGCAGCGCTTTATGGCCTGTACGACATCCTGCAAAGCCTGACCCTGATCCCCACCACCGGCGAGCGCAGCCGGGGCGAGCGGTCGTTCGAGATCAACGGCACCTCTGCCACCCGCCAGAGCTATGCCTTTGCCGAAACCAGCGCCGGGCTGGTCAAGGGCTATATCCTGCTCTGGTCCCCCGATCAGGCCGATCAGGCCGGCCGGGTGCTGGGACTGATGCAATCCAGCTTCCGCGCTGTCGGCAACCGGGCCCTTGATCCCGGCATGGTGCCGATGACCGACGCCGCCCGCCGGGGCCTGCTGGCCGGGCTGGAACTGCGCCGCCCGATCCTGTCGCGCTCGGGGTTCTATGTTGATGCCACCGGGCGTGTGGTGACCCCTGCCGCCGCTGTGGCGCAGTGCGGCCGCATCACGCTGGATGGCGTGACCGAGGCCACGGTCAGCTTTGCCGACGCCAGCAGCGGCCTTGCGCTGCTGACCCCCAAGACCCCGCTCGCCCCGCCCGCCTTTGCCGGGTTCCAGACCGCGACCGACCGTGTCGGGTCAGAAGTGGCGGTTGCGGGCTATTCCTATGAGGATGCGCTGCCCGCCCCGGTCATCACCTTTGGCCTGCTCGAAGATGTGCAGGGCCTGAACGGCGAGCAGGGCGTGAAACGGCTGGGCATCACCACCCTGCCCGGCGATGCCGGCGGGCCGGTGCTGGATAGCACCGGCGCGGTGCTGGGCATGCTGTTGCCGCGCGTCCCCGATCCGGCGCGGGTGCTGCCCGACGGCGTGGAATTCGCGGCCTCCGGCACCGTGCTGCGGCAGATGCTGGATGGTCAGGGGGTCACGGCGACCGATTCCACGGCCAATGGGGCGCTGGCCCCGGAAGATCTGACCCGCAAGGCAACCGGCATGACCGTGCTGGTCAGCTGCTGGGAATAGGGCGCAAGGCGCGCCCGTCTGGCGGTGCCGGGGGGCCAGCCCCCCTGGCGCGTCGCACCCCCCGTGATGTTTCAGACAGACGATGCGCAAGGCGCGGTGAGGCGCCGGGGTCAGTTCTGCCAGAACCGGCGCATGAACAGCACGTAGACCGACAACAGCTCCAGCCGGCCCAGCAACATGCCCGCCATCATCATCCACTTGGCCGAGTCCGGAAAGCCATGCACCGCGCCGGTGGGCCCGACCTCGCGGCCAAAGACCGGGCCGACATTGGCGATGCTGGTCCAGGCGGCGGTCACTGCGGTCTTGAACTCCAGCCCGGTCAGCGACAGCCCCACCGCCAGCAGGCCAAAGGTCAGCATGAACAGCGTGAAAAACACGATCACCGAATCCAGCACGTCCTGCCCGACCGTGCGCCCGTCATAGCGCAGCGGGTTGACTGACGACGGGTTGTGCAGCCGCTTGATCTGCACCTTGATCGCCTCGAACAGGATCAGATAGCGGAACACCTTGACCGAACACCCGGTCGAAGAGGTGCAGCCGCCGATCAGCCCGACCACGATCAGGATGACAAAGGGAAACGGCCCCCAGCCCGACAGATCGACCGAGGAATAGCCGGTGCCGGAAAACGTCGAGACGATGTTGAACGCCGATTCCCGCAGGGCCACGCTGATCGACATGTCATGGGTCAGCACTTCGTACAGCAGTACCGCGATGATCGCATAGAGGTTCCAGCGCAGATAGGCGCGCACCTGCGGGTCGCGCCAGATCGGCAGGAATATCCCCTGCGCCAGCTGCACAAAGCGGATGAACGGCAGGCTGCCCAGAATCATGAAGGCCACCGCCGCATATTCCAGCGGCCCCTGAAACATGCCGAAAGACGCGTCATAGCTGGACATGCCGCCGGTCGATACCGTGGTCAGCGCGTGCATCACCGCGTCAAACCCGCTCATCCCCAGCGCGAAATAGGTCATCGCACAGGCCACCGTTAGCCAGACATAGATCTGGATCAGCGCCGACGAGATATCCAGCGCGCGCGGCAGCACCTTGCCCAGCGTGTCAAAGCCTTCGGAGCGGAAGAACTGCATCCCCCCCACCTTCATCACCGGCAGGAACAGCAGCGCCACGATGACGATCCCAAGACCGCCCAGCCATTGCAGGATGCCGCGCCACAGGTTGGCCCCCATCGGCAGCGCGTCGATGCCGACAATCACCGTGGTGCCGGTGGTGGTCATGCCCGACACCGCCTCGAACATCGCATCCGTCGCCGACAGGCCCGGCGCGCCCAGAATCAGCGGCAGCGCGCCAAAGGCCGGCATCGCCACCCAGACCCCGGTGGTCAGCAAAAAGATCTGCTGCAAGCTCATCGACCCGCCCGCGCCATTGGCCGAGGCCAGCGCCATCGCGCCGCCTGCCACCAGACACAGGATCGACGCCTGCAGAAACGCGCCCCAGTTCGGGTCGCCCGCCGCATGGTCCAGCGCCAGCGGGAACAGCATGAACACCCCCATGGTTGCCACCAGAAGGCCGATCACATAGGTCACGGGTCGCACGTCTGTCATGGCCCGAGCCTTGGCGAAGCCCCGCGCCCGAGTCAATCACACACGGGGCATCAGGCCCGCCAGAACGACGGCAAAGCCACAACCAGCACCGCCAGCAAGCCCAGCCGCCCCAGCAGCATCGTCAGCGTCATCAGCCATTTCGCTGCATCCGGGAAATCCCGGAAGGTGCCGGTGTCGCCCAGCATCGGCCCGTAGCCGTAGCCAATATTGCCGATCGAGGTCCAGATCCCGAACAGGGCCGAGATCATGTCGACCCCCACCAGCGACATCGCCACCGTCAGCACCCCAAGGAGCAGGATATAGCCGGTGACATAGAGCATCAGCGCGTTGATCACCTCATCCTCGACCCGCCGCCCCGCATAGCGCACCGGCGCGATCCGTTCCGGCGAATGAATGCGGGCGATCTGGCTTTGCACCGCCGCCCAGGCCACCTGCACCCGGAACACCGACAATGCGCCCGAGGACGAGCCCGAACAGCCGCCGATCAGCCCGACGATCAGCGCCACCGCCATCGAATAGCCGCCCCATGCCGCGAAGGTGCCGCTGAAAAACCCGGTGCCGGTGATGATCGAAACCAGATTGAACAGCGTCTCGCGAAACACCTGCTCGGCCGCCATGTCGGATGTCAAGAGCCGCCACAGCGTCACGCTGGCCACGGCATAGGCGGTCCAGCGCAGCAGCGCCCAGACCTGCGCATCCCAGACCATCGCGCCGCGCTGTCCCACCGCCATGCGGGCGTAGAGGATATAGGGAAAGCTGCCGAGCAGCATGAAAGCCGCCCCCGCATATTCCGCCGCCCCCGGATACTTGCCAAGTGACGCATCAGACGGCGAAAATCCGCCCGTCGCAATCGTCGCCGCCCCGTTCACCACGGCGTCCAGCGCGGTCATGCCCAGACCCAGATAGACCAGAATGCACAGCGCCGTCAGCCCGGCATACACGCCCAACAGCGCCCACGCGATATCGGTCGCGCGCGGCAGCGCCTTGCCCAGCGTGTCAAAGCCTTCGGTGCGGAAAAACTGCATGCCGCCGACCCGCATCACCGGCAGAAAAATCATCGCGACAAAGGCGATGCCAAGCCCGCCGATCCAGTTCAGCATGCCGCGCCACAGGTTCATCCCCGGTGGCAGCGCATCCAGCCCGACGATCACAGTCGAGCCTGTGGTGGTCAGCCCCGAGGCCGCCTCGAAATACCCATCGGTGAACCCCAGACCCGGCGCGCCCAGCATGAAGGGCAGGCAGGCAAACAGCGGCAAACCGGCCCAGACCATCACAGTCAACAGATAGGCCTGCCGGGTGTTCAAGCGCGACAGGTCGGCATTGGCGGTCGCAATCTTCATCGCCAGCCCGACGCCGCCGGTGATCAGCGCAGATTCCAGAAAGTCCCTGTAATTCGGCAGACCTGCCAGATAGTCGACCACAGCCGGTGCCAGCATCATGGTGGCCAGAAAGATCAGCAGCGCGCCGATCACATTCGCAATGGGCCGTGCATCGACCATGATGCACGGCTTCTACGCCTGCCCCTCGGGGCCGTCAATTGCCCGTGATCAGGGCTCAGCCGATATGGAACAGCGACTGGAACAGGCGCGGATCAAGGCTGTCCTGCGCAAATGTCGCGCCTTCGGTCAGCAGACTGACCGCATCATGGCTGTGCAGGCTTTCCTGATGGCTGGCCAGCACCCGGAAATCGCCGATGCGCGGGTCGCGTTTCAGCACCGCACAGAACAGCCGCGCCGCATCCTCGACGAAAATCGGGTTGGCGGCGTTCAGCTCGGCAAAGGCCTGCTCATCCTCGCGCTTGACCATCACCTGCGTTTCGGTGACCACCCCGGCCCGCGCAATCTCGACCAGATCCTCGACCGACAGCGTGTCGTCCAGCACCTCGACCGAAATCCGCGCGACGGAGCGTTGCGAATGCGGTGTGGCCAGCTGGCCGCGCGTGCTGCGCGCATGTTCCGACAGCTCCAGACTGCACGGACAGGTGCTGGAATAGACATAATCCAGATGCACGATCTTCTTGCGCACCCCTGCCGCCTCGACCAGCTCGAACGCCACCTCGTAATATTGCCAGCCCGCCAGACCCGACCGCAGCGACGGCATCTGCATCGGATAGGAAAACCGCATCTGGATGCGCGCATCAAAGCTGCCCAGATCAGCCTTGTAATCATCCAGCGCTGCCTCGATCACCGCAAAGCCAAAGGTGCGCCCGGCATGAGCATAGAACGACCGCATGATGCGGCTCATGTTGATGCCTTTTTTCCCAGCCTCCAGACTGACAGTGCCGGTCACGCTGGTTTCCAGCAGCAAAGGCGCGGCATCGCGGGTCTGATAGCGGATCGGCAGGCGGAAGTTGGAAATCCCCACATGCTGAATCCGCTGCCGCTCGCCCCGGATCAGGCTGGCCGGACCGTTCTGCAGATCGGGCAGGCTGTCCTTGTAGGCCGCACTCACGCTGAAATCTTGCGGATAGGCGCGGCTCAGCGCAGGGGCGGCCTGCCCCGGCAGCAGATAGCCCACCGACGGCTCGAGCGTGGCAATCTCGTCATCCGACGAGCTGCGCGCCCATTGGCGCAGCAGCGCAAGCGCCGCCTCGGCCTCATCCCGGCTCGGCTTGCGGTCAATATCGGGGGTGTGGATATTCATGGGGATCGGTCCTTCCGGTTCGGGCCGGGCGCGTGCGCCAGACCGTCAATGTCAACAGGTATACGCAGGCAGGCCGGCGTCGGATCAGTCGCCCGGCGCGGCGAGGTGCGACATTTGCACCCCATGGGGACCGGACCCCGAATATAATCACCGCGCCCCGCCGCGCAAGCCTCGGGGCGCAGAAGACTCAGGCGCGCTCCAGCGCCTGCATCAGATCGGCAATCAGATCGCCCGCATCCTCCAGCCCGACCGACAGCCGGATCAGCCCCGGCGTGATGCCAAGGCTGTCCTTCTGATCCTGCGGCAGGCGCTGGTGGGTGGTGGTGGCGGGATGGGTCGCAATGGTCTTGGCATCGCCCAGATTGTTGGAAATCTTGGCAATTTCCAGCGCGTTCAGAAAACGGAACGCCGCCTCCTTGCCCGCCGCAATGTCAAACGTCACCAAAGTCCCGCCCGAGCCCATCTGCTCCATGCACAGCGCGTGCTGCGGGTGGCTCTCCAGCCCAGGATAAATCACCCGCCCCAGCTTTTCATGGCCCTGCAACGCCTGCGCAATGCTCCTAGCCGACTCCGCCATCGCCCGGCAGCGCAGATCCAGCGTCGCCATGCCGTTGAGCATGATCCAGCTGGTGAACGGCGACATGCTGCCGCCGGTATGCTTCATATAGGGCTCCAGCACCTTGCGGACAAAGGCCTGCGTGCCGCAGACCACGCCGCCCAGCGCCCGGCCCTGCCCGTCAATATGCTTGGTGGCGGAATAGACGATCACATCCGCGCCCTGATCGACCGCGCGCGAGAAAATCGGCGTGGCGAACACGTTGTCCACCACCACCAGCGCCCCCGCCGCATGGGCAATCTCTGACACGGCGCGGATATCGACCAGCTCCAGCGTCGGGTTCGACATCGACTCGAAAAACACCGCCTTGGTCCCCGGCGTCACAGCTGCGTGCCACTGCTCCAGATCGGCCCCGTCAACAAAGGTGACCTTGACCCCGAACCGCGCCAAAACCTCTTCCAGCACATAAAGACACGAGCCGAACAGCGCGCGGCTCGACACCACATGATCCCCCGCCCGCAGCATCGACGTCAGCGCACCCGAGACCGCCGCCATGCCGCTTGCGGTGGCAAAGGCATCTTCGGTGCCTTCCAGCGCCGCGATCCGCTCTTCAAACATCCGCGTTGTCGGGTTGCCGTAGCGGGCATAGATGAACTCATCCGCCCCCGCCTGCACAAAGCGCGCCTCCGCCGCCTCGGCGGTCGGATAGACAAATCCTTGCGTCAGGAAAATCGCCTCGGCCATCTCGCCATACTGGCTGCGGCGGCTGCCCTCATGCACCAGCTTTGTGCGCGTGTTCCAAGTCTCAGACATGCCGACACCTCCCGGCAAAAAGAAAACCCCGAAACCGGCAAAGGTTTCGGGGCCTGACCCCAAGACCTTTTAGCGGAATGTTTAACGTGGCCCGCAATCCGGTAACAAAGCACCACAAAACGCGGCATACGCCTTTGCCCCCGCCCGGTCAACGCCCTTGGCACCCGGCCCCAAAAGGCGGTCCCAAAAGCCAGCCCCAAAAGCCAGCCACAAAAGCCAGCCCCTGTGCATTGCACCTTTTCCAAATACTCCCCGCGGAGCGTCCGCCCTATCGCCAAGGCAAAAACGGCGCAGAAGCAGCCCAGCATAAGCGGCCATGGCTTTCCAGTTTCAGACATTTCAGGGCCGATGGTCGCGGGATCTTAGCCTGAAACCCGTATTTTCAGAACAACGACCCCTGTTCCGGCGGCTTTGCCCCGCCGCCCTTGCGCGGGGCGGCGCGCCCCGTCTGACCGCCCAGCGCCAGCCGTCCGTCGTGAAATTCCACCTCCAGCGTGCCGGCTTTTTCGGCGGCGGCCTTGCTGGTGACCACCGCGCCATCGCCGCGCACCACGGCATAGCCGCGCCGCAGGGTCTGGGCATAGCCCAGCGTCTGCCGGGTGCGGTCCAGCGCGTCCAGCCGCCGCGACAGATCGCTCAGGCGCTGCGCCGGGGCCTTGTCCAGCCGGGCGGAAATGCCTGTCAGGCCATGGCGTTGCTCGGCGATCTTCACACCGGCCTGTGTCACCAGCCGCGCCAGCGACGGGGCCAGCCGCGATGCCCATTTGTCAAAGCTGCCGTGCCAGAGGTCACGCTTGCGCGCGATCCGCGCCTCCAGCGCCTCGCCGCGCCGCGCCAGTGCCTCGCGCCGCCGCACCACCAGCCCCGCCAGCGATGACGGCGACAGCCGCCCCGCCTGCCGCTCATAGCCGCCGCGCTTGCGGCTGACCGCCAGCGACAAGCCACCCGCCAGCCGCCCGGTCGCCGTGTCCAGCCGCTGCGACGGTGTTGCCAGAAGCGACTCCAGCCGGGGCAACGCGCGGGACAGATCGCGCAGCCGCTGCCCGCGCAGGGCCACGCCTTGCGCCAGCGCCCGGCTCAGTCGCGCGCCATAGGCATCGACCGCCGCCAGCAGGTCCAGCCGCACCGGCACCGCCATTTCCGCCGCCGCCGTCGGCGTCGGCGCGCGCCGGTCTGACGCATGGTCGATCAGCGTGGTATCGGTCTCATGCCCGACCGCCGAGATCAGCGGAATCGCCGATTCCGCCGCCGCCCGCACCACGATTTCCTCGTTGAACCCCCACAGATCCTCCAGCGACCCACCCCCTCGCGCCACGATCAGCACATCGGGGCGCGGCACAGGGCCACCGGGTTCTATCGCATTGAAGCCGCGAATGGCCGCCGCCACCTGCGGGGCGCAGTCCTTGCCCTGCACGGCCACCGGCCAGATCAGCACATGGCAGGGAAAGCGGTCGCGGAGCCGGTGCAAAATGTCGCGGATCACCGCGCCCGAGGGCGAGGTCACCACCCCAATCACCCGCGGCAGATAGGGCAGCGGCTGCTTGCGCGCGGCGTCAAACAGCCCCTCGGCCTGCAGCGCCGCGCGGCGTTTTTCCAGCATCGCCATCAGCGCGCCGGCCCCTGCCGGGGCCACATCCTCGACAATCAGCTGATATTTCGACTGGCCCGGAAAGGTGGTCATCCGCCCGGTGGCGATCACCTCCATCCCCTCTTCGGGGCGGACCTGCATTTTCGCGACCTGCCCCTTCCACGAGATCGCGGCGATCACCGAGCGGTCATCCTTGAGGTCGAAATACAAATGCCCCGAGGCCGGGCGCGACACCCGCCCCACCTCGCCGCGCACGCGGACAAGGCCGAATTCGCCCTCGATCACCCGTTTGACCGCCCCCGACAGTTCGGAGACGGTGTATTCAGGGCTGTTGCCGGGCGGCGCGGGATCGTCGTCAAAAAGCTCCATACCGCCTTTGTGCCAGCGCGCCGGGCGCTGTGCAACCGGCCTCAGCCCTCATGGCCGTCAGCCCTCATAGCCATCGTCATAAAGCTGGTTCATGAACTCGCCATTGGCCAGACGCGCCAGATAGGCGCGCGCGCCCGCCAGCGTGGCGACATCCGGCGTGCCCCGCCGCCCGTCTGCCGCGATCTTTTGCGCCGCCGCGATCAGTCCGGCCCGCGTGCCCTTGCCATAAGCGCCATCAATCGCCCCGGCGTACAACTCAGCCATCTGCAATTCGATCTGGCAATTGCGGCGCGCCTGAACCGGCAATTCGGCAAAGGCCGCAGCCAGCGGATCACTTTGCGCCAAGGCCCCGGTGGCCAGCAGCGCAAACCCTGCCCCAAGCCCGGCAATCACATCACGACGGTTCATCAGACACTCCTTGATACAGGTCACTCCGCGCAATCTGACCATGAATCCCGGCACAATCATGGCATTCGGCGCGCAAAGCCACGGCATTTGCCGGGCATGTGCTCTTGTCCGCCCCCGGCCTGCGCGCTAAGGGCGATGGGACACAGACCGGCAAAGGGGGGCGCGGCCCATGAATATCCTGATCCTCGGTTCCGGCGGGCGCGAACATGCCCTTGCCTGGGCGGTGAAACAAAACCCGAAAACCGACCGGCTGATCGTGGCCCCCGGCAACGCGGGCATCGCGCAGTTGGCGGAATGTGCCGATATCGACATCCTCGACGGCAGTGCGGTGGTGGCGTTCTGCGCGGCCAATGCGATTGACTTTGTCATCGTCGGCCCAGAGGCGCCGCTGGCCGCCGGTGTCGCCGATGCGACCCGCGCGGCGGGGCTCTTGACCTTTGGCCCCTCGGCCGAGGCCGCAAGGCTGGAGGCGTCCAAAGCCTTTACCAAGGAAATCTGCGACGCCTGCGCCGCCCCCACTGCCGCCTGGGCCCGCTTCACCGAAGCCGCACCCGCCCGCGCCTATGTGCAGGCGCAAGGCGCGCCGATTGTGGTCAAGGCCGATGGTCTGGCCGCCGGCAAGGGCGTGATCGTGGCGATGACGGTCGATGAGGCGCTCGCCGCCATCGACGACATGTTCGGCGGCGAATTCGGGCAAGCCGGGGCCGAGGTGGTGATAGAGGAGTTCATGGCCGGAGAAGAGGCGTCGTTCTTCATCCTGACCGATGGCGTCAACGCCCTGCCGATCGGCACAGCGCAGGATCACAAGCGCGCAGGCGAGGGCGACACCGGCCCCAACACCGGCGGCATGGGGGCCTATTCTCCCGCCCCGGTGCTGACGCCTGCGCTACAACAGCAGGCGATGGAGCAGATCGTGCTGCCAACGATTGCCGAGATGGCGCGGCGCGGCACGCCCTATACCGGCGTGCTGTATGCCGGGCTGATGATCGAGGGCGGCCAGTGCCGGCTGGTCGAATACAACGCCCGCTTCGGCGACCCGGAAACCCAGGTGCTGATGATGCGGCTTGGCGCGCAGGCGCTGGACCTGCTGCTCGCCTGCGCCGAAGGCAGGCTGGACCAGAGTCGGGCGCACTGGGCCGATGACCACGCCCTGACCGTGGTGATGGCCGCGCAGGGCTATCCCGGCGCCTATGCCAAGGGCAGCGCCATCCGGGGCCTTGACGCCCTGCCCGAATCCTCAACGCAGATGGTGTTCCATGCCGGAACCAGCCTGACCGACGGCCAGATCACCGCCTCAGGCGGCCGCGTGCTGAACGTCACCGCGCGCGGCGCGACTTTGGCCGAGGCCCAGGCCCGCGCCTATGCCATGGTCGATGCCATCGACTGGCCCGAAGGCTTCTGCCGCCGCGACATCGGCTGGCGCGCGCTCTAACCGGAGGCCAGCGCCCTGCAGCGGCGTCAGGTGCCTCCGGCGGGAGTATTTTTGCCAAGATGAAATCCGCGCGCCTGTGCCCTTTCATCTTGGCTTAAATACTCATCTTCACTTCGGGCACAGGGCCCGCGCGCAGCAGGGCTTGCGCCGCCCCCCGGCCCGGCCTATGACACGCCCGATTGTTTTGGGGGCCGTGGGGAGGACTATCCATGCCGCTTCTGGTGATGAAATTCGGCGGCACCTCTGTCGCCGACCTCGCGCGGATCGAGAATGCCGCGAAAAAGGTGCAGGCCGAGGTGGCCCGTGGCTATGACGTGATCGTCATCGTCAGCGCCATGTCGGGCGAGACCAACCGCATGGTCGGCTATGTCGAGGGCACGTCAAAGCTTTATGACGCCCGCGAGTACGATGCCGTGGTGTCGAGCGGCGAAAACGTCACCGCCGGGCTGATGGCGCTGCGCCTGCAGGAAATGGATATTCCCGCCCGCAGCTGGCAGGGCTGGCAGGTGCCGATCAACACCACCTCGGCGCATGGCTCGGCCCGCTTCATCGACATTCCGCGCGCCAATATCGACGCCAAGTTTGCCGAAGGCTTCAAGGTCGCCGTGGTCGCGGGCTTTCAAGGCCTGTCCCCCGAGGGCCGCATCACCACGCTGGGCCGGGGCGGATCGGATACCACCGCCGTCGCCTTTGCCGCCGCCTTCGGGGCCGAGCGCTGCGACATCTACACCGATGTTGACGGCATCTACACCACCGACCCGCGCATCGCCTCCAAAGCGCGCAAGCTGGACAAGATCGCGTTCGAGGAAATGCTGGAACTGGCCTCGCTGGGGGCCAAGGTGCTGCAAACCCGCTCGGTCGAGCTTGCGATGCGCTACAAGGTGCGGCTGCGCGTGTTGTCCTCGTTCGAGGACACCGATGAGAACTCTGGAACCCTGGTCTGCGACGAGGATGAAATCATGGAATCGAAAGTCGTCTCTGGCGTGGCCTACAGCCGCGATGAAGCGAAAATGACGCTGGTCACGGTCGAGGACCGCCCCGGCGTCGCCT
This sequence comes from Pseudotabrizicola sp. 4114, assembly GCF_031457365.1. Taxonomy (NCBI): domain Bacteria; kingdom Pseudomonadati; phylum Pseudomonadota; class Alphaproteobacteria; order Rhodobacterales; family Paracoccaceae; genus Pseudotabrizicola; species Pseudotabrizicola sp. 4114. The sequence goes on along the minus strand of NZ_JAVDWP010000001.1, from coordinate 868,890 downwards.
CGGCGATCTTTGGCCCGCTCGCCGATGCGGGGGTGAACGTCGACATGATCGTTCAGAACATCTCCGAGAAAAACTACGGCACCCATTCCGGTGCCGTGACCGACATGACCTTTTCAGTCCCGGTCAATCAGGTCGCCCGCGCGCAAAAGGCGATGGAAGAGGCCCGCGCCGCCGGGATCATCATGTATGACGAGCTGATCTCTGATACCGATGTCGCCAAGGTTTCGGTCGTCGGCATCGGCATGCGCAGTCAGGTCGGCGTTGCCGCCCGGATGTTCAAGGCGCTCGCCGCCGAGAACATCAACATCAAGGTCATCGCCACGTCAGAGATCAAGATCTCGGTCCTGATCGACCGCCGCTACATGGAACTGGCCGTGCAGGCCCTGCACGACTGCTTTGAGCTCGACAAGGCCTGAGCTTCGGCCTGAAGCGCATCCACGACCCCACCGCCGGAACGCCGCGCTTTCCGGCGGTTGCATGTCGCACCCGCCTGCAACTGCCAGCTTTTCAGGCAATCGCCCGCCGGTGCCCCGCCATGCCGCGATGCGGCGAGTTTCTGCCCTCCCCTTTCGCCTGTGCCTCGCCTATAGAGGGCACAAGTCAGAGGATACCCCACCATGCCCGAACGGTCGGAAAGTGACAGCCGCAAACTTTTGCGCCGCCTGCGCGATGTGCTGGGCGCGCAATCCAAAGGGCAGGAGCGGCTGGACCAGATCACCCATCTGATCGCCGATTCGATGCACACCGAAGTCTGCTCGATCTATCTGTTCCGCGACTCTGAAACGCTGGAACTCTGCGCCACCGAAGGGCTGAAGGCGGAATCGGTTCACCAGACCCGGATGAAGCTGGGCGAAGGTCTGGTCGGGCGGGTCGCGCGCACCAACACGCCTGTCAACACCGCCGATGCGCCCGCCGAAAAAGGCTTTCGCTACATGCCCGAAACCGGGGAGGAGATTTACTCCAGCTTCCTTGGCGTGCCGATCCAGCGGGTCGGCGAAAAGCTGGGTGTGCTGGTGGTGCAATCCAAAACCGCGCGGCAGTTTTCCGATGACGAGATCTATGCGCTCGAAGTCGTCGCCATGGTGCTGGCCGAAATGACCGAACTCGGGGCCTTTACCAGCGATGAAGACGGCATGCGCGCCCTGCACCGCCAGCCGGTGATGTTTCGCGGCTCCACCGGGCAGGAAGGCACCGCCGAAGGCAATGTCTGGCTGCACGAGCCGCGCGTGGTGGTCACCAACCCGGTCGCCGATGACCCCCTGTTCGAGATTGACCGCATCCGCGAAGCCGTGGGCCAGCTGCGCGTCTCGGTCGATGACCTGTTGTCCGCCGAAAGTCTGGACAAAGACCAGAAGCAGGTGCTGGAAGCCTACCGGATGTTTGCCAATTCGCGCGGCTGGCTGCGCCGGATGGAAGAAGACATCCAAAGCGGCCTGTCCGCCGAAGCCGCTGTAGAAAAGGAACAATCCGCCGCCCGCGCGCGGCTGGAACAGGTGCCCGACGCCTATCTGCGCGAACGCCTGCATGATCTGGACGACCTGTCGAACCGCCTGCTGCGCATCCTGACCGGGCAAGGTGCCGATACCGGGGCCGAGATGCCGGAAAACCCGGTGCTTGTCGCGCGCAACATCGGCCCGGCAGAGCTGCTGGAATATGGCCGCAAGCTGCGCGGCGTGGTGCTGGAGGAAGGCTCGGTCGGCAGCCACGCGGCCATCGTCGCCCGGGCGCTGGCGATTCCGCTGGTGATTCACGCCCGACGGGTGACGACCGAGGCGCTGAACGGCGACCATATCCTTGTCGATGGCGATCAGGGCATCGCCCATCTGCGGCCCGAGGAAACCGTCGCCCGCGCCTTCCGTGACAAAATCGCGATGCAGACAGAGGCACAGGCGCGTTACGCCTCGCTGCGCGATCTGCCGGCGCTGACAAAATGCGGCACCACCATCGGTCTGCACATGAATGCCGGGCTAATGGCCGATCTGCCCAGCCTTGGCGGGTCGGGGGCGGATGGCGTCGGCCTGTTCCGCACCGAGTTGCAGTTTCTGGTGCGCAACAAGATGCCGCGCCGCGCCGAACTGGCCGGGCTTTACGCCCGGGTGATGGATGCGGCGCAGGGCAGGCGCGTGGCCTTCCGCACCCTCGACATCGGGTCGGACAAGGTGCTGCCCTATATGAAGCCCAATGACGAACCCAATCCGGCAATGGGCTGGCGGGCAATCCGGGTCGGGCTCGACAAACCGGGCGTGCTGCGCATGCAGATTCAGGCGCTGCTGCGCGCCAGCGATGGCCGCCCGCTGACGGTGATGTTCCCCTTCATCTCGGAGTTTTCCGAGTTCCAGCAGGCCCGCAGCCATGTGCTGCGCGAGGTGCACCGCGAACGCTCGCTGGGCCATGTGGTGCCCGAACAGCTGGAAATCGGCGCGATGCTGGAAACCCCCAGCCTCGCCTTTGCGCCGCCGGCGTTTTTCGAGCTGACCGATTTCATCTCGATCGGCGGCAATGACCTCAAGCAGTTCTTCTTTGCCGCTGACCGCGAAAACGAACGGGTGCGCCGCCGCTATGACATGCTCAACCTGTCGTTCCTCGGGTTTCTCGAACAGATCATCGCGCGCTGCGCCACCTACGGCACCCCGCTGTCGTTCTGCGGCGAAGACGCGGGCCGCCCGGTTGAGGCGCTGGCGCTGGCCGCACTCGGGTTGAAGACCCTGTCAATGCGCCCCGCCTCGATCGGCCCGGTCAAATCGCTGTTGCGCCGGATCGACCTTTCGCAGGTGCGCGCCGTGATTGATCAGGCCCGCGCGAACGGTGACGACAGCGCCCGCCCCGCGCTGATGGAGTTTCTATCGACCCGGATTGACTGATCGGCCCGGCACCAAGCCCGAGCCCCATCATCTGTACTTGAATATCCCCGCCGGAGGCATCTGGGCGCGCGCCAGTTGGCCTCTGGCCAGAGGCGCGCTTAAAAAACCAACGCGGCGCAGCCGCTCCGTCAGGTCCCCGCCCGCAACCGCGGTGCCGCCACGGCGGTGCGGAAATCGGCCAGCACCTGCTCGGCCCCATGGGTCTGCGACAGCCGCAGCAGGGCAAACCGCACCCGTGCAATCTCGGAGTAATAGTTCAGAAACGCCGCATTCAGCGCCGCCCCAGTCACCGCCCCGATCACCGGAATCGCCTGCGCCGCCAGCTTTTGCCCCAGCGCCGTTGCCAGCTTGGGGGCCACACTGGCGATCACCTTCTGCACCGCAGGCCCGGTCAGAGTCAGCCGGGCCGAGACGAAACTGGTATTGATCCCGTCATCCTCGGCCAGCGGGCTGCCTGCGCCGAACACCCGGATACATTCGGCCCGGATCGCCGGATCATCGGGGTCAAACCCTTCGGCCCGCGCCGCCTGCCTTATCGCATGCAGGATCACCGTCACCGTCACCGGCAATTCGGCCAGAGCGGTGGCCAGCCCCCCGGCCCCGCCCGCAGCGCCGGTCGCCATCGCGGCGAACAGCGGCCCCCGGGTGCCGGTGTCGGGCAAGCGGTCGCCCTGCCCCGCCACGGTCATCGCCGCCGACAGCGCCTGCCCCACCACCCGCTCGATCTGGGTGCGGTAGACCTGCGGCACCAGCGCCATCTGCTTTTCCAGCGTGCCGCCCAGCCGGTTGACCATGGCCATCACCGGCCCGTTGGCGCGCTTGTGCCGCGCCGCAAGCGCGCGGATTTCCGGCGACAGATCACCGGGCGGCACAATGGTGGACAGATCAGCGGGCAAGGGTTTCATACCGCATGATATGGGGGGAAACCGCTGCTGCGCAATGGCCTCGTCCTCAGGCGACATTCGTCCCCACCCGCTCAGGTGGCTTTCGTGACCGCCCCCGTCACCCCATCCCAGGCCCCGGCCTTCAGCGCCAGCCCCAGCACCCGGTCGGGGTTGGTCGGCGGCGGCATCACCACGCCGTCGAGCTTGCGAAAGCCAAAGCGGCTGTAATAGGGCGCATCCCCCACCAGCAGCACCCGCTCCCAGCCCAAACGCCGGGCCTGCGCCAGACTTTCGTTGATCAAAAGTCCGCCCAGACCCTCGCCCTGCCGGGTCGGGTGTACCGCAATCGGCCCCAGCAGCAGCACATCCTGCCCGCCGACCAGTGCCGGCCAATAGCGGATCACCGCCGCCAGCGTGCCATCGGCATCGCGCAAGGTCAGGCACAGCGCCGCCACCGTCGGCACCCCATCGCGCAGACGGTAAGATGACAGCGCGGTGCGACCGGGCGCAAAGCACAGGTCATACAGCGCCTCTACCTCCCACCAGTCGGCTTCGGTCTCTTCCTCCAGCTTGTACACCCGGACCAACCCTCGCGCTAAATCCCGGAACCACGGGCGATTCCCCCTTGGCCCCCCGTGACATGCGCCCGTAACATGCGTTTATGTCAGGTTCAAATCACTGTTCCCAAAGGATCGCCGCATGTTCTACCGCCCCGAAGACGGCCACGGCCTGCCGCACAACCCGTTCAACGCCATCGTCACCCCGCGCCCGATCGGCTGGATCTCCACCACCGGCAGTCAGGGCGACAACCTCGCCCCCTATTCCTTTTTCAACGCCATCGCTTACGTGCCGCCGCAGGTGATGTTCTCCAGCACCGGCGCCAAGGACAGCCTGAACAATCTGCGCGAAACCGGGGTGTTTGCCGTCAACATCGTGGCCGCCGACATGCTGCAAGCGATGAGCGACAGCTCTGCCGCCCTGCCGCGCGACCGCGATGAATTTGCCGCCGCCGGGGTCGCAAAGGCCGCCTGCACCACCATATCCTGCCCGCGCGTTGCTGATACGCCCGCAACGCTGGAATGCGTCGTCAGCCAGATCATCGAGCTGAAGGGCCGCGACAATTTCCTGATTCTGGGCGAGGTCACCGGCATTCACCTGCGTGATGACTGCGTGGTGGACGGCCGCTTTGACCCGTCCCGCTATCACCCGCTCGCCCGGATGGGCTACCGCGATTACACCATCGTCACCGAGGTCTTCGAGCACCTGCGCCCCGGCGACTGAAGCAGCGGGCAGGCGTCCGCGCCAGCGGTAGGGCGGGGGTTTCCCCGCCTGCCCGGCTCAAACCCGCCGCAGCGGCGACACCGCAGGTGCGCAACCCAAAGATGAGTCTTGCGCGCAAAGCTGTTACATTGGCAGGATAGACCACAGCAAAACTCCCCGAACCGATGAGGTTACCCCATGATCGCCCAGTCCCGGATCGCCCAGTCACGCATCGCCCTGTCCCGCCGTCAGTTCCTGCTGACCTCCACCGCAGGCAGCCTTGTGGCTTTGCACCCCTTTGCGGCGCGCGCGCAGGCCGGTCAGGCCCATCTGCGGATTCTGGCGACCACCGACCTGCATTGCCACGTCCAACCCTATGATTATTATGCCGATAAGCCCAACGACACCATGGGTCTGGCCCGCACCGCCAGCCTGATCGCCGCTGTCCGGGCCGAGGCTGGCAGCAGCATCATCGTCGACAACGGCGATTACATGCAGGGCAACCCGATGGCCGATTTCATCGCCTATTCGCGTGGCATGAAAGAGGGCGATCTGCATCCGGTCATTGCCGGCATGAACGCGCTCGGCTTTGACGCGGGCACGCTGGGCAACCATGAATTCAACTACGGCCTGCCTTTCCTCGATCTGGTCAACGCCCGCGCCGACTTCCCCGTGCTCTGCGCCAACGTCGCCAAAACCCTTGGCGCGTCGCCCCGCGAAGACGACCTCTACGCCCCGCCTTATGTGATCCTCGACCGCGAGCTGACCGATGGCAGCGGCGCGAAACTGCCGATCCGCATCGGGTTGATCGGCTTTGTCCCGCCGCAGATCCTGCAATGGGACCGCAGCCATCTCGACGGCAAGGTGCAGGTGCGTGACATCGTGCAGGCCGCGCAAGCCTGGGTGCCGCAGATCCGCGAAGAGGGTGCCGATATCGTCATCGCGCTCTGCCACTCCGGCATCGACGCGGGCCCCAATGCCGAAGGCATGGAAAACGCCGCCCTGCATCTGGCCGCCGTTGACGGCATCGACGCGCTGGTCACCGGCCACCACCACCGCCAGTTCCCCGGCACCGACTTTGAGGGCGAGGGCATCGACAACGCCGCAGGCACCCTGCGCGGCAAACCCGCCGTCATGCCCGGCTTCTGGGGCAGCCACATGGGCCTGATCGACCTGATGCTGACCCATGACGGCGGCACATGGTCGGTCGCCGCCCACGAATCCACCCTGCGCCCGATCTATGAGCGGCTCGAAGACCGCTCCATCAAGCCGCTGGCCGAGGATTACGCCCCCGCGATCGAAGCCACCGCCCAGACCCACGCCGACACCCTCGCCTATGTCCGGGCCGAGGTCGGCCAGACCTCCGCCCCCCTGCACAGCTATTTCGCGCTGGTCGCCGATGACCCCTCGGTGCAGATCGTGAGCCTGGCGCAGATGTGGTACGTGGCCCAACTCCTGCAAGGCACCGAGCATGAGGGCCTGCCGATCCTCTCCGCCGCCGCGCCGTTCAAGGCGGGCGGGCGCGGCGGGCCGGAGTATTACACCGATGTCGCCGTGGGGCCTGTGGCCATCAAGAACGTCGCCGACCTCTACCTCTACCCCAACACCCTGCAAGCCGTGCGCATCACCGGCGCGCAGCTGAAAGACTGGCTGGAGCGCAGCGCCGGGATCTTCAACCAGATCACCCCCGGCGCGGCCGATCAGCCGCTGATCAATCCCGCCTTCCCCAGCTACAATTTCGACGTGATCGACGGCGTCACCTATCAGATCGACCTGACCCAGCCGTCGAAATACGACAGCGACGGCGCGCTGGTCGCAGCGGAGGCCAACCGCATCACCAACCTGATGCTGGACGGCCAGCCCGTTGATCCGGCAGCAGAATTCATCGTCGCCACCAACAACTACCGCGCCGGCGGCGGCGGCAGCTTCCCCGGGGCCGACGGCAGCACCACCATCCTGCAAGCGCCCGACACCAACCGCGACGTGATCGTGCGCTACATCGTCGATCAGGGCACCATCAGCCCGGCGGCGGATGCCAACTGGAGCTTTGCCCCCGCCGGCGGCGCCACCGTCACCTTCGACACCGGCCCCAAAGCCACCGCCTATCTGGCCGAGGTGCAGGAGCGTGGCCTGAACGTCGAACCCGCCGGCGACGGCGAAGACGGCTTCGCCCGCTTCCGCATCACGTTGTAGGGGACGAAGCCATCTGGCGGGGCCATTCCGCCCCGCCGACCTCTGATATGCTAAAGTTGTCCGACTGACGCTGAATCAAAAATTCTTATTTTGGAAAAGCATTTAAAGTACCTCCAAGGCGCTAAAGGACGTGGAAAGGAGCAACTGATCCACGTCTGAAATATCAAAAGACATCACAAAAAACATGCGGTAACCATACTGTGAAAGTGATGCTGTCTTGGCGTCTGTGTTTTTTGGGGGACATAATTTGCCGACTAATCTTTCAGCCTCGGTGACGGGAAATACTCTTTTTGTCAGCGGCGCGGCGGCGACAAACGGCTATAGTCGCGTAGAAATTCTGCGATTCGGCAGTTCTGTTGAAGTTACGGACAATGGCGCTGTAGGGGTTCTGGTTCCGATTTCCGGCGCGCCGCTTGCAACGCATAACGTCGACGCGTCTGGTGTGACGGGTGCAGGCATCTATTTGTACAGCACGTCCGTCAACACCCTCGCACGCAACGTTACGGGTTCCGCACAAGCGGACTATATTTACGTTGACGGCTCCCATCTGACCAACGACCAACTCTATGGCGGGGCCGGAAATGATATCATCTACGGCGGCAACGGCGACGACCGGCTTTATGGCGGAACCGGGGCTGATTCATTGTATGGCGGTAATGGAGATGACTTTCTCTACGGCGGCGGCGGATGGTCCGCTGACACATTCGACGGCGGCGCAGGCACCGACACTCTCGTGCTGGCTGGCGCGCGGTCGGAGTATCAGATCGACATCGTCAACGGACTCTACCAGATTTCGCACATCGGCGGCACGCAGATCAATGGCGTGGACAGCTTCGCAAACATCGAACTGCTCAGGTTTACGGATCAGACCATTGCCATCAACCCGGCTCCGACAAATCTTTCTGCCTCGGTGACGGGGAATACCCTTTTTGTCAGCGGCGCGGCGGCGGATGCTACAGGACGCGTGGAAATTCTGCGATTCGGCAGTTCTGTTGAAGTCATGGACAATGGCGCCGTAAAGGTTCTGGTTCCGGTCTCCGGCGCGCCGCTTGCAACGCATAACGTCGACGCGTCTGGTGTGACGGGTGCAGGCATCTATTTGTACAGCACGTCCGTCAACACCCTCGCACGCAACGTTACGGGTTCCGCACAAGCGGACTATATCTACGTTGACGGCTCCCATCTGACCAACGACCAACTCTATGGCGGGGCCGGTGATGATTTCATCTTCGGCGGCAACGGCAACGACCGGCTTTATGGCGGAACCGGGGCTGATTCATTGTATGGCGGGAATGGAGACGACTTTCTCTACGGCGGCGGCGGGTGGTCCTCTGACACATTCGACGGCGGCGCAGGCATCGACACTCTCGTGCTGGCTGGCGCGCGGTCGGAATATCAGATCGACATCGTCAACGGACTCTACCAGATTTCGCACATCGGCGGCACGCAGATCAACGGCGTAGATAGCTTCGCCAATATCGAACGGCTCATGTTCACTGATCAGACTATAGATATCGACCCGGCTCCGACAAATCTTTCTGCCTCGGTGACGGGGAATACCCTTTTTGTCAGCGGCGCGGCGGCGACAAACGGCTATAATCGGGTGGAGATTGTGCGCTTCGGCAGTTCTGTTGAAGTCATGGACAATGGCGCTGTAAAGGTTCTGGTTCCGGTCTCCGGCGCGCCGCTTGCAACGCACAACATCGACGCGTCTGGTGTGACGGGTGCAGGCATCTATTTATATAGCGAGTCGGTAAACAGTCTCGCTCGTGAAATCAGGGGGTCCGCGCAAGCGGACTATATTGACGCGTCAGGCTCACATCTGACTGACGACCGCCTCTATGGGGGGGCCGGAAATGATATCATCTACGGCGGCAACGGCGACGACCGGCTTTATGGCGGAACCGGGGCTGATTCATTGTATGGCGGGAATGGAGATGACTTTCTCTACGGCGGCGGCGGATGGTCCGCTGACACATTCGACGGCGGCGCAGGCACCGACACTCTCGTGCTGGCTGGCGCGCGGTCGGAATATCAGATCGACATCGTCAACGGACTCTACCAGATTTCGCACATCGGCGGCACGCAGATCAATGGCGTGGACAGCTTCGCCAATATCGAACGGCTCATGTTCACTGATCAGACCATAGACATCGACGATGGGTTATTTGTTTAGATCCACTTTCAGGTCACCAGCCTCTGACGCTTCGCTCGTTGAAGCTGGTGATTGAGGATCAACGGGCACGAGTCAAAAGGTCACGGGGCAAACGCTGGGTTCCGGCGGCCGCCACCGGCATCCTGCAACGCACCCAACCCGACTGACTCCCCCGCTCCAATCCTTAACAATCCCCTAATCCCACACCCACAACCCCTTGTTTTCCCTCACTCTCCCTCCTTGTAACACAGCGGGAACCCACCCCCTTCCCCCGTCCCGTTCCAGCGCATAAGATCGGCCCGAACCGCAAGGGGCGGGCACGGGAGCACCCATATGGACAGCATGATCGGCATTATCGGCGGCTCGGGCCTCTATCAGATCGACGGGCTGGAGGGGGCGTCCTGGGTCAAGGTCAGCACGCCCTGGGGCAAGCCCTCGGATGAGGTGCTGATGGGGCGGCTGGGGGGCGTTGCCATGGCCTTTCTGCCGCGTCATGGCCGGGGCCACGTCCATTCGCCCAGCACGGTGAACCACCGGGCCAATATCGACGCGCTCAAACGGCTGGGCTGTACCGATGTGGTGGCCCTGTCAGCGGTCGGCTCGCTGCGCGAAGACTATGTGCCCGGCGATTTCGTGGTGGTGGACCAGTACATCGACCGCACCTTTGCCCGCGAGAAATCATTCTTCGGCAGCGGCTGTGTCGCCCATGTCGGCTTTTCCCACCCGACCTGCGCCCGCCTGTCCGCCCATGTCGCCACCGCCGCCCGCGCCGCCGGGGCGCAGGTGCATGAGGGGGCCACCTATGTCGCGATGGAGGGGCCGCAGTTTTCCACCCTCGCCGAGTCGCGCCTCTATCGCCAGTGGGGCGCCGATCTGATCGGCATGACCGGTATGCCCGAGGCCAAACTCGCCCGCGAGGCCGAGCTGTGCTATGCCTGCCTTGCCATGGTCACCGATTTCGACTGCTGGCACCCGTCGCATGGCGCGGTCGATGTGGCGCAGGTGATGGCGACCATGGGGCGCAACGCCGGGCTGGCGCGCGATCTGGTGGCCCGCCTGCCCGCACTGCTCGGCCCCACGCGCGCCCCTTGCCCGCAGGGCTGCGACCGGGCGCTGGACCATGCCATCATGACCGCCCCCGCGATGCGCGACCCCGACCTGCTGGCAAAGCTTGATGCGGTTGCCGGGCGGGTGTTGTGACCTGGCGACCCACCCTCAAGGCAGCCCTTGCCGCCGCGCTGCTCTGCCTCGCCGCCCCGGCGCTTGCCGAGGATGGGGTGCAGGTCGAGGGCCTGCTGCCTGACGCCGATTTCTTTCGTGCCGCCAGCTGTGGCGCGCCGCCTGGCGGTGAGTGTCAGCAAGACCCGATGCTCTGGCAGAAGACCGATCTGACCCTGAGTGTGCTGCCGTCAGCGGTGGAAACCGGGCGGTTCATGCCGATGTTGCTGTCGGTCAGCGTCGATTACGCGCTGCTGCAGATCAACCGTGCCGGGTCGGGCCTGACCATCACCCGGGTGGAGGGGCCCGAGGCCGATATCCGCCTGACCCTGAGCGATGCCGCCGAGGGCGATGTGATGGACGAGGTGCCCGGTCTGACCGCCCCCGGCGTGATGGGGGTGGGCTATGCCTCGGTCTGGTGGGCGGCTGAGACCGGGATCACCGAAGCCTCGATCCTGATTTCGGCGGCGATCAAGCCAACGGAAATCGTCTCGGTGGTGCTGGAAGAGATTTTCCAGGTCACCGGCCCGCTGTTCGACATCGACAGCCCGGCTTATGAGGGCGTGTCGATCCTGTCGCAGAACTCCAACGCCACCGTCACCATCGCGGATCAGGATGCGCGGCTGCTGCGCCATCTGTATCCGCCCGAACCCTGAAAGCCCGAGCATGACCGCGCGCAAGACCGTCAAGGATTACATCCGCACCATCGTGGATTTCCCGCATGAGGGCATCCTGTTCCGCGATGTCACCACGCTGTTTGCCGATCCGCGCGGGTTCCGGATGTGCGTCGATCAGCTGCTGGCCCCCTATGTGGGCGTGCGGATCGACAAGGTGGTGGGGCTGGAGGCGCGGGGCTTTATCCTGGGCGGTGCGGTTGCGCATCAGCTGGCCACCGGCTTTGTGCCGATCCGCAAAAAGGGCAAGCTGCCGGGGCAGACGATTTCGCAGGCCTATACGCTGGAATATGGCGAGGCGGTGGTCGAGGTGCATGAAGACGCGATGCAACCCGGCGAGACGGTGCTGCTGGTCGATGATCTGCTGGCCACCGGCGGCACCGCAGAGGCCGGGATCCGGCTGATCGAACGGCTGGGCGCGCAGGTGGCGGGCTGCGCCTTTGTGGTCGATCTGCCCGATCTGGGCGGGCGCAAACGGCTGGAGGCGATGGGGATGGATGTGCATGCGCTGTGCGCGTTCGACGGGCTGTAATACCGCACACGACATAGCGCCATTAACCTCGATTTAGGGAATCGCCCGTAGACAGATCAGGCGCGGCCTTGGCCACGCTGCTGCTTGCAAGGGGTGGCGAAAGCCCCCAGTTTGACGTGCTGCTTGCAACCACACGTCAAATTTCTTCCCCGCCGGGGCTAAAGATCCGGCGGGGTTCCTCGACTGGCTGGCCTGTCTTGCAGGCGTCGCCTGACGCCGCTAGTTTGCGGGCATGACACCCACACGCGCTGACCTGTTTCACACCTTTGCCCGGATCGGCATCCTGTCCTTTGGTGGCCCTGCGGCGCAGATTGCGCTGATGCACCGGGTTCTGGTGGATGAACGCAAATGGCTGACTGAAAAGGACTATCTGTCGGCCCTGTCGTTTTGCATGCTGCTGCCGGGGCCAGAGGCGATGCAACTTGCGACCTGGGCCGGCTGGCGGCTGCATGGCACGGTCGGCGGGTTGATCGCGGGCGGGCTGTTTGTGCTGCCGGGCGCGCTGGTCGTGCTGGTGTTGTCGATGGCCTATGCCGCCTGGGGCGAGCTGCCGCTGATGCAGGCGCTGTTTCTGGGGGTGCAGGCGGCGGTGATCGCCATCGTGATCGAGGCCCTGATCCGGGTGGCGCGCCGCGCGCTGCGCGGGCGGGCGGCCTATGGGATTGCGGTGCTGGCCTTTCTGGGCCTGTTCATGCTTAATCTGCCGTTTCCGGTCATCATCCTTGCCGCCGGGCTCTGGGGGCTGCTGACCGCGCGGGGCAACCGCGCCGCCCTGCCCGAGGTTACTGCGCCGCGCACATTGCCGACGCTGACCCTGTGGCTGACGGTCTGGCTGCTACCGCTGGCGCTGCTCTGGGTGCAGGGCGGCATCTTGTTCGATGTCGGCTGGTTCTTTTCCAAACTCGCGGTGCTGACCTTTGGCGGTGCCTATGCGGTGCTGGCCTGGATGACGCAAGAGGTGGTGGCGATACAGGGCTGGCTGACCACGCCGCAGATGATGGCCGGGCTGGGGCTGGCCGAAACCACACCCGGCCCGCTGATTCTGGTCAACGAATTCGTCGGGTTCATGGCAGGGTACGGCGCGGGTGGCTGGGCCATGGGCCTTGCCGCCGCGAGTGTCGCGCTGTGGATGACCTTTGTGCCGTGCTTTTTGTGGATCTTTGTCGCGGCCCCCTATCTGGCGCGCATCACCGCCGACCCCCGGCTTTCGGGCGCGCTGAGCGCGATCATGGCGGCGGTGGTCGGGGTCATTGCGAATCTGTCGCTGTGGTTTGCGCTGCACCTGTTGTTCGGCGCTGTCACGCCCCGCAGCTTTGGCCCGCTGCAGCTGATCGTCCCCGATCTGGCCAGTCTGAACCTGACCGCGCTTGGCCTTGCCGCCCTGTCGGCGCTGCTGCTGTTGTGGTTTCACCGCCCGCTCTGGCAGGTGCTGGCCGCCTCGGCGCTGCTGTCGGTTGTAATCAGTGCCGCCTGACCCCTTTCCTTCGGGGGCAAAACCCCTATGCTGGCTCTACGGAAAGCTGAGGGTTTAAGATGGCGCGGTCGATTGATTACGGAAACCTGATGCATCGCGCGATGCGCAGCCTGATCCAGTCGGTGCTGGAAGATGTCGGCCAGAACGGCCTGCCCGGCGCGCATCATTTTTTCATCACCTTTGACACCACCCACCCCGAGGTGGAGATGGCCGATTGGCTGAAAGCCCGCTATCCGGCGGAAATGACCATCGTGATCCAGCACTGGTTTGAAAACCTGACCGTCACCGATGACGGTTTCACCATCACGCTGAATTTCGGCAACCAGCCCGAGCCGATGGTGATTCCGTTCGATGCGGTGCGCACCTTTGTGGACCCCTCGGTCGAATTCGGCCTGCGCTTTGAAAGCCATGCCGAAGACGAAGAGGACGACGAAGGTGATGACGACGGCGACGATGATCCGCCGCCGCAGCATGACGCCGAAGTGGTCAGCCTGGACAAGTTCCGCAAGCAGTAGCACACCGCCGGTTGTGGCAAAAGCAATGCGCTTTCGCGTGGTATGCGACGGTATGCCAATTGATTTTTCTGCGCCCGCACCGTAAGGACGGGGCAGCAAAATCAGGAGGCTTGCCGATGTCCGCCACCCGTACCGAAACCGACAGCTTTGGCCCGCTTGAGGTTCCCGCCGACAAATACTGGGGCGCACAGACCCAGCGGTCGATCATCAACTTTCCGATCGGCTGGGAAAAGCAGCCCGTCGCGATCATCCGCGCGCTTGGCGTGATCAAAAAGGCCTGTGCGCTGGTCAATGTCGATCAGGGCGACATTTCGGCCGAGCTGGGCCAGGCGATTGCCGCCGCCGCGACCGAGGTGATTGACGGCAAGTTCGACGACAACTTCCCGCTGGTGGTCTGGCAGACCGGGTCGGGTACGCAAAGCAACATGAACGCGAACGAGGTGATCTCGAACCGCGCGATCGAGATGCTGGGCGGGGAAAAGGGCTCGAAAAAGCCGGTCCACCCGAATGACCATGTGAACATGGGGCAGTCGTCAAACGACACCTTCCCCACCGCGATGCACGTGGCGACGGGCATGATGGCGCGCGATGTGCTGCTGCCGGGCTTGGAAAAGCTGCATGCCGCTTTGGTGGCAAAATCCGAAGAGTTCAAGGATATCATCAAGATCGGCCGCACCCATACGCAGGATGCGACGCCGCTGACGCTGGGCCAGGAATTCGGCGGCTATGCCGCGCAGGTCGCCAAGGGCATCGCGCGGGTCAAGATGTGCCTGCCCGACATTTATGAACTGGCACAGGGCGGCACCGCTGTCGGCACCGGGCTGAACACCCGCGTCGGCTGGGATACCCGCGTCGCTGCCCGCATTGCCGAGATCACCGGTCTGCCCTTTGTGACCGCGCCCAACAAGTTCGAGGCCTTGGCCGCGCATGACGCCATGGTGATGTTCTCGGGTGCTTTGAAGACCGTGGCCGCCAGCCTGTTCAAGATCGCCAATGACCTGCGCCTCCTGGGCTCCGGCCCGCGCTCGGGTCTGGGCGAGCTGATCCTGCCGGAAAACGAGCCGGGGTCGTCGATCATGCCGGGCAAGGTCAACCCGACGCAGGCCGAAGCGCTGACCATGGTCTGCGCGCATGTGATGGGCAATGATGCCGCGATCGGCTTTGCCGGAAGCCAAGGGCATTTCGAGCTGAACGTCTATAACCCGATGATGTCGTATAACCTGCTGCAATCCATGCAGCTTCTGGGCGATGCGGCGGGGTCGTTCACCGACAATATGGTGGTGGGGACGCAGGCCAATGTGGCGCGGATCGACAAGCTGATGAAGGAATCGCTGATGCTGGTGACGGCACTGGCCCCGACCATCGGCTATGACGCGGCGACCAAAGTGGCCAAGACCGCGCACAAGAACGGCACCACCCTGCGCGAAGAAGCGATTGCGCTTGGCTATGTCGACGGCGAAACCTTTGACCGCGTGGTGCGGCCCGAGGAAATGATCGGCCCCAAGGGGTGAGAGGCGGTCCGGGTCGACTGACCCGGATCACAAGCGCCGGGGGGGCTATGGAAGCATCGAACGCCCGCAGCCCCTGCTGCGGGCAGGGAGCGTGAAACGAATGGCCGAGATCGTCAACCTTGCCCGCGTGAAAAAGCAGGCCGCCCGCACGGCGGCCCGCGCCAAGGCGGATGAGAACGCGGTGAAGTTTGGCGTGACCCGAACGGAGCGCGACCGGCAAAAGGCCGAGGCAGAAAAAGCCGCCCGTGATCTGGCGGGCCATAAACGCGAGGAGTAGGGCGGGGGTCTCCCCGCCTTGCGACGCCAAAGGCGGGGAGACCCCCGCCCTACCCCGTCTTGCAGCGCTGCGCCCTACCTGCTAGGGCAGGCGCATGCTGTCATATCAACACCTGTATCACGCCGGAAATCTTGCCGATGTCCACAAGCACGCGCTTTTGGCCACCACGCTCGATTACCTGACCCGCAAGGACAAACCGCTGACCTATGTGGAAACCCACGCCGGGCGCGGGCTGTATGATCTGACCGCCCCCGAAGCGGTGAAGACCGGCGAGGCGGCCAAGGGCATCGCCATTGCCGAGGGCTGGTTTCCCGCGACCCACCCCTATAGCCGCGCTCTGGCCGCCACGCGTGACGAGCGGGGGCCAGCCGCCTATCCCGGCAGCCCGCTGATCGCCGGGCATCTGCTGCGCGAAACCGACAGCATCCATCTGTGCGAGTTGCATCCGCAGGAACATGCGGCGCTGGACTATGCCTCTGCGCCGTTCGGGGCCAAGGTCTATCACGAGGATGGTCTGGCCAAGGCGCTGTCGATCTGCCCGCCGACGCCCCGGCGCGGCATGGCGCTGATCGACCCGTCTTATGAGGTGAAGACCGATTACGAGACGATTCCGCGCGTGGTCGGCCAGCTGCACCGCAAGTGGAATGTCGGCATCCTCTACCTGTGGTATCCGATCCTGCGCGAAGGCTATCACAAGCCGATGCTGGCCGAACTGCGCGCCATTGCGCCCGAGGCGCTGGTGCATGAGGTGCGCTTCCCCCCGGTGCGCGACGGGCACCGGATGGAAGGCTCTGGCATGGTGATGATCAACCCGCCCTACGGGATCGAGGCCGAGACCAAGCGGCTGACCGGGCTGTTCCGCAAGCTCGGCTGACGGATCATTCCCCCGGCCGCCGCCGAATTTTCGGCGAAAATTCGGGCCCGGCCCGCCACGCGCGCGCCTAGTCGCCCAGCATGCGCCCTGCCATCTCGGACAGATCCCGGCTCAGGCCTTTGGTCGCCAGCATCCGGCGCAGCACATCGCGCAGCATGCCCTGCCGGTCGGCATCATAGCGTGGCCAGGTTTCGAACGCAGTCGACATCCGCGCTGCCGTCTGCGGGTTCAGCGGGTCGAGCCGCAACAGCCAGTCCGCCACCAGCGCATAGCCAGCACCACTGCTGTGGTGAAACCCGGCGTGATGGCCCGACAGCGCCCCGATCACCGAGCGGAAGCGGTTGGGGTTCTTCCAGTCGAAATCCGGGTGATCGGTCAGGGCGCGCGTCACCTCTGCCGCCCGTTCCGGGCTGGCAAAGCCGATCTGCAGCGCAAACCACTTGTCCATCACATTGCGGTCGGCCCGCCAGCGGGATTCAAACCGCGCCAGCTCCTCCTGCCCCGCGCCAATGTCGAGCAGGCAGGACAGTGCGCCGACCTCTTCGGTCATGTTGTCGGCCGTCGCAAAGGCGGCCCGCGCGGCGGTGCCGCCATCGACACGCGACAGCAGCGACAGCGCGGCCAGTCGCAACGCGCGGCGGCCCGCTGCGCGGGCGTCGGGCGTAAACGGCCCCGGTTCCGCAAGCTCCGCCATCAGCCCCGGCAACACCCCGGCCAGCCGCTGCGCCAGTGCATCCCCCATTCGCCTGCGGGCCGCATAAATGCCCGCCGGATCAGGCACATGGCCCGAGGCGTGCAGCGTTTGCGCCATGTCGTCATCCGACGGCAGCCGCAGGCACAGCGCGCGAAACGCCGGGTCAAGGCTGTCATCCTGCGCCACCCGCGCCAATGCATCCAGCCAGTCCGGCCCCGGTGCAGCGCCTTCGGTCACCATCCGCGCCAGCAGATCCTTGGCCAGTGCCCGCCCCGCCTCCCATTTGTTGAACGGGTCGGTGTCATGCGCCAGCAGGAATGCCCGCTCCTCGGCACTCACCCTACGCTCCAGCAGCACTGGCGCGGAAAAGCCGCGCAGGATCGAGGGCACGGGCCGCGCCGCCAGCCCGTCAAAGCGAAAGGATTGCCGGGCTTGCGTCATCTCCAGCACGGTGGTCGGCACCACCTCGTCGCCATTGGGGTTCAAAAGCCCCACCGCAATTGGCAACACCTTTACGCCCTTGACCGGCTGACCGGGGGTGCTTTGGTTTTCCTGTTCGAAATGAAGCGTGTAGGTGCCGTTGTTAAAGTCATCTGTCACCTTCAGCCGGGGCGTGCCCGCTTCGGAATACCAGCGTTTGAACTGGGTCAGATCGCGGCCGGTGGCATCCTGAAACACCGCCAGCCAATCTTCGATCGTCGCCGCCTGCCCGTCGTGGCGGTCGAAATACAGATCGAGCGCGCGGGCGTAGCCGTCATCGCCGACCAGACGTTTCAACATGCCGATCACCTCGGCACCCTTTTCATAGATCGTGGCGGTGTAGAAATTGTTGATCTCGACATAGGACTCGGGGCGCACCGCATGCGCGAGGGGCCCCTGATCCTCACGGAACTGGCGGGCGCGGAGCATCAGGACATCCTCGATCCGTTTCACAGCATGCGACCGCATGTCACCGGAAAATTGCTGGTCGCGGTAGACGGTCAGCCCCTCTTTCAGGCACAGCTGAAACCAGTCGCGGCAGGTGATGCGGTTGCCGGTCCAGTTGTGGAAATACTCATGCGCGATGATCGCCTCGATCCGGGCGAAATCATCGTCGGTGGCGGTCTCGGGGCTGGCCAGCACGAATTTGGAGTTGAAGATGTTCAGCCCCTTGTTCTCCATCGCGCCCATATTGAAATCATCGACCGCGACGATGTTGAACACATCCAGATCATATTCGCGCCCGTAGACCTGTTCATCCCAGCGCATCGAGCGGATCAGGCTGTCCATCGCATAGGCGCAGCGCCCCTCATCCCCCGGCCGCACCCAGATGTTGAGTGCGACATCGCGGCCCGACATCGTGACGAACCGGGCGGAATGGGCGCGCAGATCGCCCGCGACCAGGGCGAAGAGATAGGCGGGTTTGGGCCAGGGATCATCCCATTCGGCCCAGCCCGGCCCCTCGGCCACCAGATTGCCGTTGGACAACAGCACCGGCAGATCGCCCGCCACCTGCACCCGGAACCGCGCCATCACATCGGGGCGGTCGGGGTAAAAGGTGATCTTGCGAAAGCCTTCGGCCTCGCATTGGGTACAGTACATGCCGCGCGACATATAGAGCCCCTCAAGCGCGGTATTGCCTTCGGGCGCGATCTCGACCTCGGTTTCCAGCACGAACGGCGCGTCGGGCAGGCCTGCCGCCGGGATGGTCAGCCCGGTGTCATCGGGCTGCACCGGCAGCGCCCGCCCGTCAAGCGACAGCGACACAAGGCGCAGCCCCTCGCCATCCAGCCGCAGGTCATGCCCGCTGCCCCGCGCCGGGTTTGGCCGCATCTCCAGCCGCGCCTGCACCTTTGTGGCTTGCGGGGACAGCTGAAAGCTCAGCGCGACCTGATCCACAAGGTGCGAAAACGGCCGGTAATCGGCAAGGTGAATGGCACGGGCGTCGGTCATGGGTCTGGTTCTCCTGCCCGCCCAAGCTATGCGCTGTGCCGCCACGCGCAAGCCCGAAGGCATTGGACCGGGGGAAAAAACCTGCGCGCGGCGGATCAGGTCTTTACGAATCTGCCCCAGCCGCTATCTGATATGTTCCATGAATGTTCTCATCTGGTTCAAGCGCGATCTGCGGGTCCATGACCACCCGGCCCTGACGCTGGCGGCAAGCCTCGGGCCGGTTCTGCCGCTGTATATTGTGGAGCCGGAGTATTGGGCGCTGCCCGATACCTCGGCCCGGCAATGGGAATTTACCGCTGAATGCCTGACCGATCTGCGGCAGGATATGATGGCGACGGGGGCGCGGTTGACCCTTCGGGTCGGCGACGCGGTCGAGGTGATGGAGCGGCTGCGCCGTCAGCACAAGATCAGCCATATCGTCAGCCATGAAGAGACCGGCAATCTGTGGACCTTTGCCCGCGACAAACGCGTTGCCGCCTGGGCCAAAGCGGCGGGGGTGGAATGGACCGAGCTGCCGCAATCGGGCGTGGTGCGGCGGCTGAAGGGGCGGGATGGCTGGGCGCGCAAGCGCGACAGCTTCACCGCGCAGCCGCAACTGCCCGCGCCCACAGGGCTGACCCCGGTTTCCGGGGTAGAGCCGGGGGTGATCCCCACTGCGCGCGCCCTGCGGCTTGACGAAGATCGCTGCGCCCACCGGCAGGCGGGCGGGCGGCAGCATGGGCTGCTGGCGCTCGACTCCTTTCTGACCAAGCGCGGGGAGCCGTATCGTTCTGCCATGTCCTCGCCCCTGACCGGCGAGCGCGCCTGTTCGCGGCTGTCGCCCTATCTGGCGCTGGGGGCGCTGTCGGGGCGCGAGGTGGCGCAGGCAACCACGGTCCGGCTGGCCGAGCGCCCGGGCGGGCGCTGGCCGAGGTCGCTGACCAGCTTTCAAAGCCGTCTGGCCTGGCGCGATCATTTCATGCAAAAGCTGGAGGATGAGCCGCAGATCGAGGTGCGCTGCCTGCACCGCGCCGCCGAACACCTGCGCCCGCGCGATCCCGACGCCAGCCGGCTGGCGGCATGGAGCGCGGGGGAAACCGGCTTGCCCTTTGTCGATGCCTGCATGCGCTATCTGGCGGCAACCGGCTGGCTGAATTTCCGCATGCGGGCGATGGTGACCTCGGTGGCCTCCTATCACCTGTGGCTCGACTGGCGGGCGACCGGGCCGGTGCTGGCGCGGCGGTTCACCGATTACGAGCCGGGGATACACTGGCCACAGGTGCAGATGCAGTCGGGCACGACGGGCATCAACACGCCGCGCATCTACAACCCGGTGAAACAGGGGCTTGATCAGGATCCGACCGGCGCATTCACCCGCCGCTGGCTGCCGGAACTGGCCGAAGTGCCGGATGTGTTTCTGCAAAGCCCGTGGCGGTGGGAGGGCGCGCGCGGGCTGCTGGGGCGGCGCTACCCCGAGCCGGTGGTCGATGTGATGGCCGCCCAGCGGGCGGCGCGCGATGCGGTCTTTGGCCTGCGCGAGACCGCGCCGCGCGCCGAGATTGTCGAGATCATCGAACGCCACGCCAGCCGCGCCGATCCGCGTTTCGTCAACGACCGCGCGCCGCGCAGGCGCATTCCGGTGTCATCGGCACAGTTGAGCCTTGGGCTGTAAGCCATGGCAAAGATGGTAAAAAAGGGCGATCTGCCGGCCAAGATCTGCGCCACCTGCGGCAGGCCCTTTGCCTGGCGCAAGAAGTGGGAAAAGGTCTGGGATGAGGTGCGCTTCTGCTCTGATCGCTGCCGGGGCGAAGCAAGGCGCAAACCGGGTTAATCGCCCTGCGCCATTGCTGCCAGCTTGGTCAAAGTCTGATGCCCCAGCTCCACCGCCCCGAACCCCACCGCCATCGCCCGCGCAGCCAGACTGGGAAAGGTCATCTCATAGCGGATGCGGGTGGCATCGCCCTCGGCGGTCAGGGTCATCACCACCTCATTCGCCGCCTCATCGTCCGCGCCTGCGTCCAACAGAAACTCCAGCCGGTGCGGTGCTTCCATCCTTGTGTAGCGGTGGCGGTTGGGCCAGACCTTGCCATCCGGCCCGGTCATGTCGAACAGCCACTGGCCACCCGTCCGCAGGTCGATGTCATGGGTGCGACAGGTGAACCCCTCGGGTCCGAACCATTGCGGCAACAACGCCGGATCGGTCCAGCAGCGCCAGACCTTTGGCACCGGCGCTGCGATCAGCCGCGTCAGGGTGAGACTGCGCCCGCTCATAGTGCCGCCGCCACAGCATCAAGCTGCGTCGCCGCCGTGCCCCAGCCGTCGTGAAACCCCATATCCTCATGCGATTTCCGCTGATCGGGGGTGCGGTGCAGGGCGATGGCGCGGTAGAGAGTGCCGGTGCCTTCGGGCTCCAGCAGGATAAAGGCGGTCATGCCAAAGCTGTCCGCAGCCGGATGATAACCCGGGCCAAGAAGGTCAGTCCAGACCAGCCGCCGCTCTGGCACAACCTCCAGAATGCAGCCCGCGCCGGTCTGGCTGTCCATGCCGGGAATATCCATCGTGGTCGCAAAGATGCCGCCGGGGCGCAGGTCGATTTTGACATCGCGCGTGACCACAGGTTTCGGCGCAAACCATTGTTCCAGCAGCGCGGGTTCGGTCCAGCAGCGCCAGACTTTGGCGGGCGGGGCGGTCAGGTGGCGCACCAGTTCAAGATCAGTCTCGGGGTTCAGGATCATCATCATCCTCCAGCGTTGCAAGAAACTCTTCCAGACGGTCGGTCCGCGCCTCCCACTCGGCGCGGACGGTCGCCAGCCAGTCGGTCGCGACACTCAGCGTGACCGGAACCGCGCGGCAGAGCCGGGTGCGGCCCTGCTTTTCGGTCTGGATCAGGCCCGCCTGCTCCAGCACCTCCAGATGACGCAAGACCGTGGGCAGCGCAAAACCGGTGGGCGCGGCAAGCACCGACACCGGTAACGCCCCCTGCCCCAGCCGTTGCAACAGCGCCCGGCGGGTCGGGTCGCCAAGCGCGTGAAAGATGCGCGACAGGTTTGCGTTATGCTGAGCCATATGGCTTAGTATCACATCCCGGCCCCGCCGCAAATTAAAACTTAGCCTGATGGCTAAACGTCTCACTCTCTGCCAAACGCAAAAGCTGTGATCGGATTTTTGGTAAAATAACATGACCGCTTTTGTTGCCTCTGCCAGCGTTTTTCAGTATCTCTGCCCGCATCGCATACCATGGTATCCCACCGCGCACCGGAACGGGCACTGAACCCAAAGACAAGGACACCCCATGACCGACCGTATCGCCATCACCGGGCTGAAGGTTGACGCCCGCCTTGTTGATTTCGTCGAACGACACGCGCTGCCCGGCACCGGGATCGACTCCCACAGCTTCTGGGATGGCTTTGCTGCCGCCATCGCCGATCTGATGCCAAAGAACCGCGCGCTGCTGGCCCGGCGCGAGGCGTTGCAGAGCCAGATTGACGGCTGGCACAAGGCCCGTCGCGGGCAGGCGTTTGACGCCGCCAGCTACCGCGCCTTTCTGACCGAGATCGGCTATCTGGTGCCCGAGGGCCCGGATTTTTCGATTGAAACCACGCAGACCGACCCCGAAATCACGCTGGTTCCCGGCCCGCAGCTGGTGGTTCCGGTGATGAACGCGCGCTACGCGCTGAACGCCGCCAATGCGCGCTGGGGCAGCCTGTATGACGCGCTTTATGGCACCGATGCTCTGGGCGATCTGCCGACCGGCAAAGGCTATGACGCGGCGCGCGGCGCGCGCGTTGTCGCCTGGGGCCGCAGCTTTCTGGATGAGGCGGTGCCGCTGACCGCAGGCTCCTGGTCCGAAGCCCGGGGGTTTCGCGTTGAGGGGGACCAGCTTTGGGTGACCGGGGCAGCAGATGCCGTCGGCCTTGCCGATCCGTCGCGGTTTGCCGGCTACACCGGCGATGCGACCGCGCCCACGACGATCATGCTGAAAAACAACGGTTTGCACATCGCTGTGCAGATCGACGCCTCCACCCCGACCGGGCGCGATGATCTGGCGCATGTTTCTGACATCCGGCTGGAATCGGCGATGTCGGCGATCATGGATTGCGAAGACTCGGTTGCCGCCGTCGATGCGGCCGACAAGGTTCTGGCCTATGGCAACTGGCTGGGCCTGATGAAGGGCGATCTGTCGGAGGTGATCGTCAAGGGCGGCAAAGAGTCGGTGCGCCGTCTGACCCCGGATCTGACCCTGACCGCGCCGGATGGCAGCGCTTTGACGCTGAAATCGCGCGCGCTCTTGTTGGTGCGCAATGTCGGCCACCTGATGACCAACCCCGCGATCCTGACCGAAGACGACCGCGAAATCGGCGAAGGCATCTTGGATGCGTTCCTGACCACGCTCTGCGCGATGCACGATCTGAACAAGACCGAAGGCACCCGCAACTCGACCATGGGCTCGGTCTATGTGGTCAAGCCAAAGATGCACGGCCCCGAAGAAGTGGCCTTTGCCTGCGAGATCTTTGACCGGGTGGAGACGGTGCTGGGCCTGCCCCGCTTTACCGTCAAACTGGGCATCATGGATGAAGAGCGCCGCACCAGCGCCAACCTCAAGGAATGCATCCGGGCGGCAAAGGAACGGGTGGCGTTCATCAACACCGGTTTCCTCGACCGGACCGGCGATGAGATTCATACCAGCATGGAAGCAGGACCAATGGTCCGCAAGGGCGACATGAAAGCGTCAAGCTGGATCAAGGCCTATGAGGACCGCAATGTCGATATCGGCCTCGCCTGCGGCCTTCAGGGCCGGGCGCAGATCGGCAAGGGCATGTGGGCTGCCCCTGATCTGATGGGCGATATGCTGGCGCAGAAAATCGGCCATCCGCAGGCCGGGGCGAATTGCGCCTGGGTGCCCTCACCCACCGCCGCCACTTTGCATGCCACGCATTACCACCGCGTCGATGTGCTGGCCCGGCAGGCCGAGCTTGCCCGCGGCGGCCCGCGTGGCACGCTGGACGCGCTGCTGACCATTCCGCTGGCGCAGGGGGCCAACTGGTCGGAAGACGATATCCGGCAAGAGGTGGAAAACAACGCCCAAGGGATTCTGGGCTATGTGGTGCGCTGGATTGATCAGGGCGTGGGCTGCTCCAAGGTGCCTGACATCCATGATGTCGGGCTGATGGAAGACCGGGCCACCTGCCGCATCTCGTCGCAGGCGCTGGCCAACTGGCTGCACCACGGGGTGATCACCGAGGATCAGGTGATGGCTGCGCTGCGCAAGATGGCAGAAGTGGTGGACCGGCAGAACGCGGAGGATCCGCTCTATCAGCCGATGGCACCGGGCTATGACGGGGTGGCGTTCCGCGCCGCCTGCGATCTGGTTCTCAAAGGGCGCGTGCAGCCCTCGGGCTACACCGAACCCGTCCTGCACGCGCGGCGGCTGGAAAAGAAGGCAGAGGCAGCATGACCATCAACATCGAACACGCCCGCACGATCATCAAATCCGCTCTGGCCAAGGGCCGCGAGGCGGGGATGAAACCGCTGTCGGTGGTGGTGCTGGATGCAGGGGCGCACACGATCGCGTTTGAACGCGAAGACGGCGCCTCTCCGGGCCGCTTTGCCATCGCGCACGGCAAGGCGAATGGCTGCATCATGCTGGGCCTGCCCGGCAGCACGATTCAGGCTCGCGCCGATGCCCAAGCCTATTTCGTGCAGGCGATGAACGGCCTTTATGGCGGCGATTTCGTGCCGGTCAAGGGTGGGGTTCTGGTGCGCGATGCCAAGGGCACTATCCTTGGCGCGGTCGGTGTCACCGGCGACTCTTCTGACAATGACGCTGTAGCGGCAACTGCCGGGATCGAAGCGGCAGGGCTGGTCGCGGAAAGCTGAGGCGCAGAGCGCCTCAGCCCAGATCCAGTGCTATGGCATGAACCCGCTTGTTCAGGTCGCCCAAGGCGGCATGAACAGCGCGGTGCCGGGCCACCCGGCTCATCCGGGCCAGAACCTCAGACCGCAGCACGATGCGGAAATGACTTTCGCCCGATCCGTCGTCGCCGGAATGCCCGGCGTGTTTGTGGCTTTCGTTCACGATCTCAATCTGTTGCGGCGCAAAGGCGGCCATCAGCCGCTGTTGCATTTCGTCCTTCACGGTCATTTTTGACTTCTCCCTCTTCAATCTGCCGCTCAAACCCCTAAACTGTGCCGCCCGAGTCGGAAAGACAACGGGCCGCAGGAAAGGCAGACCATGGTCACGAAACCCCCGTTTGAATTCGACATCCGCGTCTCGGCGGACAAGAAGCGCAAGAAAACCACACGCCGGGGGATGTCCGGGGCCTTCGACACCTCGAACAAGCCGTGCGACTTTCCCGGCTGCACCGAAACCGGGGCCTACCGCGCGCCCAAAAGTCCGGATCTGCTGGATGAGTTTTTCTGGTTCTGCAAGGAGCACATCCGCGAATATAACCTGAAATGGAACTTCTTTCAGGGCACATCGGATGATGATTTCCAGAAGTTCCTCGACAAGGACCGGGTGTGGGAGCGCGAGACCAAGCCGTTCAGCCGCAAGGATGATGGCCGGGCCTGGGCCCGGCTGGGGGTCGATGACCCGCTGTCGCTCTTGGGTGAGAAAGCCACGCAGAACCCGGGCAGCCGGCCCGCCGGCACCTCGACCCGCAAACTGCCGCCGACCGAGCGCAAGGCGATCGAGATTCTGGATGCCCGCGACACCTGGACCAAGACCGAGATCCGCAAGCAATACAAATCGCTGGTCAAGGATCTGCACCCCGACATGAACGGCGGCGACCGTTCGGACGAAGAACGGCTGCAAGAGGTGGTCTGGGCCTGGGACCAGATCAAGGACAGCCGCTATTTCCGCGAGTGAGTGTCGGCACGATTTTTCTGCGAAAAACGATTTCTCTGCGAAAAAGCGATTTTTCTGCGAAAAATCTTAAACAGCGGGCACTGCCCGCTGTTTTCGTATTGCAGATTATTCGCAGAATAATCGTGGGGGTCAGGCGGCGCGGAACGCCAGTGAAACCCCGTTCATGCAATAGCGCTTGCCCGTCGGTTGCGGGCCATCGCTGAACACATGGCCGAAATGCCCGCCGCAGCGGCGGCAATGCACTTCGGTGCGGGTGCCGAACAGGCTGCGGTCGGCCTTGGTGCGGATCGCATCGGGCAGTGGTTGCCAGAAGCTGGGCCAGCCGGTGCCGCTGTCATACTTGTGCTGCGACGAAAACGCGGGCAGATCACAACCGGCGCAATGATAGGTGCCCGCGCGGGTTTCGGTGTCCAGCGGGCTGGTAAAGGCGCGCTCGGTCGCCTCTTCGCGCAGCACGCGGTAGGCCAGATCGCTCAGCCTGGCCCGCCATTCGGCCTCGGTCAGCTGGACCTCAAAATTCCCCTCGGCGGCCCAGGCCGACCGGCCCGCAATCTGGCCAAGACCCATCAGGGCCACGCCCCCCAGAATGACTGCACGTCTATTCATCATCGCCTCCGTTTGCGTGAACCTTACCCCTTTGCTACGGATCTGGCGCGCCAAAGGTTTCCGGCTCACGCAAATGGGAACGTGGACGGGAATGGCGCAGAATGCCGCCCTTCCCCTTGAACCCCCCGGCGTTATGTTCCACAACTCCACAGGAACGGGCCGGACGGCCAGACAGGAAAAGCAGGATACTGGATCACGCGATGAAACCGACTGAAGAAATTTCCGTGCGTGAGGTGTTCGGCATCGACACCGACATGAAGGTCAAGGGTTTTGCCGAAGCCACCGACCGCGTGCCAGCGATTGACCCGACCTACAAGTTCGATCCTGATACGACCTTGGCCATTCTGGCGGGCTTTGCCTATAACCGGCGGGTGATGATCCAGGGCTATCACGGCACCGGCAAATCGACCCATATCGAGCAGGTGGCCGCCCGGCTGAACTGGCCTTGCGTGCGCGTCAATCTGGACAGCCACATCAGCCGGATCGACCTGATCGGCAAGGATGCGATCAAGCTGCGCGACGGCAAGCAGGTGACCGAATTCCACGAGGGGATTCTGCCCTGGGCTTTGCGCAATGCAGTCGCAATCGTGTTTGACGAATATGACGCAGGCCGCGCCGATGTGATGTTCGTGATCCAGCGCGTGCTGGAAACCGATGGCAAGCTGACCCTGCTGGACCAGAACGAAATCATCACCCCGCACCCGTCGTTCCGGCTGTTTGCCACCGCAAACACCGTGGGTCTGGGCGATACCACCGGCCTCTATCACGGCACCCAGCAGATCAACCAGGCGCAGATGGACCGCTGGAGCCTTGTGGCCACGCTGAACTATCTGAGCCATGATGCCGAAGCCGCCATCGTTCTGGCCAAGAGCCCGCATTACAACACCGAAAAAGGCCGCAAGGTGATCAACCAGATGGTCACCGTGGCAGACCTGACGCGGACCGCGTTCATGAACGGCGATCTGTCCACCGTGATGAGCCCGCGCACAGTGCTGAACTGGGCGCAGAACGCCGAGATCTTCCGCAACGTGGGCTATGCCTTCCGGCTGACCTTCCTCAACAAATGCGACGAGCTGGAGCGGCAGACGGTGGCCGAGTTCTACCAGCGCTGCTTTGCCGAGGAACTTCCCGAGTCGGCGGCCTCGATGGCGATGAAATAACGCGGCAGGGCGGGGTCTCCCCCGCCTGTGCCACATCGGCGGGGTGACCCCCGCCCTGACCGGGGCGTGAGATGAGCAAACCCACCGACAACCCAGCCGATCCGTTCAAGAAGGCTCTGGCCGAGGCCACCAAGGTCATGGCCGATGATCCGGAGATGACCGTCACCTATTCGGTCGACCCGCCCGGCATGAACCGCGATGGCGTGCGTCTGCCGCAGGTCAGCCGCCGGATGACGCGCGATGAGGTTCTGCTCGCGCGCGGCACTGCCGATGCCTTTGCACTGCGCCGCAAGTTTCATGACGAGGCGGTGTCAAACCGCTATGCCCCCACCGGCCAGCTGGCGCGCGACATCTACGACGCAATGGAAACCGCCCGATGCGAGGCGGTGGGCGCGCGGGCAATGCCCGGCACCGCCGGAAACATCGACGCCAAGATCGGGCATGAGGCCGACCGCAAGGGCTATGCCCAGATCACCAACGCGCAGGATGCGCCCTTGTCGGTGGCGGCGGGCTATCTGGTGCGGCATCTGGCCACCGGGCGCGATCTGCCGCCGGGGGCCGCCAATGTGATGAACCTGTGGCGCGGCTTTATCGAGGAACAGGCCAGCGGCACACTGGAAAACATCGACCATGTGCTCGCCGATCAGGCGGCCTTTGCCCGGCTGGCCCGCAAGGTGATTTCCGACCTCGGCTATGGCGATCAGCTGGGCGACGACCCCGACGCGCCCGATGATGATCAGGCCGATGACGAGGCGCAGGAAGACGAGGACAGCCCCGAAAGCGAGGGCGACGAGCAGTCCGAACAGGACGAGTCCGAAGCCAGCCCCGAACGTAGTCAGGAAGAGCAGCAGGATCAAAGCCAGGCGCAGGTCTCGATGGAAGACAGCGCCGATATGGAGCAGGGCGAGGAAGCCGAACTGCCCGAAGGCGAGGCCCCGCTGGAGCCGCCGCCCCCTGCCCCGCATTCGGCGGCGGACCCGGCCTATATCGTCTACACCACCGATTTTGACGAAGAAATCCGCGCCGAAGATCTGGCCGAACCCGCCGAACTGGAACGGCTGCGCGCCTACCTTGACCAGCAGCTGGAGCCGTTGAAAGGCGCGGTCAGCCGTCTGGCCAACAAGTTGCAGCGCCGCTTGCAGGCGCAGCAAAACCGCTCCTGGGATTTCGATCTGGAAGAGGGCACGCTGGATGCGGGCCGTCTGGCCCGCGTGGTGGCGAACCCGACCACGCCGCTGTCGTTCAAGCAGGAAAAGGACACCGAGTTCCGCGATACCTGCGTGACGCTTTTGCTCGACAACTCCGGCTCGATGCGCGGGCGGCCAATCAGCATCGCGGCGATCTGCGCCGATGTGCTGGCCCGCACGCTGGAACGCTGCTCGGTCAAGGTGGAAATCCTCGGCTTCACCACCCGCGCCTGGAAGGGCGGCCAAAGCCGCGAGCGGTGGCTGGCGCAAGGCCGCCCGCAGCAACCGGGGCGGCTGAATGATCTGCGCCACATCATCTACAAGGGCGCGGATGCCCCTTGGCGCCGGGCGCGGCCCAATCTGGGGCTGATGATGAAAGAGGGCTTGCTCAAGGAAAACATCGACGGTGAGGCGCTGGAATGGGCGCACCGCCGCGCGGCCTCGCGGCCCGAGGCGCGCAAGATCCTGATGGTGATTTCCGACGGCGCGCCGGTGGATGACAGCACGCTGTCGGTCAACCCGGCGAACTTTCTGGAAAAACACCTGCGCGACGTGATCGCGATGGTGGAGCGCAGACGCGCGGTGGAGCTGATCGCCATCGGCATCGGCCATGACGTGACCCGCTATTATCAGCGCGCGGTGACGATCACCGATGTTGAACAGCTGGCCGGGGCGATGACCGAACAGCTGGCAGGGTTGTTTGACACCGATCCGCGCAAGCGCGCCCGGGTGTTGGGGATGCGCAAGACCGGGTAGGGTCGCGCCCGTGGTTGCGGGCGGAGGGGGGCGCTGCCCCCCGCGCTGTCGCGCCCCCCCCCGGAGTATTTTAGCAAGGTGAATACCATGTTCCAGAGCTTTGACAGCCACGCCACGCCGGATCAGGGGCCGCCGCGTCTGGCCGCGCTGCGCGAGGTGCTGGTGCGCGACGGGCTGGCCGGGTTCATCGTGCCGCGCGCCGATGCGCATCAGGGCGAGTACGTCGCGGCGCGGGATGAGCGGCTGCAATGGCTGACCGGGTTTACCGGATCAGCGGGGTTTGCGGTGATCCTGCGCGACGTGGCGGGGGTGTTCATCGACGGGCGCTACCGGGTGCAGGTCAAGGCGCAGGTCGATCTGGGGCAGTTCACCCCGGTGCCATGGCCCGAGGCGAAAGCCGGAGACTGGATCAAGGCGCAACTGAGCACGGGCGAACTCGGCTTTGACCCCTGGCTGCACACCGCCGATGAGATCGCCACGCTGCGCGCGGTGCTGGAGCCTGCGGGGATCGGGCTGCGCGCCACCCGCAATCTGGTCGATGCGATCTGGCCCGACCAGCCGCCTCCGCCCTGTGGGCTGGCCTTTGCCCACCCGGATGCGTTGGCGGGGATCAGCGGCGCCGACAAACGCGCGCGGCTGGCCGAGGGGTTGCGCGCGGCCGGACAGCGCGCGGCGGTGCTCACCCTGCCCGACTCGATCTGCTGGCTGTTAAACATCCGCGGTGCAGATGTGCCGAAAAACCCGGTGCTGCAAGGCTTTGCCATTTTGCATGACGATGGCCGTGTGACCCTGTTCACCGACCCTGCCAAGCTGGATGGCGCGACGCGCGCGCATCTGGGGCCACA
Organism: Pseudotabrizicola sp. 4114; assembly: GCF_031457365.1. Taxonomy (NCBI): domain Bacteria; kingdom Pseudomonadati; phylum Pseudomonadota; class Alphaproteobacteria; order Rhodobacterales; family Paracoccaceae; genus Pseudotabrizicola; species Pseudotabrizicola sp. 4114. The sequence continues at coordinate 838,435 of NZ_JAVDWP010000001.1, read as the reverse complement.
GATCAGCCTGCGCCCGCCAGCCGCCTTTGTGCCCGCCCTGCGCACGCTGTCTGGCCCGGTGCGGGTGGACCGCGCCTCTGCCCCGCTGGCGGTCAGTGACGAGCTGACCGGGGCGGGCATCGCGGTGGTCTGGGGGGATGATCCTTGCCGCCTGCCAAAGGCGCGCAAGACCGCAGCGGAGATTGCGGGCATGCGCGCGGCCCATCTGCGCGACGGGGCGGCGATGGTGGAATTTCTGGCCTGGCTGGACCGCCAGCCGCCGGATACGCTGACCGAGATTGATGTGGTCACCGCGCTGGAAGGCTTTCGCCGCGCCACCAATGCGCTGCATGACATCAGCTTTGACACCATCTGCGGTGCCGGGCCGAATGGCGCGATCATGCATTACCGGGTCACGCGTGAGACCAACCGGGCGGTGCAGAACAACGAGCTTTTGCTGGTGGATTCCGGCGCGCAATACCGCGACGGCACCACCGACATCACCCGCACGGTGGCGGTCGGCGATCCGGGGGACGAGGCGCGGCTGTGCTACACCCGCGTGTTGCAGGGCATGATCGCGATTTCGCGCGCGCGGTTTCCCAAGGGGCTGGCCGGGCGCGATCTGGACCCGTTGGCGCGGTTCCCGCTCTGGGTGGCGGGGCAGGATTTTGACCATGGCACCGGGCATGGTGTGGGGGCGTTCCTGTCCGTGCATGAGGGGCCGCAGCGGCTGAGCCGGCTGTCAGAGGTGCCGCTGGAACCGGGGATGATCCTGTCGAACGAGCCCGGCTATTACCGCGAAGGCGCGTTCGGCATCCGGCTGGAAAACCTGATCGTGGTGCAGGTGGCGACGGGTCTGGGCGACATTCGTGCGCAATACAGTTTCGAGACGCTGACCTTTGTGCCGCTGGACCGCCGCCTGATCCGGCTCGACCGGCTGTCGCCGGATGAACGGGTCTGGCTCGATGCCTATCACGCCGAGGTGTTGGCAAAGATCGGGCCGCGCGTGTCGGGTGCGGTGCTGGACTGGCTGACAGCGGCCTGCGCGCCGCTTTAAACTGCCGGTTCAGACTGCCGCCGCGACCGAGCGGATGCGGTCAACCATGGCCCGCACCCCGTTGGACCGTTGCGCCGACAGATGGTCATTCAGACCCAGACGGCCCAGTTCGGCCGGGGCATCCACGGCTGCCACCTGATCCACCGGCACGCCGGAGTATAGCGCATGCAGAATGGCGATCAGCCCGCGCACGATCATCGCATCGCTGTCGCCTTGGAAATCGAACTGACCCTTCGTCACCACCGGGCGCAGCCAGACCTGACTGGCGCAGCCGTCCACCTTCAGCGCGGGCACCTTGAACTCTTCGGGCAAGGGCGGCATCGCCTTGCCCAATTCGATGACATGACGATAGCGGTCTTCCCAATCGTCCAGAAAATCAAAGGTCTCGGCGATGTCTTCAAATGCGGCGGTGGCCATGGGCGGGGCTCCTTTGCCCCTGAGGTAATGCCCGCCCCGGCCCACGTCCAGCCCCTTTGCCGCCAAATCAAACCCCGCCCTTTTCAAAAGCAGGCTGATCGGCTACCCAATGGCAAAGCGAAGATGGATGGACCAATGAAACGCCCCACGATGAAGAGTCCTGTGACCGCTGCCCTTGTTGCCGTTCTGGTTCTCACCTCTTGCGGGTCGGTGCGGGACTCGCGGCTGAACCCGTTCAACTGGTTTGGCCGGTCAGAGCGGGTGGAAACCATCGCGCCGCTTGTCGCAAAGGTTGATCCACGGCCGTTGGTCGCAGATGTGGTCACGCTGAGCGTCGAACCCTACAGCGGCGGCGCGATCGTGCGGGCCACCGGGGTTATGGAAAGTCAGGGTTGGTGGCAGGCTGAACTGGTCGAGGCGGAAAGCGATGATCCCACCCATCTGGTGCTGGAATTCCGCGCCCTGCCCCCGGTGACCCAGACCGCAGCCGGCACTGTGCGGTCCCGCGAAGTGACGGCGGCGGTGACCCTTGGCCCCCGCCGGTTGGAAGACATCTCGCGCGTGACGGTTCAGGGCGCGCGCTCGGCGCGCACCACCCGCCGGTAAGGCTACAGCCGCACCACCCGCACCTCGTTGCCCTTGGCCGACAGGGCAATCTCGCCCCGGCACAGCCGCAGGGCATCATCGCCGAACGCCTCTTTGCGCCAGCCGCCAAGCGCCTCGACCGCGCGGCCACCGGCGGCGATGGCGTCAAGGTCAGAGGATGAGGCGATCAGCTTTGGCGCCACGCCCAGGCTTTCCGACTTGGCCTTGAGCAAGACCCGCAACAGATCGGCCAGCGCCGGGTTGACCTGAATCTGTTCGCGCTCATCCGCGACCTTTGGCATGTCTTCCGGCTTCATTGCCAGACCGGCCTTGACCGCTGCCAGAATGCCATCGGCAATCTCGGGCTTGCGGCCTTCGCGCATCAACAGGCGTGACCGGCCCAGCTCTTCAACCGAGGTGGGCCGGGTCGAGGCCAGCTCCAGCAATGCGTCATCCTTCATCACCCGGCTGCGCGGCACGTTGTGTTTCTGCGAATACTCCTCGCGGAACCGCGCCAGTTCCTTGACCACCGCCAGAAACCGGCCCGAGGTGGTGCGGGTCTTGATCCGCAGCCAGGCCTCATCGGGGGTGGTGGTGTAGGTTTCAGGATTGACCAGCACCGCCAGCTCTTCGCCGACCCAATGCGCGCGCCCGTTTTTGGCCAGCTGCGCCGCCAGCCATTCATAGATCACCCGCAGATGGGTGACATCGGCAATGGCATATTCCTTTTGCGCATCGGTCAACGGGCGGCGGGACCAGTCGGTAAAGCGGCTGGTCTTGTCCAGATTTTCCTTGGCAATCTTGCGCACCAGCGTCTCATAGCCCACCTGTTCGCCAAAACCGCAGACCATGGCCGCGATCTGGGTGTCGAACAGCGGTTCGGGAAAGACATTGCCCTCGACAAAGAAGATCTCCAGATCCTGCCGGGCGGCATGAAACACCTTGACCGTCGCCTTGTGGCGAAAGAGGTCATAGAGCGGCTCCATGCTCATCGCCTCGCCCTCGATCGGGTCGACCAGCACCGCATCGCCGGTCTTGCCGGGCAGCGCCATCTGGATCAGGCACAGCTTTGACCAATAGGTCCGCTCGCGCAGAAACTCGGTGTCGATCGTCACATAAGGGTGGGATTTGGCAGCCTCGCAGAATGCCGCAAGGTCTTCGGTCGTGGTGATTGTGCGCATCGGTCGCGTCTTTCAAGGGGCCGCGGGGGCATCCCGCAACAGGTGTCTTTCCGCTATAGGCGGCACCATTCGCCTTGAAAAGCCCTGCAACCGTGATTCTGACGGTTTTCACTAAGACAAGGGCCATCAAAGCTGCTAAATTCTTAACAAAAGCACGCAGAAAACCGGACAGAATGTCACAAGTCGAACTTTATCTGCGTGGCGATCAGATTGGCACTTACCAGTCTGTCTCGTCGACGGGCAATGGTGACGCGATGAAAGTCACGTTGTCCGGGGTCAAACCCCTGGGCAGCGCAGACATCACTTACCGCATTGTGGTGCGGCAGGTAAACAACGGTCAGAGCGTTTTCAGCAATGGTCAGTTTGTCGATATCTACGTCTGGCCCGATGATGACCCGCCAGGTCCGCCGATCTATTCCAGCCTGAACCCGCAGCACGATCAGTTCCAGGGCCGGGCCTCATCATCAGGGCATCAGATCTTTACCAGCCCCGCCCGCTTCGTCTTTCAGACCGGGGCGATCACGCCGGGCACAGTGCAGTACGGGCCGGGGGCAACACCTGCGCGGGCTGAAAAGCTGCCGTTTTCCACCTATCCGCCCACCCCGCCCGCCATTCCGTGCTTTGTCGGGGGCACGCTGATCCGCACTGACCGCGGCGAGGTTCCGGTCGAAATGATCCGCCCCGGAGACCGGCTGCAAACCATGGACAACGGCTACAGCCCGGTGGTCTGGACCGGACGGCGCAAGGTCTGCGGTCTGGGCAGCATGGCCCCCGTGCGGTTTGACGCAGGGACGGCGGGCAACCGGCGCAAGCTGCTGGTCTCGCCCCAGCACCGGATGCTAGTGACCGGCTGGCCATCAGAGCTGACGATGGGGGAGCGCGAAACCCTCGCCGCTGCGGTGCATCTGGTGAACGGGCGCAGCATCCGCCGGGTGCGCCGGCCGATGGTCACTTATTGCCATTTGCTGTGCGAAGAGCATCAGGTGATCTTTGCCGAAGGCGCGCCGTCTGAGAGCCTGTTCGCCGGGGGCAAATCGCTGTCGGCCTTTGATCACGCCGCGCGGGAAGAAATCCACCGGCTGTTCCCGTCGCTCTGCCCGGTCAGTGGCACCGGAACCGGCATCGCCCGCCCGGTGCTGAACCGTGTCGCAGCCCGTCTGGCGCTGGCTTAACCGGCCTGCTGCGCTTGCCCTGAGGACAGCCCCGCCACAAACTGCCGCAAAACCTGCGGATACAGCCGGTGCTCTTCGACCAGCACCCGCGCCGCCAGCGTCTCAGCCGTATCATTGGGCAGGACCGGCACCGCCGCCTGCCCCAGAACCGGCCCGGCATCCAGCTCTGCAGTCACCTGATGCACCGTACACCCAGCCTCGGCATCGCCCGCGTCCAGCGCGCGCTGATGGGTGTGCAGGCCGGGATATTTCGGCAGCAGCGAGGGGTGAATATTCAGCATCCGCCCGTCAAACCGGCGCACGAAATCGGGGGTCAGCACCCGCATGAACCCGGCAAGGCACAGCACATCGGGCCGGGCCGCCAGAATGGGCTGCAAAAGTTCGGCCTCAAACGCGGCCCGGTCGCGGCCAAAAGCGCGGTGATCCACCGCCGCCGTAGGCACGCCCAACGCCGCTGCGCGTGCCAGACCACCCGCCGCCGGGTCGTTTGACGCCACCAGCACCGGCGTTGCATAGCCGGTCGCCTGCATCGCCTCCACCAGCCGCAGCATGTTCGAGCCACCCCCAGAGATCAGGATGGCAACCCGTGTCACAGCAGGCGGCCCTTGTAGATCACGCCCTCACCCGGCACCACCTGCCCCATGCGGATCACGGTCTCGCCTTCAGCCGCCAGCAGATCGGTCAGGGCGTCAGCCCGGTCTTCGGCCACCACCAGCATCATGCCGATGCCACAGTTGAAGGTCTTGAGCAGTTCCGGTTCCGACATGTTCGCCGTCCGCGCCAGCCAGTCGAACACCGGCGGCAGGGTCCAGGCCCCCAGATCAATCTCGCAGGCCAACCCCTCGGGGATCACGCGCGGCGGGTTCTCGGTCAGCCCGCCGCCGGTGATATGGGCCAGCGCATGCACGCCCCCGGCCCGCACCGCCGCAAGCGCCTGTTTGACATAAAGCCGCGTCGGAGCCAGCAGGGCAGCCCCCAGAGTGCCGTCACTGAACGGCGAGTCTGCATCCCAGCCCAGCCCCGACAGCTCCACCACCTTGCGCACAAAGGAATAGCCGTTGGAATGCACCCCGTTGGAGCCAAGGCCCAGCAGCACATCGCCCGCGCCCACGCCCGCAGGCAGATCTGCCCCGCGCTCCATCGCGCCGACGGCAAAGCCCGCCAGGTCGAAATCGCCGCCATGGTACATGCCCGGCATTTCCGCCGTCTCGCCGCCGATCAGCGCGCAGCCAGAGGCCTCGCAACCCGCCGCGATGCCGGTGATGATGCGGGTGGCCTGATCCAGCTCCAGCTTGCCGGTGGCGAAATAGTCGAGAAAGAACAGCGGCTCCGCCCCCTGACACACCAGATCATTGACGCACATCGCCACCAGATCGACGCCGATCGTATCGACATTGCCGGTATCAATCGCGATCCGCAGCTTGGTGCCCACGCCATCGGTCGCCGCCACCAGGATCGGATCATTGTAGCCCGCGCCCTTGAGGTCGAACAGCGCGCCAAAGCCGCCGAGCCCGCCCATGGTGCCCGAGCGCATCGTGCGCTTGGCGGCAGGCTTGATCCGCTCGATCAGCGCATTGCCTGCGTCAATATTCACGCCCGCATCGGCATAGGTCAACCCGTTGTGGCCTTTGGTCATCGCCCGTCTCCGTTCAGGGAATCCGCTGTCGGGTCTCCCTTACGCGTTTCCCGATTTGGGCGCAACAAACCAACCCGGTCCCGCCCCGCCCATCCTTGACCCGCGCGCATGATCTGCTAGGCAAGGCAACGGTACGGGGCTGTAGCTCAATGGTTAGAGCCGGGCGCTCATAACGCCTTGGTTGGGGGTTCGAGTCCCTCCGGCCCTACCACACCCGAATGTTTGCTGTGGATTAGGCATAAGTGTGCAGGTTTTGGGGGTTTTTCCTGCGGCGCGCCGTGTTGAACCAAAACCGGAGGGTGTTCCTGGCCGCTTCCTCGTCTGGAGCCGGATCGCGCAGCATATTGAGACGCCACGCTAAAAGGGAGCGCGGCGCGGCGGAACCGGCTGGCGGTGAACAATGCTGGTCTTGGTGCGGGCGACATCATGCAACGGGCCGAGAAGGCGATCAAGCTCTGCTACATCACGCAACACCATACGGGCGACAAAGCAATCGTCCCCAGTCACAACCGAACACTCCACGATTTCGGGCATGTCGCTCAGCATTCGTTCCACCAGCTTCATCTTGCCCGGCAGCGGCTCGACACGCAGCACCGCCTCCAGAGTGAAGCCAAGCGCGCGAGGATTCAGCCGTATGCTGAAAGAGTCGATGATCCCCACATCTTCCAGCCGCAAGACGCGGTCGCGCACCGCAGGCGCGCTCAGGCCGACCTCTGCGCCGATGGCGCGCAGGCTGATGCGGGAATCGTGCAGGAGCAGGTCGAGGATCCTGCGGTCGGTCGCGTCGAGACCTTGTTTTATCATGAAAGGTAAATCACCGAATTGCCTTTACATTTGCGACAAAAAAACCCGAAACAACCTCCTTGGCAAGGGGTATTCGCGGTCGCATTCCTGATACTCTACGAACCATACTCAGGAGACACGCCATGCAGATACATAAAATTGCAGCCTTTACCGAACACGGAAGGGGCGGAAACCCGGCCGGGGTGGTTCTGGCGGACACCCTGCCCTCCTCCACCGAGATGCAAGGCATCGCGGCAGAGGTCGGCTATTCCGAAACCGCCTTTGCTGCCCTCAGCGGAGAAAGCTGGACCACGCGCTATTTTTCGCCTGAGTCCGAGGTGCCGTTCTGCGGTCACGCGACCATCGCGCTCGGCGCGGTGCTGGCTGCCGAAAAAGGTGACGGGCGCTATCGCCTGTCGCTTCGCACCGGCGAGATCGAAGTTGAAGCGCGGATGAATAACGGCACGGCTCGCGCCACCCTGCGCTCGCTGCCCACCCAAAGCCAACCAGCGAGCGAAACGCTGATCGAGGACGCTTTGCAGCTGCTGAACTACTCCCGCGCCGATCTGGACAAAAACCTGCCCGTAATGCGGATGAACGCTGGGGCCGAGCACTTGTTTCTCGCTCTGACCAGCCGCGCGGATCTGGCAAGGATGCAGTATGAGCTGGACGCTGGACGCAGCTTCATGAAGCAGCACCGTCTGGTTACCATCACCTTGGCATACCGCGAAAACGACAGGGTGTTTCATGTTCGAAACGCATTTGCCTCTGGTGGCGTGCTGGAAGATCCCGCCACCGGTGCGGCCGCAGCAGCCTTGGCGGGAATGCTGCGCGATCAGGACATGTTATCGTCTGGCGATCTGATCATCCATCAAGGAGCGGATATGGGCCGTCCGTCGCGTATCGAAGTCCGGTTCGATGATGTGAAGGGTAGCCCCGTGCTTGTGAGCGGTGACGCAGCGACGTTGTCTTGACGGGAATGGCGAGAGCAACTTGTTCACGGCGCACAGACAGCTTTTCAGGATCACTCTAAACTGGCCAGTTCGACTGGCCCCGCCGCAGCATTTCTGTGACGCTGAACGGCAGAAAAGGGCCAATCACATCACGACCTTCGCAAGGGGCGGACAGTTTTGGTTCGCTGCGGGCGATGTGAATGTCTGCCATCAGCTTCGATAGCTTTCATCCAGTTTGGCGGGATCGTTCAAGACCATCGAGCATCCATGCGGTATCTGCCGTTCAAGCGACGAACGGGAGCTCCTCATGTCCTCTATTCTGAACGGTCAAACCCACGACATCCCGCCGGATTGGGCCGATGAGCCGCTGCTGTTCCTTCTGCGCGAACACTTCGGGCTGACGGGTGCAAAGTTTGGCTGTGGGGTTGGGATTTGCGGCGCCTGCACGATCATCGTTGACGGTGTGGCCACGCGATCTTGCATCACGCGGGCCGGTAATGTGGAAGGCCTGAACGTAAGGACGATCGAAGGGCTGGCCGAGGCGGACATCCTGCACCCAGTGCAGCAGGCATGGCTGGACCATGGGGTGCCGCAATGCGGGTATTGTCAGGCCGGGCAAATCATGGCGGCGGTCGCGCTTTTGGAACAGGTCCGCGATCCGTCGGCTGAAGATGTCGATGCGGCGATGGACGCCAACCTTTGCAGGTGCGGAACCTACCCGCGGATCCGGGCAGCGGTCCTGTCTGCGGCGGAGCGGGTCTGATGCGGCGGCGCGCGCTTCTTGCCGCTGCTGCCGGTGGTGGGGTGGTGGCCCTGATCGGCGCAGGCGCAGGTGTCTGGAGCCAGGTCCCTGTCATTCCAGAGCGCCCTCAACCCGATAGCGCGACAGCGCTTGGCTGGGTCGCGCACCGGGACGGGCGATTCACCCTGACGCTGCCCCGCGCCGAGATGGGGCAGAACATCGCGACCGCGCTGAAGCAGATCGCTTGCGCCGAACTCGGGGTCGCATGGGACATAGTCGATGTGGTGCTGCACGCAACCGACATGCCGCGCGTCAAGGCGACAGTCGGCAGTGAATCCGTGATGCTGTTCGCCGAACCGCTCGCACAGGCCTGTGCCGCCCTGCGCGATGCCCTGGCGTCGGGGCAGATTGCAGGTGTGATCAGCGTCACGTCCCGCCCTTTGGCCGATTTGCGCAGCCTTCGCGCCGGGGGCCTGATCGGTGCCAGCCCCGAAATCACCCACGGGCGCGAGATCGTCACCGGCGCGCCGCTTTATGCTGCCGATATTCGTCTGCCGGGAATGCAGTATGGCCGCGTGTTGCGGGCCCCTGCCTCGGGCGAGGTGCAGTCCCGCCCCTTGCGCTGGGACCTTGAGGCCGCGCGCGCTGTGCCGGGCTTTGTTGCGGTGGTCGAAGAGTGCGGTCCGCCAATCGGACAGGCGCAGGGGCTGGGCATCGTTGCGGCCCGGCCCGGTGCGCTGGACGCCATCGCGGAGGCTCTGGAGATCGAGTGGTCCATTGCCGCCCCGCCTGCGCGTTCGGATATCGCACGGGCCGTCGACGTAGATGCCCGCCTGTCTGTCGGTGTGTTGCCCCATGTGGTTCTGGACGGCGCGCCAGAGGATGGCGCTTGGGATGTCGACCTGCGCGTTGATGTTCCCATGGCGGCCCATGGCCCCATCGAGCCGCGCGCGGCGGTAGCCGCATGGCAGGACGGCACGCTGCGGGTCTGGGCCGGCACGCAGGACGCCTTCTATATCCGCGACTTTCTGGCCGATGCCGTTGGGCTACCGCTCGGATCGGTCACGGTCCAGTCCTGCCGGATCGGCGGGGCCTTCGGCGGCAAGACGATCTGCACGGTCGAGGCCGAGGCGGCGGCGCTGACGCTTGCCACCGGAAACCCGATCAAGGTCCAGTGGACCCGCGCGCAGGAGTTCGCGCTGGGGTTCCATCGCCCGCCATCGTCGCACAGGATCAGGGCGCGCGTGGCGCAAGGGCGCATCACCGATTGGGACCATGCGCAGATGAGCTCGCACATCATGTTCACAGCCGCTGTCGTGCCGCCTTGGATGCAGCGCGGGACGGACATGTTCGCGGGCGACGGTGGCGTGGCTCGCGGTATGGCCGCCCCGTATCTTTTGGGTCGCGCCCGCGCCGCCTATGACATGGTGCGGCTGCCCGTGCACACCGGCCCATGGCGGGGTCTGGGGGCCGGCCCGAATGCGCTGGCCATCGAATGCGCCATGGACGAGGCCGCACTGATTGCGGGCGTCGATCCCTTGGCGTTCAGGCTTGCCCATGTCGCAGACCCGTTGCTGGCAGGGGTTCTTGAACGGGTGGGTGAGATTGCATCTTGGGGCAGCACGCCTGCCCCTGTCGATGGGATGCGTGTGGGGCGCGGGATCGCGTGCGGCACCTACAAGGACACGAGCCACGCGGCAGCAGTGGCCGATGTGGCCGTGGACGTCCGTGGCCGGGTGCGTGTGACGCGGCTGTGGTGCGTGCATGATTGCGGGCTGGTCATCAACCCCGATCAGGTGCGCGCGCAATGCGAAGGCAATCTGGTCTGGAGCCTAGGCATGGTTCTGACCGACGATCTGCCCACGGATGCCGGGCATGTCGCGGCCCAGACCTTTGCGGATGCGCCGATCCCGCGCATGACCGATGTTCCGCCCATCACTGTGGATCTGATCCAGAGTGACCGCCCGCCACAAGGCGCGGGAGAGACTGCCATGGTCGCCGGCCCCGGTGCCATCGCCAATGCGATCCGGGCGGCGACAGGACAACGCGCCGTGCGCTTCCCGGTCCGGGCCGAGGACTTTGCGGCATGAGGAAGGACGGTGCCAACCGGTGTGGTGCAGTGCAATCACTGGCCTGCCCTTGGCTGTTCGGGCGCGGGTGGCGGCGGGCCCGGCTGTGTGTCGGGGCCGTGGCCCCTTCAAGCGCGAAGCTTGCAGAAGCCATGACACAAGGCCTGACGGCGACCTCTGGACCCGTGATCGAACTCGGCCCCGGTACAGGAGTGTTTACTGTGGCCCTGCTGCGCCGTGGGATTCCGGCGGCGCAAGTTGCCGTCATAGAAGCCAGCGAGAGTTTTGCCACCGCCCTCGCGCTGCGGTTCCCGCGGGTCGCGGTGATCCATGATGATGCTGCGCATATCCGCCATGTTAGCCCTTTTGGTTCGGGTGGCGCGGATATGGTGATTTGCGGTCTGCCGCTGCTGTCGGTGCCGCTGGCCAAGGTGCTCCGGATCGTGGCGGAATGCATGACGGTTCTCAAACCGGATGGCGACCTGCGCCTCGTCACCCATGGGCAGCGCTGCCCGATCCCGGCGGCGATGCTTTCCCGTCTGGGTCTGGTGGCACGGCGCCGGACCTTCGGTCCTTTGAACACACCACCCGCTTCGGTCTATGCTGTGGTCCGAATGGAGCAGCCCGCATGACGAGACCAGTCGAAGGAACCGATTTTGCCTCGGCCGCGATGATGCGTCTGGTCGCAGCCGGGCTGTCCCGGCAGGGTATATCTGTGCCAGTGCCGACATCCGCGACCGCGCATGTGCCCCTCGTGGCCAAGCGCAATGTGCTTGGTGAAATCCTTGCAGGCCATGGTCCGCTGGCAATCCTGTCGATCGCAGACGCTGCGCCGTCGATGGCACCTGAACCTGTGGTGCAGGCCCTGACGCAGGCGAAGGACATGCCCGATCTCATGGACCGCTGGCACCGGCTGGAGCGGTTCAGCCACGGGCGGCACAGGATCGCGTCAGACCTCGTTGGGGCAAACAGTTTTCGCCTGACGCATCAGGCCCGCGACAATGGCCCGCCGCCCACTTTGGCGGAAAGCCTCCTGGTTCTGGGCCTGCTTGCAGTCCTGTCCGAAATGATCGGATCGGCGGCCGTGACGCTGACCGACGCGACGGGCGCGGTCTGGCGCAGCCATGGCAAGTGGCACTGCCCGGATGTGAAACAAGGCGTCGGCAGCGTCAACCTCACGGCAACGGGAAGGCCCAAGGCAGCCGCGAAAACGGCCACAGGCCCGGATCCCGATGCGGTTTCATCCCTGCGAAAGCGCCTGGTGGCTGACCCGGTGCGCCGCTGGACGGTTGCCGGTCTGGCCGCCGAAACCGGGGCCTCCTCCCGCACCCTGCAACGTCGCCTGACCGAAAGGTCGGTCTCGTTCTCTCGCCTCGTGACAGAGGCCAGGGTGGAGGTTGCGGCCACGCATCTGTGCAAGGCCAACGGCCCTGGATTGGCAGAGATCGGCTTCATCTCGGGCTTTGCGGATCAGGCACATTTTGCACGGACGTTCAGCCGCGCCGTCGGCACGACACCCAGCGGTTATCGGGCAGATTTTGGCCAGTAGTTGATAGCATTATGCCCGCTCGCCGCCCGGGCCGATCGCTGAGCAAGACTTGTAGAATGACTGGCGCCACTGCGGACACCCACGCTTTGCTGACCGAACGACCGTTCGGGGCCGATCACGTCACGCCCTTAGGAAAGGGCGGAGAGCGGTCTGACGGGGGTGCGGCATTGCTGCCGCATCGCCCGCGTCAAGGACCAACCCTTGCGGTAGCAATCGACCGGTTGCGCCTCGCGTCGCCGCTTGCTTGACGCATAAAGCGAGATTTCTCACGCTGCGTGGTGAAATTCTCCAGGAAAACCCGGCATCCGTTCGAAAAATTGGCGATTATCGCCACTTGAAGGTCGATATGCTGCGCCAAGCATCTTCCCAGCAGGACGGACTTTCGCATGGCTCACCTCAAGACCCTCGAACAGCGGCTGTTGTGGCTGTCGCACTGGATGATCCACCATGCCAACCATATCCGGCCGAAGGTGGATGGCATCAAGGTCGGTGGGCATCAGGCCTCGTCGGCGTCGATGGTTTCGATCCTGACCGCGCTCTATTTCTCGGCGCTGCGGCCCGAGGATCGGGTGGCGGTGAAACCCCATGCCTCACCGGTTTTCCACGCTATCCAGTATCTGATGGGCAACCAGACCCGCGAGAAGATGGAGACCTTCCGCGGTCTGCATGGGGTGCAAAGCTACCCGAGCCGCACAAAGGATGTGGATGATGTCGATTTCTCGACCGGTTCGGTAGGCCTGGGGGTGGCGATCACGGCCTTCGCCTCGCTGGTGCAGGATTTCATCGCCGCGAAACGCTGGGGCCATGATCTGCCCTTGGGCCGTATGGTTGCGCTGGTGGGTGATGCCGAACTGGACGAGGGCAATGTCTATGAGGCGCTGCAGGAGGGCTGGAAAAACGATCTGCGCAATTGCTGGTGGATCATCGATTACAACCGTCAGTCGCTGGACGGAATCGTGCGCGAGGGACTCTTTGCCCGCGTCGAGAAGATCTTCGAGGCCTTTGGCTGGGATGTTGTGCGCGTCAAATACGGCGCGTTGCAGCGGGGGGCCTTTGCTGAACCCGGCGGCGACGCCTTGCGCGACTGGATCGACCGCTGTCCCAATCAGGACTATGCCGCGCTGACCTTTAGGGGCGGGGCCACCTGGCGCAAGCGGTTGACAGATGATCTTGGCGATCAGGGTCCGGTCTCTGCGCTGATCGAGAGGCGCAGCGATGCGGAGCTGGCGGCGTTGATGGAGAACCTCGGCGGGAACTGCGTTGAGACGATGGCCGAGGTTTTTGCCGGCATCGACCACGACCGGCCGACCTGCTTTCTGGCCTACACGATCAAGGGATGGGGCACGCCGATTGCCGGACACAAGGACAATCATGGCGGCTTGATGAACCCAACCCAGTTCGAGGCGTGGCAGGCGCATATGGGCGTGGCCAAAGGTCAGGAATGGGAGCCGTTCGCGACCGTCACCGATGTGCCCGCGCTGAAGGACTACCTCACCCGCGTCCCCTTTTTCGCCAAGGGGCGCCGCCGGTATCATGACGCCAAGCTGGCGGTGCCGCAGATCGGCATCGACACCGAACGTGAGGTGTCCACGCAGGCGGCCTTTGGCAAGATTCTTGACGATCTCTCCAAAGGCTCCTCCGATCTGGCTGCCCGCATCGTGACCAGCTCGCCCGATGTGACGGGCACCACCAACCTCGGCCCTTGGGTCAACCGGCGCAAGCTCTTTGCCCGCAAAGTTCAGGCCGACGCCTTCATCGAGCACCGCATCCCCTCGACAGCCAGGTGGGAGTTCACGCCGGAAGGCCAGCATATCGAACTGGGCATCGCCGAGATGAACCTGTTCCTGCTGTTGGGCGCGGCCGGGCTGTCGCACAGCCTGTTCGGCAAACGTCTGATCCCCATCGGCACGGTCTATGATCCGTTCGTCTGCCGCGGTCTCGATGCCTTGAATTACGCCTGCTATCAGGATGCACGGTTCATGATCGTCGGCACCCCGTCCGGTGTGACGCTGGCCCCTGAAGGCGGCGCGCATCAGTCGATCGGTACACCAATGATCGGCATGGCGCAGGACGGGCTGGCCGCTTTCGAGCCTGCCTTTGCCGATGAGCTCGCGGTCATCATGGCCTGGGCCTTTGACTACCTGCAACGTGACGGCGAAGGCGACCCGGATGAGCGCACCTGGCTGCGTGATGAAACCGGCGGATCAGTTTATCTGAGGCTGACCACCAACCCCATCGAACAGCCTGGCAAGCGCCACGACGACGCATTCCGCCAAGGGGCCATCGACGGAGCTTATTGGCTGCGTCCGCCGGGGCCGAACTGCGAGGTGGTGATTGCCTATCAGGGGGCCATCGCGCCCGAGGCGATCAAGGCCGCGGGTGCCCTTGCCGAGGGCCGTCGGGATGTGGGTGTGCTGGCTGTCACTTCGGCCGACCGGCTGAATGCAGGCTGGACGGCGGCGCAGCGCGCACACTCGCGCGGCAATGCCGCCGCCCTGTCGCATGTCGAGCGGTTGATGCAGGGCCTGCCTGCCCATTGCACGCTGGTCACGGTGATCGACGGCCACCCTGCCACGCTGGCGTGGCTGGGCGGCGTGCAGGGCCACCGCACAGTGGCACTTGGGGTCGAGCATTTCGGGCAGACCGGCACCATCGGCGATCTGTACCGCCACTTCGGAATCGACGCGGCGACGATCGTTGCCCGCGCCAAGGGCCTGACACCGGGTGCCCGCTAACGCGGGCGCTTCCACTGTTTGTCCTGCTTCAGGATAACCATGGCAGAGGTTTCGGTGACGGCCGGTATCGATTGCCATGATCCGTCCCGCCTTTGCCGCCTGGCTGTCCGACACCAACGATGTCACTCAGATCTTCCTGTCGGCCGGGCAAATCCCCGGGCTGATCAACATGGCGGGCGGCTTGCCCGATCCGGCCACCTGGCCCATTCCGGACCTTGCGGAATTGGCGCGGGCTGCGGTTGCCAACCATCCCCGCGATGCGCTGGCCTATGCGCCGATCGAAGGCCTGCCCGCGCTGCGCGACATGATTGCCGAAAGGTTCTCGGCACCGGGGCTGGGCCTGAGCCGTAAGAACGTTCTGATCACCACCGGCGGCATGCAGGCGCTGGACCTTCTGGGCAAGGTGCTGGTGGACGACGGCCAGGTGATTGCCGCGCAAAGTCCGGCCTATCTGGGAGCGCTCGATGCCTGGAAGCCGCGCCGCCCGACCTATCGCCCGATGCGGCTGGAGGGGAATGACTTCTCGCCGGAAGCCGCGCTTCAGGATGCACAATTTGCCTATACCGTGCCCAACTTCTCGAACCCTACCGGGCGACTGGTCGACCTCGATCAGCGCCGTGCCTTGGTGGCCGCCGCGCATGCGACTGGCACCTGGCTGATCGAGGATGATCCATATGGCACGCTTTACTACGACGGCATTCCGCTGCCGCGCATGCTGACGCTGGCGGGCGGGGCACCCTACGACGGCCCCGTGGTCTATCTGGGCACGTTGTCCAAGGAACTGGCCCCCGGACTGCGCGTCGGCTGGGTCATCGCCGCTCCGGGCATGATCCGGGCATTGGTGACGGCCAAGCAGGGCTCTGACATGAGCACTCCGGGGCTATCGCAGCGCATTGCGCTCGAAGCCTTTGGCTCTGGCCTGACTGACCGCGTCCTCCCTGCGACGCTTGCGCTCTACCGGGCCCGCCGCGACGCCCTGTGCGCTGCCATGACCGACCATCTGGGGGATCTTTACGATTGGGATACGCCGTCGGGTGGCATGTTCGTCTGGGCGACCGCACGGGATGCCAACCTGAACACCGACCACCTGCTGCGTGTCGCGCTGAACCATGGTGTCTGCATCACCCCCTCCAGCGTCTTTGACCCCGAAGGCCAGAACCGACGCGCCATCCGCATCAACTTTACCCTGAACGATGAAGCCAGACTGACCGAGGGCGTCAAGCGACTGGCCACTGCGACACGCGCCGCCCTGGATTGATCAAAGCCCGCGCCTTCGAAGGATGTCCGTGCAGTATGTCATCTGTTCTTGCAGCGGCCTTTGTTGATTTTGCATCACATCTCAGCTTGCAGCCCCAGCCGGAGGGCGCACGGATGCCGCATCCCTTCGACCATGGAGCCGGATGTGGTTCCTGGCTGGCTCTGTCGGACGCCGAGTATGGCCGGGTGCGTCAGCATCTTCGCCAGGGGCAGAAAGAGGATGTCAGGCGGATCTTGGCTGAGCCATCTTCCTTGGCGGCCCATCTCCTGTACCCCTTTTTGTGGGCCAGACTTCAAGCACCCCGGAAAGGACCACCAGCGCGCCGCCGATAAGCTCGCTGATCGCGAGGGTTTCACCCGCGAACATCGCCGCAGTCACTGCTGCGAACACGACCTCTGGCATCAGCAGGATGCCGACACGCGCCGGATCAAGACGCACGGCCGCCCACATGAGCGCCGCAATCGAAAGAACCCACCAGGAACCTGCGGTGAAAAGAACCTGAACCGCGATCGCAAGGAGATCCTCTCCCGCAACGGACGGCAGGGGTTCCAGAAATGGCGCGCTGACAAACGAGATCACTGTCGCGCCGAAAGCAAAGAGGAAGGCGGATGGCAAAGGAGCGAGGTCGGACCTCAATCGCATCCCCACAGTTGCAAAAGCCCAGATCAGACCGCCGCAAAAGGCCATCCACTCTCCCAGATTGGCTGGAACCGGAAGCCCGCCATCGCCGCCGAGCATGATGAACAGCCCGGCGAGCCCGGCGACAATGGCCAGGACGCGCAGTCGCGGCAGCTGCATACGCAACACATATTTCGCGATGAGCACACTCCAAACGGGACTGAAGAACCACAGCAGGACGACAAGGGCGACCTTCCCGTAAAGAAAACCGATGGAATAGAGCGCGAAGGCGGCCCCTCCGAGGCCGACGGAAATGATCCCGACACTGTCTTTGCCACGAAACGCACCTTTGCCAGTGAGAACAAAGGGCAGGAGCAAGAGTGCCGCCGCGAGCGTGATGGCCCCGGTGCCCCATGCCCCGTCAAGCCCAAGTTCGGCGATGCCCCGCACCGGAGCCCAGTAAACGCCCCAGACGATGCCCGTGATCAAGACAACCGCAGAGGCCAAAACGCTTTTGTCCATCAAAGTATCCTGATCCGTTCCATCCGTCACTTGGCCGCCCATGACCCGACCGAGATCATACCATTGCGAACGAAAAGCGGTTGCTTGCTGGCGACACCACTTCTGACCATAGCGACGGCACTGCAACGCAAGCCCGCGTCAAAAGAAGTCCGCCCCTCCCGCGGTGGCGTCCCTTGACACCTTTGTTATGTCGATAGCCGAACTTGGACGGACAATTTCCCGCAATTGGGACGAAGACTTTTTTGGCAAGCGCTATCGGTCGACTGTCCGCTTTGGTCCGATCAAGTCGCTTGGCTCGCCCATGCCCCCTGCCCGGGCGGCGGGAACATGTTCGGCCTCCCCATCGCGGGCCACGAGCGGGTATTCGGTCTGCATCGCAATCGGCCCCGGCACCCGGGGTTCGGTTGCCAGCGTTTATGCATCCGGCAATGATCGACATCATCGATGCCCAACCGGTACAACGACGCATCCAGCGCACGGCGGAGGTTCTTTGCCCCTGCCCCGCCCGCATGCGGGTTGCGAGCGCCGGACACCTCGGCGGCCAAGGGGCTTTGCCCGGCATTGAGGCCGAACGTGGTGGCCACTACCATCTCATCTCGCGACCGGTTTGCTTGATGGTCAGCATCCAGCATTCTGCCGATGCCTTTACAAATCTGTAAGGGATGCCCGCCCAGTTCACGCCATTCACAGTCGAGGATTGGCGCAGTGCCCTTGACCCCGACAGGCTGCTTTCTATCCTGCAAAGCGTGAATTGGTCCACATTCAGACCTTCACGATCCGAAGCCCGCCTTGTGCGGGCTTACTTCTTTCTTGGAAATCCAAGGGGGTGCATGCCTATGCCAATAGGGTGCTTAGGGTCGAGCCCTGCACAGACAGGACGCAACGATCTGATATCGTGAAAGTAATTATCCGTATCTTGCCTTATATGGCAGTGGGGTGCACACTTATGCCCAATTGGCAGCAAGTTACGCATCGCAACCGCCTGGATGGGCAATCACATATTGACGATTTTTGTTGCCGTAGAATGATGTTCTATTGGGCATGAACAAATTGCTTCCGGGGGCTTTGATGGATTTGCTCAAACGATCAACCGTGCTGACCCTTGGCGGCTTTGCTCTGCTGACACTCCTGCCCGGCGGTCTTTCCCCGGCCCAATCTGATACGGCAGGTGTGGTTCTGCTGACCCTGCATGGACCCGACGGCGCACAGGGGCTGCGCCTTGCCGACCTTGATTCGTTTGAACAGCACAGCTTCACCACCTCGACCATCTGGACCACCGGGCTGATGGAGTTTTCTGGCCCGGCCCTGACAGATGTGGTGGTCTCAGCCGGGTCTGTCGCCGGCGGCCTGCGGCTGCGGGCCGCCAATGATTATTCAATCACTCTGAACCCGTCGATGCTGGAGGCGCAGGCCACCATCATCGCCACCCGGATCAATGGCAAGACCTTTGGCGTGCGCGAACGCGGCCCGCTGTGGCTGGTGTTTCCCTATGATGCCCATGCACGGTTTCGTACCGAGCAGATCTTTGCTGCCAGCATCTGGCAGTTGACCGACATCGACACCGGCTCTGCGCCCTGACGGCCCGCTCGCGTGCGTTGCAGACCGGCGTAGCCGTCAGTGCGTCCAGACACCGCGGCGGTCAGTGGCGAAGTTTTCGCCGTAGCCACGGGCGCGGATCAGGGGTTTGCGGGCTTTTGGCAGTTGCACGTCATAGTCGATGCCCTTGGCCTGCGCATAGGCCTCAGCCGCCTCCAGCGTGTCGAACTGCAGCCGCACCTGCGCCTGGGTGTCACCCGATGAGGTCCAGCCCATCAGCGGGTCAACCTCGCGCGCCGAAGCGGGGGCGAAATCCAGCAGCCAGCCCTTGGTCTTGGCGGTGCCCGATTGCATCGCGGTTTTGGTCGGCTGATAGATGCGGGCGCGCATGGGGAAACCTCCTGAACAGACAGGCGATATATGGCGGAAAACCGGGGGGAGACGCAAGGCCCAAGGCGGGGCCCAAGGCGGGGGCAAGTCGCTGTCGGCTGACCACGGGGTGTGGGTGGGGTGTGGTGCGATCAACCGACAGCTTCCGTTGCTGCTTGCCCGTTCACTGTGCCAAAGCCGCCCTTGCATTTCAACTGAAAGCTGCAAGTTTTCGCCGTGTTTTCGCTAAAATTGAATCGCTTCCCTTAACCTTGCCGCAAGCTGGGTTAATCTTCCGTCAACGCCCCCCTTTAACCAGAACAAAAACGGAATATATTGGCGCCTGCAATGCCCCGCGCTGGAAACCTTCGCAGGGATTCGCCCCCGGCCCCCAGCTCCCCGGAAGGATGCCATGCCCCATAACAACGCCAATGCGCTGACCGAACGCCCCGATGTGCTGACCCGGCCCAAGCTTGAAGGCGGTCGGCGCTTTGTGCTGTCGACCCCGTTCCAGCCCGCAGGTGATCAGCCGACAGCGATTGCGGAACTGTCAGCGGGCGTCAGGGCGGGCGAGCAAAATCAGGTGCTGCTGGGCGCAACCGGCACCGGCAAGACCTTTACCATGGCCAAGATCATCGAGGAAACCCAACGCCCGGCGATCATCCTTGCCCCCAACAAGACCCTCGCCGCACAGCTTTATGGCGAGTTCAAAGGGTTTTTCCCTGAGAACGCAGTGGAGTACTTCGTTTCATACTACGATTACTACCAGCCCGAAGCCTATGTCGCGCGGTCCGACACCTATATCGAAAAGGAATCGCAGATCAACGAACAGATCGACCGGATGCGCCACTCGGCCACCCGGGCGCTGTTGGAGCGGGATGATGTGATCATCGTGGCCTCGGTCTCGTGCATCTACGGCATTGGCTCGGTCGAGACCTATTCGGCGATGACGCAGGATCTGGTGGTGGGCCAGTCCTATGACCAGCGCAAGGTGATGGCGGAACTCGTGGCGCAGCAATACCGCCGCAACGACCAAGCGTTTCAGCGCGGCAGCTTCCGGGTGCGCGGCGACTCGCTGGAGGTCTGGCCCGCCCACCTTGATGACCGCGCCTGGCGCTTCAGCTTCTTTGGCGAAGAGCTGGAGGCGATTGTCGAATTTGACCCGCTGTCAGGGGCCAAGACCGACAGCTTCAAACAGATCCGCATCTACGCCAACAGCCACTACGTCACCCCGCGCCCGACAATGCAGCAGGCGGTGATCGGCATCAAGAAAGAGCTGCGCCACCGGCTCGACCAGCTGGTGAATGAGGGCAAGCTGCTGGAAGCGCAACGGCTGGAACAGCGCACCAATTTCGATCTGGAAATGCTGGAGGCCACCGGCGTCTGCAACGGCATCGAGAACTATTCGCGCTACCTCACAGGCCGCGCCCCGGGCGAGCCGCCGCCGACGCTGTTCGAGTTCATCCCCGACAATGCCATCGTTTTTGCAGATGAATCCCACGTTTCCGTTCCGCAGATCGGCGGCATGTACAAGGGCGACTTCCGGCGCAAGATGACGCTGGCCGAACATGGCTTCCGCCTGCCGTCCTGCATGGACAACCGGCCGCTGAAGTTCGAGGAATGGGATGCGATGCGCCCGCAGTCGGTGTTCGTGTCCGCCACCCCGGCCGCGTGGGAGATGGATCAGGCCGGCGGCGTGTTCACCGAACAGGTGATCCGCCCGACCGGGCTGGTCGATCCGCAGGTCGAGATCCGCCCCGTAGAGATGCAGGTTGATGACCTCCTGGATGAAATCCGCAAGGTGGCCGCACAAGGTTTGCGCATTCTGGTCACCACGCTGACCAAGCGCATGGCCGAAGACCTGACCGAGTATTTCCACGAACAGGGCATCCGCATCCGCTACATGCACTCCGACATCGACACCATCGAACGCATCGAAATCCTGCGTGACCTGCGCCTTGGTGCCTTCGATGTGCTGGTCGGCATCAACCTGCTGCGTGAGGGGCTGGATATTCCCGAATGCGGGCTGGTGGCGATTCTCGATGCCGATAAAGAGGGCTTCCTGCGCTCGGAAACCTCGCTGATCCAGACCATCGGCCGCGCCGCGCGCAATGCCGATGGCCGGGTCATCATGTACGCCGACCGCATCACCGGCAGCATGGAGCGGGCTTTACGCGAAACCAACCGCCGCCGCGACAAGCAGATCGCTTATAACATTGAGCACGGCATCACGCCGATGACGGTGAAGAAGAACATCGAGGATGTGCTGCAAGGCCTGTGGCAGGGCGACACCGACATGGCCCGCGTCACCGCCAAGGTCGACAAGCCGATGGTCGGCCAGAACCTCGCCGCCCATCTCGACGCGCTGCGCACGGCAATGCGCAAGGCCGCCGAGAACCTGGAGTTCGAGGAAGCCGCCCGCCTGCGCGATGAGGTCAAACGGCTGGAGGCGGTCGAGCTGACCATCTCTGACGATCCCCTCGCCCGGCAGTCAGCGGTCGACGACGCGGTGGATGAGGCGCAGAAAATGGCCGGCCGCTCCACCGCTGGCCGCCCCGGTCAGCGCGGCGGCGTCAAACGGCGCAAGCGTTAAGCGCCGGTCTCCAGCCAGAGCACGCCATTGCGGTAGCCGCCGCGCCGCAAATGGCCCGGTTGCGCCACTTCGGGAAACTCGTCGGCCCAGTCGCGAAAGCGGTCGTTGCTCAACACGGCAGCCCCCAACTCGCGCGCCGCCTTCAGGATCACCGGATCGGCGGGGCTTCCCTTTGGCACCACCAGCACCCGGTCTGCGGGCAGACCCAGAGCCCGCGCCAACGGACGGTCATCCATATACCGCCCCGCCAGCTTGTACCCGGCGTTGGCATCGAACACGACGCCCGGCTGATAGCCCAGGTCCGTCAGCGAGCGGACCACTTCTTGAAGCGTGGCCAGCTGCGGGGTTTCGCCGTTCCAGTGCATGATGTTCGATCCGTCGATCACAATGCTGCGCGGCGCGGTCCTTGGCGCCTGCGGCACCACTCTGGCGCGCAGCATCAGGATCAGCGCGGCAAATGCTGACAGCAGCGCCACCAGAACCGGCGCAGACTCCACCATCCCTATCAGGCCATAGCTGAACATGGCGGCAGCAAAAGACATCAGGAACAGGGCAAAGGGCACACGCATGCCGCCATCCTGACCCGCAGATCAGGGCAGAACAAAGACCGGAACCGACAGAAATCGTGGCATCGGGGCTTGGATTGCGCGGGCGGAAACGCTACCTGCTATGCAGCAGCGAAAGGCACGCATGAAAAAGTTCCTCGACCCCAACCACCCGTTCTTTGCCAATCCGCTGGTGCGCTGGCTGTCAGCGCTGGCGCCGGTGGCCTGGGCGCTGGTGGAGTTTGTCAATGACAGTCCGGGCTGGGGCATGATCTTTGCGGCCCTTGGCGCGCTGGCGTTCTGGGTGCTGATCGTGCGCGGGCCGGATCAGCCACCCGCAAAAGACGACACACCTCAGGACTGAAGCTGCGCCAAAATCTCATCGGCCAGCGCCGCAATCTCGGTCGCGGCGGGCGATTTGCCCACCTCCGACACCGCAAGCCCGTTGCCCATCGTCTCGGCATAGGCGACCCGCTGGCCCAGCCGCGCCGTCGCCACCTCGGCCAGATCGCCCGCCGCATTGGCCACCTCTTCGCCCAGCCGCGTGCCCGCCTTGCAGCGGTTCAGCACGATCAGCGTGGTCCGGTTTTCGCGCGCGGCAAGGTCAAGCACCCCGTCGGTCGCCCACAGATCGACATGGCTGGCCGACACCGGGATCAGCACCAGCGTCGCCTCACGCAGGCTGGGCCGCAGATCGGCGTCGATCTTGGGCGGCGTGTCGATGATCACGATGTCATGGGTCTTGCGCAGCTTTTCGCACTCATAGCCCACGCCCCAGGCAGAGGCGGTCGACAGATCCATCCCCGGATCCCCCAACCGCTCCCGCCGCGCCATGAACCAGCGGCCCAGAGAGCCCTGCGGATCGGTATCGAGCAGCGCCACAGACACCCCCCGCCGCACCAGCTCCACCGCCAGATTGACCGACAGCGTGGTCTTGCCCGACCCGCCCTTCTGCTGCGCAACCGTGATGACCTGACCCATACCGCCCCCGTTTCTGCGCTGCAGCATAAGGTGATTCGGGGTGCGGGGATAGGGGGAGGTTGGGGGCGCCATTTGCACCATCTGTAGGGCGGGGTTCACCCCGCCGATGCGGCGGGTCATTGGGTGCGCGGGTGGGGTGGCGGGGTGAACCCCGCCCTACTGGGTTATCCTTAGATTTATGCTCGATATTCGGTCAGCATTCCCAGCTATCGCTTCTCCAAATTTTTCGGAGTAGCGATGGTCATTTTAGCTGAATAACCACCAACAGAGTGCCTAACCTCTTCCAATCCAAAACTCAACCTTTCAGTTTCATCTTGCAGCCCCGACAGATAGTCCAACGACTTCATCCGTTCGTGCTCCATACGGAGATTGGAGTTTATTACATGCGAATTTTGAGCGTTAAAAAACCTCATAAAACTAAAGTAACGTGAAACTTTTTCATGCCCAAGCATTACATGGAAATGTCCGCTCATTACCAGAGGATTAACTATAGAATAGTCAAACCCTTGCATTGAAATGAAGAGGTCATTTTCATTAATCTGGCCCGCCGAAATTCTACTGCGAAGGAAGTCTATCCTTGTCAGAAAATGCTTGATTTCATCTAAGTTCAGATCAATTTCAGTTTTAAGCGCCGTCTTGGCATACTTCCTTTGAGATGCCTGATTAATCCAACCGAGCAAGTGTTGAATTATCGCCCCGGACACGATTCCAACGAAAACCCAGAATGCATTTGCGAAGGCATTTCCAGATAGAATGGCTGCAAAACCTTCGATCAACCCACTCACCCCAAAACCCCCTGAAACTCCCGCCATTCCCCCTTGCTCATGCCAGAGGTTTCCTGCGTCACTTTTTCACCGTTCAGCATGCGCTTCACACAGTCAATTGCCTTCGCACTCAGCGTCACTCCGCCCATGCGGTAATCCTCGAACGCGGCGAAGGCCAAAGGCACCCAGTCCTTCACACAAGCCGCAATCGCCTCGGCATAGACCCGGATCTCATATTGCGCATGGGCGTCGGCGCGCAGGCGCAGGAAGTGGAACAGGTTGTGCAGGTCGGTTTTCCAATACCACTGGGTATAGGTGTTCATCGGCAGGTTCATCCGCGCCAGTTCCCGCGCCAGCCCCTGCTGGCCCTCTTGGCTCAGCATCGACTCATAGCTGTCAAACGCCTGCCCCGCGTCGCGTTTGAGCACCTCCAGCACCCGCGCGGCCTCCGCGCCCTCCAGCACCGCCCCGCGCCCCTGATTGTTGACCGTGCTTTGCGCGGCCAGCTGGTCGGGCGCGGGGATATAGAACTCCCGGTCCAGGATCGAATAGCGCGCGGAGTATTCGTTGACGTTGGCGGTGCGGTGGCGGATCCACTGGCGGGCGACGAACACCGGCAGTTTGACGTGCAGCTTGATCTCGCACATCTCGAACGGGGTCGAATGCCAGTGCCGCATCAGATAGCGGATCAGCCCTTCGTCATTCGACACATGTTTGGTGCCCGCGCCGTAGCTCACGCGCGCCGCCTGCACGATGGCCGCATCATCGCCCATATAGTCGATCACCCGGATAAAGCCGTGATCCAGCACCTCCTGCGCGCGGTACAGATGCGCCTCCATCCCCTCGGACACCGCCCGCAGGGTCTGGCGGGGCGTCGCGCGGGCTGCGTCGATTTCAGCAATCTGATCAGGGGAAAGCGGCATGAGGGGGGCCTTTCGAATCCGGGCGTTCACAAGATATGGGTCGTGTCAGCGCGCAGGATACGAGAGGTTGGGGAACCCTCGCAAGGGTGCGCGGCAATTCTGCATCAGGCCGTGGCACAGGCGTATGGATTCATTGACACAAAGCCGTGAGGCAGGCAGTTTTGGCCGCAAAAGAACACTATAACCGAGCAGGTAATCATGAATTGGCGTGTGATCGCGGCCCTTGCGGCCGGTCTTGCCGTTGCGAGTTGTGGCGGGAATCCCCTGAACAACACGCCGGAGTGCGACAGCAACCCTCTGGCGCCCTGCCCCCCGGTTCCGCCTCCGGCGCCCACGCCGCCCCCGACCGAACCGCCGCCGCCGCCGGTTGATCCGATCCCCGAGGCCCTGCGCGGCAACCTGCGCAGCGCGACCTACAGCCCGGCAAATGGCGGCACGCTGTCCTTGGTGATCGACCCGCTGGGCACCGGCGGCCGCTCGATCCCGTTCAAACGCGATGCCACCCTCGACACCGCTGGCTATCAGGCCTTTACCTGGCAGGACACCAACACCAGCCGCTATTACGTCGCCCTGTTCGACACCTCGACCAAAGGCGCGGTCAGCGCCGGCGTCGTCGGCAGCGGCCAGTTCACCGAAATGGTCTGGGGATCGACCTATGCGGTCGATGAGGCGTTTTCGCGCCCCACCGACAGTGGCATCGCCACCTATAGCGGCAGCTATGCCGGGCTGCTGAATGGCGGTGATCCGGTCGATCCTGCCCTGCCACCGGGCGATCCGGCAGAGCCCAACCGCCCCTTCAGAACCACCGGGCAAGTCATCATCAACGCCGATTTCAACGCCCCCGCACCGGGCGGCGCACGGACCGGCATCGAAGGCAGTATCAGCGACCGCAGAATGGTGGATAGCGGAATACCCTTGCAGGATGTGTTCCTGCAAATCGCCACCATCAACCCCGACGGCACCTTTGGCGGCACTGTGGTCTACCGCGATACCAGGACCGCAGGCACCTATGCCGGGGCCTTTGGCGGCACCGGCGCATCGGCCGTTGCGGGCGCAGTTGAAATGAGACCGATCCCTGGCAATTCGGACGTGCTCGAACGCGGGGTCTTTGTGGCCGACCGCTGCGCTCCCGGCGATCCGTCACCCTGCCCCTCGTCCACGGCACCTTGACCGCAGCGATGGCCCGCAGCCCCGCCCGGCTTGTGGCGCTGGTACTGGCGCTGGCCGTGATGGCCGGATCGGGGGGCGCACGCCCCCCGTCCCCCGCTGAATACGCCCTCGCCGCCGGTGATCTGCAAACCGCGCGCCAGCTGGCGCAGCACCAGCTGCAGACCAACCCACAGGACGCCGCCGCCCTGTCGGTGCTGGCGGCCGTCGACCTCGCCCATGGCCAGCCAAAGGCCGCCCGCCAGAACGCCAGCCGCGCCTTTGCCGCAGGCGACAGCAAGCACGAACGCTTTGTCGCCGCCCGGCTGGCCGCCAAAGCGGCCCATGGTCAGGGCCAGTCACTGGTTGCGCAATACTGGCTGCGGCGCGCGGTGCAGGATGCGCCGACCGCGCAGGCCGAGGCCGTGGCGATCACCGATTTTCAGTCGCTGCGCCGGGTCACGCGCCTGCATCTGAGCTTTGACGCCACCTTCCGCCCCAGCGAGAACGTCAACAACGGCGCCCAAGACCCGATGCTGTCGATTGACGGCATCCCGACCCACTTCATCTTTACCCCCAGCTCGCGCGCCCTGCCCGGAGCCGAGACCCGTCTGGGCTTTGGCCTGCGCTATCGGCTGACCGGCACCGAACGGCGCGGCACCGATCTGGGTCTGCGGCTGACGCATAGCGCCGTGGTGCTGAATGACCGCGCCCGGCGTATCGCCCCGCTGGCGCGCGGCTCGGATTTTTCCACCTCGACCGCCGATGTCCAGCTGTCACATTACCGCGCGGTGACCGAAGACACCTTCCTGCGCGGCGGGGTGCAGCTTGGCCAGTCCTGGCTGGCCGGGCACCACTATGCAAACCGGGCAAAGCTTGACGCGTCGCTCACCCAGCGCCTGTCACCGGCCACCCTGACCCGGCTGGGTCTGGCGCTGGAACGCCAATGGCGGACCGGCACCGCCCCGGCGGCAACCGCCCTGATGATCGACAGCGCCACCGAACACCGGCTGCCCTCGGGCGATGTGATCGGCTTCCGGCTGATCGCGGGCAAAACCGTGTCCTATGATGCCAATCAAGAGAACAAAAGCCTGTCGTCCGAACTGCGCTACAGTGTCGGCAAATCCCTCGGCGGGGTTCAGCTTTCGGGCGCGCTCGGGCTGGGACTGCGCGATTATCCGGTGTTCTTTGGCGGTGCGTTCGGCAACAGCGGCCGCCATGACAGAACCGCCTCTGCCTCGGTCGATCTGTCGCTGACCCGGCTGAGCGCCTTTGGCTTCGAGCCGGTCTTCTCGCTCGAAACCCGCAGGACCAGATCCAACATCAGCCGCTACGACGGCCGCGATCTGGGTCTTGGCATCCGCATCAGATCTTCATTCTGACCCTGCCCCCTCGCCTTTCCCAGCCACCGCGTTAAGATGCCCCCCAATCAATCGGGAGACATACGATGGCACTGAAATATCTGCACACCATGGTCCGGGTACTGGATCTGGAGGCATCAATGGCGTTTTACCGCCTGCTCGGGCTGGAAGAAACCCGGCGGCATGACAGCGAACAGGGGCGGTTCTCGCTGATCTTCATGGCCCCGCCCGGCCAGCCGGACTGCCCGGTAGAGCTGACCTGGAACTGGGACGGCGATGACGGCCTGCCCTCGGACAGCCGCCACTTCGGCCATCTGGCCTATGAGGTCGATGACATCTACGCCACCTGCGCCCATCTGCAGGCCAATGGCGTGCTGATCAACCGACCCCCCCGCGATGGCCGCATGGCCTTTGTCCGCAGCCCCGACAACATCTCGATCGAAATCCTGCAAAAGGGCGACGCCCTTGCCCCCGCCGAGCCCTGGGCCAGCATGGCAAACACCGGCCACTGGTAATCCCGGCGGCCGACCCCGGGGGCTGCCTGCCCCCCAGCTCAGCGGTTTCTTGAACCGGTGGCGAAACCGCTGAGCTACCCCGGGAGTATTTGGGAAAGCTGCAATGCAAAAGAGCCCGGGCTTTCATCTTGGCAAAAATACTCCCGCCGGAGGCTCCTGCCCCCTCCCCCGGCGCGGCCTTACAGAACCAGCGCCGCCCGGGCCGCGACCTTCACCATCGCCTCCTCAACCTCGTGCCAGGCGGTGCGGGCCATCGAGCGGAAGGTGAGCAGGGTAAAGCCCCCCTCCCCCTCGACAATCAGGATCAGCGGCAGGTGGTTCAGCGCGGTGCGAAACGCCTGCCCCCGCTGCGCAGCCCGCAGGTCCAGCGGCACCAGCCGCGCCAGCACATCAACGGCTTGCGCGCCCGAGAGGGTCAGCGCAACCCAGCCGTCAGACTGATCGGTGACAGCCGCCGCCAACCCCGCCGGCGCGGCAGCCCCGATCAGAAAGGCCATGTCACGCCCGGCCCAGACCAATCGCTTGCCCTCCGCTTCTGTCACCGCATTGGGCAGCGGAAACGCCATGCCCAGCGCGCGGCCCACCGCCTCCGCCTGTCCCGGCCAGGGGGCAATGGATGTCATCTGTGGCAGGTCAGCCTCGGCCAGCGTGGTGCCGGCATGGGTGACGGGGAACGCGCCGAGTGCGGGTTTTGCGATCAGCTCAGGCACGCAGTTTCTCCCCCTTCGGGTCATGGAACACCGGATCGGTCACCGTGCACAGCACATCCACCCCGCGCAGCCGGTCCACCAGCCGCACCGTCTCGCCGTGCCGCGCGCGGCCATTCTTCAGAAACCCCAGCGCAAGGTGGCTGTGCAGCGTCGGCGAATACCCGACCGAGGTGACATATCCCGCCGAATTTTCACGCACCAGCTCTGCCCCTTGCGCAAACAGATGCGCGCCCGCCGTCAGCACCGAACCGGTCAGCGGCATCAGACCCACCATCTGCTCGCGCGCCGGCCCGACCATCCCCGGGCGCGCGGCGGCAGCCTTGCCGATACAGTCCTTCTTGGCGCTCACCATCTTGTCCATGCCAATGTCAAAGGCGGTGGTGCGTCCATGGATCTCGGCATGGGTGATGAACCCTTTTTCGATCCGCAGCACATTCAGCGCTTCCATCCCATACAGCCCCCCGCCCATCGTCTCGGCCCGGGCGGTCAGGTCGCGGAACAGCGCCTCGCCATAGCGGGTGGGCACCGCCAGCTCATAGCCCTCCTCGCCCGAGAACGAGATCCGGAACAACCGCGCCGCCACGCCCTGCACCACCACCGGCGTGCAACCCATGAACGGCAGATCCGGCGCATGGCCCAGCGCGCTTGTCACCAGATCCCGCGCCAGTGGACCGGCCACCGCAAACTGCGCCCAGCTCTCCGTCACCGACACAAAGCGCACCTGCCATCCGGCACAAAACGCCTGATGCACGAAATCCAGATGCCGCATCACCAGCCCGGCAGCGGCGGTGGTGGTGGTCATCAGCCAATGGTCCTGCCCCAGCCGCGCACAGGTCCCGTCATCCAGCACATGACCATCCTCACGCAGCATCAGCCCATAGCGGACGCGGCCCACCGGCAGGGTGGAAAACGTGTTGCTATAGACGAAATCCAGAAACCGCCCCGCATCCGGCCCCTGAATGTCAATCTTGCCCAAAGTCGAGACATCAGTGACCCCGACCGAAGACCGCACCATCATCACCTCGCGGTCACACGCCTCGCGCCAGGTCGTCTCCCCCGCTTTGGGGAAATAGCCGGGCCGATACCACAGCCCCGCCTCCACCATCGGTGCCCCACGGTCGCGGCTGGCCTGATCGCTGGTCAGAAACCGCTGCGGCGCAAAGCCCATCCCCCGGCCCCCGGCCCCCATCGCGGCAATCGACACCGGCGCATAGGGCGGGCGGAAGGTGGTGATGCCGGTCTCGGCAATCCCGCGCCCGGTCGCATCTGCCAGCACCGCCAGCGCCGCCACGTTGGAATTCTTGCCCTGATCAGGCGCCATCCCTTGCGTGGTGTAGCGCTTCATATGCTCGACCGAAGCAAACCCCTCCTGCGCGGCCAGCGCCACATCCTTGACCGTCACATCATTGGCCAGATCCAGCCAGGCCCGCCCCTTGCCCGGCACCGCCCAGAGCGGCGCGATGCCGTAGGGCGCATCCTCGGCCTGCGGCAACTCCACCGCGCCCGCAGCGATCCCCAAGGCGGCAAGGCTCGCCCGCGCCGCCTCGGCCCCCGCCGCCAGACAGCCATGGGTCGAAAACGTGCCATTGGCCGCCCCCGCCACCAGCATCCCCGGCACCGCGCCCTCGACCGGCACAAAGGCCGCAAGCGCGTCCGACCAGCGCGGACGGCCATTCAGATGGCAGGTCAGATGCACCGACGGGTTCCAGCCGCCCGAAACCCCCAGACATTCGGTCTCCAGCCGGAACTCCCGCCCCCCGGCGCGCACCATGATCTCGCGCAGGCCCATTCGCCCCCGCGCGCGGATCACCTGCGCGCCCTTGTGCAGCGCGATCCCCGGCTCATCCGGCGCATCCTCGCGGCTGTCAAGGATTGCCGCCACCTCTACCCCCGCCGCCATCAGGCTACGGGCGGTCGCGCGCAGGCTGTCATTATTGCCAAACAGTACCACCCGCCTGCCCGGCACCACGCCGTAGCGGTTCAGATAGCTGGACAGCGCCGAGGCCAGCATCACCCCCGGCCGGTCATTGTCTTCAAAGGCAACCGACCGCTCCAGCGCGCCCGCCGCCAGCACCGCGCGCCTGGCCGCGATGCGCCAGAAACACTCACGCGGCAGGTTCGGGCGCGGGCTGCGGTGCAGCCCCACCCGCTCCAGCGCGCCATAGGTGCCGTCATCATAGGCCCCGGTCACGGTGGTGCGCGTCATCAGCCGCACATTGGGCAGGCTGGCCAGCTCCGCCAGCACCTTTGCCGCCCAGTCCATCGCCGGGGCGCCGTCAATCTCGCCCTCATCCGACAACAGCCGCCCACCCGGCTCCGACGACTCGTCGGCCAGAATGACATCGGCCCCGGCGCGCGCCGCCGTCAGCGCCGCCATCAGCCCCGCAGGCCCGGCCCCGATGATCAGCAGATCACAATGCGCCCAGGCCTTTTCATAGACCCCTTCATCATGCCGCCCCGACAGGCTGCCCAGCCCAGCCGCACGCCGGATCAGCGGCTCATACAGCCCCTCCCAGAACCGGCGCGGCCACATGAAGGTCTTGTAGTAGAACCCCGCCGACAGGAAGGGGGCTGCCAGATCGTTGATCTCCAGCAGATCAAACCCCAGCGACGGCCAGCGGTTCTGGCTGCGCGCGGCCAGCCCCTCAAACAGCTCCTGCACGGTCGCGCGCGTGTTGGGGGTCTGGTTTGCGGGGCCGACAATCTCGACCAGCGCATTCGGCTCCTCTGACCCGGCGGTCAGAATCCCGCGCGGGCGGTGATATTTGAAGCTGCGCCCCACCACGCGCACATCATTGGCGATCAGCGCCGAGGCCAGCGTATCGCCCTTGTATCCCGCGTAGGCACGGCCATCGAAGCGAAAGGTCACAGGCCGCGTCCGGTCAATCCGGCCCTTGCCGTCGATCCTCATGCGGCACCCCCAGCCGTGCCTGCCCCGGCAACGCTCTCCACTGCCAGAATCTCATGCGTCACGGTATTGCGGGTGACCTTCAGCCAGGAACAACAGCCCTGCTCGTGATACCACAGATCTTGCGTCACCCCCGCCGGATTGTCGCGGTTGTGCAGATGGTCATCCCAGGCCTCCGGTGCTGCGTCCGGCGCGGGCCGGTTCAGATACTCCGCCGCGCCATAGTAATAGAATTCC
Organism: Pseudotabrizicola sp. 4114; assembly: GCF_031457365.1. Lineage (NCBI taxonomy): Bacteria > Pseudomonadati > Pseudomonadota > Alphaproteobacteria > Rhodobacterales > Paracoccaceae > Pseudotabrizicola > Pseudotabrizicola sp. 4114. Next base: position 806,591 of record NZ_JAVDWP010000001.1, on the reverse strand, counting down.
CGCCGGTCGCGCGGGCCGCAGAGCGGGCAGGTCAGGCGCATGATAGGGTGTCCTTTGTGGCAGATGGCGGTAAGGGGCTCCGCCCCTCGGGCTGCGCCCTCACCCCGGAGTATTTGGGCCAAGATGAAACGCAACCGGATTTCATCTTGGCTGAAATACTCCCGCCGGAGGCATCCGACGCCAGAGGAGAGCGGAAAGCGTTCAAAATCATCGCGCCCCTCAATGCAGGTTGTGCTGGCTGCCGGTGCCTTCTTCGTCAAGAAGATGCCCCGTCGCAAAGCGGTTCAGCCGGAACTTTGCGGCGACGGGGTGGCTCTCGCCCGTGGCCATCAGATGCGCCATGCAATAGCCGCTCGCCGGTACGGCCTTGAACCCGCCATAGTTCCAGCCCGCATCAATGAACAGCCCGTCCACCGGCGTGCGGTCGATGATGGGTGATCCGTCGGGCGTCATGTCCATGATCCCGCCCCAGGACCGCAGGACGCGGGCACGGCCGATCATCGGCATCAACGTCATCCCCGCCTCCATCACATGCTCCACCATCGGCAGATTGCCGCGCGCGGCATATGACGCATAGAAATCCAGATCGCCGCCAAAGACGAGGCCGCCCTTGTCGGACTGGCTGATATAGAAATGCCCCATGCCAAAGCTGATCACATGGTCGATCACCGGTTTCAGCCCTTCGGTGACAAAGGCCTGCAGCACGTGGGACTCAATGGGCAGCCGCAGCCCCGCCATCGCCGCCACCTGACCGGAGCGGCCCGCGGCCACCATGCCTACCTTTTTCGCCCGGATCGCCCCGCGCGTGGTCTGCACCCCGGTCACCCGGCCGCCCTGAATATCAATCCCCGTCACTTCGCAGTTCTGGATCAGATCGACCCCGCGCTGATCGGCGGCGCGGGCATAGCCCCAGGCCACCGCATCATGCCGCGCCGTGCCGCCGCGCGCATGCAGCAGCCCGCCATAGATCGGGAAGCGGGTGTTGTCGAAATCGAGATAGGGCAGCAGCTCGCGCACGCCGTCACGGTCCAGCAGCACCGCATCATCGCCCTGATTGAGCATCGCATTGCCGCGCCGGGCAAAGGCGTCGCGCTGGCCGTCGGAATGGAACAGGTTGATCAGCCCGCGCTGCGAATGCATCACGTTGTAATTCAGATCCGCCTCCAGCCCCTCCCACAGTTTCAGGGAATGGCTGTAAAACTCCGAATTGCCGGGCAGAAAGTAATTCGCGCGCACAATCGTGGTGTTGCGCCCGATATTGCCAGAGCCGAGGTAGCCCTTTTCCAGCACCGCGATATTGGTCAGCCCGTGGTTTTTCGCCAGATAGTAGGCCGTGGCCAGCCCATGCCCGCCACCGCCGATAATCACCGCGTCATACTCAGCCTTTGGCGCCGGGTTACGCCAGGCCGGTGTCCATCCGGTATTGCCGAACAGACCCTGGGTGATGACCCTGAAACCGGAATAGCGCATGGCAGACCTTTCCCTGACCGGGTTCTGAAACCGGGATCACCGATCCGCAGGCATCAGACCGGGTCAGGCGCAGATTGGCAAGGTTCCACCGCGCCGCCTTGGCCATCCGCGACACCAGATGTCGCAGATGGCCAAATCAGCCGCTTTACAGCGCCTTGGACCGATAGGCCGTCGCCACCCGGCCGATCGAGACGATATAGGCCGCCGTGCGCAGGTCATCGACATCATCGCGCTCATGCCAGACCTTGCGCATCGCCTGATAGGCGGTGCGCATGGTGTCATCCAGCCCCGAGCGCACCAGCGCCAGCTCGTCCGATCCGGTCAGGAACTTTTCCTTGAAATCCGGCGACAGGGTCCAGCCCAGGCCCTGATCCGCCGACAACCGTTCCAGCTCTTCGACCAGAATGCGCGACCGCCCCTCTTCGGCGCGGCGCTGCATCCGGCCAAAGCGGATATGCGACAGGTTCTTGACCCATTCGAAATACGACACCGTCACCCCGCCCGCGTTGGCGTACATGTCGGGGATGATCACCACACCCTTTTCGCGGAGAATCTCATCCGCACCAAAGGTCACCGGGCCATTCGCCGCCTCGACGATCAGCGGCGCCTGAATGCGGGGCGCGTTTTCCATATGGATCACGCCCTCCATCGCCGCCGGGATCAGAATGTCACACGCTGCCTCCAGCAGGGGCGTGCCATCGGCCACGAACGACCCCGACGGATAGCCCTGAATCGTGCCCTGCTTGGCCATCCACTGCCGCACATCCTCGACATTCAGGCCGGTATCACTTTGCAACGCGCCATCGCGTTCGATGATCGCCGTGATGATGCAGCCGTCTTCTTCGGACAGGAACTTGGCGGCGTGATAGCCCACGTTGCCCAGACCCTGAACGATCACCCGCTTGCCTTCCAGCCCGCCGGTCAGACCGGCCTTGGCCTTGTCTTCGGGGTGGCGGAAGAATTCCTGCAGCGCGTATTGCACGCCGCGCCCCGTCGCTTCGACCCGGCCCTGAATCCCGCCGGCATGCGGCGGTTTGCCGGTGACACAGGCGTTGCCGTTGATGTCGGTGGTGTTCATCCGCTTGTACTGATCGGCGATCCACGCCATTTCGCGCTCGCCGGTGCCCATGTCGGGGGCGGGCACATTCTGCGCCGGGTTGATCAGGTCGCGTTTGATCAGCTCATAGGCAAAACGGCGGGTGATCAGCTCCAGCTCCTGTTCATCCCAGGCGCGGGGGTCGATGCACAGCCCGCCCTTGGAGCCGCCAAACGGGGTTTCCACCAGCGCGCATTTATAGGTCATCAGCGCCGCCAGCGCCTCGACCTCGTTCTGGTTGACCGACAGCGCATAGCGGATGCCGCCCTTGACCGGCTCCATATGTTCGGAATGCACCGAGCGATAGCCGGTAAACGTCTCGATCTTGCCGCGCAGACGCACCCCAAAGCGCACGGTGTAGGTCGAGTTACACACCCGGATTTTCTGCTCCAGTCCGGGGCTGAGGTCCATCAGCCGCACGGCGCGGTTGAACATCAGATCCACAGACTCCCGGAAACTCGGTTCGCCGTCCCTTAACATGCCATCCTCCTGTCAGGCCGGGCGCAACGCACTGCGCCCATTTCCAGCCTAACGGGTGTTTATGAACAGTTCACCGCAAAAACTGTCCTGCGAGCGCAGAAAAAACGAATCGAATCGTAGCGACTCGCCGCTGGACTGCCGATTTCCTGCTGTGGCACAGATGGCGACACCCCGTCGGCTGTTGCAGCCCCGGCAACAGTCCTGCCCTGCAAGCTCCATTCATTCCGTATCTCTGCACCGCCACCCGCCTGCTCTGTCCATGCCATAATTCTGCCGCGCTGAATGCGTTTTCTGCGGTCGAGAAATAGGGCCAAAGATCCGTGGGGGCGGGACTTCCGGCAATTGGGGACAGTGGAATGGACCGCAGAATGATCAGTGCTGCCAAAAGGCTTTCGCGCAAAAGTGCCCTGCGTTTCGCAAGGGATGAAGACGGCCATGTCGTCGTCTTCACCGCCATCATGGCGACGCTGATGCTGATGCTGGCCGGGGTCGGGATCGACATCATCAACTTTGAGACCGTGCGCACCAAGCAGCAGCAGACGCTGGACCGCGCCACCCTCGCCGCCGCCTCGCTGACGCAAGAGCTGGATGCCGAAAGCGTGGTGCGTGATTACTTTGCCAAGGCCGACATGACCGATCACCTGCGGCTGGTGCAGTTCCAGCGCACGTTCAACGCCTCGACCGTCCGGGCCGAGGCCGAGATCGAGCTGACGCCGATCTTCATGAACCTCTATGATCTGTCCGACAGCACAAAGCTCGTCGCCCGTGGCGCCTCACAGGCCGAGCAGCGGATCAACAATATCGAAATCATGCTGGTGCTTGACGTGTCCGGCTCGATGGCGGGCACCAAGCTGACCAACCTGAAATCCGCCGCCAGCGAATTCATCGACACGGTGATGTCGCAGGACATCGAAAACCGGGTCTCGATCGGGATCGTGCCCTACAACGGTCAGGTTAACCTGCCGCAGTATCTGCAGACCATGTTCACCTCGCAGGACGACCACCTCGTCGATTACGTCAACTGCTTTGACCTGCCCGGCTCGACCTATGGCAGCCTGACCCTGTCACGGACAACGCCGATGCCGGTGACGGCCCATGCCGACACCTATTCGACCACCTCGACCGGCTATATCGCCCCCACTCATTCCAGTGCGGTGGTGGACATAGGCAACCGCTGGTGCCCGCCGTCGCAAGTCAACGTCATCCGTGCCCCCACCAACGACCGCACGGCGCTGAAAAACCACATCAACGGCCTGACCGCGATCGGCGCAACCTCGATCAACGCCGGGCTGAAATGGGGTGCTGCGCTGCTCGATCCCTCGGCGCGGTCGCTCTATACCGGCATGGTCTCTGCGGGCCAGACACCATCGTATTTCGGCAACCGGCCGTTTGAATACGACGACCGCGAAGCAATGAAGATCATCGTGCTGATGACCGATGGCGAGCATTTCGCCGAAGAGCGGATGAACAGCGGCTTCCGCGTCGGAACCTCGCCGATCTGGCGCGCCACGTCCGGCGGCCTTTACTCGGTCTTTCATCAGGCCCGCGTCAACACCTCGTCCTCCTCCAACATCTGCAACAGCCGCCCGTTCTATGTGCCGCACCTCAACGCCTGGCATTCGCGTCCCTGGAACGGCACCACACCCTCCACCAGCACCTGCTACAGCACGACCGCCACCTATACCGGTGCCACGCAGCAAAGATGGCAGGATCTGTGGGCAAGCGTGCGCGTCTCCTGGGCCGCACAGCAGTTTTACGTCCGCCCGCTGGGCGTGACACAGACCAACCAGATGAACACGATGCGTACCCAGACCCCGATCAACAACATGAACACCCAGCTGCAGCAAGTCTGCACTCTGGCCAAGGCCCGCGAGGTGATGGTCTACGGCATCGCGTTCGAGGCCCCCACCAACGGACGTACCCAGATCGAGCAATGCGCCAGCTCGCCCGCGCATTACTTCAACGCGCAGGGGCTGGAGATCAGCACCGCCTTCCGCTCCATCGCCACCAACATCAGCCAGTTGAAACTGACCCAATGATCCCCCGCATCCGCACCCTCTTCCGCCCCTTCCGCAAGGACGAGCGCGGGCTGGCCTCGGTCGAGTTCGCGCTGTTCTTTCCGCTCTACGTCGGCATGTTCTTCTGGGCCGCCGAAGTGGGCATCCTGATGATCAAATCGGTGATGCTGGACCACGCGCTGGATGTGGCGATGCGCGACCTGCGCCTTGGCCTCAAGGTAAATCCCACGCAGGAAAGCCTGAAGCGCGATATCTGCGCCCGCGCCCGCATTATCGGCAATTGCGAAGACCAGATGATGATCGAGCTGCAGGCGGTCTCGACCCAGACCTGGGCGATGCCGCAAACCCCGGTCACCTGCGTCAACAACGACGAGGAAATCCAGCCCGTCGTCAGCTTCTCACTAGGCCAGCAGCAACAGCTGATGCTGGTGCGGGCCTGCATCGTGGTGCCGGTGTTGTTCCCCCGCATGATCCTGGGCCGTCAGCTGTTTCCCGACAGCACCGGCGGCGTCGGCATCTCGTCCATCTCGTCCTTTGTCAACGAACCGTCCTGAGGCTGGTGACATCATGATGCGCAACCTTCTGCAAATGACCCGCACCGCGCTGCGCCGTTTCAAGCGTGACGAACGCGGTCTGGCAGCGGCCGAGATGCTGATGGTCATGCCGATCTACATGTTCTGCATCTTCGGCACCTTCACCTTCTGGGATGCCTTTGATGTGGTGAACCGCTCGCAAAAGGCCGCCTACTCGGTTTCCGATCTGGTGACCCGCAAACAGGACAACGTGACCGAGGCCTATGTGACCGGCATGTTCAATACGATGCAATACATGATGGGACCGTCGCTGCCGACCAGAACCCGGATCACCTCGGTCTTTTACAGCGAAGCCCGCAACCGGTACGAGGTGCTGTGGTCCCGCGCCAGCACCACGACCATCCCGCGCCTGACCACCGCCACCCTGCCCGGATTGCAAGACCATCTGCCGGTGATGCATGACGGCGACGCGCTGATCGTGGTCGAGGCCAATGTCGATTTTGTTCCCCTCATCGGCCCGGTGGACTGGGTGATGGGCAATGTCGAAGACGGCGTCCTGCGCCATGTCATCGTCACCCGCCCGCGGTTTTTGCCAAAGATCTGCATGCAGGGCGTCGCCTGCGGGTAACCGCGCGCCCTGATCAGAACCTGCGGGTAACCGCGCGCCCTGATCAGAGCCTGCGGCTAACCGCGCGCCTTGATCAGCGCATCCAGCACCTCGGCCATATAGCGCGCCTCGTGCCGGTGGGTCACACCGCCGACGCCCACTGACCGGCCCAGCCGCCACCACAGCCCCGGCGCCCAGCCACGCGGGCCGCCCTGCGTCAGCGACAGCGTGAACCCGCCCGCCGGCTTGAACGCAAACACCCCCCGGTTGACCGCGCGGATCTGATCCACCCGTGCCAGCTCCCGCCCCGCCTGATCGCGCAACACCTCGCGCGTCAGTACCAGCCCCTGAGCCGTCGATTGCCACATCCGCACCGCCAGCCACAGCGCGACCGCACCGAAGCCCAGCAAGAACACCGTCCAGCCCAGCGCATCGGGCGGAAAGGCCAGCGCCAGATAAACCAGCGCACTGCCCAACAGCGCCAGGATCGTCACCCCCACCACCCGCCGGGGCGGCGACGGGCGCAGCTCGGCCAGAACAGCGGTGGCATCAGGGGTCTGGTCAGGCATCATGCGCTCCGGATCTGGCGGACAGGTTACCAGCCCATAAACCAGCCGCCGCCGCAGGGATAGGGGCTTGGCCGCCGCGCCCCCTTGCCCGAGGCGGTGAACCTGCCTAGGGTCGGCGCGATGCGGCCAGCCCTGCCGCCGATGGATCGCCAGATGATGCCCCTTGCCCGCCCGCTCCGCAGCGCCCTGACGCCCCGCGCCACGTTTGTGGCCCTGCTCTGCCTCGGGCTGACCGCCTGCGCGCCCCTGCCCGACATCGCGCAGACCGCTGACGCGCCGCCGCCGGTTCTGGTGCCCTTGGGCGGCATTCTGGCGCAGGCCGATGCGGTGGGCACCAGCGCCGCAGCGGTCGCCCCGGTGACAGCGCGCGCCGACCGCCTGCGCGCCCGCGCCGATCAGCTGCGCAGCCAATAGGCACAACCGGGGTTTTCACCGCCCCCCACCCCTGTCACAGCCGCGCCGCGTTGCCTTGACCCCACAGCCGCGCTAAGACCGCGATCAAAGCACAGCACACCCCAAAAGACGGAGTCCCCCATGCCAGCCCCCCTGCGAATTGGTCTTGCCGGTCTGGGAACCGTCGGCATCGGCGTGGTCAAGATCGTCCAGCGCCATGCCGACCTGATCGCCGCCCGCGCTGGCCGCCCGGTGGTGATCACCGCCGTCTCTGCCCGTGATCCGAAAAAGAACCGCGATGCCGACCTGTCAAACTACCCGTGGGAAACCGATCCGGTGGCCCTCGCCCGCCGCGACGACATCGACGTGTTTGTCGAGGTGATGGGCGGCCATGAGGGCCCGGCCCGTCTGGCCACCGAAGCCGCCATCGCGGCGGGCAAGGATGTGGTCACCGCGAACAAGGCGCTCTTGGCGCATCACGGTCACGACCTGGCCGTCGCCGCCGAAGCGCAGGGCAAGGTGATCCGGTTCGAGGCCGCCGTCGCAGGCGGCATCCCGGTGATCAAGACCCTGACCGAAGGTCTGGCCGGCAACCAGATGCGCCGGGTGATGGGCGTGATGAACGGCACCTGCAACTATATCCTGACCCGGATGCAAGCCGCTGGCCTGCCCTATGAGGTGGTGTTCGAAGAGGCCCGGCAGCTGGGCTATCTGGAGGCCGACCCGAACCTTGATGTCGGCGGCATCGACGCGGGCCACAAACTGTCGCTGCTGGCCGCCATCGCCTTTGGCACCCGCGTCAGCTTTGACAAGGTCGAGCTGGAAGGCATCGGCAATGTCTCGATCGAAGACATCAATCTGGCCGATGACATGGGCTATCACATCAAGCTGCTGGGCGTGGCGCAGATGACCGGGCGGGGCCTCGAACAGCGCATGACGCCCTGCCTTGTCCCCGCCGACAGCCCGCTCGGCCAGTTGCAGGGCGGCACCAATATGGTGGTGCTCGAAGGCGACTCTGTGGGCCAGATCGTGATGCGCGGCGCGGGCGCGGGCGAAGGCCCGACCGCCAGCGCCGTGATGGCCGATGTGATCGACATCGCGCGCGGCACCCGGCTCTCGACCTTTGGCCGCCCTGCCACCTCGCTGGCCGAACCTGTGGCGGCAAAATCAGCGACCCCTGCGCCCTATTACCTGCGCATGACCCTCCTCGACAAACCCGGCGCGCTGGCCAAGATCGCGACCGCTCTGGGCGCGGCCGGCATCTCGATTGACCAGATGCGTCAGCTGAACCAGCCCGGGGCCGCCGATGACAAGGCCACGGTGCTGATCGTCACCCACAAAGCCTCTCCCGCCGATGTGGCCTATGCGCTGGAGCAGTTCGGCACCACCGGCGTCCTGCTCGGCGCGCCCGTGGCGATCCGCATCGAAGAGGTCTGAACTCCCTCAGACCCGCGCCAGCCTCCCCGGCTTTGCCCCCTTGCGACGGGGGGCAAAGGTTAACGACTCCTGAACCCCGCAGGGTCAAGCCTTTGATTTCCCTGCATGCGTCAGGCTGTAACACAGAGGGAACCGACGCCGCGCCGCGCTGATTTCCCGGCCCGGTTAGCGCCATCACGCTTGCCCCAGGGCGATGGGGCAGGCTAAAGGAAGCACGAGCGCATTTCCCAAAAAAGGACAGATCATGCCCGTCGCCCCGCCCAAAGTCGCCGAATTCCAGGACCGCCTGCTGTCCCTCGGCCTCGCCCGCGTCTCCGAGGCCGCCGCGCTGGCCAGCGCCAACCTGATCGGTCGCGGCGACGAGAAAGCCGCCGATCAGGCGGCGGTCAACGCCATGCGCGACCAGCTGAACCTGCTCGACATCAAGGGCGTGGTCGTGATCGGCGAAGGCGAGCGGGACGAAGCCCCGATGCTCTTCATCGGCGAAGAGGTCGGCACCGGACAAGGCCCGGCAGTGGACATCGCCCTCGACCCGCTGGAGGGCACCACCCTCACCGCCAAGGACATGCCCAACGCCCTGACCGTGATCGCGATGGCCCCGCGCGGCTCGCTGCTGCACGCCCCCGACGTGTATATGGAAAAGCTGGCGATCGGCCCCGGCCACCGCCCCGGCACCGTCACCCTCGCCATGACCCCGTCCGAGCGGGTGTCAGCCCTCGCCGCCGCCAAGGGCTGCTCGACCAATGACATCACCGTCTGCGTGCTGGAACGCCCCCGCCACGAAGAGATGATCGCCGAAATCCGCTCCACCGGCGCCGCCATCCGCCTGATCACCGACGGCGACGTGGCCGGTGTCATGCACTGCGCCGAGCCCGACCTGACCGGCATCGACATGTACATGGGTTCCGGCGGTGCGCCCGAAGGCGTGCTGGCAGCCGCCGCGCTGAAATGCATGGGCGGCCAGTTCTTTGGCAAGCTCCTGTTCCGCAACGACGACGAACGCGCCCGCGCCCGCAAGGCCGGGATCGAGAACTTCGACCGCGTCTATACCCGTGACGATCTGGTGCGCGGCGACGTGATCTTTGCCGCCACCGGCGTCACCGACGGCAGCCTGCTGGCCGGCATCAAGCGCGAACCCGGCCACCTGACCACCGAAACCATCCTGATGCGGTCGAAAACCGGCTCGGTCCGCCGCATGATCTATCGCAACCCGATCCGCCGCTGACACCGCAGGGGCGCAGGCCATCCTGCGCCCCCTTTGCATTGCACCTTTCTGAAATACTCCCGCGCGGCGCGCGTCCCCCAGACGCCCCCGCGCGCCACATTTCCGGTTGAAGCCCCGCCCCGCTTGGTGCAGACCCCAGCCATGATCCCACGCGCCTTCCTCAACGTAGACGCCTCCGTTCTCGGTCGCCGCTGGACCGGCCCCGAGACCGAAGAAGAGCGTCTGGCCGAGGCCATGGCGCAACAGACCCGGCTGCCGATGGCGCTGTGTCACACGCTGGTGCGGCGCGGCGTCTTGCCCGCCGATGCCCCGGCTTTCCTTGCGCCCGTGTTGCGCGATCTGCTGCCCGACCCGCTGACCTTGCGCGACATGGCCGCCGCCACCGACCGCTTTCTGCACGCCGTCAAGACGCGGCAGCGCATCGCGGTGTTTGCCGATTACGATGTCGATGGCGGTGCCTCGGCGGCACTCCTGATCATCTGGCTGCGGGCGATGGGGCGTGAAGCCACGCTGTATATCCCCGACCGCATAGACGAGGGCTACGGCCCCAACGTCCCCGCCATGCAGGCACTGGGTGCGGCGCATGACCTGATTATCTGCGTCGATTGTGGCACCCTGTCACACGATCCGATCGCGGCGGCGGGCTGTGATGTGGTGGTGCTGGACCACCACCTCGGCACTGATACCCTGCCCGCAGCGGTGGCAGTGGTGAACCCGAACCGGCAGGACGAGTCGGGCGATCTGGCGCATCTGTGCGCTGCCTCGGTGGTGTTTTTGATGCTGGTCGAGGCCAACCGCCGCCTGCGCGCCGAGGGCGTGCAGGGCCCCGACCTGATGGCGATGCTCGATCTGGTGGCCTTGGCCACCGTCGCCGATGTGGCGCCGCTGATCGGCGTCAATCGCGCTCTGGTGCGGCAGGGCCTGCGGGTGATGGCGCGGCGCGAGCGCGCCGGGCTGGTCGCGCTCGCCGATGTTGCCCGCATGGATCAGGCCCCCACCCCCTATGCGCTTGGCTTTGTGCTGGGGCCACGGGTGAACGCCGGGGGCCGCATCGGTCAGGCCGACCTTGGCGCGCGGCTGCTCGCCACCGACGATCCCCGCGCCGCAGCCAGCATGGCCGCCCGGCTGGATCAGCTGAACGCGGAGCGGCGTGAGATCACCGAGCGCGTCCGCGAAGAGGCGATGGCGCAGGCCGAGGCGCGGGGTCTGGATGCACCGCTGATCTGGGCCGCGTCCGAGGGCTGGCACCCCGGCGTCGTCGGCATCGTTGCCGCCCGGCTGAAAGAGGCGTTCAACCGCCCCGCCATCGTGATCGGGCTGGAGGGCGGGATCGGCAAAGGCTCTGGCCGCTCGGTCGCCGGTGTCGATCTGGGGGCCGCCGTGCAGCGCGTGGCGGCCGAAGGGCTGCTGATCAAGGGCGGCGGACACAAGATGGCCGCAGGCCTGACCGTGGCCCAGGACCGGCTGGACGAGGCGATGGCACGGCTGTCGGACCTTTTGGGCCGTCAGGGCGCGGGCACCGAGGGGCCGCGCGCCCTGCGTATCGACAGCCTGCTGATGCCCTCGGCCTGCACCCCCGGCTTTGTCGAACAGATCGAGGCCGCAGGCCCCTTTGGTCAGGGCGCCCCCGCCCCGCGCTTTGCCTTTGCCGATGTGGCGGTCGTGCCGCGCCGGATCGGCGACAAGCACCTGAAACTGGCGATCTCTGACGGTATGGGCGCGCAGGTCGAGGCGATGGCCTTTGGCGCCTATGACACCCCGCTTGGCCCCGCCATGGACAGCGCCGGCCACCGCCGGTTTCATCTGGCCGGACGGCTGGAGCTGAACCATTGGGGCGGCCGGACCAAGGTGCAACTGCGCCTCGAAGACGCCGCCCCCGCCTCTGGCTGAGCCTTCGCGTTTTTCCTCTTGCGAGTCAGAGACAACGACTCTACATACCCCCCACCGACAGCGTGGCCCGTTCGTCTATCGGTTAGGACACCAGGTTTTCAACCTGGGAAGAGGGGTTCGACTCCCCTACGGGCTGCCACTTCTATCTATAAGATATTGATTACGTTCAGTAATCTACCGCGCAGACTTTTCCTGCCCCGGCTTTCTCATGACAGAATGACGCTTGGCCGCAGCGCTTCAAGCTTTTACGAGGGAGCAGAGGCGCGGAGGCCATTGCTGGCCCGTCGCCAGACCCACCGGTTTTAAGCCTTTGAGCTGGCACAAAGCTCCGGCTGCCACCATCATCACAAGAGCCTGACTCTGCCCCTTGTCAATTCCCGATTCTTTTTGTAGGAAATCGCCAGTCCAGCCCGTTGCCAGATGTTCACCCGCAAGAGGAACACTGGCATGACCCGATTTTCCGACACTTTCCTTGCCACCGATCGGCTGACCCGCGCCATGTGTGGCGGGCTGCATCCTGACTTTCGCGCCGCGATCGAGGCACAGTCGCGGTTTCCCGCCCGCCGGGCGGGGCCGTTTGGCGGGCAGACCTTTGGTCTGGGGCCGTCCACCGAACACATCCGCCCGTTTCCCGCCAGACCCGACGACGAAAGGCAGGTGGGATGATGCAGGCGCATAAACCCACGCCCGACGCCTTTCCCCTCGACCGGCTGCAGCTTGATGACACGGCAAAGGGGGTTCTGGCGATCACACGGCATTTCCTGACCAGCTTTGGTGACCCCGAAACCCAGTCCTGGCAAATGGCCTTTGCAACCGCCGCAGAGCGCTGGAATGACCGGGACGGGCCGCAGATGGCGATGCGCATTCTGACGGTGGTTCAGGCCATGCGTCGCGCCCGGCCGTCGGCCTTCCGCTTTGGCAATCCGCTTTGCCTGACCTGTCGCGGCTGGGTCACCCCGGAAGAGGCCGATCTGATGGGCCTGATCCAGTCGATGCGCCGCGACCGGGCCGACGTGGCGCGGGGGCATGTGGCTGCCCTGACCCTTGGCCGCATGGACCCGGATCTGATCCGTTGCGCTCTGGCGCTGGCCAAAGGTCTGGGGCCGGTCACCGCCACCGCCCCCCGCGCCAGACCGCAACGCCCCACCCACCGCGAGGCGGCGTTGCTGCATTAGCCCCGGTCAGACCGACATTTTGATGACGACACCCATACTGCTGACCCGTTTTAGCCAAAACCATTCCCCTGCCCTTTTACAGACCAACAGGCGGTCACCGCCTGCACCCGGCCAGCCCATTCGCCAGCAACCCGCAAAAAAACAACGAATGGGACACATCATGGCACCACCCCGCATGCGCGGCCTGCTTTTGCGCAGTTCAGCCGCGCTATTTCTGACACTCCCCCTGTCCGCACCGGCGCTGGCCCAGAGCACGCCTACGCAGACCAGCGATGTCATCGCGCTGGACCCGATCACCGTCTTTGCTGACCGGATCGGCCGCACCTTGCGCAAGATTCAAGGTAATATCACCGTCGTCGACGGTCAGGAGCTGCGCGCGCGCAACGTACAGTCGCTGGAAGACCTGCTGCGCCATGTGCCGGGGGTGACGGCGGCGCGTCAGGTGTCGGGCGCTGACCCGTTTGGCGGGCAAACCGGCGTCCGCATCCGCGGGGTCGAGGGCAACCGGGTGCAGATGGTGGTCGATGGCGGCCGCATTCCCGAGCGCATCATCGACGGCTCACGCGACTATCTGGACCTGAGCTTTACCAGACAGGCCGACATCGTGCGCGGGCCGTCCTCGGTGCTTTGGGGGGCCGATGCGCTTGGCGGGCTTCTGGCGCTGGAAACCATCGGGCCGGAGGATCTGATTGCCGAAGGCGACACCCGTGGCGGGCAGGTCACGCTTGGCTATGGCCAGCTGACAAATTCGACCAATGTGGCCGTGGCTTTTGCGCAGAAATTCGGCCCGGATCTGGCGCTGATGGTGGGGCGGTCGCGTACGGTTGACCACGAGATGCGGCTGAAAAATGCCCGCGCCGATGGCGGCATTTATGGCTGTTCGCGCCCCGTAGCCTATGGCGGCGTGACCTGCGGCCAGTTCAACCCGCTGGACCGTACCTCTGACCGGACGCTGGTGAAACTGGACTGGGCGGTCAGTGACAGCCAGAAGCTGGGGTTCAGCTTTGATCATCTGGACCGGCTGTCCGAGACCGACAACCGCCTGACGCTGGGCCCTGCGACGGGGGGTGCCACTGTCATCGACAACCCGCGCACCCGCGACATTTCCCGCACCCGTTATGCGCTGGACTATGAAGGGACATTCGCGGGACCGGTCAATGAGGTCCGGGCCACGCTGGGCTGGACCCCCTCGGGTTACACCCAGCAGGCGCTGCTGGTGCAGCGCACCGCCGCGAACCAGACCACCCGCCAGATCGACTATGTCGACTACAGCGAAGACTTCCTTGAACTCGACCTGCAGGCGACATCGCGGTTTTCGCTGGGATCAAGTGATCACGTCCTGACCTTTGGCTTTGACGGCGACCGCGCCAAAACCAGCTATGACCGCCGCCGCGTTCTGACCAATGTGACCACAGGCGAGACTGTGGCCAGTGTGCCCAGCGGTTTCAACTTTACCGATGGCACCACCCGCCGCGCCGATCTGTTCCTGCAAGACCAGATCACCCTGCTGGATGGCAAGCTGGAGCTGACCCCCGGTCTGCGCTTTGCGACCTATCGGATGGACCCGACGCTGAACGACTCCGTCGTCGCCCACCCGTCGAACCCGACCACCACACGCAAGGAACGCAAACTGCTCGGCTCGCTGGGGGCGACCTATCATCTGAGCGACACCTATTCGGTCTGGGCGCATTACGGCGAAGGCTTCAAGCTGCCGACATTCCAGCAGCTTTACACCTCGTCCACCTCTGGCTCGTTCGATCTGGTGCCTGCGCCGGGGCTGTTGCCCGAAGAGGTCAATAGCGTTGAGATCGGTCTGCGCGGCGAATACGACCGGGGCTTTTTCGCGGTGAATGCGTTTCAGGCCGAGTACAGGAATTTCATCGAAAGCTTCTACTTCGTCCCCGGAACCAATGACATCACCTATCGCAATATCTCGGCGGTCAAGACCTGGGGGGTGGAGCTTGAGGCGGGTTATGACCTGACCGATCAGCTGAAGCTGACCGGCTCGCTGGCCTGGATGGATGGCAAGGCAAAAGCCACGCCACAGGCGGACCGGACCCAGCATCTGGTGCCACCGCTGACCGCTGTGATGGGGATCAGCTATGAGGTGCCCGACCACGACCTGACCCTGCGGGCGACCACGACGCTGGCGCGCAAGGGCAAGCCCACCATCGACGCCAACTTCACCCCGCCGGGCTATGGCGTGCTGGATCTGGGCGCAAGCTGGGGTGTGGCCGAAAACGCGGTGCTGAACCTGACGGTCAACAACGTGCTGAACAAGCGCTACTTTGACATGGCGACCGCCGGCCTTTCACGTGCCCCCACTGTGGCCACCGCAAACACCGTCCCGCTGGAGCTCTACACCGGGCCTGCCCGCACTGTCGCGCTGACGCTGGATTACAGGTTCTGACCCATCCCCTGTTGTCACACCAAAACCGGGCGTCGCTGCACAGGGGTGCAGCGGCGTTTCTCAAGGAAACGGGGCGCGTATGTTTGCCGGACTGAAACCAACTCTTGCCCGCGCAGGCCGTCTGGCCCGCCTGACTGCTACTGGCCCGGGCGCTTGGCAGGGCTTTGCGCTTTACGCCGTTGTGCTGGGACTGAATTTTGTCGGGGTCTGGGTCGCCGTTCAGCTGATCGCCTGGAACAAGGCGTTTTACGACGCACTGGAGCAGATGAATGCCGCTGCGGCCCTGCGGCAGGTGGGCGTGTTCTTTGCGCTGATTGCCCTGTCGGCGGGCAGTTGGCTGCTGGCCGACTGGCTGCGCAAAAAGCTGCTGATCCTGTGGCGTGCGCGGCTGACCGGGCGGGCGCTGGATCTGTGGATCGGCAATCGCGCCTATTGGCTGATGCGCCCCGGCTATAGCGCCGCGCCGGTCGAAAACCCCGATCAGCGGGTGGCCGAAGATTGCCGCCTGTTCGTCGACCGCCTGCTGGAATTCACGCTGGATCTGATCTCGGAACTGGTGTCGCTGGTGTCTTTCGTGGCGATCTTGTGGGCGCTGTCCGGCTTTGCCCTCAGCTTCACCGCCTTTGGCATCGGGATCGAGATCCCGCGCTATATGTTCTGGCTTGCCCCGGTTTATGTCGCGGCTTCAACCGTGATCACGCATCTGCTGGGCCGCCCCCTGAAAGGGCATTACTTCACCCGCGAACGCGCCGAGGCCGATTTCCGCCATGCGCTGATCCAGTTGCGCGACCGCGCCGACATGGTCGCGCAATCGGGGGGCGAGGCGGCCGAGCGCAGGCGGCTGGACAGCCGCTTTGCAGCGGTGGCGGCAAACTGGCACCGGCTGATCCGGGCCGAGCTGGTGCAGGGCCTGTTTGGCCGCCCCTACATGCAGACGGTGTTGCGGATGCCGACGTTTTTCGCCCTGCCCGCCTATTTCGCGGCGGCGATCACTCTGGGCGGGCTGATGCAGCTGGCATCGGCTTTTTCCAATGTGACGACCACGCTGTCGTGGTTCATCTTCTCTTATCGCAAGCTGGCAGAATTTGTGGCGGTCTGTGAGCGGCTTGACGGTTTGGTGCAGGCGACCACCACCCTGTCACCGCTGCCCGCCGCGCCGCGCAACATCCGGCGTGACGTGGCCGAAGATGGCGCGCTGCGCCTGTCCGCCCTGCGCCTTGCCACGCCCGAGGGTCGCTGGCTGGATGTCGTGCCCGACCGGGTGATCCGCCCCGGCCGGGTGTTTCTGATCACCGGGGCCTCGGGTCAGGGCAAGACCACGCTCTTGGCCGCCATTGCCGGGTTGTGGCCCTGGGGCGAAGGCCGGATCGTGCGCCCGGCGGGGCGGTTCCTGTTCCTGCCCGCGGGTGCGCCGGTGCTGGGCGACGGGCTGATGGCCGCCGCCTGCCACCCACTGGATCCGGCCACGCTGGATCCCTCCCGCGTCATCGCGGTGTTGTCCCGGCTTGGCCTGAGCCACCGCCTTGCCTCTGGTGAGGGAGAGACCGGGCTGGCCGGGCTGTCGATGGGGGAACGCCAGCGGCTTGGCCTTGCCCGCGCCGTTCTGAACGCCCCCGACTGGCTATTGATGGACGAGGCCACATCGGCGCTTGATCTTGCTGCCGAAGCCGATCTGCTGAGCTGGCTGCGTGCGGAGTTGCCAGACACCACCCTCGTTCTTGTCGCCCACCGCATTCCGTCTGTTCTGAAAGCGGATGACACCCTGCACATCGGCCCCACTGATCCGGAAAGGAAACTGGCATGACCGCCCTGCACCCCGCCCCCCTCACCCCGCCGGACCTGCCGCCGCTGGAGCGGCTGGTCGGGGCTGCCCCCGGCCGGGTTCTGGAACGCCTGCCCCGGATGGGGCGGGTGATGGTGATCGCCAAAACCGGCGGGGCCACGCATGAACGGATCGGCGTGGTTCAGGCCGTGACGCCCGAGGCGGGGCGGCTGCGCCTGTCAGGCGCGTGCCATGCGGCGACGATTGATCCGGCCCCGGTGGCGCAGATCCTGATCGACCGCCGCTCGGTGATGCAGGGCAACGCCTATCCCCGCCTGACGTTTCTGGACAATTCCGGCGCGGTGATCGCCGCCGTCGTCAGCATGGAAGGAGGCGCGCCGATGGAGGCCGCCCTGACCGGCTTTGCCCGCCTTGCCGTTGTGCCCGAACCGTCGGACCCACCCACCGCTGCATCAGAGACCCCTGCCGAACAGGATGCAGGCTTTGTCCTGTTGAGTGCTCTGGCTGAATCAGCCTTGCCTGTAACCATTGCCGTTGACCAAACGGGCTTCACCCAAAGCTGGCAGGGGCGTATCGAAACCGTCAGGCCCGCGATGGGGTTCATCAACGTGATGACCCCCGATTTCCACCTGCACCTCAGGGCCGGTGCCGTCGCCGGCTGGCAGATCGTGGAGGGCCGGCATATCGCGCTGAACGCTCTGGGCCAGCCGACCGGGCTGACCATCACACCGGAGGCAGGCGCATGAGCCAGCCCCTCTGG
The DNA here is from genome assembly GCF_031457365.1 of Pseudotabrizicola sp. 4114. Taxonomy (NCBI): domain Bacteria; kingdom Pseudomonadati; phylum Pseudomonadota; class Alphaproteobacteria; order Rhodobacterales; family Paracoccaceae; genus Pseudotabrizicola; species Pseudotabrizicola sp. 4114. The sequence continues at coordinate 788,745 of NZ_JAVDWP010000001.1, read as the reverse complement.
ACAGTCGGCGGCAGCGCCATCACCCACCCTGCCCTGATGGCGCGCCTTGCCGCCTCTGACGCGGTGCTGCTGGGCGAGCGGCATGACCGTGCCGATCATCATCGCTGGCAGCTTTACGTGGCTGCCGGGCTGCTGGCGCACCGCCCCATCGTGATGGGGTTCGAGATGTTTCCCGCCCGCGCTGACCCGGTGCTGGCACAATGGGTGACCGGTGCGCTGTCCGAGCCTGAGTTTCTGGAACAGGTGGGCTGGGCCACGGTCTGGGGCTTTCCGCCCGAGCTATACCTGCCGCTGTTCCGGTTTTGCCGGGACATGCGGGTGCCGATGGTCGGGCTGAACGTGGCGCGCGATCTGGTGCGCGCGACCGGCGCACAGGGCTGGGACGCGGTGCCGGAGGCGCTGAAAGAGGGCCTGAGCGCGCCCCGCCCCTCGCCCGACGCCTATCGCCGCTTTGTGTTTGAGCTGACCGGCGGGCCGCGCCCAGACCGCGTGGCAACCTCTGCCGCCGACCCGGCGTTTGACCGGTTCATCCGCGCGCAAGAGGTCTGGGACCGCGCCTTTGCGATCCGGCTGCAAAACGCCACCCGCCTGCCCGGCGCACCGCTGGCGGTTGGCATCATCGGCATGGGGCATCTGCAGTTTGGTGGCGGGGTGCCGTGGCAGATGGCCGATCTGGGCCTGAAAAACGTGCAGGTGCTGATCCCCCAGGACGCCGGAACCGCGTATGCCGAGGGGGCCGCCGATGCCGTCTGCACCCTTCCCGCCGGATCAGAGGGGCTTGCATGACCGTCGCCACCCCGATCCGGCCAAAGCTGACAATGACCCTAGGCCATGTCGCGCATGTGCTTGACCTGTCGCCGAATTTCCGGCGCCTGCGCCTGACCGGCGATTTCCGGCGGTTTCTGACCGGGGGGCTGCATTTCCGGTTCATGATCGGGCCCGAAGGTGCCGGTCTGCCGGTTGAGACTGAAGCCGGGCTCGACTGGCCCGGCGGGCCGGAGGCGTGGCACCGCCCGCCCTATACCGTGCGTGCGATGGATCCGCTGGGAAGCTGGATCGACATTGACATCTTTCTGCATGACGGCGGCAGGGTCACCAACTGGTCGGCCGGGTTGAAACCGGGTGATCCCGTGGGCCTGACCGGGCCGGGGGGCGGCGGCACAAGTGCTGCCGATTGGGTCGGGCTGGTGGGCGATGAAACCGCCGTTCCCGTCATCATGCGGATGATTCAGGCTTTGCCCGCAACCGCTTGCGGGCAGGCCTTCATTTGCGTGCCAGATCCCGGCGATGTGCAGCAAGTGGCGCTGCCCCACCGGCTGCGGCTGGTCTGGATCATCGGCGCATCGGTGCAGCCCGTCACTTTGCTCGACAGGCTGGTGCTGCCCCCCTCCCGCCGGTTCGTGTTTTTCGCGGCCGATAAAGCGCAGGCCGAGGCGGCACGGCTCTGGATGACCCGGGCAGGCTTGAGCAAGGAAGAAAGCCGCGCCGCAGCCTACTGGGCCAGATGATCACGCCGCAACGGCCCACGCCGCGGGGCCGGTCAGGCAGGGGCGCTGGCCTCGGGCAGGTCTTCAACATTCCAGCTCAGGCCCGAAAAACCTTCACGATGGGCAAAGGTCACCAGATGCACATCAATGGCAAACCGCGCCTGAATCAGCCCCTTCATATCGTCAGCTGTCACCCGGATGGTCAGCCCGTCCGTGTCGGCCACAAATGTCGCCGGGCCGGTCATCAGCGCGGCGGTGCCTTGCGACTCGTCAAAGCTCACCGCCACCTTATGCGCAAAGTGATTGCACAGCTGTTGCAGGTATTTCGAGCCGTTTTCCGTTGCATAGCGGGCGGTTGAGGCGATCATGTGCAATTCCCTACTGTTTTACACGGAATATCCGCTGGAATCCGCCAAGACAAGGCGGTAACAGGGCGCAAACCGCGTGAAGCCAGATCATCAGCCACACGCCAAAGCCTCAGGAGCTGCTGATGATCCGTGCCCCGTTTTTCGGCCTGCTGGCCGCACTTCCGTTTGCCGTCACTATGGCACATGCCGAGCCGGTGACGATCCTGACCGCGCAGGGCGAGGTCTCGGTCCCCGCTGGTCCGGCAAAGATTGCCGTGTTCGACATTGCCGCCATCGACACCCTGACCGCGCTTGGCGTGACCCCGGATGGCACCCCGGACAAGCTGTATGTGGACTATCTGTCCGATGTGCCGGTCAACCCGATGGGCACCTTGTTCGAGCCGGATCTGGAGGCGCTTGCCGGGTTGGCGCCCGATCTGATCATCGTGGGCGGGCGGTCATCGACGCAGGTGGATGCGCTGTCGCCGATTGCGCCCACCATCGACATGACGATCTGGGAAGACATCCCCACCGAGGCGCGGCAGCGGATCGAGGCTTATGGCACCCTGTTCGGCAAGACCGAACAGGCGGCAGAGCTGCTGGCAAGCTATGACGCGACCCTGACTGCCGCCAAGGCCGCCGTGGCGGGCAAGGGCACCGCGCTGATCCTGCAGACCAACGGACCCAAGGTCTCGGCCTATGGCAAGGGCTCGCGATTTGGCTGGCTGCACACCGCGCTTGATTTGCCCGAAGCCTACGCGAACCTGAACCCCGACACCCATGGCGATGCGGTCTCGTTCGAATTCATCGCGCAGGCCAACCCTGACTGGCTGATCGTGGTGGACCGCGCTGCCGCCATTGGCGAGACGGCTTCCGCGCAGGCCACGCTGGATAATCCGTTGGTTGCGGGAACTACGGCAGGGCAAAAGGGCCAGATCCTCTATCTGTCCTCGGGTCCGGTCTACATCGCGGGTGGCGGCTACACCTCGATCACCACCACCCTGTCGGAACTGACCGCCGCGTTCTCCAAATAGCCCAAAGACCTGCCCAGCCATGCGCCCGGCCCTTGCCCTGACCCTCGCGCTTTTGCCGCTGTCCGCCGCCAGCCTGTTGATCGGGGCGGCGGATATGGATCTGGCCACCCTTGGCACCGACCCGCAGGCCGCGTTGATCCTGACCGTGTCGCGCCTGCCGCGCACGCTGGCGGTGATCCTGACCGGGGCGGCGCTGGCCATTGCCGGGGTGGTGATGCAGCAGCTGGTGCGCAACCGCTTTGTCGAGCCGGGCACCACCGGCACGGCGGAAAGTGCGGCGCTGGGGTTGCTGGCGGTCACGCTGATCGCGCCCGCTGCGCCGATCTGGATCAAGATGGTTGCCGCCAGCCTTGCCGCCATGGCCGGGACCGCGCTGTTCCTGCGGCTGATCCGCCGCCTGCCCGCGCGCGAGGTGCTGCTGGTGCCGCTGGTCGGCATTGTGTTGTCCACGATTCTGGGCGCGATGGTCACCTTTATCGGCTGGCAGACCGATCTGTTGCAGATGATCAGCATCTGGCTGTTCACCGGCGAATTTTCCGGCGTGATCGCCGGGCGGTATGAGCTGTTGTGGATCGCCGCCGCCGCAGCGGCCCTCGCATGGTTTGCCGCCGACCGCTTTGCCATTCTGGGGCTGGGGCAGGAAACCGCCACCGGGCTGGGGCTGAACCCCGATGCAGTGATGCGGCTGGGGCTGGTGGTGGTGGCGGTAGTGACCGCGCTGGTGATCGTGACCGTCGGCATGATCCCCTTCATCGGGCTGGTCGTGCCCAATATCGTCGCGCGCAGCATGGGCGACAACCTGCGGGCCACCCTGCCCGTCACGGCGGCGGGCGGGGCGGCGCTGGTACTGGTCTGCGACATCACCGGGCGGCTGGTGCGCTATCCCTATGAGGTGCCGGTGGGCACGGTGCTGGGGGTGGTCGGCAGCCTGCTGTTCCTGTGGCTCTTGTACCGCGAGCCTGCGCGTGGATAGACGCTTCACCCTATTGTCACTGGCACTGACCGCTGCCTGCGCCGCCTATCTGTTCTGGGGGCTGGGCGCGAGCTGGCAGTTTGTGCTGTCGCTGCGCACGGGCAAACTGGCCGGAATGCTGCTGGTAGGGGCGGCGGTCGCGGTGGCGACGGTGCTGTTTCAGACCGTCAGCCGCAACCGGATTCTGACGCCGCAGATCATGGGGTTTGATGCGCTCTATATCCTGATGCAGACCGCTCTGGTCGCCAGCCTTGGCCTGAGCGGCTTTGCCGGTCTGGCCGCGCCGGTCAAGTTCACGGTCGAGGTGGTGATCATGATCGCCGCCTCGCTGGTGCTGTTTGGCACCTTGCTGGGCCGCGCCGGGCAGGATGTGGCGCGGCTGATCCTGACCGGGGTTATCCTGGGTGTGCTGTTCCGCTCGGCCGCCGGGTTTCTGGCGCGGCTGCTGGACCCCAACGCCTTTGCCGTGGTGCAATACGCCAGCTTTGCCAGCTTTGCGCGGGTGAATACCGATCTGCTGCCGATCGCGGCCCTGCTGACCTGTGGCGCGATCGGGCTGGCGCTGTGGGTAGCGCCACGTCTGGATGTGCTGGCGCTTGGCCGCCCCATCGCCATCTCGCTGGGTCTGGCGCATGACCGGCTGATGCTGCTGGCACTGGCGCTTGTCGCGGTGCTCGTCTCTGTCGCGACGGCACTGGTCGGGCCGATTGCGTTCTTCGGGCTGATCGTCGCGGGGCTGGCGCATGAAGCGGCAGGCACCCATCGCCATGCCCGGCTGTTGCCCATGGCGATGCTGATCGCCGGTATCCTGCTGGTCGGCGGGCAGACGCTGTTCGAACGCGCACTTGGCCTGCAATCCACGCTGTCGGTGGTGATCGAGTTCGTCGGCGGGCTGTTTTTCCTGTGGCTGCTGCTAAGGGGGCGCATCAGATGATCGAGGTTCAGGGCGTCAGCCACCAGATTGGCAAGACGCCAATCCTGTCAGACATCACGCTGCGCCTGCCCAAGGGCAAGCTGACCGCGCTGATCGGGCCGAACGGCGCGGGCAAATCCACCCTGTTGTCGCTTACGGGTCGGCTGATGGCATTGCAGGCGGGCCAGATCCGCGTTGACGGGTCCGACATCGGCACCACCGATACCCGCGCTCTAGCCAAACAAATGGCGATCCTGTCGCAATCCAACCCCTTGGGCAGCCGGTTGCGGGTGCGCGAGCTGGTCAGCTTTGGCCGCTGGCCGCATCATCAGGGCAGGCCCGGCCCGAGGGATGCAGAACTGGTCAAGCAGGCACTGGAAGATATGGACCTTACCGCGCTGGCCGACCGCTTTCTTGATGCCCTGTCGGGCGGGCAGCGGCAGCGCTCCTTTATCGCGATGACGCTGGCGCAGGGGGCGGACTGGCTGTTGCTGGATGAACCCCTCGCCGCGCTCGACATGGCGCATGCGCGCGGCGTGATGGCGCGGCTGGCGGGATTGCGCGATGCGGGGCGCAGCATTGTGGTGGTGCTGCATGACATCAACCATGCGGCGGTCTGGGCCGATCATATCGTTGCGATGAAATCCGGGCGCATCGCGGCTGAGGGCCCGCCGGCGCAGGTCTGCACTGCCGAAGTGCTGGGGGCGATCTATGACATGGACCTGCAGGTGATGCAGGTTGAGGGTAAGCCGCTGGTGCTGCATCATCTGTGACCAGCTGGAAAGGTGACGGGTGGCAAGGTCAAGGCTGACAGGGCAAGGGCTTAACGGCTATGAAAGCGTAACCCCACCCGAATGGATGTGCCAGTGACCGCCAGCAACACCACAGACCTGCCGCCCCCTGCCCCGGATTTTCCCGATGACGATCCGCGCATCGGCTATAACCGGGTATGGTTCAACCTGTTGCGCATCCAGCGCACCGCCTTTCCCCGCATCGCGCGCGCCCTGCGCCGTCACAGCATGGAAGACCCGGTCTGGCACGAGATCATGCTGGAGATTGACCGCAGCAGCGACGGCCTGCAGATGGCCGAACTGGAACGTCAGCTGCACATCGCGCAATACACGCTGTCGCGCCATGTCAGCCGCATGGCCACCGCAGGCCTGATCCGGCGCGAGCGGATGCCGGGGGCCGGGCGCGGGCAACGGCTGTTTCTGACTGATGCCGGGCGGCTGGCGAATGAAGCGATCTGGCCCGAATACATGGCCGCCATCCAGACCGAATTCGCGCACCGGCTCAGCACGGACGAGGCCTATGCCCTGTGCCGCGTGCTGATCCGGCTGTATCCCTGACGGCGGGGTCATTTGCCCCGCCGTCAGAAGGCATCAGAACTTTGACACCAGCGACAGCGTCACAGTGCGGCCCGGTTCGCGCAGTGGGATCACGGTGTTGAAATCCGCGCCATAGGTCGCACGGTCGGCGAAATCGGTGTCAAACAGGTTCGTTACCTCGGCCCGCAGACGCAGGTTCTGCATGCGCGGCGGCACGTATTCCGCAAACACATTCACCACCTCATAGCCTTTGAGCGTGTTCTGCGCATCCGCAGGCAGCTCGTTGTAGTCAAAGGCCACATCCAGACTGCCACCAAGCGTCCAACCCGAGGCACCGACCTCTTGCTGCACCTCGAACGCCAGAACCTGACCCAGCGGCGCGCCGAAATCCTGCGCGTCATAGCTGCTGGATGGGTTGCCGTTCACTTTGACCTTGCTGTTGGAATAGGTCAGCCGCGCAAAGCCGCCGCCCCAGCCATAGGTGCCGCCAAGGTTGAAGCCCCGGCTTTCAAAGTCAAAGTTATCTTCGGCCCCGCGCGCATCGTCGATCTTGGTCTGGAACACCTCGCCGCCAAGCGTCAGGCGGCCATCGGTCCAGTCCACGCCTGCCACGATGTTTTCCGACCGCGACGGTTTCAGCGTCGCATAAGACCAGAGCGCGCGTGGTGCGCGGTCATAGGTATAGTTGTCCTCGATGTCGATGCCGCCAAACACCGATGACACCCCGGCGCGCAGGGTCAAAGCGTCGGTCACGCCGTAAGACACCGAAGCATTGCCGGACAGACCGGAATTCGTGTCCTGCCAGCCGGTCACGCCGGTAAAGGTCTGGCGGTCGGCGCGCAGGCCGAACGACAGTTTCAGCCGCTCCACCGGCTCCAGCCGCGCCTGAGCGAACACCCCGATGTTGCGCGATTTCTCCTCCAGCCGCAGCCCCGGCCCTTCATACAGCCCGTTGCGGCGATAGGCATCAACGCCCACCGTCACCGTGTCACGCTCGCTCAGGTTAAAGGTGTTCTGCAGCGTCAGCGACCGGGTGCCCGAGGTGCCTTCGCTGCGATACGGATCGGGCACATCGACTTCGCTTTCCGAAAACCCGACCACAAATTTGGGGTCCCACATGCCGGTGGCTTGCGTGTTCTCATAGCTCAGCGAAACGCTGGTCCGGGTGGTGTCATAAACCCGCGTTGCCGGGGTCGGACGACCGCCGATTGTACCGCCAAAATTGGCTCGATAAGGGCGCAACGCCGCATCCCGCAACTGCTGGGCCGAAAACTCGATCCGGTCGCCCTGATCGCTTTCATAGGCCAGCTTGACCAACCCGCTTTGCAGATCGGCGCGGGTGCCAGAGACGACATCACCAGCGCCCGCCTTGTAATCATCGCCCTGCGCGGATTTCAGATAGCCCAGCCACTCAAACCCTTCATGACGCCCGGCAGCGGTCAGCGCGCCGGTCAGGGTGTTGCCGTTGTCGGCATAGGACAGCCGCAGGTTGCCGCCGATGGCCTGCCCGTCTTCCAGAATATCGCCTGCATCCACGGTTTCAAACACCACCGATCCCGCCATCGCATGTGGCCCGGCATCCGCCGCCGCGACGCCCGCATCGGCACGCGCGGCTTTCAGCAGGCCGGGGTCGATGGCATTGGCAGAGACATGGTGAAACGCGCGGTTGTTCTGCGCCACACCGTCCAGCGTTACCCGCAGGTTCAGCATGTCGACGCCGTTGACGAAAATCTTCTGCGCAATCGGCATTGCGCCGCCGACCGAGACCGAGGCGATTCCGGCAAACAGATCCTTCAGATCGCCGGTGCGCGCGCGCTCCAGCTCGGCCTGCGAGACGTATTGCGTGGTGGCCCGGTCCGCCGCCCCGGCCTGCTCATCCTGTTGTTCGACAAGAATCGGGTCAAGGCTGATGTCCTGTGCCAGTGCCGGCAAGGCAAAAATGCTGGCGCTGGCGAACAACAGGCCGCGCGCCCCTGCGAATTTGAAACGGGTCATGGACCACTCCGTTATGTGTTTGGGTTCGGCGTGGCTTCGGACATCCGTGGCTGCGTCATGCGGGCCGGGTAGCGGGGACAACAAATACATGCAAGTGCATGTTATCGTCTCCGCACCTTGTTGACAAATTTAGTCACCAATTGTAGCCCGAAAGCCGCAACTCAGGAGAGGCAGATGGAAACGGCTACAGATCCGGGCACAGACACCGCTGCAACGGCCGTGTCAGCCTTTGTGTCCTTCGTCGAAATGGGCGGCCCTGCGATGTGGGCCATCGCGCTGCTGTCGGTTCTGACAGTCACGCTGATTCTGTGGAAAATCATGCGCCTTGTGTCGTTCGGCGCGTGGTCGGGCGGGCGGCATACAGCAAGGGCTCTGGCCCTGTGGAAGACGGGACAAACAGCAGAAGCCCTGAGCCTGCTGGAAAAGCGCCGCTCGCTGCGGGCCATTCTGGCCCATGCTGCGATGAGAGCCGCCCTGAACCCCGGCCTGGACCGCGACGCCGCCGAAGCGGAAACCGGGCGCGTGGCGCGCGGCCTGCTGCTCAAGGCCCGCGCCGGATTGCGGGGTCTCGAACTGGCCTCGACCATCGGCCCCTTGCTGGGCCTCTTGGGCACTGTCACCGGGATGATCGCCGCGTTTCAGGCCCTGCAAGAGGCGGGCAGCCGCGCCGACCCTGCGGCACTCGCGGGCGGCATCTGGGAGGCGCTGCTGACCACCGCCGCAGGCATGGCCGTGGCCATCCCCGCACAGGTGGCGCTGACCTGGTTCGAGGCGGTGGTGGATTCGCTGCGCCATGACATGGAGGATTCGGCGACGCAGATCCTGCATGGGGCCAGCTCAGAGACCCCGATGCAGCAGGCGGCAGAATGATCAGCTTTGGCGCAGATCGCCCCCGCAGGCGGCCCAATCTGACGCCGATGATCGACGTCGTGTTTCTGCTGCTGGTGTTTTTCATGCTGGCCTCGCGCTTTGGCGTCGACCGGGCGGTGCCGCTGTCGCTGCCCGGCAGCGGCGGGAGCTACTCTGGCCCGCCCCGTCTGGTGGAACTGTCTGCTGAGGGCCTGCGCCTGAACGGCAGGGCCATCGCGCCCGAAGATCTGGCCGCCGCCCTGACCGCGCTGATGGACAGCCCTGATGATGCCATCGTGTTGCGGCCACAGGACGGGGCCGATCTGCAAGCGCTGGTCGTGCTGATGGAAACGCTGGGCGCTGCGGGTTTTTCGCGGCTGGTGCTGGTGGAGTAGCCGATGAATTTCAGTGATCCCCCCCGCCGGAAACCTGTCGAAAACCTGCTGCCGATGATCAACGTGGTGTTTTTGCTGCTGATCTTCTTCCTGATTTCCGCCCGTCTGACCCCGCCCGAGCCCTTTGCGGTCACCCCGCCTGTCGCGCAGACCGAAGCCGAGGCGCAGGGCGAGTTTACCCTGTTCATCGCCGCTGACGGCCAGATCGGTTATCGCGACTCTTTGGCGGATGCCGCCTTGGCCCAGATCAGCGCCAGCCGCGACAGCCATTGCGCCACCGCTGATTGCACGGCGGAACCGCCCCGCCTGACCCTGCGGGCAGACACCGCCCTGCCCGCCACAACTCTGGCTGGTTTGCTGCCAAAACTGTCTGGACTGGGGTTTGCCAGCATTGAACTCGTGGCCGAAGGGGGGCGTTCATGACATCTGCACCCGTACAGGCGGTTTGCGCCCTGACCCTTGCCATTGGCCTGCATATCGCGGCATTTGTGTCGCAGCCTGCCCCTGCGGGTGCGGTGTCGTCCGGCGCGGGTGGCGAGGATCTGGTATCGCTGCAAGCCGCCGATGCCAGCCTTGCCGATCTGGTCGCCGACTGGGACCGCCCGCCGCAACCCGTCACCGAACCTGCGCCAGAGCTTGCGATGCCCGAGGCCCCCGAGCCGCCGCCGCAGATGGCCGCCCTCGCCGAACCCGCGCTGCCCCCCGCACCGCCGCCGATGCTGGCGCTGCCGCAGATGGCGGACACGCCGCTGGTCGCCGATGTCACCCTGCCCGAGCCGCCGCCGGACATCGCCCCTGAGCCGGAGCCAGAGCCGGAGCCTGTGCCAAAGGTCAGGCCAAAGGCAAAGCCGCAGGTTGTGACAAAGCCACCAGAGCCAAGGCAGGTCGCCAAACCCGCCGAACAGAAAAAGCCGCCAGCCAGCCAACCCTCGGCCGGGCAAGTGGCGCAGAAAGCCGCCGGAACCGGTGGTGGGGCGCAGGCTGGTCAAGGCGGAGAGGCGCAGGCGGCAACCCTGTCTGCGGCCAGGATCAACGACCTGCAAAGCAGCTGGGGCGCGTCGGTACGGGCACGGGTGGAGAGACGCAAGCGCTATCCCTCTGCCGCCAGAGGTGCCTCTGGCACCGTGACCGTGCGCCTGACCGTCAGCCGCGCCGGGGCGCTGACCGGCGTGGGAATCGCCAAATCCTCCGGCAACGCCGCGCTGGACGAGGCCGCAATCAGCGCCGTGCGCCAAGCGGGCAAATTCGCTGCAGCCCCCAAGGGCCTGACCGACGCGAGCTACAGCTTTACCCTGCCGATGAAATTCGCGCGCTGACCCGCGCAGGCAGAGCCATCCGCCGCCTGTGCGCATCTGCCGCCCGGACAGACCCGGCGGCGCCCTATCCTCCCGTCCGCCGACGCGCTATGCTGCAGCGCAGCAAGGAGGCGAGATGACGGTTCTGCTGATCCTGATGGCTCTGGCCCTGCTCATTCTGGGGGCGTGGCGCGGCATGTCGGTGCTGGTGCTGGCCCCGCTGCTGGCCTTGCTGGCCGCCAGTTTGTCGGGCGCGCCGGTGCTGGCGGGCTATACACAGGTGTTCATGCAGGCGGCGGGCGGGTTTGTGATCGCGTTCTTTCCGCTGTTCCTGCTGGGTGCGGTGTTTGGCCGGGTGATGGAGGCGTCAGGTGCGGCGCAGCGGCTGGCGCAGACCATCGCAACCGCGCTTGGCCCGCAAAACGCCATCCTCGCCGTGGTCGCCGCCTGTGCGGTGCTGACCTATGGCGGGGTCTCGCTGTTTGTGGTGGCCTTTGCTGCCTGGCCCCTTGCGCGGGCGTTGTTTGCCCGGACCGACCTGCCTGCCCGGCTGATCCCGGCGAGCATCGCCCTTGGCGCGTTCACCTTTACCATGACGGCCCTGCCCGGCACGCCCTCGATCCAGAACGCAATTCCGATGGCCACCTTTGGCACCACCCCCTTTGCCGCCCCCGGTCTGGGGTTGATTGCGGCGGCGGTGATGCTGGGGCTGGGGATTGCATGGCTGCAGCTGCGGGTGCGGCGGATGGCGGGCGAGGCCCCGCCCGATACGCCGGAAACCCCGCCGCGCGACACGCCCCTGCCGCTCTGGGTGGCGCTGGTGCCGATCCTGTCGGTGGGGGTGGTGACGCTGATGATGGGCAGCGTGATCCTGCCCGCGCTCGACACCGGCTATCTGGCTGATGCGCGGTATGGCGCGACAGAGCTTGCGCGGGTCAAGGGGCTGTGGTCGGTGATCACCGCGCTTGCTTTCGCGCTGGGGCTGGCCCTGATCCTCAGCCGCCCGCCGCAGATGATGCAGGTGGTGAATGCCGGGGCGGAATCCGCGCTGCTGCCCCTGTTCAACACCGCCAGCCTTGTCGGCTTTGGCGCGGTGATCGCGAGCCTGCCGGGGTTCGAGGTGTTGCGCAGCAGTCTGGAGGGGCTGTCGGGCGGCAATGTGCTGATCTCGGCCGCCCTGTCATCGGGGGCTTTGGCGGGGATCACCGGCTCTGCCTCGGGTGGCATGTCGATTGCGCTGGATGTGCTGGGGCCATCGCTGGTCGCGCAGGCCGCTGTGCAGGGCGCTGAGCCGGCTCTGCTGCACCGGGTGGTGGCGGTCGCCACCGGGGGCCTTGATACCCTGCCCCATAACGGCGCGGTGATCACGCTGCTGGGCATCTGCGGCATGACCCACCGGCAGGCTTACGGCGATATCTTTGTGGTGGCGGTCGTCATCCCCATCCTGGCCTGCGCCCTGATCATTGCGCTAGGCATGGTGTTCGGCAGCTTCTGACCCACCTTTGAAACGCTAGTCGACCATCCCGGTCGCCAAAGCAAAGTCCGTCAGCTCGTCCTCGACCAGAATGTAGATATTGGCGGGTGGGGTCTGCATGGCGCGGGCCGCCAGCCGCAGGTCGATGCCCATCTCGTCCAGATAATCCAGCACCTCGCCCTGCCCGTGCTGAATGCTTTCGACCGCGACAAAGGCGGGCAACAGTGTGCTTTCGCCAAAGTAATGCTGATGCACCCCGACAAGCGCGGTGCGGCTGACCCGCCGCTCGGTCCCGGCGGCAAGGATATAGGGGCAGGCCGAAAAACACGCCGCCCCCGCCGGCATCAGCGTCGGCACCTCTGCCGCGCGGATCATCCGCCCGATTTCCAGCGCATCCGTGACCGACCCGCCGGGGCTGTGCAGCGCGATCTGTTCGGGCACCGCCGCCCGCTGCTCCAGATAGTCGGCAAAGCGGGCGGCATCGCCCGGCTCGATCGCGCCCTCCAGCAGCACGGTTCTGGCCCCGTCAACCGTGATTTCGGTGAACTGCAACCGCGCGGGCACGTCATCGCTGCGCGGAAACCCTGGCCCGGCGGGCAGGTCGCGCGGCAGATCACGCGGCGCATAGCGGCGGGTCTGATCGCCGGGGCGCACCGGCACGGCGGCGGGCGGGGCCGGGTTGGCGCGGAACAGATCGGGCAGCACGCGGCTGAAATCGCCAAACACGATCAGCCCGGCCAAGGCCACCTGCGCCACCAGCATTGCCTGCAACACCCGCGCGGAACGGGGTACCCGCCAGCCGGTCATTCAGCGCCTGCCGCTGATCAGATGCGGCGGCGGCACATCGGCCGCCTCAGGCAAGGGGTCAACAGCGGCCACCCGCATCGGCGGCGGCCCCGGCTCTGCAAGCGGTTCGGCAACGGGCGCAGGCGCTTCCAGTGCCCGCAGCGCGGTCACGGCGGCGCGGATTTCGGCCAGCGTCATCGTTTCCTCGGGGGCCGAGGTGCCGCGCTCGGTCCGGATCGCGCTTTGCGCCACCATCATGATCAGCACCAGCACCGCAGGCAGCAGGTCAATCGCAATCGCCCCGGCCCAGGACGGGACAAAATCGCCCGCATAGCGCAGCACCGCATCGGCGGTCGAGATCGGCGCATAGGTGGTGTCATCCGGCGTTGGCATCGCCAGCACCTCATCCGCCGCCGCTTTCAGCGTCGTCGCTCGCTGTGCCAGCAGTGTCAGCACCGCATCAATCGTGCTGCGCTGGTCGCTGCGGATGCTGTCGGTCGAGCCGTCCAGTTCCGGCACCACGACCGAGGCCGACAGATCCTGTGCTGCACGTGCCACCAGAGGCGCCACCGAAAGTTGCCGCAACTGCGCGATCAGCCCGGCCAGCCGCACCGATTCTTCGGCAAACTCGACCGAGCGCTGCTCGACATCACCGCTGGAGGCGGTCAGCGCCCGCATCCGGCTGAGGATCAGGTTGCCTTCGGAAAACGCGGCCTCGACCAGCGGACCTTGCGCCGCGATCTGCGCCTCCAGCCCGGCCAGTTCGTCCGCCTTCTGGGTCAGAACCCGGAACACCGCGCCCCGCCCCGCCGTGCCAGACAGATTGCCCGTGGCCTCTTGCGCCGAGAGATCCTGAAAGCTTTGCCGCGTGCGCGCGACATCAAGGCCCAGCCCCTGCGCCGCCACCGTCACCCGGTTGGTCTGTTCCAGCCCGACCTGATACTCCTGCACCGTCCTGGCCAGATGCTGCTCCACCGCCGCCGAGCCGGCAAGCGCCGCCGCGTTCAGCCAGCTGGACATGGCGATGATCGCCAGCGACCCCAGCGCCATCGACAAAAACAAGCCAAGTTTAGAGGCTGCACTCCGCATCGCGGGCAAAAGGCGGATCAGATAGCTCCAGAACACAAAGATCGCGACCGATACTGCCAGCGAATAGGCCACCGCCGCGAAAAAGCTCATCGCGCCAGAGTTGTTCAGCAGCGATGAGACGCCCAGATAGGTGTAGATCCCCGACGCCACCGACAAGACGCCCAGCGCCATCGGGGTAAAGGTTTCCAGCGCCTTGAGATGGCCTTCAATCTCGCGTGCGGATTGCAGGCCACGCGCCTCGGCGCTTGTGGGGGGTGGGGTCATGCGTCTGCGGCTCCCTGAATGCGGCCGGAACCCGGCAGGCGGTCCTGCGAAAGATAAGCGCAGGCAAGCCCGGCACCAAATGCCAACAGCGTGAACGCTGCGGCGCGGTCTGGCCCATCCGGTTTTGGAACCACGCCTCCCGCCCGGAGTTGACAGGGTGAAGGCGGCCATGTCCGCCCCTGTCCTACAATGAGGTATCCCGATGTTGGTCGATCAGTTCTGGAAAGAAATCAAAGGCGTGAATTCTGCGATGCTTGCGATCGGCAGCGCCCGCCATGTTCCGATGTCCCCCTATGCGCGGCAGGAAGATTCAGCGATCTGGTTTATCACCGCGCAGGGCACCGATCTGGTGAACGCCCTTACCAATGGTGAGTCTGATGCCTCGCTGATCGTGACCGGCGAGAACGATATTCATGCCCGCATCGAGGGTGCTGCCGGAATCGTGCAGGACCGGGCCAAGCTGGAAGAGCTGTGGAACCCGGTGGCCAGCAGCTGGTTCGACGGCATCGACGACCCCGACATCCGCCTGATCCGGCTGGTCCCGACCGAGGCAGAGGTCTGGCTGACCCCCGGCGGGCTTGGCTTTGCCTTTGAGCTGGTGAAATCCAAACTGACCGGAAAGCAGCCCGATATGGGCGAACATTTCAGCCTGGCATTCTGATCTGACCTGTACGCTGTCAGATGCAGAAACCCCCGGACCAACAGGTCCGGGGGTTTTCTTTATACCTGTGGGTCAAGCTGCATCCCCGATGCCGGCCTGCGCCAAAGGGGTGTGCCGCAGCACCGGGGCGCGTCCGGCTTGCAGCTCTACACTGATCACTCCGGCTCTGGTGTGTCGCCGCACCACAAAGCCCCGGCCGGCCTGATCCAGCGTTGTCCCGCCCGGCCCCCGCAGATCGGTGATGTGCTCGCGGCGCAGCGCCAGCAGGTCGCGGGTCAGGCGGTATTTCTGCCCGCCGAACGTCTGCGCCTGCTCCAGCGCCAACAGCTGGCGCTGATCGACCGGTGCGCGGTTGTCCGGGTCGGTCAGCCAGAATGCCGGGCCTTCGCAGCCGCGATAGAAATCGGGCACGCCGCGCGACAGGGTTTTCAGCACCAGTTGCACCAGTGACAGCATCTCACCCCGCTCGATCAGCGCCGCCGCCGCCTCTGGCAGGTCTCTTTGCCAAGCGGCGGCCAGATCGCGCGCCAGCCCAAGCGGCACAGCCTCGGCCGTCTCGTCGGGATGAGAGGGGGTGGTGATCTCTTTTGCCTCGCGCATCGCCTTTTGCAGATAGGCCGCCACCCGCTCGGGCAGGTCGGCAACGTCGCCCGCCGGTTGCCAGGCCGCCAGCAGGGCGTGCATCAAAGCCCACAGCTCATCCTTGCGCATCCCCCCGGCCAAAGCCGCCTGCACCTGCGGCTGCGCGCACGTTTCGCGCCACAGGATCTGCACCGCGTCGGGCAGGTGCGCGCAAGCCACCAGCCGCATGCGCGCATCTTCGCTGCGCTTGGTGTCATGGGTCGAGGTCAGCACCATCGCCCCCGGTGCCATCGCCGCCCAGACCGCCGCGAACCCGTCGGAGGTCAACGCCACATCATCGGGCGCGGCCCCCACCTCGCAGGCCGCCGGATAGGGCAGAAAGCGATAGAGCGCGGTATCCTCGGCCGATTTGGCCAGCACCGCCCCGCTGGTCTGCTGAAAGAAATCGCGGCACGCGGCCTCTGCCGGGGTCTGCGCCTGTGCGACACAATCGGTCAGGCGCAGCGCAGTGGTGGACGGGCGCAGACTGGCGCGGATATAGGCGCGCATCTGCTCGACCGCCTGCAAGGCAAAAGCCGCCGACTGCCCGGTTTCGCCGAAATAGGTGCGGTAGACCGGCATGCCCTCCAGCATCGCGATCACCGCCTGACGCAGGGTTTCGGGGCCGGGATCATGCGCGGGGTCGTCGGCCAGTGCGGCGCGGCCCAGATCGACCAGCCGCAACACCTCTGCCGCCAGATCATAACGCAGAATGTCGCGCTTGGCGGTGGTCAGGGTCGCCGGATAATCGGTGCTGCGGCCCAGTGCACCCGACCACAGCGCAGTCAGCGCTGCCACCCCGCCGGGCGGGGTCAGGACCTGCGCGATGTGGCGGCCATGCTCATACCCGGTGGTGCCCTCGACCGGCCAGTCGGGCAGCGGTTCGTCTCCCACCAGGATCTTTTCCACCCAGACCGGCACATCCGGCCCCACCCGGTTGCGGAGCCGCGCCAGATATTCGCCCGGCGCCCGCAAACCGTCCACATGATCGACCCGCAGGCCCTGCACATCGCCGCTGGCGATCAGGGCCAGAACCAGCCGGTGCATGTCGTCAAACACCTCTTCCCGGTCGATCCGCATGCAGATCAGCTCGGTGATGTTGAAAAACCGCCGGTGGGTGATGCAGTCGCTGCCCGCCTGCCAGTCGGCCAGTTGCCAGCACTGACGCTCCAGCACCTCCTCCAGCGAGCCCTCTGCCCCGCCGCGTAGCGGCAGGCGCACATCGCCCGCGACCAGTACCGCCCCAAGCCGCGCATCGGGTTCCACCCGCAACGCATCTTCGGCCAGCAGCGCCTTGACCGGGCGCGGCAGCCACGGCAGCACCAACCGCCCAGCAGACCAGTCAATGTCGAAATGCTGCGCATAACGGCTTTCCTGCCCATAGCGCAGCACATCGCGCAGCCACGGATTTTCCAGTGAAAACGCGGTATGGTTCGGCACGACATCCAGAATGATGCCAAGGCCGCGCGCCCGCGCCGCAGCGGCCAGACGACGAAATCCGTCAATGCCGCCCAGATCCGGGTCTATGGCATCGGGGCAGGTCACATCATAGCCATGGGTGGAGCCGGATGCCGCCGCAAAGATCGGTGACAGATACAGATGGCTGACCCCCAGCCGCGCAATGGCATCCAGATCACCCCGCACACGGTCAAAATCCACGCCGTTGCGCAGTTGCAGGCGATAGGTGGCAAGTGGCAGCATCGGCAAGTCTCCGTTACACGCATGTCGACCAGATCAACCCCTTACCGGCCAGACCGGTTCCCCGAAGCTGCTGCTGCGTCACCCCCTTTGCGCGACGGCGATCCGCCGCTAGACTGCGCCGATGACCGCCCGCCCCGCCAAACACTCGCTGACCCTGCACGGGCACCGCACCAGCGTCTCCTTGGAGCCTGAGTTCTGGGATGCCTTTCGCACCATCGCCACTGAGCAGGACGAGACGGTGAATGCCCTTGCCACCCGCATTGATGCGGCCCGTCAGGGCGATGCAGGGCTGGCCTCGGCGATCCGGGTGTTTGTCTTGCTGCATTATCGCGGCAAATAGGCCAATCCCGGACTGGAAGCGGGCTGCCACTTGCGCTATGGCGACACTCATCGCACCCTCAGGGAGAGTCCCATGAAAGCCGCTGTCATCACCTTCCCCGGATCAAACTGCGACCGTGATCTGGCATCGGCCTTTGAACAGGCGGGGTTTCAGGTGGCACGGGTCTGGCACAAGGATACCGACCTGCCGCTTGGCGTTGATGTGGTGGGCGTGCCGGGCGGGTTTTCCTTTGGCGATTACCTGCGCTGCGGCGCGATTGCCGCACAATCCCCCATCGCGGCGGCGATCAAGTCCCATGCCGCAAAAGGCGGCTTCGTTCTGGGCATCTGCAACGGCTTTCAGGTGCTGACCGAAATGGGCCTGCTGCCCGGTGTGCTGATGCGCAACGCGGGTCTCAAATTCGCCTGCAAGCGCGTCACGCTGCGGGTCGAGACCACCAACAGCGCCTATACCTCTGAATACGGACGCGGGCAGGATATCGAGATTCCGATCGCGCATCATGACGGCAACTATACCATCGACGCCGAAGGTCTGGCCCGCTTGCAAGGCGAAGACCTCATTGCCTTTACCTATGAGCAAAACCCCAATGGCTCGATGGCCGATATCGCCGGTGTGCTGTCTGACAACCGCCGCGTGCTGGGCATGATGCCCCATCCCGAACGCGCCTGCGAGCCGGTTCACGGCGGCACCGATGGCGCCGGAATGTTCCGCGCGCTGATGGGCGGGATGGCGCTTGCCTGACCGGCCCCGGCTTGAGGCGGCTCTGACCAGAGCCTAGAGTCGCGCGCATGGCGGACACACGGCTTCCAGTTGATCAGGATGAAGACGTGCAGGGGATTTCCTGGCGCGTCAAACTGGTGATTGCGCTGATGGTTATGCTGGCCGTCGGCGTGGTTCTGGTTACCAACCGCTGGCTGACCGAACGGTTCTCGGAAACCACGCGCAACCGGGCCGATCTGCGGCTGGCGCTCTACTCAGGCAACATGATCTCGGAATTGCAGCGGACCTCGGTGGTGCCGCTGCTGCTCTCCACCGACCCCGCCTTTGGCGAGGCGCTGCGGGTCGGCAATTTTTCCCAGACCTCGCAACGCCTGATCAAGGTGCAATCCGAAATCGGCGTGGCCTCGATCATGCTGATGGACCGTGATGGCCGGGTGGTGGGGGCCACCAACCGCAATCTGCTGGGCACGCCCTACCGGACCGAAAGCTTTTACGTCGATGCCCTGCGCGCCAAGGACACGATCTTTACCGCCGCGCGACGTGGCACCGCCGGATTTGACTTCACCTATTCCCGCTCGGTCATCGTGGACGGGCGGCCGGTGGGGGTGATCGCGGTGGCGGTCGATCTGATGAAATACGAACGCGCCTGGACCGGGTTTCAGGATGCGGTGCTGGTCGCCGACAGCGAAGGTACGGTCATACTGGCCACCGAACCGCGCTGGCGCGGGCTGCCATTGTCCGAGGCACTGGCGGTGCGCGAAGCCCCGTCGGCCATCGGGCGCGCGCTGCAGGCCACCGCCGACTGGGCGCAGAACCCGCCCGACGCCTATCTTGCCGGTCAGGCCGTGATGAAGACCGAGGCGCGGGTGCCGTTCCGTGGCTGGCGCATGGTGACCTTTACCGCCTATGATTCCGTGCGCGAGCGAGTCAATGGCGTGCTGGCGCTGGAAATCATGGGCTTTGCCATCCTGCTGGCGCTGACCTTTTACGCCCTGTCGCGCAAGGCCTGGTCGCAAAGCATGAGCTTCCGGCGCGAGTCGGCAGAGCTGCGCCTGCTCAACGCCCGCCTGCAACGCGAGATTGCCGAGCGGGAAAAGGTGCAGAAAGATCTGGCGGTGGCCGAGCTGACGCTCGCCCAGTCGTCCAAACTGGCGGCTTTGGGCGAGATGTCGGCAGCGGTCAGCCACGAGCTGAACCAGCCGCTGGCCGCGATGAAAACCTATCTGGCCGGCGCGCGTCTGCTTCTGCAACGCCGCCGCCCAGAAGAGGCGCTGTCATCGTTCCAGCGCATCGACGACCTGATCGAGCGGATGGGCGCGATCACCCGCCAGCTGAAATCCTATGCCCGCAAGGGCGGTGAGGCGTTCGAGCCGGTCGATCTGAAGCAGGCACTCAGCTCTGCACTGTCGATGATGGAACCCCAGCTCAAGGCGCGCGTGGTCAAGATCACCCGCACCCTGCCGCGCCAGCCGGTGATGGTGCTGGCCGACCGGATCCGGCTGGAACAGGTGATCATCAACCTGCTGCGCAATGCGCTGGACGCGACCAAGGACCGTCAGGGCCCACAGATTGATCTGATCCTCAGTCAGGGCGATACTGCCATGCTGATGGTGCGCGACAACGGGCACGGGATCGTCGATCTGGATAACCTGTTCGAGCCGTTCTACACCACCAAGAAACCCGGCGAAGGCGTCGGGCTTGGCCTTGCCATCTCCTCCGGGATCGTGGGCGATCTGGGGGGCCGGTTGACCGCGCGCAACGCCGAAGGCGGCGGCGCGGTGTTTGAAATGCAATTGCCCCTGTTGGGGCCGATAAAAGAGCAGGAAGCTGCGGAATGAGGTATTCATGTCGCGCGCAATGAAAGTGGCCATCGTCGATGACGAGGCCGATATGCGTCAATCCATCAGCCAATGGCTGGCCCTGTCGGGGTTTGACACCGAAACCTATGCCAGTGCGGAAGACGCGCTCAAAGGCATCGGCGCCGATTTCGCGGGCGTTGTCGTCAGCGACATCAAGATGCCGGGCATGGATGGCATGGCGTTTCTGAAACGGCTGATGAGCATGGATTCCGGCCTGCCCGTCATCATGATCACCGGCCATGGCGATGTGCCGATGGCGGTCGAGGCGATGCGGGTCGGGGCCTATGATTTTCTGGAAAAGCCGTTCAACCCTGACCGGATGACCGAACTGGCCAAACGTGCGACCCAGGCCCGCCGCCTGACGCTGGACAACCGCGCTTTGCGGCGCGAATTGTCCGATGGCTCGGTGCTGATGAAAAAGCTGATCGGCGGCAGCCCGGTGATGGAGCGTCTGCGCGAGGATATCCTCGATCTGGGCCAGGCCGACAGCCACGTGCTGATCGACGGCGAAACCGGCACCGGCAAGACGCTGGTGGCGCATGCGCTGCATGCCGTGGGGCCGCGCGCATCGAAGAAATTCGTCACCATCTCTTGCGCGGCATGGTCCGAAGACCAGCTTGCGGCCAAGCTCTTTGGCCCGGCCGAAGATGGCGCGATCCCGCTGGTCGAAGAGGCGCGCGGCGGCACCCTGTGTCTGGAAGATGTCGAGGCGCTCAGCCAGTCGCTGCAAGCCCGCCTTCTGACTCTGATCAACGAATCCGGCACCCCGCCGGAAACCCGGATCATCGCGATCTGCAACGAACATGCGGCTGACAAGACGCTGGAAGACATCCTGCGCGCCGATCTGTTCTACCGCCTTGGTGCGATGACCATCCTGTGCCCGCCCCTGCGGGCGCGCGGTGAGGATATTCTGACCCTGTTCACCCGGATGTCGGAACAGTTCGCCGAAGAATACGGCTGCGACGCGCCGCAGGTCACCGCACAAGAGGCGGCACAGCTGTTGCAGGCGCCATGGCCCGGCAATGTGCGCCAGCTGGTCAACATCGCCGAACGCGCGGTGTTGCAGAACCGGCGCGGCTCGGGCTCCATCGCCAGCCTTTTGATGGCCGATAACGAGGCGTCCGGCCCGGCGATGACGACCGAGGGCAAGCCGCTGAAAGAATATGTCGAAAGCTTCGAGAAAATGCTGATCGACAACACCATGCGCCGCCACAAGGGCAGCATCGTCGCGGTGATGGACGAGCTGTGCCTGCCCCGCCGGACGCTGAACGAAAAGATGGCCAAATATGGATTGCAAAGGCAGGATTACACCTGATCCCGTCGCACTCCTGTTACACAGCCACAGGTATTCACGGCGGGAAAACCCTGAAAGGTTCCCGCCGTGAACACCGCCGACAATACCCCCGCGCAAGACTGGCTTCAGGCTGAACTGGCCGACACCTTTGACGAAGACTTCGAGCTGGAGCTGGAAGATGCCCAGCTGTCGCTGGAAATTTCGCGGATCTACAAGGAAAAGCACCCCGATACGATTGACCGGCACACCTATTTCCACGCCTTGATCCGGATGCAGTCCGAGCTGATCAAGCTGCAGGATTGGGTGCAGTATCACAAGAAAAAGGTCGTGGTGATCTTTGAGGGCCGCGACAGCGCTGGTAAGGGCGGGGTGATCAAGCGCCTGACCCAGCGGCTGAACCCGCGCGTGGTGCGCGCAGTCGCCCTGCCCGCCCCGTCGGACCGCGAAAAATCACAGTGGTATTTCCAGCGCTATGTGCCGCACCTGCCTGCGGGCGGCGAAATCGTGCTGTTCGACCGCAGCTGGTACAACCGCGCCGGGGTCGAACGGGTGATGGGCTTTGCCGATGAGGATCAGGTCGAGCAATTCTTTCACGATGTGCCGGATTTTGAGCGGATGCTGGTCCGCTCCGGCATCACGGTGATCAAATACTGGTTCTCGATCACCGATGAAGAACAGCAGATGCGCTTTCTGATGCGGATTCACGACCCGATGAAACAGTGGAAGCTGTCGCCGATGGACCTGCAAAGCCGGGTGCGGTGGGAACAATACACCAAGGCCAAAGAGGAAATGATGGCGCGCACCAACATTCCCGAAGCGCCATGGTATATCGTTGAAGGCAATGACAAAAAGCGCGCGCGGCTGAACTGCATCGACCATCTGCTCAGCCTGATCCCCTACGAGCCGGTCCCGCATGAAGAGGTTCACCTGCCCGACCGGGTGTTCAACCCCGATTACGAACGCGCCGTCCTGCCGCCAGAACTTTACGTTCCGGCCAAATACTGACCCCCGGGCGGGCGGCCTGATCCGTGCCCGGATGGCGTGTGGCATAAATTGCCCATTGCCCTTGCGCGCGCTTTGCCGCTAGGGTTGCCGGGCAAGGGTATATTCTTTGCACAGAATTCTCTGTCAGTCATGGCCGACGCGATGAAACGCGACGCGCGGACTGGCAGCCGGATCGGCCGCAAGGCTGTTGTCATTGCCCGCAAGTCTTTGGATGCACGGGCTTTTTGAAGGTGGGGGGCCTAGCCGCCCCTCAGACGTGAACCGCGATGACGCGCGCGACAAAGACGATAGACGGCGTGGGGTGCCCAATGGGCATTCTGCCGTCACGCCTGACGCGCACGCCCGCCCGAACAAGACGCCTCCCCCCGCATCAATGCCCCTCTGGTCCGCCAGGGGGTTTGACGCGTTTCAGGCGCAATGGAATGATATGGCTAAGAAAATGCTTATTGATGCCACCCATCCCGAGGAAACTCGGGTTGTGGTGGTCGACGGAAACAAGGTCGAGGAATTTGACTTTGAAACCGTCAACAAACGTCAGCTCGCCGGCAACATCTATCTTGCCAAGATAACGCGGGTCGAACCCTCGCTGCAGGCGGCATTCGTCGATTACGGCGGCAACCGGCACGGATTTCTGGCATTTGCCGAAATTCATCCCGATTATTACCAGATCCCGGTCGCTGACCGCAAAGCGCTGATCGAAGAAGAACGCGCCTATGCCCGCGCCGAGGAAGAGGAGGAAAACCGCCGCTCGCGCCGCCGTGCGCCGCGCCCCAAACCCGCTGCCGAAGAGGCAAAGGCCCAGGATGCCGTGACCTCCGGCCCGGCGGGCATGGATGTGGTCGACCTCGACGACGAGCAGGACAGCGACGCAGCGCCGGTCACCGAAGCCGCGGGCCATGACCATGACGGCCACGCGCATGACCATGACCACGGCTCGGATAACGGGTCTGACAACGGCAACGGCAATGGCGAGACGCCTTACCGCGCCATGGACCACGCCTCGGACACCGATGACGAGATCGAATCGATCGCCGAAGAGGATGTGTCGGAAGAAATCAGCCAGCCGCGCAAACCCCGCGCGCGTCGCTACAAGATCCAGGAAGTGATCAAGGTCCGCCAGATCATGCTGGTGCAGGTGGTCAAGGAAGAACGCGGCAACAAGGGTGCGGCGCTGACCACCTATCTGAGCCTCGCCGGTCGCTACTGCGTGCTCATGCCCAACACCGCGCGCGGCGGCGGCATCAGCCGCAAGATCACCAACGCGCCTGACCGCAAGAAACTCAAGGAAATCGCGAGCGAGATCGAGGTGCCGGAAGGCGCTGGCCTGATCATCCGCACCGCGGGCGCCAAGCGCACCAAGGCGGAAATCAAGCGCGATTACGAATATCTGATGCGTCTGTGGGAACAGATCCGCGAGCTGACGCTGAAGTCCATCGCCCCCGCCCCGATCTATGAAGAGGGCAACCTGATCAAACGCTCGATCCGCGACCTGTATAACCGCGAGATCGACGAGGTTCTGGTTGAGGGTGCCGAAGGCTTCCGCGTCGCCAAAGACTTCATGCGCATGATCATGCCCAGCCACGCCCGCGCGGTGCAGCTGTATCAGGATCCGACCCCGCTGTTCGCCCGCTATCAGGTCGAAGGTTACCTCGGCGGCATGTTCAACCCGACCGTGCAGCTGAAATCCGGCGGCTATATCGTCATCGGCATCACCGAGGCGCTGGTCGCCATCGACGTGAACTCCGGCCGGGCCACCAAAGAAGGCTCGATCGAGGATACCGCGCTGAAAACCAACCTGGAGGCCGCCGAAGAGGTGGCCCGCCAACTGCGTCTGCGCGACCTTGCCGGTCTGATCGTCATCGACTTCATCGACATGGAAGAGCGTCGCAACAACGCCGCCGTCGAGAAGAAGCTGAAAGACAAGCTGAAAACCGACCGCGCCCGCATTCAGGTCGGCCGCATCAGTGGCTTTGGCCTGATGGAAATGAGCCGCCAGCGTCTGCGCCCCGGCATGCTCGAATCCACCACCCAGCCCTGCCCGCATTGCCACGGCACCGGGCTGATCCGCTCGGACGATTCCATGGCGCTGCAGGTTCTGCGCGCGCTGGAAGAAGAGGGCACGCGCAAGCGCTCCAAAGAGGTGTTGCTCAAGGCTCCGGTCGGGATCATCAACTACCTGATCAACCAGAAGCGCGAACACATCGCGCTGATCGAGGCCCGCTACGGCATGGCCGTGCGGATGGAGGCTGATCCGTCGATGATCAGCCCCGATTACACCATCGAAAAGTTCAAGACCGCGCTGCGCGTGGTGCCTGAGCCGGGTGCGGTGATCTCGGGCAACTCCAGCCTGATGGGCGCGCCGGTGGCCGAGGACGAAGACGAGGATCTGCCGTTCGAGGATGATGTCGAAGACGAGGCAGAAGCCGAGCCGGAGGCAGAGACCGAAACCGAAGCCAAGGCCGAAGCCACCGCCGATCCGCGTCAGGCGGACGGCAACGGCAAGAAAAAGCGCCGCCGGCGTCGTCGCCGCAAAGGCGCAGGCCCCAACGGCACCGATGCCGAAGGCAATGGCACGTCTGATGACGGCGACAGCGAAGGCGATGACGGCGACGACAGCGATGACGCTGTGGCAGAAGCTGCACCGCAGACTGCCGAACCTGCCGCCGCAGAGCCGGCAGGTGAGGCACCCGAAACCGAGGCGCCGAAAAAGCGCACCCGGACCCGCAAGCCAAAACCCGCGCCGGCAGAGGCAGAGGCTCCGGCAACTGCGGAGCCAGCAGCCGCAGACCCTGTGGCCGAGGCTGATGAGGCTCCGAAAAAGCGCACCCGCACCCGCAAGCCAAAGGTGGCAGAGGCTGTGGTGGCCCCAGAGCCGGCGGCAGAGGTCGCGCAACCCGCGCCAGCGCCGGTTGCCGCAGCAGAACCAGTCCCGGAACCGGTAGCGGAGCCAACCCCGGCCCCGCAACCCGAGGCGGTCGCAAAACCTGCGCCTGCCTTGCAACCGGCACCCTCGGACGAGCCGGCAGCGCCCCAGACCGCACTTGCGGTCGACCCCGGCCTGGCCGACGCCCCGGAACCCGAGGCCGAAGACGGCTCTGCCAAGCCCAAGCGCAAGGGCTGGTGGTCGCTGGGCCGCTAAGGCACGCGTCAGATCATAGGGGGGCGGCAGAGCAATCTGCCGCCCCCTTTCCTTTGCCGTCCCGTTGCGCGATGTTTCACAATGGCCACGCCGATGTGACACCCCGCCCCCGTGACGCGCGCGGCGGACCAAGCTATCACTTGGCCAAAGGGGACAGCCAACCATGTTCGGAATAGACCTGATCGACGCGGCGCTCTTGCCCGCCATGCTGATCGCGCTGGCCGCTGGGGTGTTATCGTTCCTCTCCCCTTGCGTTCTGCCCATCGTGCCGCCTTACCTTGCCTATATGGGCGGCATCTCGATGGGCGACATGCGTGACAACGCGACTGCCCGCCGCCGGGTGATCATCCCGGCGCTGTTCTTTGTCATGGGTCTGTCCACCGTCTTTCTGCTGCTGGGCTTCACCGCCTCGGTGTTCGGCGCGTTTTTCCTGCAAAATCAGGTGCTGTTCTCCCGCATCTCGGGTGTGGTGGTGATCATCTTCGGCCTGCATTTCCTCGGCGTGTTCCGCATTCCGCTCCTGGACCGTGAGGCGCGGCTGGATGCGGGCGATCGGGGCGGCACGGCGTTTGGGGCCTATGTCCTCGGCCTCGCCTTTGCCTTTGGCTGGACGCCGTGTATCGGCCCGCAACTGGGCGCGATACTGTCGCTGGCGGCACAGGAAGGGTCCGTCCAGCGCGGCACCATGCTGCTGGCGGTCTATGCGCTTGGCCTTGGCCTGCCCTTCCTGCTGGCCGCGCTGTTTGTCGAACGCTCGCTGGGCCTGATGCAGCGGCTGAAGCCGCATATGCGGGCGATTGAGCGGGTAATGGGCATTCTGTTGCTGGTCGTCGGCCTTGCACTGGTCACCGGGGCCTTCACCGATTTCAGCTGGTGGCTGCTGGAAACCTTTGACCGCTTTGGCATTCCGCTGCTGGGCTGACCGGTTTCCCCCTTAATTCTGCCCGAAATGCCCCTTAGACTTGCCCGGCAAAGAGGGGCGGATGGCCAAAGTCGCGCACATGACAACCGATACAGCGGCGCAGGGCACACAGCCCTTTCGCCGCCGCGTCTTTTATATCCCCGGCTATGACCCGATCCACCCGCGCCGCTACCGCGAGCTGTACCGCAAGGAATCCGCCGATCAGGCTGCGATTTCCGGCTATCAGATCGCGTTGCAGCCCAAGACCACCAAGGGCCCCTATGGCTGGCGCGCGCAAGGCACGGTCAACGGGCAGAAGGCAGAGGCCGAGATCGAGGTGCTGGTCTGGTCCGACATCGTGCGGGACAGCATGTCAAACTCGATCCCCGCCACCTATGCGCAGTTGGTGCGCACGGCATGGGCCTATATCGGATCGGGGGCGCTGTTCCGGCTGATGCGGCTGCGCAAGGGGCCGGTGATCGCGGCGCTGTACCCGATTGTGTTTCTGCTGGGCCAACTGGCGCTCGCCTGCGCCATCGGCTGGGGCTTTGGCCGTCTGGTCGCGGCCTATACCCACCCGGCGCTGATCGTGACCGGGCTGATTCCGATCCCCTTTATCCTGCGTTGGTTCAAGGCACGCGATAACAAGGTCTTTGCCTATTACCTGATGCACGATTACGCGTTTTCCGCCCGCTGGAACGGGGCCAACCCGCCCGCGCTGGAGGCGCGGATGGCCGAATTTGCCACCACCATCCGCGCCGCTCTCGACAGCGCGTGTGACGAAGTGCTGGTGGTTGGCCATTCGTCGGGCGCGCATCTGGGGGTGTCGATCCTGTCAGATATGATCCGTTCGGGCTTGCCCACAGGCCACCCGCCGCTGGCCTTCCTGTCCTTGGGGCAAGTGGTGCCGATGGTCAGTTTCCTGCCCGGAGCGACTCGATTGCGCGCCGATCTGGCGTATCTCTCGGCCCGCAATGACCTCACATGGGTTGATGTCACCGCCCCCGGCGACGGCTGCGCCTTTGCGCTTTGCGATCCGGTGGCTGTGACAGGTGTGGCCCCACCGGGCCAACGCTGGCCGCTGGTGCTGTCTGCTGCGTTCACCCAAACGCTGTCGCCCGAGCGTTGGAAGGCCCTGCGCTGGCGGTTTTTCCGCCTGCATTTTCAGTACCTCTGCGCCTTTGACCGCCCCGGCGATTATGACTACTTCCAGATCACCGCCGGCCCGCAAACCCTCGCCGCGCGCTACGCCAGCCGCGCCCCGTCGAAAAGCCGTATCACCCGGCCCGTCAACCGCTATACCTCTACGGCATGACCCCGCCCAAACCCACACCCCGCCCCGACCGCGTATCGCTCTGGCGCTATTTGCGGCTGTTCCGGCATGATATTCTGTCGGCGCAACCTGCGCGCCTCTACCGGGCTTGGATGGCCGAATTCCGCACGCCGTTCTTTCGCAGCTACATGTGCAATGACCCGAAACTCATTGATCTGGTGCTGAAATCACGCCCCGATGATTTCCCCAAATCCAACCGCATCCGCGAAGGGCTGAACCCGCTGCTTGGCGATTCGGTGTTTGTCACCAATGGCGAAGTCTGGAAACGCCAGCGCCGCATCATCGACCCCGCGTTCGAGGGCGGCCGGTTGCGCGATACCTTCCCGGCGATGTGGCAGGCGGCCGAGGCCGCCACCGCCCGCCTGCACGCGGGCGAGGTGGAGGTCGAAGAGGAGATGAGCCACGCCGCCGCCGACGTGATCTTCCGCACGCTGTTCTCGATCCCGATCGAACACCAGACCGCACAGGCGGTGTTCCATGAATTCCGCGCCTATCAGCGCACCCAGCCGATCCTGAACCTTGCCGCCTTTCTGCCGCTGCCGCGCTGGTTTCCGCGGCTGCACCGCCGCGCGACGCTGCGCTCTGCGGCAAAGATCCGCGGGCTGATCACCGAGATGACCACCGCCCGCGCAGCAGAGATTTCCGCTGGCACCGCCCCCGATGATCTGGCGACCAAAATCATGCTGACCGCAGACCCGCAGACCGGCCAGACCTTCAACACCGAAGAAATGGTCGATCAGGTCGCCATCTTCTTCCTCGCCGGGCATGAGACCAGCGCCTCCGCCCTCGCCTGGGCGCTCTACCTGCTCGCCACCCATCCGCAGGCGCAGGCGCGGGTGGTTGCCGAGGCCGCCACCCTGCCGGACCAGCCCGATTTCGCCGCCATGTCGCGGCTGAAATTCACCCGCGACGTGTTCCGCGAAACCCTGCGGCTTTATCCACCGGTGCCGATGATGGTGCGTGAAAACGCCTGCCCCGAGACCTTTCGTGACCGCCCCGTCGCCCCCGGCGCGCAGATCGTGCTGTCGCCCTGGCACCTGCACCGGCACGAACGGCTGTGGACCAACCCTGACGGCTTTGACCCTGACCGCTGGTCGCGCGAAGGCAACAAAACCTGCGCCCGCGACGCCTATCTGCCGTTCTCGGCCGGCCCGCGCGTCTGCACCGGTGCGGGTTTCGCCATGGTCGAAGGCCCGCTGCTGCTGGCCCACCTGCTGCGCCACTGGCAGTTCGATGCCATTGCAGGTGACATCCCCGTCCCTGTCGCCCACCTCACCGTGCGCGCCGCAAACGGCATCCGCCTGCGCCTTACAAAGCGCGGCTGATATTCATCTTGGCAAAAATACTCTCGGGGGGAGGAGCGAAGCGACGGGGGGCGGAAGCCCCCGGCAACAGATCAACCCGTGCGCGGTCAGAGAATCTCGACGCGGTAGGACTCGATCACCGTATTGGCCAGCAGCTTATCGCACATGGCCTTCACCTCGGCTTCCGCCTTGGCCGCGTCCGTCGCAGCCAGATCGAGTTCGATGACCTTGCCCTGACGTACACCCTCGACACCGGCAAAGCCCAGCGTGCCAAGCGCATGGCGCACAGCCTCGCCCTGCACATCCAGAACGCCGGTCTTCAACATGACGGTGACGCGGGCTTTCATGGCACTTCCTCATTTGCTGACCGGGATCGGGGCTGACCGGATTCCGCCCCTCCCTTACCGCCCCGTCCCGTTCGGAGCAAGGGGGCGTGCAGGGATCACCAGACGCAAACCCGCCCGGCGTTGCGCCGGGCCCAGCTAATTGATCAGGGTCGGCTTGGGCGAATGGGTGACATTGGTGGGCAACACCCCCAGCCGGCGGGCCAGTTCGGTGTAGACATCCGCCATCGGCCCCGGCTCGGCCACCGGCTGGCCGTCGCCACGGTCAATCACCGGGCGCATGTCCCACAGCCGGCAATTGTCGGGACTGATCTCGTCGGCGATGATCAGGCGCATGTAATCGCCCTCCCACACCCGGCCCACTTCGATGCGGAAATCGGCCAGCCGCACGCCCACGCCCATCATCACGCCCGACAGGAAGTCGTTGACCCGCAGCGCCAGCGCCACCACATCATCCAGATCCTGCTGGCTGGCCCAGCCAAAGGCCACGATATGCTCTTCGGCCACCATGGGCGACGACAGCCGGTCATCCTTGTAGTAATATTCCACGATCGGGCGTGGCAGCGCCGTGCCCTCGGGGATCCCCAGCTTGGTCGACAATTCGCCTGCGGCAAAGTTGCGCACCACCACTTCCAGCGGCAGGATCTCGGCCATCCGCACCAGCTGCTCGCGCATGTTGAGGCGCTTGATGAAATGCGTCGGCACCCCGATGCTGTTCAGCCCGGTCATGAAGAATTCCGACAGCCGGTTGTTCAGCACGCCCTTGCCTTCGGTGCCCTTGGCCTCGCTGGTCACCGGAGCCTCGGATGAGATGCCTTCATCCTTGAAATACTGGATCAGCGTGCCGGGTTCCGGACCGTCATAGAGGATCTTCGTCTTGCCCTCATAGACCTTCTTGCGCCGTGCCATGAACTCTCCGCGACAAATGCAGGCAGGGGCGGTGAAGCACCACCTCAACTGACTTTCTCTGGCCTATACGTGAAGCCCGGCTCCACCGCAAGCCAGAGGCCCCAACCTTGCGCCTGTCCGTGCCATGATTAAAAATCGACGGAAAATCCCGCAGCGACAGGCCGGGGCTGCGCCCATCCGCCTCTTGCAGTGACGCGGTGGGAAGGGCATATCAAAGGCAACACCAGTTCAACCAAGGGGCCACCCATGACCACCTTCGACGACCGCGAAAATGCCTTTGAAAACAAGTTTGCCCATGACGCAGAAATGCAGTTCCGCGCCGAAGCCCGCCGCAACAAACTGGTTGGTCTGTGGGCAGCCGGGTTGATGGGCAAGTCAGGGGATGACGCCACCACCTATGCGATGACCGTGGTCGAGGCCGATTTCGAAGAGGCCGGGATCGAAGATGTCGTGCGCAAACTGACCGCCGATCTGGCCGGAAAAGCCAGCGATCACGAAATCCGCGCCAAGATGGCCGAGATGCTGATCGCGGCCAAAGCGCAGTTGATGACCGAACTCTGATCCTGCTCCGGCGGATCTGCGTCCCAAACCGGCTCAGGCCGCCCTCCGGGGCGGCTTTTGCCTGAGTGCCCCGCAGGAATTGGATTTGCCTCCGGCCCCCGCTTCTGGCATTCCGATCTCAACCCTTTCAAGCCGAGGTCCCGATGTTGCAAGATGCCCTCTCCAAGCTGCTTTCCACCCGCGACTGGCTGATGGCCGATGGCGCAACCGGGACCAACCTGTTCAACATGGGGCTGTCCTCGGGCGAGCCGCCGGAATTCTGGAATATTGATCAGCCGGACAACATCCGCGCGCTGTATCGCGGCGCGGTCGAGTCCGGGTCGGACATCTTTCTCACCAACACCTTTGGCGGCAATGCCAGCCGGCTGAAGCTGCATCAGGCCGAAGGTCGGGTGCATGAGTTGAACCGTGTTGGCGCGGCGCTGGGGCGCGAGATTGCCGATGCCTCGGGCCGGACAGTGGTCGTCGCAGGCTCCGTCGGCCCGACGGGAGAGATTTTCGAGCCGATGGGCACGCTGACCCATGCCCGCGCGGTCGAGATGTTTCACGAACAGGCCGAAGGTCTGAAAGCGGGCGGCGCAGATGTGCTGTGGATCGAAACCATCTCTGCGCCCGAAGAATACAAGGCCGCCGCCGAGGCGGCAGCCCTCGCTGGCATGCCGTGGTGTGGCACCATGAGCTTTGACACGGCGGGGCGCACCATGATGGGCACCACATCAGCCGCGATGGCTGAAATGGTCGAGAAACTGGTCAACCCGCCGCTGGCCTTTGGCGCAAACTGCGGCGTCGGGGCCTCGGACCTGATGCGCACCGTGCTGGGCTTTGTCTCCACCGGCAGCGAACGCCCGATCATCGCCAAGGGCAATGCCGGGATTCCGAAATATCACGACGGGCACATCCATTACGACGGCACGCCAGAGCTGATGGGCGAATATGCGGTGCTGGCGCGCGATGCCGGGGTGCGCATCATCGGCGGCTGCTGCGGCACCATGCCAGAGCATCTGAAGGCAATGCGCAAGGCACTGGAAAACACCCCCAAGGGCCCGCGCCCGACGCTGGAAGACATCTCGGCCAAGCTGGGCGGGTTCTCGTCAGCCTCGGATGGCACCGGCGATACCTCGAACGACCCGAAGCGTGAGCGTCGGAACCGCCGGGGCTAGAACCGTTTTTCTGCGAAAAACCGGCAGGCACGATCTTTCTGCGAAAGATCACGTCCCGCAAGGTTTTCGCAGAAAACCTGTTCTTCCGGATTTTCGCAGAAAATCCGTCGCGGTCAAAACAGCGCCAGCTGATCCCCCGCCCGGGACGGTGGCCGGAACAGATCACAGCGCAGCGGCGGCATCTGTCGGTTCAGCCCCAGCCGCGCCACCGCCTTGTCAAAGCGTTGCCGGGTCAGGTCGGCCCAGATCCCTTCGCCGCGCATCCGCCGCCCCCATTGCGCGTCATAGTCCTTTCCGCCGTGCATCTCGCGCACCCGCGCCATCACCTTGGCCGCACGGTCCGGCACATGCTGCGCCAGCCAGTCCTGAAACAGCGGCGACACCTCGCGCGGCAGACGCAGCGCGATCCAGCTGGCGGCCTGCGCCCCCGCATCGCGGCAAGCACTCAGGATCTGCTCCAGCTCCCGGTCGGTCAGCCCCGGTATCACCGGCGCCACCATCGCGCGCACCGGAATCCCAGCCTCTGACAGCCGCCGGATCATCGCCAGCCGCCGCGCGGGCGCAGGCGCGCGTGGCTCCAGCCGTCGTGACAGATCCGGGTCCAGCGAGGTCACCGAAATCCCCACCCGCAGCAAGCCCTGCGCCGCCATCGGGGCCAGAATGTCGATGTCCCGCTCGATCAGCGTCCCCTTGGTGGTGATTGCAACCGGATGCTGAAACTCTGCCAGCACCTCCAGCACCTGCCGCATCAGCAGGTGCTCTGATTCGCAGGGCTGGTAAGGGTCGGTATTGGTGCCCAGAGCCACCGTCGCCACGCGGTAGGCCTTTGCCCGCAATTCCCCCGCCAGCACGCCGGCAATCCCCGGCCGGGCGATCAGCTTTGTCTCGAAATCCAGGCCCGGCGACAGGTTCAGATAGGCGTGGCTGGGCCGCGCAAAGCAATAGACACAGCCATGCTCACACCCCCGGTACGGGTTCACCGAGCGGTCAAACGGCAGATCGGGCGAGCGGTTGTAGCTCAGCGCCGAGCGTGGCCGCTCTTCCCTGATCTCGGTGCGCAACAGCCGCTCGTCTTCGGCGATATCCCAGCCGTCATCGACCCGCTCCCGGCTTTGCGCTTCAAACCGCCCCACTGCATTCGACGCGACACCCCGCGCGCGGATCCGCTGGCCGGCCATGACTGTGGGATCAGGATCTGACATGCCCCGGACCATGAACGTATCGTGAACATTTTTCAACCCCTTCTGCCACCTCGACCCGCCACTGTCGGCTTTCAGTCGGGGCATGTCGTAAACCGCAAAGTCGCGAAACCGATTTGGCCTCATGCAGGCTGCAAGACATCCCGCCGCAGGAGCGTACCCCATGGCCGACGACGACATCATCCTTGCTGATCTTTCGGATGACGAACTTGTGCTGCAAATGCACGACGACCTTTACGACGGCCTGAAAGAAGAGATCGAGGATGGCGTGAACATCCTGATCGGTCGCGGCTGGACCCCCTATGACGTGCTGACCAAGGCACTGGTGGCGGGCATGACCATCGTGGGCAACGACTTCCGCGACGGCATCCTGTTCGTGCCCGAGGTGCTTCTGTCGGCCAATGCCATGAAATCAGGCATGTTCATCCTCAAGCCGCTGCTGGTGGAAACCGGCGCGCCGCGCATGGGCAAGATGGTGATCGGCACGGTCAAGGGCGACATCCACGACATCGGCAAGAACCTCGTCGCGATGATGATGGAAGGCGCGGGTTTCGAAGTGCTGGATCTGGGCATCAACAACTCGGTCGAGAAATACCTTGATGCGCTGGAGGCGGAAAAGCCCGATATCCTCGGCATGTCGGCGCTGCTGACCACCACCATGCCCTATATGAAGGTCGTGATCGACACGATGAAGGAAAAGGGCCTGCGCGACGATTACATCGTGCTGGTCGGTGGCGCGCCGCTGAATGAGGAATTCGGCAAGGCCATCGGCGCCGACGCCTATTGCCGCGATGCCGCCGTCGCGGTGGAAACCGCCAAGGCCTGGGTCGCGCGCAAGCATAACCAGCTCAATGCGTAACCGCTGACCTGACCGGCAACAGCCCCGGCGTCGCTGACGACCGGGGCTTTTTTGTTGGACTTGGGGCTTCACATTTCTGCCATGAACACCCACATTCCCCTCAGGAAAAGGAGTATCCCATGCCCCTCCCCCTGTTTCTGGCGATGCTGGCCTTTGTGATCACCGCAGCAGGCGCGACCATCGCCCTTGCTGTGTGGGTGCAGGTGCCGATGATGGCCCTCGCTCTCGCCGCCCTTGCCGGCAGCCTGATGCTGGGGCTGCGCCAGTGGCGCTGACGCCACCCGATGATGCGACCCTGACCACCACCGGCCTGTCCCTCAGCGGCCCCTTGTCCACCGCGGACCGGGTTCTGCTGATCGCCTGCGGTGCCCTCGCGCATGAGATATTGGCGCTGAAGCAGCAAAACCACTGGTCGCATCTTGATCTGCAATGCCTGCCCGCCAACCTGCACCTCTGGCCCGACCGCATTCCGGCGGCGGTGGAGCAGGCGGTGGCCGCGCATCGCGCTGCCTATGACCAGATCTTCATCGTCTACGCCGATTGCGGCACCGGCGGCTTGCTGCAGGCCAAATGCGCCGAGTTGGGCGTGCAGATGGTCGAAGGCCCGCATTGCTACAGCTTTTTTGAGGGCAACGCCGCCTTTGCCGCCAAGGCCGAGGAAGAGTTCACCGCGTTTTACCTCACCGATTTTCTGGTGCGCCAGTTCGATGCCTTTGTCTGGCGTCCCATGGGGCTGGACCGCCACCCCGAGCTGCGCGACATGTATTTCGGCAATTACACCAAACTCATCTATCAGGCGCAAACCAACGACCCCGCGCTGGACGCAAAGGCCGCCGATTGCGCCGCCCGGCTGAACCTCGCCTACGAGCGGCGCTTTACCGGCTATGGCGACCTCGCCACCGCGTTGACACAGGTTGCAGGCGCGCCAGCCGCCCCGTAACTTGCGCCTCAGCCGGAGGATGCAATGAGCTTTGAAACCGCCCTGCCCGATCTCGCCTTTCTGGGCGACCGCCTGAGCACTGCGCGGGCGGTGCTGGATCATCACCGCCAGTCCGAAAGCCATATCCGCAGCCGCGCCCCCGATGCGGTGGCCTTTCCACAAACCACGGCCGAGGTGGCACAGATCGCCACCATCTGCACCCGCCACCGCATGCCGATGACCGGCTGGGGCGCGGGCACCTCGCTCGAAGGCCACGCGCTCACCCCTCAGGGCGGGCTCACGGTCGATTTCAGCCGCATGGCCGCCGTTCTGGCGGTTCACCCCGAGGATATGCGGGTGGTGGTGCAACCCGGCCTCACGCGCGAAGCGCTGAACACCGAGTTGCGCGCCACCGGCCTGTTCTTCCCGGTCGATCCCGGCGCGAATGCCAGCCTTGGCGGCATGGCGATGACCCGCGCCTCCGGCACGACGGCGGTGCGTTACGGCACCATGCGCGACAACGTGCTGGCGCTGGAGGTGGTTCTGGCCGATGGCCAGATCATCCGCACCGGTTCCGCCGCCCCGAAATCCTCCGCCGGTTATGATCTCACCGCGCTGATGGTCGGCTCCGAGGGCACGCTGGGCCTGGTCACCGAACTGACCCTGCGGCTGCACGGCCAACCCGAAGCGGTGTCTGCCGCGATCTGTGCCTTTCCCGACATTGCCAGCGCTGTTGATTGCGTCACCACAACCATCCAGATGGGCCTCCCGATGGCGCGGATCGAGTTTCTCGATACCGAGACCGTCGCCGCCTGCGCCGCGTGGTCCGGGCAGACCATGCCCGCCGCGCCCCATCTGCTGGTCGAATTCCACGGCAGCCCGGACGGGGTGGCGGAACAGGCCACCCGCTTTGGTGACATTGCCCGCGACCATGGCTGCAGCGGCTTTCACTGGGCCAATCAGCCCGAAGACCGCGCCCGGCTGTGGAAGATGCGGCATCAGGCCTATCCCGCCATCCTCGCCAGCCGCCCCGGCTGCACCGCCATCGTCACCGATGCCTGCGTGCCGATCTCCCGCCTTGCCCAAGCCGTGCAGGAGACCCGCGCCGACATTGCCGCCACCCCCATCCCCGGCCCGATCCTCGGCCATGTCGGCGACGGCAATTTCCACGCCATCCTGCTGATCCGCCCCGACGATCCGAATGAGCTTGCCATCGCCAAACAGCTCTCCTCCCGCATGGCCGAGCGCGCCTTGCGCCTTGGTGGCACCATCTCGGGCGAACATGGCATCGGCATGGGCAAGCTGTCACACATGACCGCCGAACACGGCCCCGCCTGGGCAGTAATGGGGGCAGTAAAGCAGGCGCTTGACCCGCAAGGCCTGATGAACCCCGGAAAGCTGGTGCCGCAATGACCCAAGCCGCCGATTTTCCCCGCGCCTTTGCCACCGCCTTCAGCGCCCAGAATGCTCAGGCCATCGCCGCCCTGTTTGCCGAGGATGGCAGCTTTCACGCCCTGACCGGCCACTGGGCCGAAGGCCGCAGCACCATCGCCAAGGGTATGGAACAGGAATTTGCCGGCCTGTCGCGCATGGCCCGGCTGGTCACCGGCAAGACCGCGCTGCGCCCGCTTGGTCCGGGAGCTGCCGTGCTGCACCAGCGCTTTGTCGTCACCGGCCTGCGCGATGCGAGTGGCGCGGAACTGCCGCGCATCGGCGCCCTGCTCACCGCCGTTCTGGTGGCCAAAGGTGACGGCTGGCTCGCCCTCACCGCCACCTTCGCCATGGTCGAAGGCTGACCCCGGCCCCAGAGGACCGGCCTGCGCATTGCACCTTTCTGAAATACTCCCGCGCGGAGCGCTCTTTCTCTGCCCACTGCCGGTCTGCGCGAACAGCGCAGGGGTTCCGGGTCCCGCCCTACCCCAAGAGCGCCCGCGCCGCCTCGCGCGCGGCGTCGCTGACGGTATCGCCCGACAGCATCCGCGCAATCTCTTCGACCCGCTCGGCAGCCGACAAGGCGTAGACGGTCGACAGCGTCTGCCCGGCCTCGACCCGCTTTTCCACGCGCCAGTGATGCGCGCCCAGGGCCGCGACCTGTGGGCTGTGCGTCACCACCAGCACCTGTGCGGTATCTGACAACAGCTTCAGCCGCCGCCCGACCGCATCGGCGGTGGCCCCGCCCACGCCGCGGTCGATCTCGTCAAAGATCATCGTCAGCCCTTCGGCCTGCGCGGTCAGGCAGACCTTGAGCGCCAGCAGAAACCGGCTCAGCTCGCCGCCCGAGGCAATCTTGTTCAACGCGCCCGAGGGCGCGCCCGGATTGGTGGCCACGGTAAACGTCACCTCATCCGCGCCGTCGGGGCCGTCTTCGCCGCGCGTGACGGCGGTGACAAACACCGCCCGCTCCATCTTGAGCGGCGCCAGTTCCGCCGCCATCGCCCGGTCGAGCCGCGCCGCCGCCTCGCGCCGCGCTGCGGTCAGGCGTGCAGCCTCGGCGCGCCAGGCCGCCTCGGCTTCGGTCACCGCCTGCTGCAAAGCGCCGATCCCGGCCTCGCCATTGTCCAGCGCCTGAAGGCGCGCCCGCAGCTCAGTTGCAAAGCCGCCCAGATCATCGGGCAGCACGCCATGCTTGCGCGCCAGCGCCCGGATCGCGAACAGCCGCTCTTCCGCCGCTTCCAGATCTCCGGGGTTCACGTCCAGCCCGGCGAGGCAGGCCTCGACCCCGGCCTGCGCATCCGACAGCTCGATCAGCGCGCGCCCGATTGCTGCCAGCGGTGCCTCCAGCGCGCCCTCGGCCTTGTCGGCAGCGCCTTCCAGCCAGCGGGTCGCATCGCGCAAGGCGGCCTCTGCCCCGTCCTCTGACAGCATCTGCAAGGCACGGGCGACATCGGCGCGAATGCGCTCCGCCCCCTGCATCGCGCGCCTGCGCGCGTCCAGCGTGGCCTCTTCGCCCGGCTCGGGGGCCAGCTTGTCCAGCTCGGCCACCGCATGGCGCAGATAGTCTTCTTCCGCCCGCGCCGCCGTCAGCGCCGCCTCGGCCTCGGCCAAGGCCGTGCGCGCCACCCGCGCCGCCGCCCAGGCCCGGCGCGAGGCTGTCAGGTCGAGCCCGGCAAAGGTGTCGAGCAGCGCCCGATGCCCGCGCGGGTTCAGCAAGCCCCGGTCATCATGCTGGCCATGCAGTTCCACCAGCACCTCGGACAGGGCGCGCAGCACCTCTCCCGACACCCGGCGGTCGTTGACGAAAGCCGTCTTGCGGCCATCGGCTGTATTCACCCGGCGCAGGATCAGGTCATCCTCGGCCTCGATCCCGGCCTCTTCCAGCACGCTGCGCGCGGCGTGGCCGGGGGGCAGATCAAACACCGCCGTCACCTCGCCCTGCGTGGCCCCGGCCCGCACCAGCTCGGCCCGGCCGCGCCAGCCCAGCACAAACCCCAGCGCATCGAGCAGGATCGACTTGCCCGCCCCGGTTTCACCGGTCAGCACATTGAGACCGGCCGCCAGATCAAGGGTCAGCCGATCAATGATCAGCACATCGCGGATATCAAGCGAACGGAGCATAGGTTTTCCCGTAGGGCGGGGTTCACCCCGCCGTGATCACAGCCACTCGCCCTTGATCATCTGACGATACACCTGGCTCAGCCAGCTGTCGCCCTGCGCCTCGGGTGCCAGACCCCGGCCCTTCAGCAGGCGGAAGCTGTCGTCATAGAATGGCGAGGACTGATAGTTGTACCCCAGAATGGCCCCTGCCGTCTGCGCCTCGGCCGTCAGGCCCAGCCCCAGATAGCCCTCGACCAGCCGGTGCAGCGCCTCGGCGGTGTGGGTGGTGGTCTGGAAATCCTGCACCACGGTCCGGAAGCGGTTGATCGCGGCGGTATAATTGCGCCGTTTCAGGTAATAGCGCCCGATCTCCATTTCCTTGCCGGCCAGATGGTCAAAGGCCAGCTCGAATTTCAGCATGGCAGAGCGGGCGTAATCGCTGTCAGGATACTGCTCGATCACCTGACGCATGCTTTGCAGCGCCTGAAAGGTCAGGCCCTGATCGCGGCCAACTTCGTCGATCTGGTCATAATAGGACAACGCCATCAGATAAGACGCATAGGGCGCATCATCATCGCCGGGATAGCTGTCGAGAAAGCGCTGCGCGGTCGAGCGCGCCTCTTCATATTCCTTGGCCTTGTGCTGGCTGAAGGCCTGCATGATCAGCGACCGCTTGGCCCATTCGGAATAGGGGTACAGCCGCTCCACTTCCTGGAAATAGCGGATCGCGTCTTCGGGTTTTGACCCGGTTTCCAGCTCCAGCTCGCCCTGTTTGTAAATCTCTTCGGCAGTGTAGCTGTCCAGCGGTCGCTCTTGCGTCCGCGACCCACACGCCGAGAGAATCGACAGAACGAGCGCGATGCTCAGCCATTTCGCGCCCGATTTTCCGACTGCCATCGTCTGCCTATCCATCAAACCACCCGGAACGCACGCTGTCTGCGGCGCGGTTTCCGCCCTGTTGCAGACCTCCTAGCACAGAAAAATCCGCTGCGCAAAACGCCTTTGCGCCTAAGATCACAACCCTGTCAGGCCGTTGCGGGAAGGTCGCTGCGATGCACACCCATGCCGGGCAGTTTTCCAACGGTCAGGGCGCTGCATTCCATCATCCGCCAAGCGGTCAGATCGGCGAACAACGCCACCAGCAGGCGGTTGGTCAGCGCGTGGCCGGCGCGGATGCCGGTGTAACGGCCCAGAATCGGCCCACCTGCCAGATAGAGATCGCCCATCGCATCCAGCATCTTGTGGCGCACCGGCTCGTCCTCGTGGCGCAGGCCGCCCGGCGACAGCACGCGGTCGCCCTCGAACACCACCGCATTGTCAAGTGTGCCGCCCAGGGCCAGCCCACGTGCGCGCATCGCATCGACATCGGACTGACGGCAAAAGGTGCGGCTGTCGGCCAATTCGCGCACAAACGCGCCGTTGGACAGGTTCAGATGCTTGGCCTGAAATCCGATGGCGGCTTCGTCGAACTGAATGGAAAAGTCGATCTCCAGCATATCCGCCGGGTCCAGACGGGCTATCGCCTCGCCCTCACGCACCTCAACCGGTTTGACCACGCGGATCGCCCGCACCGGGGCGGATTGTTCGATCAGCCCCTTGGCCAGAAAGCCATCGACAAAGGCGAGCGCCGAGCCATCCAAGATCGGCACTTCCGGTCCGTCAATTTCGATCAC
Organism: Pseudotabrizicola sp. 4114; assembly: GCF_031457365.1. Taxonomy (NCBI): domain Bacteria; kingdom Pseudomonadati; phylum Pseudomonadota; class Alphaproteobacteria; order Rhodobacterales; family Paracoccaceae; genus Pseudotabrizicola; species Pseudotabrizicola sp. 4114. Next base: position 748,480 of record NZ_JAVDWP010000001.1, on the reverse strand, counting down.
GGCGTTATGGATCGCACAACCGGCGAGCGCCGCCATCACATGCTCGATCGTCGACACCTCGACGCCCGCCGCATTGCGGATCAGCGTGCACAGCCGCGACGGCACCACCTGATCCCAGCGCGCCGCAATCATCGGATCGCCCGAGGTCACATCCACGCGCTTGAACCAGATGCCGTAATCTGCCGAAGCAGGCCGCACCACCATGCGCACGGGCGCGCCGGAGTGCAAACCCCGACCTTCAAACACCACAGCGGATTTCAGCGTATTCTGCAAAGTCAGACCCCTGGTCGTCGTATAAGGTTAATCTCAGGTTAAGCCGCCCACCAACGCCGCGCGGGCGGCGAAAGTTGCGGCAGTGTTCCATGACATTGAATTAAGGATTTATGAAGCCAAAGCCAACTCACGGTTTATGTCGGTTCGTGACAGAAAGAATGAGCCGTAAATCTTTGATTAAAAACAAGAAAGCCCGCACACAGTGCGGGCTTTCCGATAATTGTTACAACCGTTTCTCAGTTCGCCTGGCGGCGCAGAAACGCGGGGATCTCGATCCGCTCCTGATCAGCGCTCAGTTCCGGCTCGTCGTCGTAGGACGTGACCGGCGGCTGCTGGCGGCCGGGGGCCGGACGCTCGGATGCCGCCTGCTCATGGCCACCACCGGCCATGCGGTTGATCAGCGACCCGATGCCAAAGCGCGGGCGGGCCTGCTCGGCGGCCTTTTGCGCAGGAGCGGGTTGCGGCGCGGCAGCGGCCGGGCGCGGTGCGGCGCCCTGCCCCGGACCACGCGAAACAGCAGCCTGCAACCGGGCCAGAGCCTCGGGCGACGGGGTGCCAGCGGCGCGCGGGCGCGGCGCGACAAAGGCCGCTGCATCGTCATGCATCGGCACACCGCGCGACGGCGCGGCAGCCGCAGGCTGCGGGCGATAGGCCGGAGCTGGCAGTTCGTCGCTGTGCTCTTCTGCATAAGGCGCGCGGGCGGCAACAGGGTCGAACAGCTGCTGCTGTTGCGGGGCCGGAGCGTGCTGAACCGGCTGCGGTGCCGGTTGTGGCGCAGGCGTCATTGCAGCGTGCTGCACCGAAAACGCGGGCTGCTGTGCCGGGGCCTCAGCCGCAGGGGCGGTCAGGTGCGACGGCAGCGGGGCCGCCATCGACCGGCGCGCCACCGGGGTTTCAGCCTTGGCCACCGCCACGTCGATGCCGGTTGCGACAACCGACACGCGCAGCATGCCTTCCATATTGGTATCCAGCGTCGAGCCGACGATGATGTTCGCGTCCGGATCGACCTTTTCGCGGATGATGTTCGCGGCCTCGTCCAGCTCGAACAGGGTCAGATCGTAGCCGCCCGTGATGTTGATCAGCACGCCTTTTGCGCCGTTCAGGCTGATCTCGTCCAAGAGCGGGTTGGCAATCGCCTTCTCTGCCGCCTGAACCGCGCGATCCTCGCCCGACGCTTCGCCGGTGCCCATCATCGCCTTACCCATCTCGTCCATCACCGCACGCACGTCGGCAAAGTCGAGGTTTATCAGGCCCGGGCGCACCATCAGATCGGTCACGCCTTTGACGCCCTGATACAGCACGTCATCGGCCATGGCGAAGGCTTCGGTAAAGGTGGTGCGCTCATTGGCCAGACGGAACAGGTTCTGGTTCGGGATGATGATCAGCGTATCCACAACCTTTTGCAGCGCCTCGATGCCGTCTTCGGCCTGCTTCATCCGCTTGGCGCCTTCGAACTGGAAGGGTTTGGTCACAACGCCGACGGTCAGCACACCCAGCTCCCGCGCGGCCTGCGCGATGATGGGTGCTGCCCCGGTGCCGGTGCCGCCGCCCATGCCGGCGGTGATAAAGCACATATGCGCGCCCGCCAGATGATCGACGATTTCCTCAATGGTCTCTTCCGCTGCGGCAGCACCCACTGTCGGGCGGGCCCCTGCGCCCAGACCCTCGGTCGCCTTGATCCCCATCTGGATCTTCGACGTTGCCTTGGATTGCTGCAGGGCCTGTGCATCGGTATTGGCCACGACGAACTCCACCCCTTCAAGGTTTTGTTCGATCATGTTGTTGACCGCGTTGCCCCCTGCACCACCGACACCAAACACGGTGATCCGGGGCTTCAGCTCTTCGCGCTGCGCGTTCACGATGAAGTTGAGTGCCATTGCCTATCCGCCTGTCTTTTTGTTGTGCCGCCAGTGGTCGTCTTGCCGCCGCGTCTGATGTCTTGATCGGGGTTGCGCGCCTGTCCCGGGCGCGTTTACCCTCGAATTACCCCCTAGAATATCCACATGCCTGCCAGTCGTCACTCAAAAAAGCACCCAGACCCCACAAAATATGGGGTTTGTTGCAACTATTTCAGCGGGATTTCGCCACTCACGCAGGATATTGGGGTCACCAGTTGTCTTTGAACCATTTCACCACCCGCTTGAGCGACCGCGCCGGGTAGCGTTCGGCCGGAATTTCGAAATCCCACCATTCGTCCTGCGGATGCGCCGCGAACAGACACAGCCCCACGGTCGATGAAAACGCGGCCCCCGTCGCCGCCTGTGGCAGCCCCTGCACCCGCAGCGGGCGGCCCAGACGGACCCGCTGACCCAGAATGCGGCTCGCCAACCCGTCCAGTCCGGGGATCTGGCTTGCCCCCCCGGTCAGCACGATCTGCTGGCTGGGCAGGCTGTCAAACCCTGCCGCATCCAGACGCGCGCGCACCTCTTCCAGAATTTCCTCGACCCGGGGCCGCATGATGCCGATCAGCTCGGCCCGACTGACCTGCCGGCGGTCTTTTTCCCAGTCGCCGCTATCGCCGCCGACCTCGATCATCTCGCGGTCATCCATGCCGGTCGCCTGCACGCCGCCATGTTTGGTCTTGATCCGCTCGGCCACGGCCATCGGCACCATCAGACCCTTGGAGATGTCAGAGGTGACATGATCGCCGCCCATCCGCACCGCATCGGCAAAGATCATGTGCTTTTTCATGAAGACCGAAATCCCGGTCGAGCCGCCGCCCATGTCGATGCAGGCAGCCCCCAGCTCCTGCTCGTCCTCGACCAGGGCCGAGATGCCCGAGACATAGGCCGAAGACGCCATCCCCGCCAGTTCCAGATCACAGCGCTGAATGCAATGCAGGATGTTCTGCACCACGTTGCCGTCGATCGACAGCAGGTGCATGTCGGTCGCCAGCCGATTGCCGATCTGCCCGCGCGGATCGCCAAGGCCCGAGCGGTGATCCAGCGCAAAGTTCACCGGCTGCGCATGCAGCACTTCGCGGTCCTGTCCGATATCAGGCATGTCACAGGCCGACAGCACACGGGCCACGTCCTGCTCGGTCACGACCGAGTCTTCCAGATCAATCTCACCGGCCAGACCATAGCTGCGCGGCTCGGCGCCCGAGAAACAGGCGATCACATGATCCACCCGCACATTGGCCATCTTCTGCGCCGCCTGCACGGCGGTGCGCACAGCGCGCTCGGTTTCTGCCATCACCGCGATTTCGCCAAAGCGCACCCCGCGCGACCGCGTGGTGGCGGCCCCGATCACCCGGAACGACGACTGCCCGGCCATCGGCCCCACGGTATCGTCGCCAAAGCTGTCCACCCCGTCAAAACGCAGGATCAGGCAGGCAATCTTTGATGTGCCGATGTCCAGAATGGCAATGACGCCGCGTTGCATGGCGGCGCGGCGCATGTTCCGCATGGCGCGCTGCGCCTGATAGAGGTCGGTCATAGCTGGCTCCCGCTGGTGTCGATGCCCTGTGATTGCCGCAACTGGTTCAGCGCAAAGGGCGCCAGACGCAGCACGGGGCGATGGTCGGTTCTCAGGTCCACGGTCAGAATATCGCGCCCCAGCAGATCACCCGCCTGATGCAGGGCGATCAGCCGTTCAATGGCGGCAATCGGTTTGTCGGCGGGCAGCAGAATGCGCTGGTTGCGGTCCAGAACCACATCCCAGCGCCGCTCCCCCACCCGCACCAGCCCGCGCACACGCGACGCAATCGGGGCGGCCGCGGCCAGCAGGGCCAGGGCTTCGGGCGTGGCACTGTCCGCCGCATCCCCGGCGATGACCGGCAGATCGGGACGGTCGCTGCGCGCGCCAAGGCTCGCCACCCGGTGCCCGGTCGCATCCAGCATCTCGATCCCGTCCGCCGTGCGCCACAACAGCGCGGGTTCGCGTTCGGTAATCGCCACCTCCAGCACCCCGCCCGAGCGCACGATCAGATCGGCGCGCGCAATCGCATCCAGTTCCTGAATCCGCGCCCGCGCGACGCCAAGGTCAATATCAAACGACGATTGGGGCAGCTTCAGATCCAGCCGCGCCCGCACCACATCGGCCAGCTCCGGCGAGGCCCCGACCACCGAGACCAGACCCACCATGAACTCGGGCCGGTTCTGAAACTGGGTGCGGATTTCGGTGATCCCGCCCGCAATCGCCTCACGGCGGCCCTCATCGGCCAGGATGATCCCGACCACCGACGCCAGCACAAAGGTCGGCACGCCCACCCGGAACATCACCCGGAACAGCGGCGTCAGCCACAGACGCTGCATCCGGTACGCCCAACGCGATGGTGCCGGATCGCGGCGCAGCGGAATGGCGGCCAGTGGCGGCGGCTGACGGCGGGGCGCGCTCAGCGGTTGCATGACGCATCCTCCACAATCCAGGCGCAAAGCTGCGGGAACGGAATGCCCATATGCGCCGCCTGCTCGGGCGACAGCGAGGTGGGGGTCATTCCCGGCTGGGTATTGGTTTCCAGCAGGATCAGCCCCGCCAGCCCCTTGGATTCATCCCAGCGGATATCGGTGCGGCTCAGGCCCCGGCACCCCAGCGCCCGATGCGCGCGCAAGGCATAGTCCAGACAGGCCGCCTCAATCTCGGCGGGGATCTTTGCAGGCACCTCATGACGGCTGCCGCCCGGTTTGTATTTGGCATCATAATCATACCAGCCATCGGTCAGGATATCGGTCACGCACAGCGCCTGGTCATCCATCACCGAAATCGAAAACTCGCGCCCCGGCGCATAGGCCTCGACCATCACCTGCTCGGGCATTGCGGCCGCCAGACGCGGCGCGTTGCTGCCCGGATGCACGATATAGACGCCGACCGACGAGCCTTCGTTGTTCGGCTTGACCACATAGGGCGGCGGCAGCACATGTCCCGCCTCGACCGAATCCCGCGACACGATTACCGAGTCTGCCACCGGCAGACCGGCGGCGCGGTACACCTCTTTGGTGCGCTGCTTGTCCATCGCCAGCGAAGACGCCAGCACACCGGAATGCGTGTACGGAATCCGCAACCATTCCAGCAGACCCTGCACACAGCCGTCTTCGCCCCAGCGGCCATGCAGGGCGTTGAACACGACATCCGGTTTGATTTCGCTCAGCCGTGCGGGCAGGTCCGGGCCGGCATCGACCTCGACTACGTCATATCCCGCCTCGCGCAGCGCATGTGCACAGGCATTGCCTGTGGACAAGGAAACCTCCCGCTCAGCGGATGGCCCACCCATGATAACCGCCACGCGGGACACCTTGCCAGATGTTCCCGCCATTTACTGCCTCTCGGGTCACATTTCGGACCCTTATTCTTGTTATTTTGCGGCCAGTTGGCTGTTACGCTTCGCCGATCCGCATGATTTCCCACTCTAACGTGATCCCGCTGGTTTGGAAAACCTTTTTTCGCACCTCTTCGCCCAGATTTTCCAGATCAGCGGCAGTTGCGCCACCGGCGTTGATCAGGAAATTTGAATGCATCTGGCTCATCTGCGCCCCGCCCAGCGTCGCACCGCGCATTCCGGCGTCATCAATGACTTTCCAGGCCTTCAGCTCATGGCTGTCATCCGCCCGCCCGGTCGAGGAATGCCCGACCGGATTACGAAAAGTTGATCCGGCGCTGCGCTCTTTGGTCGGCTGGCTGGCGTCGCGCTTGGCAAGCTGCTCCTCCATCCGCTGCTGCAAGGCTGCCGGATCACCGGCAGGCGCACGGAACGTGGCACTCACCACAACCGCCCCCTCTGGCAATTGCGATTGCCGGTAGCGCAGATCCAGCGCGGCGGCGGGCAGCACCTCGATCTGGCCCGCCCGCGTGACGATCCGCACCTCTTGCAGCACATCCGCCACATATGACCCGTAGCACCCCGCGTTCATCCGCACAGCACCACCGATGCTGCCCGGAATGGTGCGCAGAAAGGTCAGGTCCAGCCCCGCCTCGGCCGCGCGGCGTGCCACATGCGCATCCAGCGCCGCCGCCCCCGCCGTCACCCGGTCACCGTCAATCGTAATGCCGTTGAAGCCACGCCCCAGCCGGATCACCACCGCCCGCAAGCCGCCATCGCGCACGATCAGGTTCGACCCGACCCCCATCGGGAACACCGCCACATCGCGTGGCGCCTCCGCCAGAAACCCCGCCAGATCATCTTCATCCGCAGGCTGGAACAGCCAGTCCGCCGGGCCGCCGACGCGCAGCCAGGTCAGATCAGCCAGGGCTCGGTTGGGGGTCAGGGTGCCGCGGGGGGTGGGAAGAGTCTGGGTCATGCCCCTAGCTACCCGCGCGCGCGCCCCAATGACAAGACCCGGCCCGTATGAAAACGGGCGCAGCAATGTGCTGCGCCCGCCTCAGGCCGTACATTCAATCAGACTCACAGATACCTCACAGATACACAGTCAGCCTGTCGATTTGGTGCGCCTTACAGCCAGTAAGGGGCCACACCGTAGTATTCATGGCTGCGCTGCTGCCAGTCGCGGTTTTCACGCCAGCTTGCTTCTTGAGCCGGAGCGTTCTCAAGCTGCTCTTTGGTCAGGTCGGTGACATAGCCTTCACGCGCCGTGTCATATTTCAGCTTGCCGAACGGGATGGCATGATGATCGCTGCCAATTCCCAGAAAGCCGCCGAATTCCAGAACGCCGTACACCGCTTTGCCCGACGACGTGTCAATCATCACATCATCAATATGGCCCAACTCATCGCCAGCCGGGCTGTAGACGCGGGTGCCCTGAATGGTTTTGCCAGAGATCAGCGAATTGCCGATGGCACGGGTCGAGGTGGTGTCAGCATAGGTTTGGGTTTGCATAGCAAGTCCTCCTTTGACGCAGACGCGGCCAAGGGTGGCCATCTGTCTGCCAGATGCTGAATAAACGACCGAACCGCCCAGAGGTTCCAGCTTTCCTGTGCTTTCCCCGAGGTCAGGGCCATTCTGCGCTGCGCTATCCCAAGTTTTCATTCCGGCTGCTGCCGTTCAGGCTTGGCGGAACTTTGCTGCACAGCCCGGCGTTACACATCATGACGCTTTTCAGAACCAAAGGAGAAAGCCATGGCCTTCCCATACTTGCGTTCCACCATTGTCCCGCTTGCTGTCGGCTGTTTTGCCGGTGTCGCCGTCATTGCCGGCCTGACGGCAGGGCTATACGGCTGGCAGCTCTTTGCCGTCGCCGGCATCATCGGCCTTGCCGGGGGCATCCCGTTCGGGCTGTGGAGCACACGGCGCATGCGCGCCACCACGCCGCTCGCGCGCCCCGAAAGCCCGACGATGGATCCAAGCGCCTCGATCCGCGAAGTTGACCCGCGCCGCGCCGAACCCTACCCCCCGGCCCCGGATCAGGGGCGGGCCTGAACGCAAAACCGGCGGATCACTCCGCCGGTGTGCCGGTCCGACCCTTGAGCCAGCGCCAGAAGTGGATCAGCGGCCAGCGCAACACGCTTGCCCCCGCCGCAAGGATCAGCAGGCCCCAGATCGGGCCGCTTTGCGCCGTGACCCAGCCCACCAGCGGAATGCCGATGGCGATCAGCACATAAGCCGCGCGCCAATGGTGATCCTTGCTGGGAAACATGGCGATGACATTTGCCGCCACCAGCCACACAAGCGCGGCGGTCAGCGCCGGGGTCATGCCGCTTTCCCCACCAGCTTGGCGGGGAGATTGTTGGCCCAGGTGCTGATCGTCCCGGCCCCAAGGCAAACAAACATATCGCCGGGCCGCGCCTGTTCGCGGAACAGGCGGGCAAGATCGGCCTCATCCATCACCGCGCGGGCATGGCGATGGCCGTGGGCAATCAGCCCGGCCACCAGATCATCGCGGCTGGCCCCCGGAATGGGGTCTTCGCCCGCAGCATAGACTTCTGAAATCGCAACCACATCTGCCTCGTTGAAGCAGGTGCAGAAATCCTCGAACAGGCTCGACAACCGGCTGTAACGGTGCGGCTGATGCACCGCGATCACCCGGCCCTTGGTCGATTGCCGCGCCGCGCGCAGCACCGCCGCAATCTCGACCGGGTGGTGGCCATAATCGTCGATGATGGTCACGCCATTCACCTCGGCCACCTTGGTAAAGCGCCGGTTGACCCCGGCAAACCCCGCCAGAGCCTCGCGGATCTCGTCCTTTTTCATGCCCAGATGCCGGGCCACGGCAATCGCCGACAACGCGTTCGAGACGTTGTGATCGCCGGGCATCGGCAGCACACAACCTTCAATTTTCGAACCTTCGTCCTCGTTATTCAGCAGCACATCAAACAAGGCGCTGCCATTTTCGAACCTCAGGTTCACCGCCCGCACATCGGCCTGCGCGTTGAAGCCAAAGGTGACGATCCGACGATCCGCCACCCGGCCGACCAGCGCCTGCACCTCGGCATGGTCGGTGCAGCACACCGCCAGCCCGTAAAACGGAATATTGGACACGAAATCGAGGAAGCCTTTGCGCAACGCATCAAAGCTGCCCCAATGCTCCATATGCTCTGGGTCGATGTTGGTGACGATGGCAATCGTGGCCGGCAGCCGGTTGAACGAGCCGTCAGATTCGTCCGCCTCCACCACCATCCACTCGCCAGCCCCGGCGCGGGCATTGGACCCATAAGAATGGATCACGCCGCCGTTGATCACGGTCGGGTCAAACCCGCCCTTGTCCAGCAGCGTCGCCACCATCGTCGTCGTGGTGGTCTTGCCATGCGTGCCCGCCACCGCGATGTTGGACCGCATCCGCATCAGTTCCGCCAGCATCTCGGCCCGGCGCACCACCGGCAGCTTGCGCCGCCGCGCCTCTTCCAGCTCGGGGTTGCCCTTCTTGATGGCCGAAGAAATCACGATCACCGCCGCAGCACCAATATTCTCTGTTGCCTGCCCCTCGAACACCGTGGCCCCCAGCGACACCAGCCGGTCGGTGATCTTGCTGGCCTTGGAATCCGACCCTTGCACGGTATAGCCCAGCGTCATCAGAACTTCGGCAATGCCAGACATGCCAATGCCGCCGATACCGACAAAATGGATCGGCCCCAGTTCAAGGGGAAGTTTTGTGGCCGCATTCATTGCGGGGCTCCTTCTGCGAGGGCTTCGACAAGCGCCACCAGGCGTTCGGTGGCATCGGGACGGCCTTGGCTCAAGGCATTGGCGGCCATCCGGTTGGCGGCGTCGGGCTGCGACAGCACCGCCGCCATGTGGCCGCTGAGGCTTTCGGCGTCAAGCACCTTTTCCGGGATCACGATCGCAGCCTCTGCGCCGCCCAACCCGCGCGCATTGGCGGCCTGATGGTCGCCGGTCGCGTGCGCATAGGGGATCAGGATCGCCGGACGCCCGATCACCGAAATGTCAGCAATCGAAGATGCCCCCGCGCGCGAGATCACCAGCTGCGCCTCGGACAGGCGGGCCGGAATGTCGCTGAAAAACGGTTTCACCTCGGCCCGGATGCCCGCCTGCACATAAGCGTCAACCACGCGGTCAAGATCTTCGGCCCGCGCCTGATGCGCCACCCGCAGATTGCGCCGGATCGCATCGGGCAGCAGCGCCACCGCCACCGGCACCACCTCGGACAATATCCGCGCGCCCTGAGAGCCGCCGATCACCACCAAGGACATCGGGTAATCGCCGGGCGCGATATAGCCCGCCCCTGCGCGGTCCAGCACCGCCAGCCGCACCGGGTTGCCGGTATGCACGCCGGTCACCCCTTCGGGCAGATCGGTCGGCCAGGTGCCACAGGCCACGGTGTCAACGCGTGGCGCAAACAGCGCATTCACCCGCCCCAACACCCCGTTCTGCTCATGAATCATGCGAGGCCGCTGCAACACCCAGGCCGCCGCCAGCGCAGGGATCGTCGGATAACCGCCAAACCCCACCACCACCGCAGGCCGGTCGCGCAGCTGCGCCACCACCGCCCCCAGCACACCGCCCGCGATGCGGAACGGCACCAAAGCCTTGGCGAGGGCCCCGCCCCGCGCGAAGGTGGCCGAGGCCACCTGCTCTACCTGAACCACATGCGGAAAACCGCCCGCATAGCGCGCCCCGCGCGCATCGGTTGACAGCTTCACCCGCCAGCCCCGGCGCACCATCGCCTCGGCCAGCGCCTGCGCGGGGAACATATGCCCCCCGGTGCCACCGGCTGCGATCAGAAGCAGTTTTCCCTGTGCCATCAGCGGCCCCTGCGGAGGATATCGCCAATCTCACCCTGCGGGCGCGTGCGCGTCAAGGCCAGCAGCATCCCCACCGTGATGCCCGCCGCAATCACCGACGACCCGCCATAGCTGACAAAGGGCAGCGTCATCCCCTTGGCGGGCAACAGCCGCACCGCAACCCCCATGTTGATCATCGCCTGCACCCCAAAGATACAGGCCAGCCCGGTGCCCGCCAGCCGGATGAACGGATCCCGCTCGCGCATCAGCCGGAACAGGCTGCGCACGACGATGGTGCCGTACAGCGCCAGAATGACCAGCACCAGAATAAGCCCGTATTCCTCGGCCGCGACCGCGATGATAAAGTCGGTGTGCGCATCGGGCAGGGTCCATTTCACCTGCCCCTCACCCACGCCGACGCCAAAAAAGCCGCCCTCCTGAATGGCGTTGGTGGCATAACCGATCTGGCTGCGCGGGTCGATCTCCGGGTTCAGAAAGCCGTCGATCCGGCGGGCAAAGTGCTCGCTGCTTTCATAGGCAATGGTGCCGCCAAAGGTGACGATGCCCAGAATGATGCCGATCAGCGTGATCGGTGCCCCGGCCACGAAATAGATCACCCCCCAGCCAAACAGGATCAGCGCCGCCTGACCGAAATCGGGCTGGATCGCCAGCAGCATCACCACCACAAAGGTCAGAGCGAACGACACCGATTTGCCGGGCGGCCCGTTCAGATCCTGACTGGCCGCCATCATCCAGGCGACAATCACCATGAAACCGGGCTTCAGGAACTCCGACGGCTGCACCGAGGCAAAGCCAAAGCTGAACCAGCGCACCGCCCCCTTGCCAAAATCCGTGCCAAAGAACGGCAGCAGCATCAGTGCCACAAAGGCTCCGGCAAAGCCGATCACGCCCAGACGGCGGATCATCACCGGCGGCATCATCGACACCCCGGCCATCGCCAGCAGCGCGATCACGCCAAACACGGCCTGTCGCTGCACATAATAGAAATCATTCAGCCCGTTGCGGCTGGCCAGCGGCACGCTCGCGGCAAGGCCCAGCAGCAACCCGATGCCAAACAGCACCATGATGGCCGTCAGCGACCATTTGTCGATGGTGCGCCACCAACGGGGCAACACCGGCTCTGTCACCCGAACGGGACTGGAGCCATAGACCATTTCAGTCATGGGATAACCGCCTGTAACGTCTGCTCTGCCGATTGCCCGTTTGCCGGGTCTGTCTGAAACTCTAACCGGGAACGTCCCGCAAAGCCAGCAGAAAGCTGCTCCACAGCATGCCCTCTTCGCTCACAGCCCCGTCACCGCAGCACCGGGTCCGGCCGCGGAAATCCTGCCGCCTGCGGATCTGCGCGCCCTACCCGGGACAGCTCTGCGCGAAGGGCTTTGCTGCTTGCCAAATACTCCCGCCGGAGGCTCTTCTCCGGCCCCCAGGGGCCTCAGCCGCCAGTCAGCGCCTTCACCTGCGCCACAAAATCCTCGCCCCGCTTCTCGAAATTGGGGTACTGGTCAAAGCTGGCCGCCGCCGGGGCCAGCAGCACCACCTCGCCTGCCTCGGCTTCGGCCGCCGCCCGGGCCACGGCCTGCGCCATGGTCTCGCAGATCTCATGCGGGGTCTCGCCCAGTTGCAGCGCAAAGTCGCGGGCCGAATGGCCGATGAGGTAAGCCTTCACCACTGCGCCAAGGTGCGGCTGCAGCGCCGCGATCCCGCCGTCCTTGCCCATCCCGCCCGCAATCCAGCGGATGCGCGGGAACGCCTGCAAGGCCTTGGCCGCGCTGTCGACATTGGTGGCCTTGGAGTCGTTGACAAAGCGCACCCCGCCGCGCTCGCCCACCAGCTGGCTGCGGTGCGGCAGCCCGGCGAACGAGCCGAACGCGCCCTCGATCATCTTCGGCGCAATCCCCAGCGCCCGGCACGCCGCATAGGCGGCGCAGGCGTTCTGGTGGTTGTGGGCGCCCGGCAGACCCGACACCTCGCGCAGATCAATGCTCGCCACCTGCCGCCCCTTGCGCCATTCCGACAGGAACCCCTTGCGGGCAAAGACGCTCCAGCCGAACTGGTCCAGCTTCTGCCCCGACGAGATCCGGATCACCCGGTCGTCCTGCGGCCCCATGCCCATCTGATTGGCCAGAAACTGGCCCTCGACCTCATCCACGCCGATCACCGCGCGGTCTGGCCCGCCTTCGGAAAACAGCCGCCGCTTGGCGGCGAAATAGCCGCCCATGCCGTGATGCCGGTCCAGATGGTCGGGCGACAGGTTGGTGAAGACCGCCACATCCGGCGTCAGCGCGCGGGCAAGGTCGGTCTGGTAGCTGGACAGTTCCAGCACCACCACCTCGCCATCCTGGGCCGGGTCGATCGACAACACCCCCTTGCCGATGTTGCCCGCCATCTGCACCGGCCGCCCCGCCACCTCCAGAATATGGTGGATCAGCGCGGTCGTGGTGGATTTGCCGTTCGAGCCGGTCACGCAGACCACGCGCGGCATGGTCTCGAAGTCCTCCCAGTCCGAGGTGGCAAAGCTGCGGAAGAACAGGCCGATGTCATTGTCCACCGGCACACCCGCCTCCAGCGCGCGGGCGAGGATCCTGTTCGGCGTGGGGTAAAGATGCGGGATGCCGGGGCTGGTGATCAAGCAGGTCACACCGTCAAAGGCGTTGGCGCGGCTCAAGTCGGTGAGGGTGAAGCCCTCGGCCTCCGCCTTGTCGCGCGCCTCGGGGCTGTCGTCCCACAACAGCGGCTCTGCCCCGCCCGCGATCAGCGCGCGGGCGGTGGCGAGGCCAGAGCGGCCGAGGCCCAGAACGGCGACCTTTGCACCTGCGTAGCCCTTGACTGGAATCATCTGCCGCCCCTTCTCATCTGACCCTCACGGGATAGGGGAAGCGGCGGCGTCTGGAAAGGGGGCGGCAAGTGCTGCGTGCCCGGCGGGCGACAGGGCATAGCGGCCCTTGGCCGGGTGATCGAACCAGCCGTAGTGATTGTCCCGCAGGATCGCCCCGGCCCTTTGGATGCCGGTGGCCTTGGCAAGGGCGGCGGGGCTGGTGCCGTCCGGCAGCGCGGCAAGGGCGGCGGCGAGGCGCAGGGCATCCTGACGGTAGGCGGTCATCCGCTTGACCCTTGTGGTGCCGCCGATGTTGGGGTCGCCCTGCCGCTTGTGGAACTCGCGCAGCAGCCGCCCGGCGCGGGCCGCGTTCTTGCGGGGCTGATAGGGGGCGGGGTCGAGATGCGCCTCCACCCTGCCGTCGCGGACGGTCAGCAGGCCAAGGCCGAGGCGGCGCAGCAGGGCGATCAGGTCGCGGTAGCGGTGGGTCCATTTTGCGGGCTGGGGCACGGCGAGGTAGACGTGGTCAAACAGCCCCTGCCGCGCCACGCCCTGCAGGATCAGCGGCAGGTTGAGGGCGGTCTTGAGCTCCACGATCAGCGGCGGGTCCGCCTCGCGGCAGGCCATGACATCGGCCGCCCCGACTTCGGCCTTGACGGTATAGCCCTGCGCTTCGAGGAAGGCTTTGACCGGGGGGTAGAGGTCGGACTCTTTCACAGGGTGCCCACTGTGTTACAGGGAGGGGGAGTGGGTTATTTCAATGGGTTGGGTGTGTGGAATTAGGAGGTTGTTAAGGTTTGGCGGCACGAGTGGCGGGGTGAACCCCGCCCTACCTGTAGGCGGCCGCCATATGGTGAATGGCGGTGTCTGTGGCTGGCGTTGCACCGGGGGTTTCACACCCGTCGCCGATTGCGCTCGGACCAATGGCGCACAACCGGCAACCCCCCGTGTACTATTTGGGCCAAGATGAATGAGCAAAAGGGTTGGGTTATCGCACCTTCAGCGTGGCGAGGCCGATCAGGGCGAGGATCAGGCTGATGATCCAGAAGCGGATCACGATCTGGGGTTCGGCCCAGCCCTTTTTCTCGAAATGGTGGTGGATCGGGGCCATCAGGAAGACGCGTTTGCCGGTGCGTTTGAAGTAGAGCACCTGGATGATCACCGAGAGCGCCTCGACCACAAACAACCCGCCGACGATGGCCAATACGATTTCATGCTTGGTGCAGACCGCGATGGCGCCGAGCGCGCCGCCAAGCGCGAGGCTGCCGGTGTCACCCATGAACACCGCAGCCGGGGGGGCGTTGTACCACAGGAACCCCATGCCGCCACCGAACAGGGCGGCGCAGAAGATCAGAAGCTCGCCGGTGCCGGGCACGAAGTGGACGCCGAGATAATCGGTGTAATTGAAGTTGCCGACCACATAGGCGATCACGCCGAAGGTGCCTGCGGCGATCATCACCGGCATGATGGCAAGGCCATCCAGCCCGTCGGTCAGGTTCACTGCATTGGCGGCGCCGACGATGACGATCATGCCGAAGGGGATGAAGAAGACCGACATGTTCAGCAGCAGGTCTTTCAGGAACGGAAAGGCCAGCTGGTTGGTCAGGCCCGAGGGGTGAAAGCTGGCGGCGGCGAAGGTTGCAAGCGCTGCGATGATCAGCCCCGCAGAAAAGCGGACCTTGCCCGAGACGCCCTTGGTGGTCTGTTTGGTGACCTTGGCATAGTCATCGGCAAAGCCGATCAGGCCAAAGGCGATGGTGACCAGCAAGACGATCCAGACATACGGATTGTCGAGCCGGGCCCAGAGCAGGGTGGAGACCAGGAGCGCCGAGAGGATCAGAAGGCCCCCCATGGTGGGCGTGCCCGCCTTGGCGAAATGCGAGGCCGGGCCGTCATCGCGGATCGGCTGGCCCTTGCCCTGCTTGCGGCGCAGGATGTTGATCAGGGGCTGGCCGAACATGAAGCCAAAGATCAGCGCAGTCAGAAAGGCCCCACCGGCGCGGAAGGTTATGTAGCGGAACAGGTTGAAGAAATCCCCCCCGGCGGAGAATTCTGTCAGCATATACAACATTTACGCGGTCCCTTCTGTTGGGGCGGTGCCTTGGGCCATTTTGCGCAGGGCGTCAACGACGAGGCTGACCTTGGAGCCTTTTGAGCCCTTGACCAGCACGATGTCGCCCGCATCGACCAGCTGGCGGGCGCGGGGGACGAGGTCGGCGGCGGTGTCTACCCAGTCGCCGCGCTGGCTGCGCGGGAGGGCCGCGTGCAGGACGCGCATACGCGGGCCGACACAGTGGATGGTATGGATCGCGGCGAGGCCCGGATGGCGGGCGATGGCGGCATGCAGCGCGGCCTCGGTCGCGCCAAGCTCCAGCATGTCGCCGAGGATGGCGATGCGGCGGCCCTGCCCGACCCGGCCGACGCCGTTTTCGGGCTGGGCGGCGATGAGCACGTCGAGGCTGGCGGCCATCGAGGCGGGGTTGGCGTTGAAGGCGTCGTCGATCAGCTGGAAGCTGGTTTCGTCCACGCGGTCCAGCTGGATCGTCTCACGCGTGCCGCGCCCTTTGGGCGGCTGCCAGTTGCCGATGTCGCAGGCGGCGATGGTGGCATCGCAGCCAAGCGCATCGGCGACGGCCAACGCGCCGAGGGCGTTGAGCGCGAAGTGCTTGCCGGGGGTGCGGACCTTGAACAGCACGGGCGCGCCGTTGCGGGTGGCGCGGGCCACGGTGGCATCATCGGTGATGTCGGCGTGGTCCATATGGTATTGCGCGCCGGGGCTGGTGCCGAACAGCACCGCCTGTGCGCCGGTGGCGGCGGCCTTGGCCAGGAGGATCGGCGTGGTGGGCAGGTCGGCGTTGAGGATGGCGGTGCCATTCGGCACAAGGCCATCCATGATCGCGGCTTTTTCCTGCGCAATGGCCTCGACATCGGCAAACGCCTCCAGATGCGCCGCACCGACGGTGGTGATCAGGATCACATGCGGCTGCGCCATGCGCGCGAGGGGCGCAATCTCGCCGGGGTGGTTCATGCCGATCTCGATCACGGCAAAAGCGGCATCCTGCGGCATCCGCGCGAGGGTGAGCGGCACGCCCCAGTGGTTGTTGTAGCTGGCCTCGGCGGCATGCACCCTGCCCTGCCCGCCAAGGATGGCGCGCAGCATTTCCTTGGTGCTGGTCTTGCCGACCGATCCGGTGACGCCGACGACCTTGGCTTGCGTGCGCGCGCGGGCGAAGGTGCCCAGTTTTTCAAGGGCTTGCAGAACGTCGGGCACGATGAGGAGCGGCGCATCTTCGGCCACGCCTGCGGGGCGGTGGGTGACCAGGGCGGCGGCGGCGCCTTTGGACAGGGCTTGCGCCACGAAGTCGTGGCCGTCGCGCACGTCTTTCAGCGCCACGAACAGATCGCCGGGCTGCAGGGTGCGGGTGTCGATCGAGACGCCGGTGGCCTGCCATGTGGCGGTGGATGTGCCGCCGGTGGCGGTGACGGCATCGGCGGCGGTCCAGAGCGGTGTGGCTGGCATCAGATCACCCCATCGAGGGCGGCAACGGCGACGCTGGCCTGTTCCACATCATCAAACGGATAGACCTGCCCGGCGATGGTCTGGCCGGTCTCGTGCCCCTTGCCCGCGATCAGCAGGGCGTCACCGGGTTGCAGCGCATCGACGCCGCGCAGGATGGCTTCGGCGCGGTCGCCCACTTCGGTCGCGTCCGGGCAGGCGGCCATGATCGCGGCGCGAATGGTGGCGGGGTCTTCGGAGCGGGGGTTGTCGTCGGTGACGAAGAGCACATCGGCATGGGCGGCGGCTGCCGCGCCCATCAGTGGGCGTTTGGTGGTGTCGCGGTCGCCGCCGGCGCCGAAGACGATGAGGATGCGGCCCATGACATGCGGGCGCAGCGCCTTGAGCGCGGTTTCGATGGCGTCGGGGGTATGGGCGAAATCGACATAGACCGCCGCGCCATTGGTGCGGGTGGCGGCAAGTTGCATGCGACCGCGCACGCCGGTCAGTTTCGGAAGCGTGGCGAAGACGGCTTGCGGATCATCGCCGGAGGCGATGGCGAGGCCTGCGGCGAGGGCCACGTTTTCGGCCTGAAACCCCCCGACGAGGTTGAGACGGGTCATGTAGGGCTGGCCCTGCCAGGAAAAACGCAGATCCTGCCCGGTGGCATCATAGCGCTGCGACAACAGGCGCAGGTCGGCCCCCTGCCCGTGGCCGATGGTCATGGTGGGCAGGCCGCGGTCCAGGCACAGCTCGACAATATCCGAGCCATGCGCGCCATTCAGGTTGACCACAGCCACCGCGTCATCCGGCAACAGCCGGGTGAACAGCGCGGCTTTGGCTTCCAGATACGCCTCCATCGTGTGGTGATAGTCCAGATGGTCCTGTGTCAGGTTGGTGAACCCGGCGGCGCAGAGGCGCACGCCATCCATCCGGCGCTGGTCGAGACCGTGGCTTGACGCCTCCATCGCGCCATGGGTCACACCGGCCTCGGCGGCGGCGGCCAGCATGGCATGCAGGGTGAAGGCGTCGGGGGTGGTGTGGGCTGATGGCGCGGTCCATGCGCCCTCGACCCCGGTGGTGCCGATGTTGATGGCGGGATGGTCCAGCGCTTCCCAGATCTGGCGGGTAAAGGTGGCCACCGAGGTTTTGCCATTGGTGCCGGTGACTGCGACCATGCGGGCGGGCTGCGCGCCGAACCACAGGGCGGCGGCGCGGGCAAAGGCCTCGCGCGCGTCTTCGACCACGACGACCGAGGTCGGGCCGGGCGGCAGCAGGCGCGCGCCTGCGCTGTCGGTCAGGATGGCGGTGACCCCCTGTTCGATTGCGGTGGCGGCAAAGGTTGCGCCATGCAGCCGGCTGCCCGGCAGCGCGGCAAAGAGAAAGCCGGGCTGCACGGCCCGGCTGTCTGCCGTGATGCCGATGATGGCAGGGTTCGCCCCCGCCCTTGGGGTCAGCCCAAGATCTGCCAGTGTCGCGCGGCGCGGTGCCGGATGCGGTGCCATGTCATGTCCCCTCAGTTCCGCACGGCTGTTAGCCTATCCGCGGGGGGAGCTTCAACCATTGGCCGGATGCCCAGCAAGGGCGCGATGCGTCTGGTGATCTCGGCCGCGACCGGAACCGAGGTCCAGCCAGCGGTGCGGCGCGGCTCGGTGCCCGAGGTTTCCACGGGTTCATCCAGGGTGACCAGCACGACATAGCGCGGGTCCGACGCGGGGAAGACCGAGGCGAAGGTGTTGATCACCTTGTCTTTGTAATAACCGCCGGTGCGTTTGGGTTTGTCGGCGGTGCCGGTTTTGCCCGCCACCTCGTAGCCCGGCACTTCGGCCATGCTGGCGGTGCCGCGTGTCACCACCTGCCGCAGCATCGACACCGAGGCATCGGCCACATCTTCGCGCATGACGCGGGTGCCGGGGCGCGGGCCGGTCTGTTTGATCAGCGTCGGTTTGACGGTGATTCCCCCGTTGGCGATGGTGGCATAGGCCGTGGCGAGGTGCAGCGGGCTGGCTGACATGCCATGGCCGTAAGAGGTGGTGATGGTGACGATTTCGGGCCAGCGGGCGGGCAGCAGCGGCCGCGCGCCGGGGGCTTCGGTCAGTTCGACCGGGGTGGCCTCGAAAAAGCCCAGCGATTTGAGAAAGGCCTGCTGGCGCAACCCACCGATCTGCAGCGCCATCTTGGCGGTGCCGACGTTGGAGGATTTGACCATGACATCGGTGACCGACAGCAGCGGGCCATAGTTCTTGCCCTGAAATTCCTTGATGCGGTGCTTGCCCCATTGCATCGGCGCATTGGCGTCAACCATGGTGTCAGGCCCGACAAGGCCCAGTTCCATGGCTTGCGCGGCGGCAAAGATCTTGAAGGTCGATCCCAGTTCGTACACGCCCTGCACCGCGCGGTTGAACAGCGGGCTGTCGCCCGGCTCGGCGTCTTTCGGCAGCACCGGGTTGGGACGGTTGTTGGGGTCAAAGGCGGGAAGACTGGCCAGCGACAGGATCTCGCCGGTTTTTACATCCATGATGATGGCGGCGCCGCCCTTGGCGTTCATCATGGTGATGCCCGCGTCCAGAATTTCCTCGACTGCCGCCTGCACGGTCAGGTCAATCGACAGCTCCAGCGGGGTGGCGACCAGTGCCGGGTCGCGCAGGCGGGCATCCATCGCCCGCTCGACCCCTGCGGTGCCGATGACTTCGGCGGAATGCACGCCTTCGGCCCCGAAGGACGAGCCGCCAAGGATATGGGCGGCAAGCGTGCCGTTGGGATAAAGCCGCATCTCGCGCGGGCCGAACAACAGGCCGGGATCGCCGATGTCGTGAACCTGCTGCATCTGTTCGGGGCTGAGCACCTTGCGGAGCCAGATGAAGCTGCGGCCATCGGTGAAACGGCGGGTCAGATCATCGGCTTTCAACTCGGGGAAGATCGCGGCCAGTTCGGTGGCAACGCGGGCGGGATCGACCATGTCTTTGGGATGCGCATACAGCGCATGGGTCAGCATGTTGGTCGCCAGCACCCGACCGTTGCGGTCGGTGATGTCGGCACGCTGGGCCAGGATTTCGGCGCCCGAAGCCAGCGACCGCGGCTCGGCCGCTTCGCTCGCTGACAGCGCGCCCATGCGGATGCCGATGGCGGAAAAGGCCACGAAAAACGAGAACCCAAGGATCAGCAGGCGCACTTCAGCACGGTTGCGCGAGACATCGCGCATCTGTTCATGACGCAGGCGCAGATTTTCGCGCTCGATCACATCGGGGTTTTCACCCTGGGCGCGGGCCTTGAGAATCCGGGCAAGCGGGCGGAGGGGGGTGCGGGTCATAGGGGTTCCTCCTCGCCGTTCAGCTGACCGTTGACCATGACGGAGTTGTTGATATCACCGAAGAATTCCTCGACCGCCGGGTAGGACAGGTTGGCGGCATCGCCGAATTGTGTCGGCTCCAGCGGCATCAGGCCCAGACGTTCAAAGTTGAGCGAGGCCAGTTCGCGCAGGCGGTCGGGGCGGTTGAGGTAGGCCCATTCGGCGCGTTGCAGGGCAAGCGCCTCACGCAACCCTGCAATTTCGGAATTGAGCGCCGAGACTTCGCGCAGGGCCTGACGGGTATCGTAATGTTCGCGGTACGCCCAGAATCCAAGGCCAAGCACGGCGATGAAGGACAGCACATAGATGACGGGGCGCATCAGCGGCGTCCTTTCTTCTGGGGCGGCGGTTCCGGCAGGCCAAGGGCCTGCGGATCGAGGGTCTGGGCAGGCGCCGTGGTCCGGCGGCCAATGCGCAGCTTGGCCGAGCGGGAGCGCGGGTTTTCATCGAGCTCACGGTCGTCGGGGCCGACAGCGCGTTTGGTCACGATGTCAAACCGCGCTGTGTTCAGGGTGGATTGCGGGGCGTAGCGGTTGGTGTTGGGCTCGGTGCCGGAGGCCAGCTGGAAAAAGCGTTTGACGATGCGGTCTTCGAGCGAATGAAAGCTGACCACGGCCAGCAGCCCGCCGGGTTTGAGCGCGCGTTCAGCGGCCATCAGCCCTTCGGCCAGTTCGGTAAATTCGGTGTTCACCGCGATGCGGATCGCCTGAAAGCTGCGGGTCGCCGGGTGGCTTTGCCCCGGTTTGGGGCGTGGCAGGCAGCGGGCGACGATTTCGGCCAGTTGCAGCGTGGTTTCAATTGGCGCGCGGGTGCGGTGCTCGACAATGGATTTTGCGATGCGGCGCGAGGCGCGTTCCTCGCCGTAGTGATAGAGGATATCGGCGAGCCGGGTTTCATCAGCGGTGTTGACCAGATCGGCGGCAGAGGGGCCGTCCTGCGACATGCGCATGTCCAGGGGGCCGTCCTTCATGAAGGAAAAGCCACGCTCGGCCTGATCGAGCTGCATCGAGCTGACGCCAAGATCGAGCACCACGCCATCCAGGGGGGTGTCGCTGTACTGATCAAGGTTGGAGAAGGTGCCTGCCACCAGCGTCAGCCGGTCGCCATAGGTGCCGCGCCAAGCCTCTGCCATCTGCAGCGCCATCGGGTCACGGTCCACGCCGATCACATCGGCCCCGGCATCGAGCAGCGCGCGGGCATAGCCCCCTGCCCCGAAGGTGCCATCCAGCCACAGCCCGCCAATCGGCGCGCAGAGGTCGAGAATGGGGCGCAAAAGCACCGGGATATGCGGGGCGCGACCCTGTTGCTGATCGCCGTTCTCTGCCATCTCACCCGACCTTTGGGTAACGGCCAACCACCGCAAGGGCATCTTCGCCGTCATCTTCATCTTCGTCATCGCCGAACACATCGCGGTAGACATCGCCACGCCACAGCGAGAAGCGGTCGGTTGCACCGGCAAGGGCGGATTCGACGCCTTCCTTGATCATCTCGGGGGTGATGCCCAGCTTTTCCCGGACCGGCCCGGGCAGCACGATGCGGCCATCGTCATCGATTTCAACGGTCGCAGAGCGGGTGACCAGATCGCGTTCGGCCTTGATCCGGTCTTTGCTGCCCAATGGAATGGTTTCGACCCAGCGCGCCAGAGCATCGGCGCCTGCCATGGAATAGCAGTCGCAGAACTGACGGTTCTTGCCGCCATAAACGATGACCATACGGGTGCGGGGGGTGTCAGAGGTGCGGGGATCGCCGGCATCGAGGACACGTCGGAACGGCGCCGGGATCAGGACCCGGGCTTTGGAATCTACCTTTTGGTAGTATTCACCGCGAAACATGTCCGACATATTGCCTGAGCTTGCGCCCGTCCCTTTCCGTCGTTGCGCCCCCTGTGCGGGGGTCTGAAATGAATACGGCGGACCGAGCTGCTGCCACTGCTCGATCCGCCGCCTGTCCCATCGCTGGGCGTCCAGCTACGCGCGCCACCTGGGGGAGATGTCTGCTCGCTCGCGCGCCGGATCTGTGTTGTCTAAACGGGTTTGCCTGTATGAAGCCTGACTGTTTCGCCTGTTTGCGGTCTTAAGCTGCCGCTGCTGTTCGTACTGCCCGTTTCGATGACCAAGGGATGCCATGGGATTATCTGGGAAGCAACGGGAATTTTCGGGCAAAGGCGGGCGGATGGTGGTGCTGCGGCATGTCTGCAACAGCATCTAGAGGGCATTATGAACAAGATGCAGTAATTTATAGCCGGTAACGTCCGCGTGAACGCTAAATGTAGTGCGGACATTTTTTCCCAGAGTTTCCCGGCCCAAGGTGAGAATTTTTCCGGCCCGGGCGTAAATGCGCCGCAAAATGGCCTTGTATGACAGGACGATGACCCCGGAAACGCAAGAAACCGGGGTTTTCACCCCGGTTTCCCAGAAAATCCCGGTTGCGTGATTCGCCGTGATCAGCGTTTCCCGGCTGATCCCGGCCCGTCCCGGCTTGGGTCAGGCCATGCCGCCCGCAATCAGGCGGTGGGCCAGCCGCGCATAGGCCTCGGCCTCGGGCGCGTCGGTGGCGGCGATGGGGGTGCCAGAGTCGCCCGCCTGGCGGACCGCGAGGGTCAGCGGAAGCTCGCCCAGGAACGGCAGATCAAGGCGCGCGGCATCGGCCTTGACCCCGCCATGGCCAAAGATCTGCGTCTCATGCCCGCAATTGGGGCAGCAGAAGGTCGACATGTTCTCGATCAACCCCAGCACCGGGGTCTTCAGCTTGAGGAACATATCCAGCGCCTTGCGCGCATCAATCAGCGCCACATCCTGCGGAGTCGAGACGACGATGGCCCCGGTCAGCTGCGTTCGCTGGCACAGGGTCAGCTGAATGTCGCCGGTACCGGGGGGCAGGTCGATGAGCAGGATATCCAGCTCACCCCAGGCCACTTGAGTCAGGAGTTGTTGCAGCGCGCCCATGATCATCGGGCCGCGCCAGATCACCGCCTCGTCATCCTTGAGCATCAGGCCAAGCGACATCATGGTGACGCCATGCGCCACGATGGGTTCGATGATCTTGCCATCCGGGCTGGCGGGGCGGCGGTTGACGCCCATCATCCGGGGCTGGCTGGGACCGTAGATATCGGCATCCAGAAGGCCGACGCGACGCCCCTGCCGCGCCAGGGCGACGGCGAGGTTTGAAGATACGGTGGATTTGCCGACCCCGCCCTTGCCCGAGCCAATGGCGATGATGCGGTCGATGCCGGTCAGCTTTTGCGGCCCGCCCTGTTGCGGGGTGGGGTGCTGGCCGATTTTCAGGCTGGGCGCGGCAGGTTTGGCGGCAGGGCCATGGGCGGTGGTGACAGCCTGAACCGAATGGACGCCCGGCAGCGCACGCACGGCCGATTCGGCCAGCGGTTGCAGGGGGGCAATCTGGCGGGCGATTTCGGGACTTGGGGCCTCGATCACGAAGCGGACGGTCAGGCCATCGGCAGATTCGTCGAGTGTGAGCGCCCGGATCATGTCCTGAGACACAAGGCTCCCCCCCTCTGGCAGCCTGATTCCGGCCAGAGCCGCCATCACATCATCGCGCGAGACACCCATTGCTGTTTTCCTTTTGCCTGTCGTTGCAGCACAGTTGCGGTCTTTGCAGCAAAGCTCAAGGATTGCTTGACCAATTGCTCAAATTTTGCGCGAAGGCGCTGTTATTAATGACGTTTCCGTGACGTTGAGCCATGCGGTCGGTGCATGGCAGCCTTGCGCATCAATGCTATTGTGCAGTTGCAGCATTTGCCCCATGTTACCCCTAACAACGCAGCAGAACGCTGCAACGGACCTGAACCAAGAGGCTAGAGTGCTATGGCTTATGTAAACTCCTCGCGTGCCGCTTCCTACGGCATTGCTGACCGGGCTGCGGCCATCGTCAAAACCATTCGCGTCGGTCTGGAACGTCGTCGGGTGTTCAAACAGACTGTCCGCGAACTGCAGGCGCTGTCGAACCGCGAACTGGCTGATCTGGGCATTCACCGCGCCATGATCACCCGTGTTGCCAACGAGGCTGCTTACGGGAAGTGAATTGTCTTTGCGAGGCCCCTCTCCTCCTCCCTGGGGTCTGTAGCAAAAGCGTCGGTATCAACCTCCTCCCTGATACCGACGCCCTTTAAACCGGAGCACGCGCTCCTATCTGATACGAGCGGCCTCTTCCTCCTCCCTGAGGCCGATCGGTACAGCGGCACCCTCTCTCCTCCTCCCTGAGGGTGCCGCGGATCATTCGAGGGAACGACTTTTTAAGGTCTGTCCTTCACCATAGTTCGAACGGCTCCTCCTCCTCCCTGAGCCGGTCGGATCAGCGGCGGCCCCCTCCTCCTCCCTGGGGTCGCCGCGCCCGAAATCCGAGGGTTCCATCCCTCAGCACAGTTCGAACGGCTCCTCCTCCTCCCTGAGCCGGTCGGAATGGCGGCGGCCCCGTCCTCCTCCCTGGGGTCGCCGCACCCGAATTCCGGGCGATTTGACGCCCACAGGCTTCGGTCCTGCCCCCTCCTCCTCCCTGGGGTTGGATTGAAAAGCGGAACCTGCGCCCCCTCCTCCTCCCTGGGGTTCGGGTTCCCGGATACGCCGACCCCCTCCTCCTCCCTGGGGTTGGTCGTGAATGATGCGGCGGCGCCCCTCCTCCTCCCTGGGCGTCGCCGTTTTCATTTTCAGGGCTTGCGGTTGCCGGGCTGGACCGGAATAGTCGCGGCAAACGGGGGCGTTATGCGGATTTCCTTGATTTCAGCGGCGGTTGTCGCGGCGCTGGTCGGCTATGGTTCGACCATCGCGCTGGTGCTGGCGGCGGCTTTGGCGGTGGGGGCGGACGCGGGTCAGACCGCAAGCTGGGTGCTGGCGATCTCATTGGCCAAGGCGGTGGGGTCGGCCTGGCTGTCGGTGTGGAACCGGGTGCCGGTGGTGCTGGCGTGGTCCACGCCTGGGGCTGCGCTGATCGCCGCAACGACCGGAATCACCATGCCCGAGGCGGTCGGGGCCTTTGTGCTGGCGGGCGGGCTGGTGGCGCTGACCGCTGCGGTGCGGCCCCTGAGCCGGCTGGTGGCCGCGATCCCTGACGGGATTGCGGCGGCGATGCTGGCGGGGGTGCTGCTGCCGTTCTGTCTGCGTGGGGCCGGGGCGGCAGAGGCGGCACCGGGACTGGTGCTGCCGATGGTGGCGGTATTCGCGCTGGTGCGGCTGTGGAATCCGGCGCTGGCGGTGCTGGCCGCTTTGGCGGCCGGGGTGGCTTTGGCCTTTGGCACAGGGGCCGCGCTGTTGCCCGCCCTGACCTTTCCGGCCCCTGCCCCGGTCTTCGTGATGCCCGACTGGAACATCGGCGTGCTGATCGGGCTTGGCCTGCCGCTGTATCTGGTGACGATGGCGAGCCAGAACCTGCCGGGATTCGCGGTGATGCGGGCGGCGGGCTATCAGCCGCCGGTGACGCGGGCGCTGGCGGTAACGGGTGGGATTTCCGCCGTCTCGGCGCTGTTTGGCGCGCATACGATCAACATGGCCGCGATCACGGCAGCGATCTGCATGGGCGATGATGTTCACCCCGACCGCGACCAGCGCTGGAAAGTCGGTCTGGCCTATGCGGTGATCTGGGTGCTGCTGGGCCTGTGTTCGCCCGCGATTCTGGTGCTGTTGGGCGCGCTGCCGCCGCAGGTGATGGAGGCTTTGGTCGCGCTGGCGCTGCTGGGACCGCTGATGGGGGCACTGGCCGGGGCGTTTGCGGTGGCAGAGACGCGGTTTGCGGCCACGATCACCCTGGCGGTCGGCGGGTCCGGCGTGGTGGTGTTTGGCGTGGGGGCCGCGTTCTGGGGGCTGGTCGCGGGATTGGTGATCTACGGGCTGGAGCGGGCCCGGCGCGGCTGAGGGCTTCGCTTGGGGCTGCGGTGGGATTTGAGTATTTTTGCCAAGATGAATGGCCAAGGGCAGTCAAGGTTTTGCCATCGTCAGAACGGCACGTCGTCCACTTCTGCTGCGGGAATGACGAAGCGGGCGACGAGTTTTTTGGGGCCTGCGTGTTCGAAATCGACATCGAGCTTGTCGCCTTCGATGTCGGTGACTTTGCCATAGCCGAATTTCTGGTGGAACACCCGGTCACCGATGGTGAAGGCGGAAATCGCCTCGGCGTCGATGGTGACGTGGCGCTGCTCCTTTGGCTGCTGCACCGGGCGGTTGGACTGGCCCGCCTGCAAGCGCCGCCAGCCGGGGGAGTTGTAGACATCGGCTTTTGACACCCGCTCCTCCAGCCCGGAGCCGAAGCCGACAGGGGCGGCCGCGCCATAGCCGCCGCCGTAAAGGCCGGGCGGGGTGAGCACCTCGACATGATCCGACGGCAGCTCGTCGATGAAGCGCGAGGGCAACTGGCTTTGCCACTGGCCATAGACCCGGCGGTTGGAGGCGAAGGAGATGGTGCAGATGCGTTCGGCCCGGGTGATGCCGACATAGGCCAAGCGGCGCTCTTCCTCGATGCCCTTCAGGCCGGATTCGTCCATGCTGCGCTGGCTGGGGAACAGGCCGTCTTCCCACCCGGGCAGGAAGACCACGGGAAATTCGAGGCCCTTGGCGGCATGCAGGGTCATGATCGAGATTTTCTCGGACGCCTCTTCGGTCTCATTGTCCATGATCAGGCTGACGTGTTCCAGAAAGCCTTGCAGATTGTCGAACTGTTCCAACGCCTTGACCAGTTCCTTGAGGTTGTCGAGCCGGCCCGGTGCCTCGGGTGTCTTGTCGTTTTGCCACATCGTGGTGTAGCCGGATTCGTCGAGGATCTGTTCGGCGAGGGCGATGTGGTTGTAATCGGGGTTCAGCGTGACCTGATGCCAGCGGTCGACGCCTTCGACAAACTGGCGCAGCTGGCCGCCGCCCTTGCCGCCGATGGTGGCCTTGGCCACCGCTTCACGCGCGCCGTCGAGCAGCGGCACGCCAGCGGCGCGGGCCATGCGCTGGATGTCGCCCTGCGCCTTGTCACCCAGACCGCGTTTGGGGGTGTTGATGATACGCTCGAACGCCAGATCATCCTCGGGCGAGACGGCGAGGCGGAAATAGGCCATGGCGTCCCTGATCTCCAGCCGCTCGTAGAATCGCGGGCCGCCGATGACGCGGTAGGGCAGACCGATGGTGAGGAAACGGTCCTCGAACGCGCGCATCTGGTGCGAGGCGCGGACCAGAATCGCCTGATGGTCGAGGCTGACCGGATCAAGGCCACGGGTGCCGCGCTGCAAGGCCTCGGCCTCTTCGCCGATCCAGCGCGCCTCTTCCTCGCCGTCCCAATGGCCGATCAGGCGGACCTTTTCGCCCGGCTCGCCGGCGGTCCACAGGGTTTTGCCCAAACGGCCCTTGTTGGCAGAGATGACGCCGGAGGCAGCGGCGAGGATGTGGGCGGTGGAGCGATAGTTCTGCTCCAGCTTGATTACGACAGCACCTGGGAAATCCTTTTCGAACCGCAGGATATTGCCGACCTCTGCCCCGCGCCAGCCGTAGATCGACTGATCGTCATCGCCGACGCAGCAGATGTTCTTGTGCGATTGCGCCAGGAGCCGCAGCCAGAGGTATTGGCAGACGTTGGTATCCTGATATTCATCGACCAGAATATAGCGGAACCAGCGCTGATACTGGCCCAGCACATCGGGGTGGGCCTGAAAGATGGTGACGCAATGCAGCAGAAGGTCGCCGAAATCGGTGGCGTTCAGGGTGCGCAGACGCTCCTGATAAGCGGCGTAAAGTTCGGTGCCCATGTTGTTGAAGCCCGACGCCTCGGCCGAGGGCACGTTCATCGGCGTCAGGGCGCGGTTTTTCCAGCCGTCGATCATCCCGGCCAACATGCGGGCGGGCCAGCGTTTTTCATCAATATCCGCCGCCGCGATCAACTGTTTCAGCAGTCGCAGCTGATCATCGGTATCGAGAATGGTGAAATTCGGCTTCAGCCCCGCCAGCTCGGCGTGGCGGCGCAGGATCTTTACCGACAGCGAGTGAAAGGTGCCCATCCACGGCATGCCCTCGGCCACTTGCCCCAGCAGGCGACCGACACGTTCCTTCATCTCGCGCGCGGCCTTGTTGGTGAAGGTCACCGACAGGATCTCATTCGGGCGGGCGCGCTGGGTGTTCAGAAGATGCACGATGCGGCTGGTCAGCGCCTTGGTCTTGCCGGTGCCTGCGCCAGCCAGCATCAGAACCGGGCCATCCAGCGCCTCAACCGCGGCGCGCTGCGCCGGGTTCAGGTCATCAAGGTAGGGCGCAGGCCGTGCGGCCATGGCACGTTGCGAAAGCGGCACGTGTTGCGGTGCGGCGGCGGCCTCGAAGGCGTCGTTTTCATCCCAATCGGTCATGCGCCATTTATACGCCGGATTGGCGGGATGAAAAGCGTCTGTTCGTGACTTGTTCACATTTTCGCTGCGGAAAGGCGGGATTTCGCAGGTGCAAACATCTGCCTGCATATTTCGCAAACTTTGCAGTCCGGGACCAGAGCGCCCTTGCGCTGCAGTGCGGCACCAATAGAGTGAGGCGGAATGACGCGCCTGTGCCGCGCGGTTGCCACGTCTTTGAGGAGTAGACCATGCCCGAGTTCAGCAAGATTCTTGTCGCCAACCGGGGCGAGATCGCGATCCGCGTGATGCGCGCCGCAAATGAGATGGGCAAGAAAACCGTGGCGGTGTTTGCCGAAGAGGACAAGCTGTCGCTGCACCGCTTCAAGGCGGATGAGGCGTACCGGATCGGTGAGGGCCTGTCGCCGGTGGGGGCTTACCTGTCGATCCCGGAAATCATCCGGGTGGCCAAGATGTGCGGCGCGGATGCAATCCACCCCGGCTATGGACTGCTGTCGGAGAACCCCGATTTTGTCGAGGCCTGCGATCAGGCGGGGATCACCTTTATCGGGCCCCGCGCCGAGACGATGCGGGCGCTTGGCGACAAGGCAAGCGCACGGCGGGTGGCGATCGAGGCCGGGGTGCCGGTTATCCCTGCGACCGAGGTGCTGGGCGAGGATATGGCGGCGATCAAGGCCGAAGCAAAGGCGGTGGGCTATCCCTTGATGCTCAAGGCCAGTTGGGGCGGCGGCGGGCGCGGGATGCGGCCGATCCTGTCGGAAGACGAGCTGGAGGCCAAGGTGCGCGAAGGCCGGCGCGAGGCCGAGGCGGCGTTTGGCAATGGCGAGGGCTATCTGGAAAAGATGATCCAGCGCGCGCGCCACGTCGAGGTGCAGATCCTGGGCGACAAGCATGGCCAGATCTATCACCTGTGGGAGCGTGACTGCACCGTCCAGCGCCGCAACCAGAAGGTGGTGGAGCGCGCCCCTGCCCCCTATCTGACCGAAGCGCAGCGCGCCGAAGTCTGCGAGATGGGCCGCAAGATCTGTGCCCATGTGAATTATGAATGCGCGGGAACCGTCGAGTTCCTGATGGATATGGATGATGAGAAATTCTATTTCATCGAAGTGAACCCGCGTGTGCAGGTCGAGCATACGGTGACCGAAGAGGTGACCGGCATCGACATCGTGCAGGCGCAGATCCTGATTGCCGAGGGCAAGCCCCTGGCAGAGGCGACCGGGGTCGCATCGCAGGACGGTGTGAAGCTGAACGGTCATGCGCTGCAATGCCGGGTGACGACCGAAGACCCGCTGAACAATTTCATCCCCGATTACGGGCGGTTGACCGCCTATCGCTCGGCCACCGGCAATGGCATCCGTCTGGATGGCGGCACCGCCTATGCCGGGGGGGTGATCACGCGGTATTACGACTCGCTGCTGGTCAAGGTGACGGCGCATGCGCAGACGCCGGAAAAGGCGATCGCTCGCATGGACCGGGCCTTGCGTGAGTTTCGGATCCGCGGTGTGGCGACGAATATCGAGTTTGTCATCAACCTGTTGAAGCATCCGACCTTTCTGGATGACAGCTATACCACCAAGTTCATCGACACGACGCCCGACCTGTTTGCCTTTCGCAAGCGGCGCGACCGGGCGACCAAGATCCTGACCTATATCGCCGATATCACCGTGAACGGGCACCCCGAGACCGTGGGCCGCGCCAAGCCGCATGCCGAGGCCAAGGCCCCCAGAGCGCCGAAGGTGCGCGCGGAACCGGCGATGGGCACCCGCAACCTGCTGGAGCAAAAGGGCCCGCAGGCGGTGGCGGACTGGCTGCGCGCGCAGAAAAAGGTGCTGATCACCGACACCACCATGCGCGACGGGCACCAGTCGCTTCTGGCCACCCGGATGCGGTCGATCGACATGATCAAGGTGGCCCCCGCCTATGCCGCCCATCTGCCGCAGCTCTTTAGTGTGGAATGCTGGGGCGGGGCGACGTTTGACGTGGCCTACCGTTTCTTGCAGGAATGCCCTTGGCAGCGGCTGCGCGATCTGCGCGCCCAGATGCCCAACCTGATGACGCAGATGCTGCTGCGGGCCAGCAATGGCGTGGGCTACACCAATTATCCCGACAATGTGGTGCAGGCGTTTGTGAAACAGGCGGCCGAGACCGGGGTCGATGTGTTCCGCGTGTTCGATTCGCTGAACTGGGTCGAGAATATGCGCGTGGCGATGGATGCGGTGCTGGAGTCGAACAAGGTTTGCGAAGGCACGATCTGCTACACTGGCGACCTGCTGGACCCGGCCCGCGCGAAATATGATCTGAAATATTATGTCGAACGCGCGCTGGAGCTGAAGGGGGCTGGCGCGCATATCCTGGGCCTCAAGGATATGGCGGGGCTGTTGAAACCGGCGGCGGCGCGGGTGCTGATCAAGACGCTGAAGCAGGAGGTGGGCCTGCCGGTGCACTTCCACACCCACGACACCTCGGGTGCTGCGGCAGCGACGGTGTTTGCCGCCTGTGAGGCGGGCGTGGATGCGGTGGATGCGGCGATGGATGCGTTTTCGGGCGGCACCTCGCAGCCCTGCCTCGGCTCGATTGTCGAGGCGCTGCGCCATACCGAGCGCGATACCGGCCTCGATATCGCCGCGATCCGCGAGATTTCCAACTATTGGGAGCAGGTCCGCGCGCAATACACCGCGTTCGAATCGGGCACCCCTGCCCCGGCGTCGGAGGTCTATCTGCACGAAATGCCCGGCGGCCAGTTTACCAACCTCAAAGCGCAGGCGCGGTCCCTGGGGCTGGAAGAGCGCTGGCCCGAGGTGGCGCAGGCCTATGCCGATGCCAACCAGATGTTCGGTGACATTGTGAAAGTGACGCCATCGTCGAAAGTGGTGGGCGACATGGCGCTGATCATGGTGGCGCAGGGACTAAGCCGGGCACAGGTCGAAGACCCGGGCGTGGAACTGGCGTTTCCTGACTCGGTGGTGGATATGCTCAAGGGCAATCTGGGGCAACCGCATGGCGGCTGGCCGGAGGGTATTCTGAAAAAGGTGCTCAAAGGCGAGGCCCCGCTGACAGAGCGGCCCGGCAAAACGCTGCCAGCGGTCGATCTGAACGAGGTGCGCGCCAAACTGTCGCAAGAGCTGCATCTGGGGCAGGAAGAGGCCGATGGCGAGATGCTGGATGAGGAAGACCTGAACGGATACCTGATGTATCCCAAGGTGTTCATGGAGTATCGCGCCCGCCACCGGCTGTATGGCCCGGTGCGGATTCTGCCGACGCGGACGTTCTTTTACGGCATGACCTCGGGCGAGGAGATCACCGCCGAGATCGACCCCGGCAAAACGCTGGAAATCCGGCTGCAGGCGGTGGGCGATGTGTCGGAAGATGGCGACGTAAAGGTGTTCTTCGAGCTGAACGGCCAGCCCCGGGTGATCCGGGTGCCCAACCGTGCGGTCAAGGCGAAAACCGCCGCCCGGCCCAAGGCGGCCGAGGGCAACGCCGCCCATATCGGCGCGCCGATGCCGGGGTCGGTGGCCAGCATTGCCGTCACCGTGGGGCAGAAGGTGCGGGCTGGCGATCTGCTCCTGACCATCGAGGCGATGAAGATGGAAACCGGGCTGCACGCCGACCGCGAGGCGGTGGTCAAGGCGCTGCATGTGCAGCCGGGCAGCCAGATCGACGCCAAGGATCTGCTGATCGAGCTGGAATAACCCTTGCATTCCAGAAGCTTGAAGGCCCCGGCATGATGCCGGGGCCTTTTTTCATTGGGCCTTTGCGGGTCTTTGCGAAAAATGCGACGGGGCGTGCATTTTCCTCTTGCAGGCATCCGCGCCATCCCCTAAATCACCGCTTACCGAAACGGTGCGGGCGTAGCTCAGGGGTAGAGCATAACCTTGCCAAGGTTAGGGTCGGGCGTTCGAATCGCCTCGCCCGCTCCATTTCGGTCTGAAAACGGGCAGCTTCGGCTGCCCTTTTTCATTTCTGCCCCCTCGCATTCTGCGCGCGCTATTCCGGTTTGTGCATCACCAGAACGGCGGCAAGGGCAAGGCTGACGCCAAGCCCGTCGCGCAGGCCAAAGCTTTCACGGAACACGAATACCCCCAACAGGGTCAGCAGGATCAATGTCGCGGTGGAATAAAGCACCGCCACCATGGCAAGGCTGTGGGTCTGCATCAGCGCATACCAGGCAATCGCCGGGGCGCCATAGCACAGCGCGCCTATGGCGAACTGTGCCGAGCGCAGACCTTGCGGCGACAGGGTTGCCAGCTTGATCAGGTAATCGCCTGATATCGTCAGCACGGTCGCAAGCGCGAGCCAGAGCAGAGTGGTCATGAGAACCTCTGAAAATACGGGTGAAAAACAGTCGGTTTGCCGCGAAACAGATCAAAGGGTGCTGGCCGTCCCGAAATCCGTCAAGGCTGGCAATCCCTACCTGCGCAGGGCGATGCGGGGGATTTGCGGGCTGTCCGCAGACATGAAAAAACCGCCCGGAGGCGGTTTTCTCGGTTGTCGGTCCCCATCTGGAAAGATGGTGGGTGACCCTGGAATCGAACCAGGCGTGGGTCTCCCCGGCGGAGTTACAGTCCGCTGCCGCACCTTGCAGCTCGTCACCCGACGGGGGCGGAATACCCAAGGGGCCGGGGGGCGTCAAGCACCGAATGCAATGGCTGGCCAAGAGTTTCGGCTTGCGCATCCCCCCTGCCCCGCCGCATTCTGCAAAGCCAGAAACAATGGGCTGCATGATGAAGACCGGAACCACCAAACCGACATGGGTGATCGACAAGGAACGCGGCAAGCGCGCCGATGCGAAGGAGACCGTATGGCTGTTCGGCCTGCATGCGGTGCGCGATGCGCTGGTCAATCCGGCCCGCGAAAAGCTGCGGCTGGTGCTGACCAAGAACGCGCTCGACAAGCTGGAAGAGGCAGTGGCGCAATCGGGGATCGAGCCCGAGATTGCCGACCCGCGCAAATTTGACGTGCCGATTGACGACGGCTCGGTGCATCAGGGCGCGGCGATGGAGGTGCGGCCGCTGAACTGGGGCAAGCTGGCCGATGTGGCGATTTCGGGCGCGGGTGCGCCGCTGGTCGTGCTGCTGGACCGGGTGACCGATCCGCATAAC
Organism: Pseudotabrizicola sp. 4114; assembly: GCF_031457365.1. Classification (NCBI taxonomy): domain Bacteria; kingdom Pseudomonadati; phylum Pseudomonadota; class Alphaproteobacteria; order Rhodobacterales; family Paracoccaceae; genus Pseudotabrizicola; species Pseudotabrizicola sp. 4114. The sequence continues at coordinate 715,033 of NZ_JAVDWP010000001.1, read as the reverse complement.
GTGGGCGCGGTGCTGCGCAGCGCCGAGGTGTTCGGCGCGCGGGCGGTGATCGCACCGCGCCACCATTCGGCACCAGAGACCGGCGCGCTGGCCAAGACCGCCAGCGGCGCGTTGGAGCGCCAGCCCTATCTGCGGGTCGGCAATCTGTCGGATGCGATGCAGGAATTGCGCGACATGGGCTATATCCTGATCGGGCTGGAGGGCGAGGCCGAACACACGCTGGAGGGCGCGCTCGATCTGGCCAACAAGCGCCCGATCGCGCTGGTGATGGGGGCCGAGGGGCCGGGCCTGCGCGAGAAAACCCGGGAGACCTGCGATTATCTGGCGCGAATCCCCTATACCGGCGCCTTTGGCAGCCTGAACGTGTCCAACGCCGCTGCGGTGTCGCTGTATGCCGCCAGCCAGCGGGTGGTTCACAAAAGCGCGACATGAGCTTTAAGGGCGCCTTAAAGTTCTTATCTCCATATGACGAGTTGCGGGTTGGAACTCCCGTTTCTCATTCACTGTCCCTCGTTCCACGACTGGGCGCCCGGGTTCATCCCCGTGGCGCCTTTTTCTTTTTCCGGCTTTCCTGACAGGTGACCCCATGACCGCTGCCGAAGATGCCCGCCTTGCCGATATCCTGACCCGCAGCCGCACCATCGCGCTGGTCGGCTGGTCCCCCAAACCCGAGCGGCCCAGCCACCGGGTGGCGGCCTATCTCGCGCGGCAGGGCTACCGGGTGATTCCGGTCAATCCCGGTCAGGCCGGGCAAGTGGCGCTGGGCGAGGTGGTGCGCGCCAGCCTGTCCGAGATCGAGGGGCATGTCGACATGGTCGACATCTTCCGCCGCTCCGAAGAGGCGGGCGCGGTGGTGGATGAGGCGCTGGCGCGGTTTCCCGAGCTGGTCTGTGTCTGGATGCAGCTGGGGGTCGAGGATGAGGGCGCGGCAGCGCGCGCCCGCGCACGCGGCGTGCAGGTGGTGATGAACCGCTGCCCGGCGATAGAGATCCCGCGTCTGGGTCTGTAGCCGCAGCCCCGGCTTTGGCGGCGCAAGATGAGTATTTAGGCCAAGATGAATGAAAAGAGGATTGCTTGCCCTTTCATCTTGGCAAAAATACTCACTCTCCTGTCATGTCCGCCGCGCTGCCTTTTCAGAAAGGCCCGACACCCCCTCGCGCCGGTCGAGTTCGGCCAGCACATCCGCCAGCGGCACGTCGCGGGCGGTGAGCATGACCAAGAGGTGGTAGAGCACATCTGCCGCCTCGGATGTCAGTTTTGCCCGGTCGTCTTTGACCGCCTCGATGATCGCCTCGATCGCCTCTTCGCCGAATTTCTCGGCGCATTTTTCGGGGCCTTTGGCCAGCAGCTTGGCGGTCCAGCTGGACTCGGGGTCGGCCCCCTTGCGGGCGGCGATGGTGGCGGCGAGGCGGTCGAGGGTATGGGGCACGGCGGGGTTGGTCATGTCAGCCTCACGGGGATGCCGGCAGCGGCCATATGGGCCTTGGCCTGACCGATGGTAAAGGTGCCGAAGTGGAAGATGCTTGCCGCCAGCACGGCAGAGGCGTGGCCTTCGGTCACCCCCTCGACCAGATGGTCGAGCGTGCCGACGCCGCCGGAGGCGATCACCGGGATGCTGACGGCATCGGCGATGGCGCGGGTGAGCGGCAGGTTGTAGCCACCCTTGGTGCCGTCGCGGTCCATCGAGGTGAGCAGGATCTCCCCCGCCCCCTTGGCCGCGACGGTGCGGGCAAACTCCACCGCGTCGATGCCGGTGGGTTTGCGGCCGCCATGGGTGAAAATCTCCCATTTGCCGGGAGCCACGGTCTTGGCGTCGATGGCGACCACGATGCACTGGCTGCCGAAGCGGTCTGCCGCCTCGGCCACCACATCGGGGTTGGCGACGGCGGCGGAATTGAAGCTGACCTTGTCGGCCCCGGCCAGCAGCAGTGCGCGCACATCGTGATGCGTGCGCACGCCGCCACCGACGGTCAGCGGCATGAAGCACTGCTCGGCGGTGCGGGTGACCAGATCGAACATGGTGCCGCGATTTTCGTGCGTGGCGTGGATGTCGAGAAAGGTCAGCTCATCCGCGCCCGCCGCATCATAGGCGCGCGCGGCCGCGACGGGATCGCCCGCGTCGATCAGGTTGACGAAGTTCACGCCCTTGACCACGCGGCCATCGGCGACATCAAGGCAGGGGATGATGCGGATTTTCAGCATATGCGGACCCTAGCGCGTGTGGTTGGGCGGGGAAAGGGGGGCGCTGCCCCCGGAGTATTTTGAAAGCAGCAATCAGGATTTCAGGGCTTTGAGGGCGGTGGCGAGGTCGATGGCCCCGTCGTAGAGCGCGCGGCCCGAGATCGCCCCGGCGATGACGCCCGTGGCCTTCAGCGCCGCAAGGTCGGCCATCGACGAGACGCCGCCGCTGGCGATGACCGGGATCGAGACCGCGCGCGCCAGAGCCTCGGTGGCAGGAATGTTGGGGCCCTGCATCGCGCCGTCGCGGTCGATGTCGGTGTAGATCAGGGCGGCGACGCCGGCATCTTCAAAGCTGCGGGCAAGGTCGGTGGCCTGCACCTCGGTCTCGGTCGCCCAGCCTTTGGTGGCGACAAAGCCCTTGCGGGCGTCGATGCCGACGGCCACCTGACCGGGAAAGGCGCGGGCGGCCTCTTTCACCAGATCGGGGTTTTCCACCGCCACGGTACCGAGGATGACGCGGGCGAGGCCCTTTGACAGCCACATCTCGATCGTGGCCATGTCGCGGATGCCGCCGCCAAGCTGCGCGGGCACGGTGATGCGGGCCAGAATCGCCTCGACCGCCGACGCGTTGACCGGCTGGCCTGCGAATGCGCCGTTGAGGTCGACAAGGTGGAGCCAGTCGCAACCTGCCGCCTGAAACCTGGCGGCCTGTTCGGCGGGGTCGTCGCCGAAGACGGTGGCGGCGGACATCTCGCCGCGCAGCAGGCGGACGCATTGGCCGTCTTTCAGATCAATCGCGGGATAGAGGATCATGGCGCACCCTTTCTGGCTTTGCCCCCCTTTGGCATGGCAGGCGCGCGATGCCAAGAGCCGCGCGACCCCACGTCATGCTTGCAAGGGTGGGGGTGGATTGCGGATGCTTTGAACAGCTTCAGGGAGGAGCCCGGAATGAACAGATTCGCGAAACGGGTGGCACTGGCTGCCGCCGTTATTTTCACCGCTTCCACCGCCTTTGCCGATCCGGCAGTCGGCATCTGGAAGACCAAGCCGGATGACAACGGCAATTTTGGCCATGTGCAGGTGCAGACCTGCGGCGCTGCCGTCTGTGGCACGCTGGTCAAGGCCTTTGACGGGTCGGGCAAGGAGATCAAATCCGACAATGTCGGCAAGCGGATCATCTGGGATATGCAAGCCAAGGGCGGCGGCGCCTACGCCGATGGCAAGGTCTGGTCGCCGGATCGCAACAAGACCTACAACGCCAAGATGGTGTTGCAGGGCAATGGTCTGGCGATTTCCGGCTGCGTGTTGGGGATCTGCCGCGACGGCGGCACCTGGAGCCGGGTGAAGTAACAGGCATCGGGCTTGGAACAGAAGCGCGCGGCCCGGCGGAGGGCCGCGCGCTTTTTGCTGTGCGGGAATGGCGGAGCCGGGTTTGCCGGCGCGGCGGTCAGCCGAACACCGACCAGCCGGTGGCGCGGGCAAGATGCTCCATCGCTTCGGCCCCGAGTTTGGAATTGCCCTGCGCGTTGAGGCCGGGCGACCAGACCGCGATGCTGGCACGCCCCGGGGCAATGGCGAGGATGCCGCCGCCGACCCCGGATTTTCCCGGCAGACCAACACGATAGGCGAAATCGCCCGAGGCGTCGTAATGGCCGCAGGTCAGCATCAGCGCGTTGATCCGGCGGATGCGGGACGGCGACACCGGGCGCGGGCAACCGGGCAGCCCTGCCAGAAAGCGCCCGGCGCGGGCGAGTTGCAGGCAGGACATTTCCACCGCGCATTGGTGGCAATAGGTGCCGATGGTCAGCGCTGTGGGGTTTTGCAGATTGCCATGCGCGGCCATGAATTCGGCGAGGGCCGTGTTGCGGTGCGCATGGGCGAGCTCAGAGGCGGCCACGGCTTTGTCGATGTGGATGTCATCATCCTCGGCCGCCATGCGCAGAAAGCGCAGCAGTTCGGCCAGCACGTCGCGGGGTTGCAGGCCCTGCAGGATGGCATCGGTGACGGCGATGGCCCCGGCGTTGATGAAGGGATTGCGCGGAATACCCCGGTCATGTTCGAGCGAGACGATGGAGTTGAAGGCAGCACCCGAGGGTTCGCGCCCGACGCGGGCCCAGAGCGCATCGCCAAGCCGGCCAAGCGCGATGGCGAGGGTAAAGACCTTGGAGATCGACTGGATCGAGAACGGGGTGGCGGCGTCGCCCGCGCTCAGCTGTTGGCCATCCGGCAGACACAGCGCGATGCCGAACTGATCGGGGCTGACGCGGCCCAGTTCGGGGATATAGGTGGCCGGCTGGCCCCGGTCGGTCGCTGCCGCCATCGAATGTGCGATTTCGTCAAGGATTGACTGAAGATCAGCCGGGTTTACGGCTTCCATTGCAGGAAATTGGCAATAAGGCGCAGGCCGGTGGCTTGCGATTTTTCCGGGTGAAACTGGGTGCCGACCATGGTGCCACGCCCGATGATGGCGGTGACATCGCCTGCGTAATCGACATGTGCCAGCCGATGCGCCGGATCGGTGACGCGGAAGTGATAGGAGTGGACGAAATAGGCGTGATCGCCGGTCTCGATCCCCGCCAGCACCGGATGGGGGTTGTCGATCACCAGATCGTTCCAGCCCATATGCGGGACTTTCAGGCCCGGATCGGCGGGAGTGATTTTCACCACCTCGCCCGGCACCCAGTCAAAGCCGGGGGTGTCGCTATATTCGCGGCCCCAGCTCGCCATCATCTGCATGCCGACGCAGATGCCGAGGAAGGGCCGGGCCTTGAGGGTCACCGCCTCTTCAATCGCCTCGAACAAGCCGCCGACATCGCCAAGCGCGCGGCGGCAGGCCGGGAAAGCGCCGTCACCGGGCAACACGATGCGGTCGGCGCGTGCCACATCTTCGGGGCGCGAGGTCACGAGGATCTCGCCACCGCCGGTCTCTGCCGCCATGCGCTGGAACGCCTTTTCGGCGGAGTGCAGGTTGCCGCTATCGTAATCGACGAGGACGGTGAGCATGATCCTGGGCCCTTGCGCCCGGCGGGACTGTGGGAGCCTCCGGCGGGGATATTTGAAGACAGAAAATGGGTTAGAGCGCGCCCTTGGTAGAGGGCAGCTGGCCCGCCATGCGCGGATCGGGTTCGACCGCCATGCGCAGGGCGCGGGCGACGGATTTGAACGCGGCCTCGGCTATGTGGTGGCTGTTCAGCCCGTGAATGCGGTCGACATGCAGGGTGATGCCGCCATGGGTGGAGAACCCTTGGAAGAATTCACGCACCAGTTCGGTGTCAAAGGTGCCGATCTTTTGGGTCGGAAAATCGACGTTCCAGACCAGGAACGGACGCGCCGACAAATCAAGCGCGCAGGAGATCTGGGTGTCATCCATGGCGAGGGCGAAGTGGCCGTAGCGGCGGATGCCGGTCTTGTCGCCAAGCGCGCGGGTCAGGGCCTGACCCAGCGCGATGCCACAATCCTCGACCGAGTGGTGGTCGTCGATGTGCAGGTCGCCCTTGGCGCGCAGGGTGATGTCGATCAGCGAATGCCGCGCAAGCTGGTCGAGCATGTGGTCGAAAAACCCGACGCCGGTGTCCACGTCATAAGTGCCGGTGCCGTCGAGGTTGATCGAGACGGTGATCTCGGTCTCGGCGGTGGTGCGGGTGATTTCGGCGGTGCGCATCGGCGTGGCCTCACGTTTGGGTTCGCGGCCTTATAGGGCGGCGCGGGCGCGATGGGAAGCGATCAGCGCAGAGCTGGCCAGCATCAGGCCGGAGACCGTGGCGATCATGCCAGAGGCCGACAGTGTGAAGGGCAGGCCCACCCAGAGCGGCGCATAGCCCGCCAGGATATAGCCCAGAAGCGCCGAGGCGACGGCGAAGCCGAGCGAGGCGATGAGTTGCGACGGCAGGGTGCGGGTCAGCAGCCGCGCCGAGGCGGCGGGGCAGATCAGCATGGCGATGGTGAGGATCGAGCCGACGGCCTGAAACGCGGCGACAGCGGCCAATGCCGTGGCGGCGGTCAACCCCGCGCGCAGCCAGGCCACGGGAATGCCCTGGGTCTGCGCAAACACCGGGTCGAAGGTGGCGAGCACCAGCGGCCGCCAGACCAGCCGCAGCGCCAGACCCAGCCCCGCCGCGATCAGCGCAAGGCGCCAGAGCTCGGGCGGGGCAGCGCCCAGCCAGATCAGGCTTTCCAGATTGCCATAGAGCGCGTGTTCGACATCAAGGTGCACGCCCGAGGTGCCGGTGGTCTCCAAGAGCACCACACCCAGCGCGAACATCGCGGTGAACACCACGGCCATCGCCGCCCCCGGCTCCATCTGCGCGCGGCGGGTGACGAATTCGATCAGCAGCGCAGAGAGACCTGCGGCGGCAAGGGCCCCTGCCCCCATCACCACGCCGCTGCCCGACCCGGTCAGCAGGAAGGCGGCGACGATGCCGGGCAGCACCACATGGCTCATCGCATCGCCCAGCATGGCGCGGCGCGACAGCAGCAGGAAATTGCCGGGCAACACGCAGGCGATGGCGGCGAGTGAGGCGATCACCATCGGCGGCAGCGAGAGATAGAGAAATTCATCCATCGCGGTGGCCCCGCAGCAGCAGCGTCAGGGCAAAAACGCCTGCCGCCAGCAGCACGATGACCGGGCCGGTGGGCAGGTCGGGCACCGAGGCCGAGATCGCGGCACCGACATAGCCGCAGGCGGCCCCGATCAGCGCCGAAAGCGTGGCGGTGCCGGTGACGGTCGTGCTCCACAACCGTGCGGTGACGGCGGGGGTGACCAGCAGCGCCACGATCAGGATCAGCCCGGTCACGTTCAAGCCGACCAACACCACCGCCAGCACCAGCGCCATCAGGGCGGCATCCATCCGGCGCGGGTTGACGCCCATCATCCGGGCATGCAGCGGGTCAAAGGCGACCATGGCGAGCGGGCGGCGCAGCGCCCAGAGCGCGCAGCTGACCGCAAGACCGCCAAAGCCGATCACCAGCGCGTCGGCGCGCAACATTCCGGCAGTTGAGCCCAGCAGCACGGTTTCCAAGCCCGCCGGGCGGCCGGTGCCAAGGCCCTGAATCAGCGTCAGAAGCACAATGCCCGCGCCGTAAAAGCTGGCCAGAACCGCGCCGGTGGCCGCATCTTCGTGCATCTGCCGCGCCAGCCGCTGCACCGCCCACAGGCCCGCCGCAGCGGTGAGGGCCGCGCCCAGCATCAACCCGGGCAGAAAGCGGCCATCGCCGCCCAGCGCCACCATGGCCAGAAACGCCAGCCCGATCCCCGGCAGCGTGGCATGGGCCATCGCATCCGACATCAGCGACCGGCGGCGCAGGGTCAGAAACGCCCCCGCAGCCCCTGCCGCAGCCCCCAGAAGCGCGGCCCCGAGGCTGACCAGCACGGAATTGTACCCGCCTTGCAGCAACAGGGCCTGCCAGATCATGCGGCAGAGCTCCCGGTCGGGTCCAGCATCAGCGCGGGACCGTAAGCCTGCGCCAATGCGGCGCGGGTAAAGGTCTCGGCCACCGGACCTTCGGCCAGCGTGCGGCGGTTCATCAGCAGAACCCGGTCGAAATAAGCGGCCACGGTGGTCAGGTCGTGATGGACGGCGATGATGGTGGCCCCGCTGTCGCGCAGCGATTTCAGCACCGTGATGATTGCAGATTCCGTGGCGGCATCGACCCCGGCAAAGGGCTCGTCCAGCAGGAACAGGTCTGCCCCCTGCGCCAGAGCGCGGGCCAGAAACACCCGCTGTTGCTGGCCGCCCGACAAGGCCCCGATCTGGCGGCGGGCAAAATCCTGCATGCCGACGCGGGCGAGGGCCGCCATGGCATGCGCCGCCATCCGCCGGTCGATCCGGCCCAGAAGGCCGGTCTTGCGGTAGCAGCCCATCAGCACCACGTCGATCACCCGGACCGGAAAGCTCCAGTCCACCGCCGCGCGTTGCGGCACATAGGCAATGCGGGGCATTGCTGTCGCGACCGGTCCACCAAAAGCTTTGACAGTGCCCTCGGCTTCGACCAACCCCAGCACCGATTTCAGAAAGGTGGATTTGCCTGCCCCATTGGGGCCGATGATCGCGGTCATGCTGCCGGTGGGAAAGCGCGCCGTTGCACCATCCAGCGCCAGCACATCATTGTAGCGCAGGGTCAGCCCCTGCACCTGCAGCGCGTCGTCCTTTGCCGTGTCATTCCCGGCCTGCATCAGCCATCTGCTCTCCGCATCCTCAGCCATCTGACCCAAGCATCCCCATCGCGCCGCGTTCCGGTGCCTCGCCGCCCAGCGCGCGGGCGATGGTGGTGGCGTTGTGATCCATCATGCCGGCCCAGGTGCCCTCATAGCTGCCCTCCGGACCCATTGCATCCGAAAACAGCTCGCCACCGATGCGGACTGTGTGGCCCTTGGCCGCCGCCCCCTCGATCAGCGCACGCAGGGCGCGGTCCGAGACCGAGCTTTCGACAAAGACCGCCGGCACGCGCCGGTCGACCAGCAGATTGACCAGTTCGGCGATGCGCGACAGCCCGGCTTCGGATTCGGTGGAAATGCCCTGCACCCCCTCGACCTCCAGCCCGAAGGCACGGCCGAAATAGGCAAAGGCGTCATGCGCGGTGACCAGCAGCCGGGACTCGGCCGGGATCGTGGCCAGCACGTCTTTTGCATAGGTGCCGATGGTATCAATGGACGCGCGGTAAGCCGCTGCTTTGGCTGCAACATCAGGAGAGAACGGGGCAAGTGTCGGCTCCATCGCCTGCGTGACCTGCGACCAGAGGCCCGGGTCAAACCAGACATGCGGGTCGGGGCGGTCGGGATAAGCGGGATCCGACAGCAAAAGGTCAGCAGGCAGGGCCTCGGCCACCGCCAGCACGGTGGCGTTCTGCGCCAGCCCGGTCATCAGCTTGGCAAACTGCGCCTCAAGGTTCAGCCCGTGCCACAGCACCAGATCGGCGCGCGACAGGGTCAGAATGTCGTTGCGGGTCGGCCTGTGGCCGTGCGGGTCCATCCCCGGCCCGATCAGCGCTGTCACCGGCAGCCCGGTCATCGCACGGGCGGCGTCAGCGATCATCCCGGTGGTGGCCACGATGGCGGGGGTGTCGGCAAGGCCAAGCCGGGGGGCCAGTGCCCCCGCCATCAGCCCCAGAAACGTGCGTCGCGCCAGCATGAAAATGTATCCTGAACAGGGGGATCCGAGACCGTCAAGATATGCGAATTAGTCGCAATGTCAATCTGATTGCGAATGATTCTCAAATTCTGGGGCGTGAGGGAGACTCTGGCGGGCTTTCGCGGCCCCCCGATTGCCGCTAGACAGACGAAACGTCCTCGATGGGAAGACTGATGCCCGCCCCCCGCCGCAACACGCGCCAAGACTTTACCCTCATGGCCATTGGTCAGGCCGGTCGCCTGCAATATGAGGCGATCCTGCTGGCAGGCTCGCTGCGGCTGACCAATCCGGATTTTGCAGGCCAGCTGGTGATCTGCGAGCCGCAGCCGGGGCCGCTGTGGACCACCGATCCCCGGATGAGCGCCGCCGCGCGCGCGGCGCTGGAAGGGTTGGGCGCAACGGTTGTGCCGTTCGAGTCGCAGGTGTTCGGGCAGGCCTATCCCTATGGCAACAAGATCGAGGCCCTCGCTGCCCTGCCCGACGCGCCGTTTCTGTTTCTGGACAGCGACACGCTGATCACCGGCGATCTGGCCACATTGGACCTCGATTTCGCCCGCCCCGCTGCCAGCATGCGGCGCGAGGGCACCTGGCCCCGGCTGGAACTGTACGGGCCGGGCTACGGGGCGATCTGGAAATCGCTCTATGACCGCTTTGGCCTGGATTTTGCCGCTTCGCTGGATCTGAGCCAGCCGGATGAATACTGGCAACGCTATCTCTATTTCAACGCCGGCTGGTTCTTTCACGACAGCCCCCGCCGCTTTGGTGCACGGTTCCTGTCCTATGCGAAATCCATCCGCAACGACCGCCCGCCCGAACTGGTGCTGCAGGAGCTGGACCCCTGGCTGGATCAGGTGGCGCTGCCACTGGTGATCCAGTCCTTTGGCGGCGGGCGGCCCGGCCCGGGCCTTGCCGGGCTGGATGGCGATGTGACCTGCCACTACCGCACCCTGCCGCTGCTCTATGCCCGCGAAAGCGACCGCGCGGTCGAGGTGCTGGAGGCCGTGGCGAAAGATCAGCCGCTGCGCCGGGTGCTGCGCGATTATGCCCCGGTCAAGTCCATGGTCTACCAGAATCAGGGCCGCCGCGCCCGTGCCCTGTTTGACCGCGCCAACCTGCCGCACCGGGAACAGGTGATCCGCAACACCCTTAAGCGCGAAGGCCTGTGGCTGCGCTGACGCCAAAGCACCCCCTGCATTGCAGCTTTTCCAAATACTCCCCGCGGAGCGTCCGGCAGTGGCCGCAGGAGCCTCCGGCGGGAGTATTTGGAAAGCTGCAATGCAGGGGCTGTATCTTGAGATCTGAGTACAGAGCAGCGGTTGATGGTTGCGGCGATCCCCGGTAGCGTTCCGCCGGAACCATCAAGGGGGGACACCAGATGACCGATACACCCGGCTACGGCTTTGACACGTTGGCTATACATGCGGGGGCCGAGCCTGACCCGGCCACCGGCGCGCGGCAGGTGCCGATCTACCAGACCACCGCCTATGTGTTCCGCGATGCGGATCACGCGGCCAAATTGTTCAACCTGCAAGAGGTCGGGTATATCTATTCCCGCCTGACCAACCCGACCGTGTCGGCGCTGGCGAACCGGGTCTGTGCGCTGGAGGGCGGGGCCGGGGCGGTCTGCTGCTCGTCAGGCCATGCGGCGCAGCTGATGGCGCTGTTTCCGTTGATGGGGCCGGGACTGAACATTGTCGCCTCGACGCGGCTCTATGGCGGAACGCTCACGCAGTTCAGCCAGACCATCAAGCGCTTTGGCTGGTCGGCCAAATTCGTCGATTTCGACGATCTGGCGGCGCTGGAGGCGGCGGTGGATGACAACACCCGCGCGATATTCTGCGAGACGATTGCCAATCCGGGCGGCTACATCACCGATCTGGATGCGATTGCCGCCATTGCCGACAAGGTCGGCCTGCCGCTGATCGTGGATAACACCACCGCCACGCCCTATCTGTGCAAGTCGATCGAGCATGGCGCGACGCTGGTGGTGCATTCGGCCACCAAGTATCTGACCGGCAACGGCACCGTGACCGGCGGCGTGGTGATTGATTCGGGCAAGTTCGACTGGTCGGCCAGCGGCAAGTTCCCGTCTTTGTCCGAACCCGAGCCTGCCTATCACGGGCTGGCCTTTCACCCCGCCCTCGGGGCGATGGCCTTTACCTTCCACTCCATCGCCGTCGGTCTGCGCGATCTGGGCATGACGATGAACCCGCAGGGCGCGCATTACACGCTGATGGGGATCGAGACCCTGTCGCTGCGGATGCAGCGGCATGTCGAAAATGCAATGGCGGTGGCCAAATGGCTGGAGGCTGACCCGCGGGTCGAGATGGTCACCTATGCCGGGCTGGAGAGCAGCCCTTATGCGGACCGCATCCCGCGGATCTGCCCCAAGGGCGCGGGGGCGCTGTTCACCTTCGGGCTGAAGGGCGGCTATGACGCTTGCGTCAAGCTGATCGACAGTCTGAAGCTGTTCAGCCATGTCGCCAATTTGGGCGATACCCGCAGCCTGATCATTCATCCGGCCTCGACCACCCACCGCCAGCTGTCCGAGGCGGATCAGGTCAAGGCGGGGGCGGCGCCGAATGTGGTGCGGGTGTCGATCGGGATCGAGGATCTGGCCGACATCATCGCCGATCTGGATCAGGCGATGGACAAGGCGACACAGGGGGCAACCGCCTGAAATATAACTAAATCTGCCGGGCGCGGTGTGAAGCGCGCCCGGCAGATTATCAGCGGTTACTGAGTGATTTCAAACACCACGGTCACCGATGCGCTGGTGGCGACTTCGCCCGCAGCCATCGGCACGGCCCCTGCGGCATCGGCGGATTGGCGGAACATCGGTTGCGGTGGCATGTAGCCGCCGCCCTCGGTGATCGACACGATCGGGCCGAGCGTGGCCCCGGCGGCTTCGACCAGCAGGGTGGCACGGGCGCGGGCGTCTTCGACGGCGGCCTTGCGGGCGGCGTCCATCGCCGGGCGCGGTTGGGACAGGCCAAAGCTCAATCCGTTCAAGGTGTTGGCCCCGTCCTGAATGGCAGCGTCAAGCACCTGCCCCAGACCGGCAAGGTCGCGGATCCGCACCGTCAGCTGGTTCGAGGCGGTGTAGCCGTCGATGCGCTGACGCTGGCCGCTGTCATAGCTGGTCCAGTTCGGGTTGATCGATAGATTGGTGGTCTGCATGTCGCGGTCACCCACGCCCGCCGCTTTCAGCCGGGCCATCACCGCGTTCAGCCCTTCGGTATTGGCCGCCATCGCGGCGGCCGCGGTGTCGCCGGTGGTGGTCACGCCCAGCGACAGGGTGGCGATGTCGGGAATGCCATCAATGACGCCCTCGCCGGTCACGGTGATCTGGGGGACCGGTGGGGTCTGGGTCTGGGCATAGGCGCTGGTCAGGGCCGTGGCCGACAAGAGCGAAGCGATCAGGGCGGCTTGCAGGATACGCATGGTGTCTTCTCCAATTGGTGCGATCAGTTTCCAGACATGGAACGCGGGCCGCAAGCCGATCCTTGGCGATCACGGGGCTTTTTCTTCCCTTCGGCGGAAAGCTGCTGTAGGAAAGACTTAGCCCGCAAGGAACGGTTCCCGCACCTTGTTTCCTCATGCTAGATGCCGGACATGAAACCGAGTTTTGCCCTGAACCTGACCGAAGACGGCATCACGCTCCTGCACCGGACGTCTCGGGGTTGGCTGGATGTCGGAACCGTGGCCTTTGCCGACCCGGATATGGGGGCGGCGCTGGACTATCTGCGCTCCACCGCTCTGGGCCTGTCGCCAAAGGGGATCACCACCAAGCTGATCCTGCCGGAATCGCAGATCCTGTATCTGGAGGTCGAAGCCGCCGGGCCGGATGACACCACCCGCCGCGCGCAGATCGAGGCGGCGCTGGACGGGCGCACGCCCTATGCGCTGGATGAGCTGGCCTATGACTGGATGGGGGACGGTCCGACCGTCACCGTGGCGGTCGTCGCGCGCGAGACCTTGGCCGAGGCTGAGGGTTTTGCCACCGAGCACCGGTTCAACCCGCTGTCCTTTGTCGCCAATCCCGAGCGCGGGTTTGACAAGGAGCCGTTCTTTGGTCCGTCGGCGCTGGCCCCCAGCCTGTTAAAAGGCGGCGAGCAGGTCGAGGCGGATGCCGAGCCGGTGACGATCATCGCGCGCGAGATGTCGCAGGCGGAAGCCGCAATTGAGGGGACGGTACAGGGTGCTGGCCCCGGTCAGCCCGAACCGGAGATGCCTGAACCGGACCTGCCGGAACCGGAGATGCCTGCGCCCGTTACACCCGCGCCAGAGCTGCCGGAACCTGCCGCATCAGAGCCGGAAGTTCCTGCGCCAGATCTGCCGGAACCGGCACAGCCGGAGCCCGAGGCGCCAGAACCTGTGGCACCCGAGCCTGTGGCTCCTGCCCCGGCACCACCTGCCCCCGCGGATCCTGTGCCTGCACCGCCCGCCCCCGAGCTGCCGGAGCCTTATCGGCCAAAGCCATCCGTGCCGGAAACGCCGGTTGAAATCCCGGCGCCTGAACCGGCACCTGCGCCGCAAATGCCCCCTGCACCTGCCCCGCGCTCCGAGCCGATGCCGGTTTCAGACCCGATACCGCAGCCACGCCGGGAACCTGCTGCACCGCCCTCGCCCCTGCCCCCGGCCTATGATCCGGTGCGGCCCCGCACCACAATGGCATCGCCGGTAAACCTTGCCGCTGAGGATGAGGCCGAGGCGCCGATGGCGGTTGATGTGCCGCAGGACGATGCTGCAGATGAGGGAAGCGTACCCGCCGCTGCACGGCCTGCGCAGGATTTTGCCAAAACGGAGTCTGGCAAAACGGAGTCTGGCAAAGCAGAATTTGGCAAAGCAGAATTTGGCAAAGCAGAGTTGCTGAAGCCGGATACGCGCATGCCCGAGACGGGCAAACCTGATGGTTCCGGTTCCGGCGCAGATGATCTGCCGCCGCCGCTGTCTTCGGCGGCGATGATGGCGTTTTCCACCCGCCGCCCGGCAGAGGGTGCGGCCCGCCCGCTGGGCGCGGCTGCTCCGTCGGCGGCACGGCCCGAGATCCGGCCCGAAGCCGCCGCTGCACGGCCTGCAGCGCTGTCGGCCTCGCGGTCGGTCGGCACGGCCACCAGCCCGGCGGCAGGACCGGGCGCAGGGCAAGCGTCAGCGGCCAAGCCGCTGGTCGACCGCCCCGCTGCGGCGCGTCCGGTGCCGAAATTCAGCTATGACGACCCGATGCCAGCGCCCAGCCGGATGCCCGGTGATCCGCCGGCGCCGCCTGCGTCGGTGATGAACAAGGCCAGCAAAGGCCTTCGCAGCTTGGGCAACATGGTCACCGCGCCCAGCATTCCCGGCACCCGCAAGAAAAAGCCCGTGCCAAACGCGGGGCCCCCGGCTGCGACGACCGTGGTAAGACCCGCTGCCGCCGCCTCGACCCTCGCTCCGGCGTCAACCCTTGCGGCCCCGCTGGACGGCTCCCCCGCCAAGGCGAGTGTGTCGGCTGCCGCGCAATCACTGGCGCGTCAGAAACCTGTGTCGCCCGATGCACTGGCCAAGGGGCTGAGCGCGCGCGGCATGCCCCAGCGTGGCAAGCCGCGCTATCTGGGGCTGATCCTGACCGGCATCCTGCTGTTGTTGCTGGCCATTGTTGCGGCCTGGTCATCGTTTTATCTGACCCGGTCAGATGAGGCGGCAAATGACGTGCAGGTCGCCGGGTTCGAGACCGGGATTGATGACGAGGCGATTGCCGATGGTCAGCTCCCCGGCGACGAGGGCGTGCTACAGGCCGATCTTCAGGACTCCGCCGATCTGCCGGTGAATGTTGACCTGACTGATCTGGACCTGGACGCGCCGGATGAGGCCGTCGCCGATGTGGCGGCCCCAGAGGTGCCGGATGAGGTTGCGGCAGAGGTGCCCGCCGAGCCAGCACCGCAGACCGGGGTGCAGGATGTTCTGGCCGCCGCCACCCAGCCTGATCCGGCGGCGCAGGATGAGATTTTTCTGGCCGGAATGGACGCACCGCCCGCGTTGAGCGATCCGTTGCTGCTGACCGCGCCTGCCGCCAGTGGCGATTCGCCCCCCGCCGAGCAGATGCCGCCACCGCCCTTTGGCACAGTCTATCAGTTTGACGAAAACGGTCGCATCGTGCCGACTGCCGAGGGCATCGTGACCCCCGAAGGGGTGATGCTGATTGCCGGAAAGCCAGCCCGCGTGCCTCCGCCACGCCCGGCTGCCGCGGTGGCAGCGGTCGCCCCCGCCGAAACTGCTGCTGAGTCAGCCGCAGCGGCGGTCGCCGATGCTGTGGCACAGGCGGTAGCGCCAGAGGCCGGGGCACCTGCGGCTGATGGCGCAGTCCAACCCGCCGAGACCTTTGCCGCCGATCCGGCCTTGTCCGCCGCGCGCCCGCGTCTGCGTCCCGAGGGTTTGGCCCCCGAGGCGGTCAGTGACGACGACGCCTCGCTCGCCCCTGCCGAAGACAGCCGCTTTGCAAGCCTGCGCCCACGCCTGCGCCCGCAAGCCATTCTGGCGGCGGGTGAGGCGGCCCGGCAGGCATCCGAGGCGGCATCGCTGGCGGTGAATATGGCGGTGGCAGAGGCGGCTGTGGCCAGTGCCGCTGACGCGAACCTCAGCCCGCTGGCGGTTTCGGTGTCGCGCGTGCCCGCTCCACGCCCCCGCGACATGAGCCGCGCGGTCGAAGCTGCCGTCGCCGCGGCAACCCGCCGGGCCGAGCCAGAGGTGGTGGCCTCGACCGCGGCCCCTGCGGCGCGTTCGCAGCAAACCGATGAAGCGGATGACGAGCCGGAAGTAGCCTCAGCCGCGCCGCGGATTCCGACCAAGGCAAATGTGGCCAAGCAGGCGACATTCGTGAATGCGCTCAATCTGGGCAAGCTCAACCTGATCGGGGTCTATGGCACCCAGTCCAAGCGCTACGCGCTGGTGCGCCAGCCCAATGGCCGCTACCGCAAGGTGCGGGTCGGCGACAATATTGATGGCGGCCGGGTGCAGGCGATCACCGCATCCGAAGTCCGCTATCAAAAAGGCGGGCGGATGCTGGCCCTGAGCATGCCGAACGGCTGATATGTCGCCGGTCAGCCGCCGCTGACCCCGGCCTCGGCAAAGGTGACCATACCGGAATGGCAGGCCACCGCCCCCTGAACCACGCCCAACGCCAGCGCCGCGCCCGACCCTTCGCCCAGACGCAGGCCCAGATTCAGCAGCGGCTCTTTGCCCAGAGCGGACAGCAGACGGCCATGACCCGCTTCGGCGCTGACGTGCCCCGCGATGCAATGGTCCAGCGCGCCGGGTTGCGCGCGGTCCAGCACCAGTGCGGCCGCGCAGCAGATGAAACCATCCAGCACCACCGCAATCCGCTCTGCCCGCGCGCGGGCGATGGCCCCTGCCATGGCTGCAATCTCGCGCCCGCCAAGGCAGCGCAGCACCTGCAGCGGGTCTGACAGCACGGCGGCATGGGTGGCAAGGCCCGCCCGCACCGCATCGGCCTTGCGGGCAAGGCCGTGATCATCCACGCCGGTGCCCCGCCCGACCCAATCTTCGGGCGCGCCACCCAGCAGGGCGGCGGCGATGGCGGCGGCAGAGGTGGTGTTGCCGATGCCCATCTCGCCGGTCACCAGCAGATCGGCCTTTGGGTCAACCGCATGCCAGCCCGTGGTCAGGGCGGCGACAACCTCAGCCTCGGTCATCGCCGGGCTTTCGGTGAAATCGGCAGTGGGACGGTCCAGATCCAGCGCATGAACGGTCATCGACGCGCCGTAAGCGCGGCACAGCTGGTTGATCGCGGCCCCGCCGTGGCGGAAGTTGGCGACCATCTGCACCGTCACCTCGGGCGGAAAGGCGGAAACCCCGCGGGCGGCAATGCCGTGGTTTCCGGCAAAGATCACCACCTGCGGCGCACTGGCCTGCGGTTTCTCCCTGCCCTGCCAGCCGGCCAGCCAGATCGCCAGCTCCTCCAACCGGCCCAGAGAGCCCGGTGGCTTGGTCAGTTGCCCGTTACGCGCCGCAGCCGCCGCACCTGCGGTGGCGTCGGGCCCGGGTTGCGCGGCCAGAACGGCGCGAAAGCTGTCGAGCGTGGGAAAGGGCGCGGTCATGTCAGGTTCCTGCGTTGCAAGGTGTTGGGGCCTTGGCTACAGACTGGGCGCAGGAGTTTCCAGCCGGGAAGGGACGCGATGACCATTAAACGCGACAGGCCGGTGTGGATTCTGGCCGATCTGGCCTCGGCCTTTGGCTTGCTGAGCCGGTTGCCGTTTCCGCAGACCACACATCACCGGCCACAGGCCTGCTGGGCATGGCCGTTGGTGGGGCTGGTGGTGGGAGCATTGGCGGCGGGCTTGGGCTGGGCGGCGATGGCGCTTGGCCTGCCGGTCGGGCTGGCGGCGGCGCTGGTGCTGGCGTCGGGGGCCATGGCGACGGGCGCTTTGCATGAGGACGGGTTGGCCGACACTGCCGACGGGCTGTTCGGCGGCTGGACCCGCGAGCGGCGGCTGGAGATCATGAAGGACAGCCATATCGGCAGCTACGGCACGCTGGCGCTGCTGCTGGTGACGCTGGCGGCGTGGTCAGCGCTGGGGGCGCTGCTGAGTGCGGGGGCTTACGCTGCGATTGTCGTGGCGGCGGTGCTGTCGCGTGCACCGATGGCACTGATCATGGCGCTGCTGCCGCAGGCGCGGCGCGGCGGTCTGTCGCATTCGGTGGGGCAGCCGCCGGTCAGCGTGGCGCTGCTGGCGGCGGCTCTGGCCTTGCTGATCGCGGCACCGCTCGGGCTGGTGGCCGGGGCGATGGCCGTGTCTGCGGCGGCAGCGGGGCTGGCGGTGGCGCTGCTGGCGCGGGCGCGGATCGGTGGGCAGACCGGCGATATTCTGGGGGCCAGCCAGCAGATGGCGTGGCTGGCGGCGCTGTCAGGGGCAGCGGCCCTGCTGACATGAAAAAACGGCGGCCGATGGGGCCGCCGTTTTCTGTCAGAACAGACGTGGATCAGGCCGCGCGGCTGACCAGAACGTCATCGACGGTCTTGGCAGCGGAGCCTGCATCGACACCGGACACGGCAGCGACTTCACGGGTCAGGCGCTCCAGCGCGGCCTCATACAGCTGACGCTCGGAATAGGACTGTTCGCGCTGGTCGTCGCTGCGGTGCAGGTCGCGGACCACCTCGGCAATCGCCATCAGATCACCGGAGTTGATCTTTTGCTCATATTCCTGCGCACGGCGCGACCACATCGCCCGCTTGACCTTGGCCTTGCCCTTCAGCGTGTCCAGCGCCTTGGACACCACATCGGGGGCGGACAGGGCGCGCATGCCGATTTCGGTGGCCTTGTGGGTGGGAACCCGCAGCGTCATCTTGTCCTTTTCGAAGGTGATGACGAACAGCTCCAGCTTGAACCCGGCGATTTCCTGCTCTTCGATGGACATGATCTTGCCCACGCCATGAGCGGGATATACAACGAATTCATTCGGGCGGAACTCGGGTCTTTTGGACTTGGTCATTCAGTCGCTTCCTAATAGCGGAGGCCCTCTGGCGACAAAAGAACCGCCCGGACATGATCATGTCCGGCGATGCGATGACTATTGTCACTAGAATTCCCACCTCAGGCGAGCAGCGCTGAGCAGGGTGTCAGGCGTCCATGATTATTTGTAACGATTGTATATCACAAAATTCACCTGATTCCAACTGCCGCAAATCCGCGTCAGACGGCTAACTTGACCTGAAATCATTGAATTTTCGCAAGCCATGCCGAATCAGCATGGCGGCTGTGTCGAATCGGGTGGCACGAAGGCGTCAGCTGCCTTCGCCGGGCGCTTCCGAGAAATACTTGTCGCGCTTGTCTTTCTCGCCATCCCGCGCCTCGGCGTCCGGCATCGGGTCTTTGCGCACCGTGATCACTGGCCACATTTCCGAATATTTGCGGTTGAACGACACCCATTCATCCATGTCCGGCTCGGTATCCGGGCGGATCGCGTCGGCCGGGCATTCGGGTTCGCATACGCCGCAGTCGATGCATTCATCGGGATGAATGACCAGCATGTTCTCGCCTTCATAGAAGCAGTCCACCGGACAGACTTCGACGCAGTCGGTGTATTTGCAGGCGATGCAGTTATCAATCACCACATAAGTCATCGGATCAGGCCCTTGGATTGGTCGGGTCACTAGCTAGAGCAAGCGCCGGGATCATTCAAGCGCCTCTGGTGCCACATGGGGGTCGAGGTCAAGATAAAGCTCTTGCGCCTCGGCGGCGGGGCCACGACGCAGGCCAAGCGCCTGCACCCTGATCACCCGGATCTGTGCGCCTTGGGCAAAGGTCAGCACATCGCCGATGCAGATGCCGTGGCCGGGTTTCTTGGTGCGCTGGCCGTTGACCCGGCAATGGCCGCTTTCGATCACTTCGGCAGACAGGCCGCGCGATTTGAAAAACCGCGCCTGCCACAGCCATTTGTCCAGCCGCAGGCGCGGCTGGGTGTCGGGCGCGGGTTTTGCCCCCGGCCCGGCCAAGCCTCAGACCTTGCCCTTCAGCGCCAGAAGCGCGGCAAAGGGGTTGTCGGGGTCGATCGGTTTGTCGGCACGCTGCGGGCGGGCCTCGAACTGACGCGGCTTGTTGCTGTCGTTGCGGTCCGGGCGGTCGCCCTTGCCCTTGCCACGGTCGCCTTTGCCATAGGGCTTGCCGTCGCCCTGCGGGCGCGGCCCACGGTCGCCCTGCGGTTTGTCGCCGCGCGGGCGGTCGGTCTTCGGGCGGTCGCCTTTGGGACGATCCCCCTGCGGACGTTCCCCTTGTGGCCGATCCCCCTGAGGCTTGTCGCCCTGCGGACGCTCACCTTGCGGACGCTCGCGCCGCTCACCTTGCGGACGTGGGCCGCGCTCAGGACGGGCGTTGCGGGGCTTCGGCGCCCAGGTGAAGGTGTAGAACGACTCCATCTCGGGCGCCGCTTCGGCCGCAGGCTCTGCGGACTCTGGCTCGGCCGGCACGGGCGCGAGGACCGACACCTCTTCGGGAATCGGGTTCTGCGGCAGGTCGGGGTCGATCTCGGGGACCACCACGACCGGCTCCGCCGCCTTGACCTTTGGCCGCTCGGCCTTGTCGCCCTTGTAGCCGAGGCCAGCCATCAGATCGGCGAACTGGTCCAGCGTCATACCGGTGATCGACAGCATGTCCGGCGTCGCCTCAAACCCGGCGCGGCTGTCTTTCTGGCGCAGAATGTCGGCCAGACGTTCCAGCATGTCGATGCGGATCGCACGGCTGCCAGCCGGGTGATAGCCCGCCAGCGTGTAATGCGATTTCGGCACTTCGGCCATGTTGGGAATGGTGACCAGCCCCGGCGGCGGGCTTTCGGGGAACTCGTCCAGCCCGTTCCACAGCGACCACAGCACCAGCCGCAGCCGGGTCGGCGCGGGTTTCAGCAACAGCGGCAGGAAGATGGTGAACTGGCCAAAGCGCACGCCATGCTTGCGCAGCGCGCCACGCGCGTCCTGATCCAGTTCCTTGACATCATTGGCCACCACATCGCGCGGCAGCACGCCCAGACCCTCGACCAGACGGAAGGCAAACCCGCGCGCAAGCCCGGTCAGCGTCTCGTCCCGGCTCATCGCGGCCAGCGGCTCGAACTGGGCCGCGACCTTGCGGTCGATAAAGTGCTGCAGACGGCGGCGCACCTTTTCGGCAACCTCGAACCCGGCTTCGTCATCGACGAAAGCCTCGACCGCCGGGCGCAGCGCCTCGGCCCCCTTGACCAGTTTCCCGACCGCAGTGGTGCCCCACATCAGGCCCCCCTGTTCGGTGAAATCCATCTCGGTGTCGGGCGCGTTGTAAAAACGGTCCGCCCGCAGGTGGAATTCGGGCTTGAGCGCCTGAACGGCGGCCTGCGCCATCACCTTTGCCTCATCGGGCGACGTGCTGGCATCCTGCCGGAACCGGAATCCCTCCAGCTTGCCGACAAACTCGCCCTCTACCGTCACTTCGCCTTTGTCATTCACCTCGGCCACGAGGGTCTCCTTCTGTTTCAACCGGCGAAGCAGCACACTTGTCCGCCGGTCTACAAATCTCTGCGTCAGTCGTGCGTGTAACGCATCTGACAGGCGGTCTTCTACAGCGCGCGTCTCGTCGCGCCAATGGCTTTCGTCATCAACCCAGCCTTTGCGCTGCGCAATATAGGTCCAGGTGCGAATATACGCCAACCGTTTGGAAATGGCATCAATATCGCCATCGGTCCGGTCGATGCGCGCCACGGCCTTGCCGATCCAGTCCGAAGGCACCCTGCCCCCGCCCAGACCCCGGCCACAGAGGTACTCGAAAATCCGCGCCAGCAAGCCCGCATGGTCGCTGTCCGATGACCCGCGGAAGTCGGGGATGCGGCAGACATCCCACAGCAATTGCACGCGTTTCGGGCCGGTCAGACGCTCGCGCACCTCGGCCATGTCGACCAGCGCCTTGAGCGCCAGCACATCATCGGCGTCGCGCGCGCGGGTGAGCCATTCGTTCGAGGTGTGCTCTTCCAGACTGCGGATCAGGCGGTCGGCATTGGCGAAATCCAGCTGATGATTGCGCCACATCAGCTTGCGCACCGGGGCGAACTGGTGGTTTTCGATGGCCTCGATGACATCTTCATCAATCGGCCGCGCGTCGCCGGTCACGCCAAAGGTGCCGTTTTCGGTGTGCCGCCCGGCACGGCCCGCGATCTGCGCCAGCTCTTGCGGGTACAGCCCGCGCATCCGGTGGCCGTCGAATTTGGCGGTGGCGGAAAAGGCGATGTGCTTGATATCAAGGTTAAGACCCATGCCGATGGCATCGGTGGCGACCAGATAATCGACATCGCCATTCTGATACAGCGCCACCTGCGCGTTACGGGTACGCGGCGAAAGCGCGCCCATGACCACGGCGCAGCCGCCCTTTTGCCGGCGGATCAGTTCGGCGATGGCGTAAACGTTTTCGACCGAAAAGCCGACAATGGCGCTGCGCGGCGGCATCCGGCTGATTTTCTTTGACCCGGTATAGGTCAGCTGGCTGAAGCGTTCGCGTTTGAGGAAGGTCACGCCCTGCACCAGCCCTGCAATCGCCGGGCGCATGGTTTCGGCCCCCAGAAACAGCGTCTCATGCAACCCGCGCGCCCGCAGCAGCCGGTCGGTAAAGACATGGCCCCGATCCGGGTCGGCACAAAGCTGGATTTCGTCAATCGCGACAAAATCCGCGCCGATCTCCAGCGGCATCGCCTCAACGGTGCAGACCCAATACTGGGTGCGGTCGGGCACAATGCGCTCTTCGCCCGTCACCAGCGCCACCACCGAAGGGCCGCGCAGGGCGACGATGCGGTCATAGACCTCACGCGCCAGCAAACGCAACGGCAGGCCGATGACCCCGGTGCGATGGCCCAGCATCCGGTCGATGGCATAGTGGGTCTTGCCGGTGTTGGTCGGCCCAAGGACCGCCGTGACCCGGCCCGTGGTCGCGCTCATGCTGTGCCCTAATCCCTGCCCTTACAGATCGGTGCCTGCGACTTTTGCCTCAAGCCGCTTGGCGCTGTCTGATACGCCGCGCAGGTTGGGATGTATAGCCAGCGCGGCGCGGTACACCTCCAGCGCCTTTTGCGGATTGTCCAGCTCTTCATAAATCGCGCCCAGACCCGCCAGCGCGCCAAAGTGGCGCGGGTTGAGGGTCAGCGCACGGGCGATGTCCGACACCGAAGGGCCAAGCTGGCGCGCCTGATAATAGGCGGTGGCGCGGGCATTCCAGCCTTCGGCAAAATCGGGGGCATGGTCGGTCAGCGCGGTCAGGTGCTCAATCGCCTCGGCCGTGTTGCCGGCGGCCATGGCATCGCGCCCGCGCTGCAGCAACAGATCCATCGCGGATGATCCGCTTTTGGACCATTCATTCCAGATCTCGCGCTCCAGCCGGGCGGCGGCGCGGTCGTCGGCTGTTTTCAGCCGGTCAAACAGGCCATCCAGCGGTTCTTCTGCCCGGACAGGTGCAGCCAGCAGAAAAACTGCTGAAACTGCCGCTACGATAGGATTGAGAAACCGATGCTGAACTTTCATATGATGATGGTAGCGCATTGGCGCAGGAACACCATATCCAAGCCGTCACAAGGCAGAGAGGAATTTTACATGAGCGCCGTGGTAACTGAGGCCGTCGAAGTGCTGTCGAAAAAGCTGTCGGGCGGTTTTGATGGCGTCGCCAAGTTCGTGATCGAGGGCGAGGGCGCGATCATGCTCGACCCCGATGGGGTGCATGCAGGCGACGAGCCCGCCGATGTGACGATGACCGCCAGCGCCGAGGTGTTCAAGCGCATCCTGGACGGCGACCTGAACCCGACCATGGCCTTCATGCAGGGCAAGCTGGCGGTGGATGGCAGCATGGGTCTGGCGATGAAACTGGGATCGGTTCTGGGGTGAGCCAGACCACGTTCCCCACCGCGCCGTTTTACGCGGACCTCGCCCTCGGGCCAGAGGGTGGGGAGGCGTTCTGGCTGACCACCACCGACGGGCTGCGGATCCGGGCGGGAGTCTGGCCGGTGGGGGAAAAAGGCACGGTGCTGCTGTTTCCCGGCCGCACCGAATATGTCGAGAAATACGGGCTCGCTGCAGCAGATCTGCAGGCGCGCGGCTATGCGACGGTGGCAATAGACTGGCGCGGGCAAGGGCTGGCCGACCGGATGCTGCCCGACCGGATGATGGGCCATGTCACCCGGTTTCAGGATTATCAGCTGGACGTGCAGGCGGTGCTGGAGCTGGCGCGCGGGCTGGGTCTGCCAGAGCCGTATTACCTGCTGTCGCATTCGATGGGCGGCGCGATTGCGCTGCGGTCGCTGATGCGCGGCCTGCCGGTCAAGGCCGCGTCGTTTTCGGCCCCGATGTGGGGGATTGCGATGGCGGCGTGGATGCGGCCCTTTGCGCAGCCCATTGCACAGATGTCAGGATGGTTCGGGCAGGCGCATCGCTTTGCCCCCAGCACCACCGGCAAGAGCTATATCATGGAGGCCGAGTTTGCCGGCAATGTGCTGACCACCGACCCGGAGATGTGGCAATACATGAAGCGGCAAGTGACGGCGCGCCCGGAACTGGCGCTGGCCGGGCCAAGCATGGGTTGGCTGCATGCAGCTCTGGTGGAATGCCGTGACATGGCCTTGGCCCCTGCCCCGGACATGCCGGCGCTGACCGCGCTCGGCACGGCGGAAAAGGTGGTCGACACCGGCCCGGTCTATCTGCGGATGGCGGGCTGGCGCAACGGGCGGCTGGAGCTGTTTCAGGGCGCAGAGCATGAGGTGCCGATGGAAACACCGGCGCATCGGGGGCGGTTTTACGACCTGACCGCCGCCTTGTTCGACCAGCATCGCTGAGGTCTGACCCCGCGCACAGCGGCACCTTCGGGATGCGCTCCGCGCGGGAGTATTTGGAAAGCAGCAATGGGCAGGGGAAACCGGGTCAGATCGTGATCTGGCTGAAGCCTTCGCGCAGGGCGTGGGACCAGGCATCGCTCATGGTGCGGAAGGATTCGTCGCCCGCTTCGATCCGGCGCAGGGTGCCGATCTTGCACTCGTCGGCGGGGATCACGCACAGATCCAGCGGCATTCCGACCGAGAGGTTGGAGCGCAGGGTGGAATCCATCGACAAAAGCACTGCCTTTTGCGCATCGCTGATCGAGGTGGTGGGCTTCACCACCCGGTCGAGAATCGGCTTGCCGTATTTGTGCTCGCCGATCTGCAGGAACGGCGTGTCTTCGGTGGCTTCGATGAAATTGCCCTCGGGATAGATCAGGAACATCCGCATCGCCCCGCCCTTGCGCTGCCCGGCCACGATCATCGTGGCGCTGGCGCCCTGGGCCATCGACAGCTTTTCGTCGATCTCGCGGCGCACCGTGGCCAGCGCATTGCCGACGATCTCGGCGACCTTGAGCATGGTGGGGGCCAGCATGACCGAGGTGTCGGGGGTGGCATCCTTGTCCTCCACCGCTTCGCGCAGGCGGGCGATGGTGGTCTGGGTCACCGACAGGCTGCCGGCGGTGACGATGGTGATGATCCGCTCACCCGGATCCTCAAAGTGGAACATCTTGCGATAGGTGGCAATGTTGTCGAGCCCCGCATTGGTGCGCGTATCCGACAACAGCACCATGCCTTCGTTCAGCAACAGCCCGACACAATAGGTCATATTCACGCCCCCAAGACTCAGGCCGGAACGCTACTGCCGGGGCGCGGGGATGGAAAGGGCGATCATGCAACCCGCCCCTGCAACAGCGCACAGCTTACAGGCTGGCCAATACGGTCAGGGCCGGGCCGCTGGCCAGTTGCATGACCGCCAGCACCAACGCGGCGGCAGCGCCGAGGCGGAAAAAGCGGCTTTGCCAGAACTTGCGACGCTGCGAGGGTATGTCTGCATCTGGCGGCTGAGTGGCAATCGGGTCGGTGTGTTCAAACACCGGTGGCAGGGGGCGTGCGCTGTGGTCCGGCAGATTGCTGCCGGTCAGTTTGATCGGTTCGCACTCATCAAGGGCGGCGAGAAAGGCCTCCAGCCGGAACACGTCGCCGCCTTCGACAGAGTCTTCGGACCGGGGCAAGGTGTGGTGCGGGGCATTGTCGGCCAGCCGCTGGATCAGGGCCAGCCGCGCCGCTTCATCCCGGGCGGGATAGCGGCCCGGAGGTGCGCCTGACGCATAGGTGTTGAGACCGAAGCCGGATGCCAGAAAATAATCGCGCAGGCCCGGTGGGGCATCGCGCAGCGCCTGTGCCGTAAGCGGGTCACGGAACAGCGCCACGGTGGCAAGGTCGCGCCCGGGCGCGAAACCGGCCCGTGACAGAAAGCCGTCAAGCTGCGGATCAGTGGACCCGGAGTCCGGGATCACGTCGAAAATGTCAAAATCATAGGCCAAGGCCATGGTTCCCCCCTGCGATCCTGTCGCAAGGAACAGGCTGCGCAGAGGCTGTGGCAAAAGCGGGGCGGAAATTGGGAATTTGCCGCCGATCCTGCGCTATTGCTGGGTTTGCGACTGGTTCTGCGTCGCCTGCACGGTGACCGAGACATCCAGGCTCTCTTCGCCCTGCCCGCGCGCGATGCCCCGGATCATCGCGGCATGCGGCGAATCAAGGCCGGAGCCAAGGCGGATGTAGCGGTCATCGGGGCAGCAGCGGTTGGCGGGGTCAAAGCCGACCCAGCCCAGCCCGGCAATAAACACCTCGGCCCAGGCGTGCGCCGCGTCATGCGCGGCGCCGTCAATGCCGACCAGCAGATAGCCCGAGACATAGCGCGCGGGCAGGCCAATGTGGCGGGCGATGGCGATCACCGCATGGGCCTGATCCTGACACACCCCGGTGCCCTGTGCCAGCGCCTCGGCGGCGGTGGTATGGGCGTTGGTGGTGTCGGCGGTGTAGACGATCGCGTCCGACACCCGCTCCGAGATCAGATGCGCCGCCGCCAGCGCGTCCTGTGCCGGGGTCAGCCCCTCGGCCAGCGCGGCAAGGGCGGCATCGGCCTCGGTCGGGTGGGTGGAGCGCAGATAGCACTCGGGCGGGGTCAGCTCCTTGTGGCCGCGCAGCACGCCGGCCTGATCAAAGGTCTCGATCTCGCCGGTCACATGCACGGTGATCTCGTTCACCGGGCCGAGCACGGTCCAGCCCTGCACCCAGTCGCCTGCGCCGTCGCGAAAGCCGCCGCCCATCTGGCCGTCGCTGACGCTGACCTTCCAGCTGCGCATCTTTTGCCCGGCGCATTGCGAGGGCATCAGCCGGTGGCTTTGCACCACGCCGCGCACCGGCTGGTCGTAAAAATAGCGGGTGACATGATCGACGGTCAGCAGCATCAGCGCACATCCCCATTCAGATAACAGTCCCGGATCACCGATCCCGCCCGCGCCATATCGCCGATGAACCGGCTGAGAAACTCGTGCAGGCCTTCTTCAAAGATATCATCGACCCGCAGTTCCGCCAGCTCGGCCTGAATGCTGCGGGCGCGTTCCTGCGCAAGGGTTTTGCGCTGATAGCCACGCGCCAGCCGGTCCAGATGACTGGTCATGCCTTCGACACAGGTGATCAGGCTGCGCGGGCATTGCGGGTTGAGGATCAGGAAATGCGCAATCTTGGCCGCCGTCACCTCGCCGCCGTAGGCCCAGTGAAACGCCCGGTGCGACGACATCGCGCGCAACAGCGTGGTCCATTGGTAATTGTCGAGGCCGGAGCCGACGAATTCGAGACGCGGCAGCAGGACGTAGTATTTCACATCCATCAGCCGCGCAGTGTTGTCGGCGCGTTCCAGAAAATACCCCAGATTGAGGAAATCCCAGCCATCGTTGCGCAGCAGGGTCGCGTCGATCGAGCCGCGCACAAGGGCGGTGTTGCGCATGGTCCAGTCGGTCAAGAGCGACAGGTCCAGCTCTGATCGCGGGCGGCGTTCCAGTTGTCGCAACTCCTGATACGCGGTGTTCAGCGCATCCCAGACCTGCGTGGTCAGCGCCGTGCGCACGATGCGGCCGTTTTCGCGCGCCGCCGTGATGCAGGACATGACAGAGGACGCATTGTCACTGTCGAAAAAGAACCAGCTTTCCAGATTGCGCTGCACGGCGTCGCCGTATTTCTTGGCAAAGCCATTGGCGGTGCCGCTGGCATGCAGCAGCGATTCCCATTCGTTGCGATAGCCCGCGGCCGAGGGCATCAGCGCGATGCGCGCCCCCACCTCCAGCAGCCGGGCCGAGGTTTCGGCGCGCTCCAGATAGCGGGCGAGCCAGAAGAGGTTGTCAGCGGTTCTGCTCAGCATGTTCTGTTCACTCCGCCAGCACCCAGGTATCCTTGACCCCGCCGCCCTGCGACGAGTTCACCACCAGCGACCCTTCGGTCAGCGCCACGCGGGTCAGCCCGCCGGGCACCAGCTCGATCCGCTCACCCACAAGGCAATAGGGCCGCAGATCAACGTGGCGGGGGGCGATGCCTTCGGCCACAAAGGTCGGCGTGGTGGACAGCGCCAGCGTGGGCTGGGCAATGTAGTTGTTCGGGTTGGCGGTGATGCGGGCGCGGAACATCTCCACCTGATCCGCCGAGGCCTTTGGCCCCACCAGCATGCCGTAACCGCCCGAGCCATGAACCTCTTTGACCACCAGCTCGTTCAGATGCGACAGCACATATTTCAGATCATCGGCCTTGCCGCATTGCCAGGTCGGCACGTTGTTCAGGATCGGCTCTTCACCCAGATAAAACCGGATCATTTCCGGCACATAGGTGTACACCGCCTTGTCATCGGCCACCCCGGCCCCCGGCGCCGAACAGATGCTGACACCGCCGGAGCGATACACATCCATCAGCCCCGGCACGCCCAGCATGCTGTCGGGGCGGAAACACAGCGGGTCGATATAGGCGTCATCCAGACGGCGGTAGATCACATCCACCCGGCGCGGGCCTTCGGTGGTGCGCATGAAGACGAACTCGCCCTCGACGAACAGATCCTGGCCTTCGACCAGTTCTACGCCCATCAGATCGGCGAGGAAGGAATGCTCGTAATAAGCCGAGTTGTAATGGCCCGGCGTCAGGATCACCACGGTCGGCTCGCGGTCGCATTTCGTGGGGGCGACGCTCGCCAGGGTGCGGCGCAGGATTTCGGGGTAGTTGTCCACCGGCTCGATCCGGTTTTCGCGGAACAGCTCGGGGAACATCCGCATCATGATCTCGCGGTTTTCCAGCATGTAACTGACGCCCGACGGGGTGCGGCAGTTGTCTTCCAGCACGAAAAACTCATCCGGCCCGGTGCGCACAAGGTCGATGCCGACGATATGGGAATAGACGCCCTTGGGCGGCACAAAGCCCGCCACCGCCTTTTCATAAGCCTCGTTCAGATAGACCAGACGCCCCGGAATGCGCCCGGCCCGCACAATCTCACCCCGGCCATAGACATCGACCAGAAAGGCATTGAGCGCGCGCGCGCGCTGTTTGATGCCGCGTTCCAGCTTTGCCCATTCCGCGCCGGAAAACACCCGGGGGAACATGTCGAACGGGATCAGCCGGTCGGGATCGCCGCCTTCGCCATAGACGGCAAAGGTGATGCCGATGCGGCGGAACAGCGCCTCGGCCTCGGCCTGCTTCATCTGGCGCAGTTCGGCAGGCATGGAATTCATCCAGTTCTGCAGGCGCGCATAGGGCGCACGCACAGAGTCACCCTGATACATCTCATTAAAATAGCTGGTCACAACGGCCCTCGTTCCCCGGTCCTTAACGCCAGTTAATCAGCCCGGTTCCAACAGCGAAAGGGGGAGCCTGCATTTCCTGCCCGCATAAGGCCCATTCGCCCGTTTTTTGTGCAGCGCAAATGTGTCCTGTGACCCTTTCCTAGGGACGGGGACGTGCTAGGCTCTGCTCATGTCTGCACAATTGCTCAGTTTTACCGATCGCGGCATCTTTTGCGCCGAGGGCGGGTTCTACATCGACCCATGGCGGCCCGTGGACCGGGCGCTGATCACCCATGGCCACAGCGACCATGCCCGGTGGGGCCATGGCCACTATCTGTGTACCCATCAGGCATTGCCGGTGATCCGGCACCGGCTGGGGGAGATCAGCGTCGAGGGCATCGCCTATGGCGAGACCCGGCAGATTGGCGGGGTTCAGGTCAGCTTTCACCCCGCAGGCCATGTGCCGGGATCGGCGCAGATCCGGGTGGCGCGTGGCGGTGAGGTCTGGGTGGTGTCGGGCGACTACAAGGTCGAGGATGACGGGCTGTCAGAGCCCTTTGTCCCGGTGCCCTGCCACACCTTCATCAGCGAATGTACCTTTGGCTTGCCGCTGTTTCGCTGGCAGCCGCAGGCGGTGGTCGCTTCGCAACTGGCGGCGTGGTGGCAGGCCAATGCCGCCGAGGGCCGGGCGTCGATCCTGGCGGCCTATGGTCTGGGCAAGGCGCAGCGGCTGATGACGATGCTGCCCGAGGCCGGACCGATCCTGACGCATGGCGCGGTGGAAGAGACCACCCGCATCCTGCGCGATCAGGGCTATGCCCTGCCCCCCACCACCCGCGTCACCGCCGGGATTGACGCGAAATCGCACCCCGGCGCGCTGATCATTGCGCCGCCCTCGGCACTTGGCACCCCGTGGGCGCGGCGCTTTGGCCCGGCGTCGGCGGCCTTTGCCAGCGGCTGGATGGCGCTGCGCGGCATCCGCCGTCGCCGGGGCTTTGGCACCGGCTTTGTGATCTCGGATCACGCCGACTGGCCCGGCCTGAACACCGCCATCCGCGCCACCGGGGCCGCGCGCGTGTTTGTGACCCATGGCTACACCACCCCGTTCCGCCGCTGGCTGGAGGAACAGGGCTATGAGGCTGGCATCGTGCAGACCGAATTCGGCGGCGATGAGGCCGAGCTGGACAGCGGATCAGACCCGGACACAGGGGCCGGGGTGGAACCGCAAACAGAAAGCAGGCTCCTGTGATCTTGCAGCTTTCCCAAATACTCTCGGGGGTGCGGGGGCAGACAGCCCCCGCTGCAACACAGGCCCGGGGCACCCGCGCATGAAACGTTTCGCCGCCCTGTTCAACGCGCTGGACGCCACCACAAAAACCGGCGAGAAAACCGCCGCGCTGACCGCCTATTTCCGCACAGCACCCGAGGCGGACCGGGTCTGGACCATCGCCCTGTTGTCGGGCCGTCGCCCGAAGCGGGCGGTCAATGTCACCGAATTGCGCACCTGGGCAGCAGAGGCGGCGGGGGTGCCACTCTGGCTGTTCGAGGAATCCTACAACATTGCCGGCGATCTGGCGGAAACCATCGCCCACCTGTTGCCCCGCGCAGACCACGAGACCGACCCGACGCTGGATGCCACCCTGCGGGCGCTGATCGCGCTGACCGGGCGTCCAGAGGCCGAGCGGCGGGCCTATGTCACCTCGGTCTGGGCCGGGCTTGGGCCGGAGGAGCGGTTCCTGTTCAACAAGCTCTTGACGGGGGGCTTTCGCATGGGGGTCAGCCGGGGGCTGATGACGCGGGCGCTGGCGCAGGCGACCGAGGTGGAAGAGGCGGTGATGGCGCACCGGCTGATGGGCGATTGGGACCCGGCCCGCACCCGCTTTGCCGACCTGACCGAAGAAGGCGGCTCCGAGGGCGCGGCGCGCCCCTATCCCTTTGCGCTGGCCAGCCCGCTGGAGGCCACGCCCGACAGCCTTGGCCCGGCGACGGACTGGCTGGCAGAGTGGAAATGGGATGGCATCCGGGGCCAGATCATCGCGCGCCCCGGTGCATTCGCGGTCTGGAGCCGGGGGGAGGATCTGATCACCGACCGCTTTCCCGAATTTGCCCCGCTGCAGGATCATCTGCCGCCGGGCACCGTGCTGGACGGCGAAATCGTCGCCTGGGGCGGCGAGGCCCCCCTGCCCTTTGCCGCCTTGCAAAAACGCATTGCGCGCAAGACCGTGCCGAAAAAGCTGCTGGCCGAGGTGCCGGGCCATTTCCTCGCCTATGACCTGCTGGAAGACGGCGGGGTGGATCTGCGCGCGGCCCCGCTGTCCGAGCGCCGCGCCCGGCTGGAGGCGATGCTGGCCGCCCTGCCCGCCGGTCTGCCGCTGTCGCCCTCCCCCGCAGCTCTTGGGGATTGGGAAGCGCTGACCGCGACGCGCGGTTTGGCGCGCGACCGGATGGCCGAGGGGTTGATGCTCAAGCGGCTCTCATCCCCCTATCACACCGGGCGCAAGCGTGGTGACTGGTGGAAATGGAAACTGGACCCGTTCACGGTCGATGCGGTCATGCTCTATGCGCAGGCGGGTCACGGGCGGCGGGCCAATCTGTTCACCGATTTCACCTTTGCGGTCCGCGATGGCAATGATCTGGTGCCGTTCACCAAGGCCTATTCCGGCCTGACCGACGTGGAATTCGCCGCGATCACCCGCTGGGTCGGCAAGCATACGGTGGAGCGCTTCGGCCCGGTGCGCCGGGTGGTGCCGGAACTGGTGTTCGAGATCGGGTTCGAAGGGATACAGGCCAGTCCGCGCCACAAATCCGGCATCGCCCTGCGCTTTCCGCGCATGCTGCGCTGGCGGCAGGACAAGGGCGTGGCCGAGATTGACACGCTGGACGGGCTGCGCGCGTTGCTGCGGCAGGTGTCCGAGCCGGGGGCCGTGCCCGCCGATGACGTAAAGACCGGGCCTTTGCCCGCGGCTCCCAAAGATAAATAAAGACCGAAAATGGGCGGTGGGTTGCCTTTTGCCCGAGGCAACCCCTATTTGAGGGGAAAGATGTTCTGGAAGGATGGTCCATGACCCTGCCGATGCCCCAACCCGTTTTTGATGCCAATGCCAGCTCGGCCGGGTTCGGGAACCTGCCCGAATGGGATTTGCGCGATCTGTATCCTGCGCCCGAGTCCAAGGAGTTTGCGGCGGACATGGACTGGCTGGAAACGGCTTGTGCCGAGTTTGCGGCGGCTTATGAGGGCAAGCTGGCCGGGCTGGATGCGGCGGCGATGCTGGCCTGTGTGCTGGCCTATGAGAAGATCGACATCGTGGCCGGGCGGCTGATGTCGTTTGCGGGCCTGCGCTACTACCAGAACACGATGGACAGCGACCGCGCCAAGTTCATTGCCGATGTGCAGGACAACATTACCACTTTCACTACGCCGCTGGTGTTTTTCAGCCTGGAGTTCAACCGGCTGGAAGATGCGCAGCTTGACGCGCTGATTGTCGCCAATGCGGACCTTGCCCGCTACAAGCCGGTGTTTGACCGGATGCGCGCGATGCGGCCGCATCAGCTGTCGGATGAGCTGGAAAAGTTCCTGCATGACGAGTCGGTGGTCGGCGCGAGTGCCTGGAACAAGCTGTTTGACGAGACCATGGCCGGCCTGATGTTTGCGGTCGAGGGCGAAGAGGACGCGCTGAACCTTGAGGCGACGCTGAACCTGCTGACCGACCCGGTGCGCGCCAAGCGCGAGGCGGCGGCGCGGGCGCTGGCGGCGGTGTTTGACAAGAACATCAAGCTGTTCGCCCGGGTTCACAACACCCTTGCCAAGGAAAAGGAAATCCACGACCGCTGGCGCAAGATGCCATCGCCGCAGCATGGCCGGCACCTGTCGAACCACGTCGAGCCGGAGGTGGTCGAGGCGCTGCGCAATGCGGTGGTCGCGGCTTATCCGAAACTGAGCCACCGCTACTACCGGCTGAAGGCCAAATGGATGGGGCTGGAGCGGTTGCAGGTCTGGGACCGCAACGCGCCTTTGGCGCTGGAAGCGCCCCGCGTGGTCGGCTGGGACGAGGCCACGAAAACCGTGCTTGACGCCTACGGCGCCTTTGCGCCCGAGATGGCCGAGATTGCCAAGCCGTTCTTTGAAAAGGGCTGGATTGATGCCGGGGTCAAGCCCGGCAAGGCACCGGGGGCGTTTGCGCATCCCACCGTTTCCACCGTCCACCCCTATGTGATGCTGAACTATCTGGGCAAGCCGCGCGATGTGATGACCCTCGCCCATGAGCTGGGCCACGGCGTGCATCAGGTGCTGGCGGCGGGTCAGGGCGAATTGCTGTCATCGACCCCGCTGACGCTGGCGGAAACTGCTTCGGTGTTTGGCGAGATGCTGACCTTCCGCAAGCTGCTGGATGGGGCAAAGACAAAGGCAGAGCGCAAGACCCTGCTGGCGGGCAAGGTCGAGGATATGATCAACACCGTGGTCCGCCAGATCGCGTTCTATGACTTCGAATGCAAGCTGCATGCCGCGCGGGCCGAGGGCGAATTGACGCCGGATGACATCAACGCGCTGTGGATGAGTGTGCAGGCGGAATCGCTGGGCGATGTGTTCGACTATATGGACGGATACGAGACCTTTTGGGCCTATATCCCGCATTTCGTGCATTCGCCGTTCTACGTCTATGCCTATGCCTTTGGGGACGGGTTGGTGAACGCGCTCTATGCCGCTTATGCCGATGGCCTGCCGGAGTTTGAGGTAAAGTACTTCGAGATGCTGAAAGCGGGCGGATCAAAGCACCACAAAGAGCTGCTGGCCCCGTTCGGTCTGGATGCATCGGACCCGAAATTCTGGGACAAGGGCCTGTCGATGATCGCAGGCTTTATCGACGAGCTGGAGGCGATGGAGGATTAACCCTCCCCGCCCCTGCGGCGCTAAATCCGGTTGGCGCGGCGTTCGACCAGATCGGCCATATGGGCCAGCATCAGGTTTTCGGCCTCATCGGCGCTGTTGGCCACGGCATCGGCACCAGTCATCGACAACAGATCCGGTTCCTGGGTGGTGATCGCGCCGCCGATCATCACCCAGACGCCGGGAATA
Organism: Pseudotabrizicola sp. 4114; assembly: GCF_031457365.1. Lineage (NCBI taxonomy): Bacteria > Pseudomonadati > Pseudomonadota > Alphaproteobacteria > Rhodobacterales > Paracoccaceae > Pseudotabrizicola > Pseudotabrizicola sp. 4114. The sequence continues at coordinate 680,528 of NZ_JAVDWP010000001.1, read as the reverse complement.
TGCGCGCGCAGGCCCACCACCAACCGGGCCAGCGGCAGGGTCATCCTTGGCGAAGTAGCGCCCAAGGCCACGCTGATCGGCGCGCGGCGTTCGATCTCCTGAATCAACCCGTCGTGGGTGTCGCTGCTGACCAGCTCTATCTCCCAGCCGCGACGGCGCAGATCGTCTGCGGTCATGGTCAGGCCGATCATGTGGCATTCCTGTGGACAGGGCGCAAAGACCGCGTGCTGACCGGGTTTGCGGTCTGATATCCGCACAAAGACATCGCGCAGATCGTTCATGATCCGCCAGACCCGGTGCGACGTGCGCAGCATCGCGGGTAATTCGACATGATCGCGGGCCCAGACATTGCCGACCTGCTGCACCGCACCCGCCACCAGACCGTAGTACAGCGTATCGGCGGGCATGCCCGCCAGTCGGGCATCGCGCACGAAATCGGGGGCGGCGGCGTCATCGCTGCACAGCAGCGCCTCGCTCAGCAGGGCGATCTTTGGTGCCGTGGCCTCAGTCCTGTCGCGGCGGGCCTGCGCCGCGACGCGCAGGATCACCTCGGCGGCAAAAGAATGCACGATGGCATCTGACGATGGCGCGCGGGCACCATCGTCAGGAATATCCCAGTCGGCATCAGCGGAGAACGCTGGAAAACGTGTCGCCATGTCTGGTCACTTTGAACTTGGGCCACGCATTCATCTGGCCGATTGGCCTTGTAACGCGGGGCAATCCCTCCCCCGGACGATTCCCGTCCTTGGATCAAGTGTTGTCCAAATGTGTCAACCTGTCCAGACAAGTTTTGCAGAACTCTGCGCCACCGCTTGACGCTGCGGCGCAGAAATCCTGTGCTTTTTGCCCTAAAGGCTGATCTCCACCGCCGTATCGAGGACCCGGTCCATCATCGCTTGCGTGCCGCGCACAAACTCCAAAGGACAAGGATAGGCCGCGCCGGTGCGCAGGCTGCGGCCAAAGGCTTCGACTTGCAGCTTGTAGTGGTTCGCGGTCGGGAAGCGATCGGTGATCACCCGCTGACCGGGCAGATGCAGTTCGACCTCGGCCACGTCATGCACATTGGCGTTGAACGGGGCGGAGCCGACGCGGATCATGCCCTGGTCGCCTTGAAACACCACCTCTTGCCGGTTGGCCAGCCGCATCGAGGTCATCGAGCGATAGGTGAAACGCCCGGTCGGCCCCTGCATCATGGCATTCAGATCGGCAAACACCTCGACCCCGGCGTCCAGAATGATCCTGGCCGCCACGTCCACGGGTTCCGCGCCGGTGACAAAGCGCATCGACCCAAGGGTGTACACCCCGATGTCGCGCAGCGAGCCACCGCCGGTGTCGGGGCGGTTGCGGATATTGCCGGGCTCGGCGGCGTTGTTGTAGCTGAAGGCCGCATCCACGTGGCGCAGCTGGCCGATCTTGCCCTCGTCCAGCCACTCCTTTGCCCGCTGCCATTGCGGGTGGTGCACGATCATGAACGCCTCGGCTGCCAGCAAGCCACTGGCATCGCGGGCGGCGATGATCTGGTCGATCTGGTCTGCGCGCAGGGCGATCGGCTTTTCGGTCAGCACATGCTTGCCTGCGGCCAGCGCCTTGAGCGACCATTCCACATGCAGATGATTGGGCAGCGGCACATAGACCGCATCAATCGTGGGGTCCGCCAGCAGCGCGTCATAGCTGGAGTGCAGTTGCAGGCCCGGACAAAACGCAAGAAACCCCTCGGCCTTGGCCGGATCGGATGTCGCCAGAGCGGCAAGCTCGGCCCCCTCGGCGGCGTGAATGGCCGGTGCCATATGCTCACGCGCGAATTTGGCCGCGCCAAGCACGCCCCAACGAACTGGTTTCATCTGCTGTCTCTCCCTGTTAGCGCAATCATTCTAACGATCCGTGGCGCGGGAGGGAAGCCACTTCACAAAAAGCGCAGATGTCAGTCCTTGCGGAACCGCATCAGGGTCATCATGCCAAAGGGCGGCAGGTGCGTTTCCGCGATCAGGCTCAGGCCACGGGTATCGGTCACCGTGCTGCGCTTGAAATCCGAATGCCAGCCCAGACGGTCGGCAAAGGGGGCAAACACCCGCTCCAGCCAGGGCAGCGCGCCCTTGTCCTGCGGGTCGCGGGCAAAGTGGTTGACCATGACGATGGTGCCGCCGGGGCGCAGCACGCGGGTCATCTCGGCCATCACCCGTTCGGGTTCGGGCACCACCGACATGATGTGCAGCGCCGAGATATGGTCAAAGCTGCTGTCGGGAAATTCCAGCACGCGGGCATCCATCAGCCGCAGCGCCTCGACATTGGCAAGACCCAGCTCCGACACCTTTTCCTGCGCTTTTTCCAGCATCTCGGCACTGGCATCAATGCCGGTCACCGACACATCGGACCGGTAAGCCGGCAGGGACAGGCCGGTGCCCACCCCCACCTCCAGCACGCGGCCGCCAAGCCCGTTCAGCACCGACACCGCCCTGCGCCGCCCCACCCGGGTGATGACGCCAAAGGTGGCATCATAGATCGGTGCCCAACGGGCATAGGACTTGCGGACGGCTTGGATATCCATGTCAGACGACACTCCTTAGGGAACGCGCACTTTTGCGCCAGAGAACCAGAATGGCCGCCAGATACACCAGATCCAGCAACAACAGCGTGACCCACGGATATGTCAGCAAGGCCGCGATCAGTGCGACCGAGCCAACCAGAATGAACCGTGCGTTTTCGGCATAGATCCGCACCCCTTTGAACGACGGGGTCGGCATCCGCGAAATCATCAGACCGCCGACAAACACCATCCAGATCGCGACGGCCCAGGGTGGCAGGCGCAGGGCGTTGTCAAAGCCATAGGCGAGGTAGATCGGGAGAAGCGCCAGCATCGCGCCCGCAGGCGACGGCACGCCGACAAAGCCCTTGGGCTTGTCCTCGCCCTCGGGAAGGCGGTTGCCGACATTGAACCGTGCCAGCCGCAGCATGCAGCAGACGGCATAGATCAGCACCGCGATCCAGCCCAGCGACGTATCGGCGCGCATGCCCCAGAAATACAGCACCAGCGCCGGGGTGACACCAAAATTGACCAGATCGCACAGAGAGTCGAGTTCGGCCCCGATCGCGCTTTCGGATTTCAGCATTCGCGCCAGCCGCCCGTCGATGCCGTCCAGAGCGGCGGCAAGGCCGATCAGCGCGACCGCCCAGCCAAACCGCCCCTCGACCGCCATGCGGATGGCGGTCAACCCGGCGCAGAGCGCCAGGATAGAGATCAGGTTCGGCAGCAGGTGCAGAATGTGCATCCTGCGCCGCAGGGGTGCTGCGGGGTCTTCGCTCATTCGATCCGGCTCACGGTTTGCGGCAGGTCGCGGCCCAGAACGGCCAGCACGGTTTCACCCGCCACCATGGTCTGACCGATGGCCACCTGCGGGCTGACACCTTCGGGCAGGTAGACATCGACGCGGCTGCCAAAACGGATCAGGCCAAAGCGTTCGCCGGTGCGGATCCCCTGCCCCTCGGCCACCCACCACATGATGCGGCGCGCGACCAGTCCGGCGATCTGCACCACGGCAATCTGGCGGCCATCGGGCAGGTCAAGGCGCAGCGAATTGCGCTCGTTATCCTCGGATGCCTTGTCGAGCGAGGCGTTCAGGAATTTGCCGGGGCGATAGCTCATGGCACCAATGGTGCCGGCAATCGGCGCGCGGTTTACGTGACAGTTGAACACGTTCATGAACACCGACACCCGCATCCGCGCCTCTGGTCCCATGCCCAGCTCTGGCGGCGGCACGGCGCGTTCGATCAGGCTGATCACGCCATCGGCGGGCGACACCAGAATGCCGGCACCTTGTGGCACCGCGCGCTTGGGGTCGCGAAAAAAGTAGTAGCACCAGACCGTAAGGCCGACGCCGATCCAGCCCAAAGGCTCCCACAGCCAGAACAGCACCAGGGTAATCGCGGCGAAAATCGCCACGAATTTGTACCCCTCGGGGTGCATCGGCTTTAGAAATGTGCCCAGCATGGTCATGGTTGGTCCGGTCCTTTCAACCTCAGGCCGAGGACGTAGCCTGCCCGGCGCAAGGGGGCAAACAAAAACGACACATCAGCCGACAAAAACGTCAAATCTTCGGCGGATGCCCGCCGTCTGTGCAGAGAGTCGTATCCGTCAGCGCGGCCAAGGCCAAGGGCTGGCAGACAGGTCGGGGCTGACATGCAAAAGGCGGCCCGTTGCCGGGGCCGCCCTGGATCGCAGGCGTAGGGGACCGGATCAGCCCGGAACCACCATGCCCTTGCCCTTGGCAAGTTCGCGCATCTTGGTTTGCAGCTTTTCAAACGCCCGCACCTCGATCTGACGGATCCGCTCGCGGCTGACCGAGTGCTTTTCCGACAGGGTTTCCAGCGTCACCGGCTCGTCCGCCAAACGGCGCTGCATCAGGATCTCTTTCTCGCGGTCGTTGAGGACCGACATCGCCTGCACCAGCAGACGGCGGCGGATCACCAACTCGTCGCTTTCGGCATAAGCCTCTGCCTGATCGGAGTTTTCATCCTCCAGCCAGTCCTGCCATTGCGCGCCGCCATCCTCGGACCCGACTGTCGCATTCAGCGAGGCATCGGCCCCCGCCATGCGCCGGTTCATGGCGATGACCTCTTCTTCGGTGACCGACAGATCCTTGGCGATTTGCGCGACGTTTTCCGGGCGCAGATCGCCCTCTTCCAGCGCGCCGAGTTTGGCCTTGGCCTTGCGCAGGTTGAAGAACAGCTTTTTCTGCGCCGAGGTCGTGCCCAGTTTTACCAGGCTCCACGACCGCAGGATGTACTCCTGAATGCTGGCGCGGATCCACCACATGGCATAGGTCGCCAGACGGAAACCGCGCTCGGGGTCAAACCGTTTGACCGCCTGCATCAGACCGACGTTGGCTTCGGAAATCACCTCAGCCTGCGGCAAGCCATAACCGCGATAGCCCATGGCGATCTTGGCCGCCAGACGCAGGTGACTGGTCACCAGCTTGTGGGCCGACGGGCTGTCCTGCCGGTCAACCCATGCCTTGGCCAGCATGTATTCTTCTTCCGGTTCCAGCAGCGGAAATTTACGGATTTCCTGCATGTACCGGTTCAGGCCCTGTTCCGGGCTTGGTGCGGGTAGGTTGGTATAGGTGCTCATCTCTTGCCCCCTGTTATCCCCGGTGCCATCAGCCCCCGGGGGACCACGTTACCTAAGGTCTGTGCGCCGCCCCTTCAAGGGCACGGGTTATCATCCCTGACTTAACGCAGAATGAAGGCACTTCCGTTCCCATAGGGAAGGTTTGTGACCGGGTTCTCACGCGAATGTCACTCTTTGGGGGTGCGCATCGCCTGCAAGAGCGCCGCCATATCCTCTGGCAGGGGCGAGGTGAACTCCAGCCATTCATCGGTGACAGGGTGGGTAAAGCCCAGCGTGGCCGCGTGCAGCGCCTGCCGGGGAAAGCCGTTGCCCTGCTCGGCCGCCAGCGGCGTCAGCGCCTTTGGTGACAGCTTGCGCTTGCCGCCATAGGTCTGATCGCCCAGCAAGCCATGCCCGGCATGGGCCATATGCACCCGGATCTGATGGGTGCGCCCGGTTTCCAGCCAGCACTCCACCAGCGCCGCCTGATCGGCAAACGCCTCCAGCACCCGCACCCGCGTGACTGCGTGGCGGCCATCGTGCCAGACCACGGCCTGACGCTGGCGGTCGGTCTTGTGGCGCGCAAGCAAGGTGGCGATCTTGATGATCCCCCCTGTTTCAAAAGTGACGCCCTTGATCCCGCGCAGGCGTGGGTCAGCGGCATTCGGCACGGCATGGACCAGCGCCAGATAGCGGCGGTTCACGTCATGGCGTTCAAACTGCACCGCCAGCCCGTGATGCGCCTTGTCGGATTTCGCCACCACCAGCAGGCCCGTGGTGTCCTTGTCGATCCGGTGCACGATACCGGGGCGACGCTCGCCCCCGATGCCCGACAGCGTGTCGCCGCAATGCGCCAGCAGCGCGTTGACCAGCGTGCCCGAGGGCGTGCCGGGCGCCGGATGCACCACCATGCCCACGGGTTTGTCGACCACGATCAGATGGTCATCCTCATAGATCACGGTCAGCGGAATATCTTCGGCCAATGTGTCCACGCTGACCGGCGGGTCGAGGAACAGGGTGATGACCTCGCCATCCTCGACGCGGGTCTTGGGGTCGGTCAGCACCTCACCGCCGCGCCAGACGGCCCCCTCACCGATCATCTTCATCAGCCGGGTGCGCGACAGCGACGCTTCCTCTGGCACCGACCGCGCAAGCGCCTTATCAAGACGGTCAGCGCAGCCCTCGGCGATGGTCACCTGCAGGGTGATATCTTCGTCCTCGGATGCATCGGCAAAAGGGCCTGACATGAACAACACTCCTGACTCCGAAGCGCTTCCGCCTTCGCTGAGACTTCTGAAATGGCTGGTGATCGTTCTCACCGCCACGATGATTGTCGGTGTCATAACCGTGGTTGGCCTGCTTGTCACCCGCATGCCGGATATCTCGCCGATGGCCACGCCCGACCAGCTGGCCCTGCCCGACGGCGCGCGCCCGGCAGCGGTGACGATGGGCCGCGATTTCATTGCGGTGGTGACCGAAGATGACCGGATTCTGATCTTCGGGCGCGATGGAGCGTTCCGGCAAGAGATTGCCGTGACCCCCGGCACAAGCGCGGGTGCCGCTCCAATCAGCCAGCCGTGACAGTCAGTTTGATCGGTTTCAGGCGGATCACGACATCAACCCGCGAAATCTCGGTGCCCTCGGGCGCGTCGGGCAGACCGCTGATCTCCAGCTGGTCTTTGGGCGCGTCGGTCAGCTCTGCGGTGTCTTCCCAATAGAAATGCGGGTGGTCGTCCATGCGGGTGTCGAAATAGCTTTTCGACCCGTCGACCACGACCTCATTCATCAGCCCCGCTTCGCAAAACGCGCGCAGGGTGTTGTAAACCGTGGCAAGGCTGACCCGGTCGCCAGACTCGACCGACAGGGCGAACAGGCTTTCCGCGGTGACATGGCGATTGAGACCGTCACCGACCAGCAGGCTGGCAAGCGACAACCGCTGACGCGTCGGGCGCAATCCGCCCCGTGCCAGCCATTCCGTTCCGCGTTCCAGTGCCGTGTTTTCCATGCGCAATCCTGTCATCATCCTTCATATAAAGCGCTTGCCCCCCGGATTTCAATGGAAATCAAGGGAAACGTGACGCCGCCGCTGCAAGCCGTGCCGCGCCGGGCACCCTTGCCTCTGACTCGCTGCGAGTGTTACAGCGTTGAAACGAAGGACACCAAACCAAAGAGGAACCGCCGGCAATGGGGCAATTTCCGTCAAGCTTTGACAAAGACGCACTTCTGGCCTGCGCGCGTGGCGAACTTTTTGGCCCCGGCAACGCCCAGCTGCCCGCGCCGCCGATGCTGATGATGGACCGCATCACCGAAATTTCGGAAGACGGCGGCGAATTTGGCAAGGGCCATGTGGTGGCGGAATTCGACATCACCCCCGACCTTTGGTTCTTTGACTGTCACTTCCCCGGCAACCCGATCATGCCCGGCTGCCTTGGTCTTGACGGGCTGTGGCAGTTGACCGGCTTCAACCTCGGCTGGCGCGGCTGGCAGGGGCGCGGCTATGCGCTGGGTGTGGGAGAGGTCAAACTGACCGGCATGGTGCGGCCCGATCGCAAGATGCTGACGTACAAGATTGATTTCACCAAAGCCCTCAGCACCCGGCGCCTGACCATGGGCGTGGCCAACGGGATCGTCGAGGCGGACGGCGAGGTGATCTATATCGTCAAAGACATGAAGGTGGCGCTCAGCGAGGCCTGATCCGCGCCAGCGGTCAGAGGAAGCCTGACAACACCGCCTGCAGGCGATTGCCGCGAAAATCATGCAAATGTGTCATGCAAGCCTGATCGGGCCGGCATGATCATCCTGGCTGGTATTGGCGCGGGTTCAAACAACGCCAGCTGCTTTGCCCTGTGCCGCCTGCCAAGCGCATGGCCCTTGCGACCGCTCGCCAAGGGCCGGCACGCCGGGGAATATATACACGCTTCGCCGACACGTGTCTGGCGCGCATCGACGTGATCCAGAACGTCGCGACCGACCGCCCCGATCGCCTGCGCGCCCAGATACAGACTTTCACAGGCGGCACCGTTGGCAAAAAGGATTTCATGCCGGTCAAGCAGAACATGATGATAGACGACGCGGCATGTGTCCTGCACCACGTCAATACCACCTGATCCGACCAGATGCCTGACCGCAACCAGAACCTCTGCCGCACCGAACATGCGCAGGGCAATCCGCGATTTGACCAGAACCCGGTGCTGCGGCGACAAGTACAGATCCTGCGCCGGGCTGCCCGGCCCCAACGCATCTTTGCTGATCCGGATCGGGCGCAAGTGGGGGTGAGCCGCCAAAGCCTGCCGGTCAAGGGTCATGCTGCCGACCCACCGTATCTGCATCAGGCCATGATCGGCGGTCTGCACCCAGTCACCCGCCGACAGGGATTCGACCGCAACCTGTGCGTGACCCGCCACCTCGATCAAGGATCCAGCCGCGAAGCAGACGATTTTGATGCCGCTGCTTGCGGTAGAGATCACCGCCGCATCACTTCCCCCGACATTCGTCAGACTGCCTGTCCGGATCTCCCGGATGGAAATGCCGCCATAGCTGTCGTTTGGAATGATGAAACGGCGGACAGTTCCGCCATTCGAGACAGTCAGAAAAATGACTGCGAGATTGCTTTCGCTTGCCGGATTAAAGCTTCGCTCCGACCCATCGCCCAATGTAAAGCGCCCGCTGCTGCTCGGCTTTTGAATCTGGTCAATCCGATAAGACACCCCGCCAATGCGAAGCTGATCACCAGTGTCGAATTCGCCATCGGTATCGTCCTTGCCGTGGTCAAGCAACTGCGCCGAGTTGACGACACCCACCAGATTGCCCTGGGCGGTCGAATAAGTGGTATCCGGGCTGATCCCGGTGACCTCTATCAAATCGTAGATCAGTGCCATGCCACCCTCTTGCCTTCTGAGAGTCAGTTTTCGGGGCCGTTTCCAAATCTCGGCGAACTGACAGGCCTCAGCTTAAGTCAGACAGATTTCCTGATGGTAAACTGCGGCAGGCTGCCGGTTCGGGCCAGCGCCAGGGATCAAACCGGAACGCGCGCCATGTCTGGCCCTGCCCCATCCTGCTTGCCCCTTTACGTCCCCTGCCGTAAACAACCGTAACAAACCTTGAGGAGGCCCCCATGCGCCGTGTCGTCATCACCGGAATTGGCATCGTCTCGCCCATCGGCAACACCGCCGCTGAGGTCGAAGCATCCCTGCGGGCCGGAAAGTCCGGCATTGTCTTTGCGCCCGAATACGCCGAGCGCGGGTTCCGCAGCCAGATTCACGGCCAGCCGCAGATCGTGCTGGAAGACAACATCGACAAACGCGACCTGCGGTTCATGGGGGATGGCGCGGCCTATAACTTCATCGCCATGCGGCAAGCGATCGAGGATTCGGGGCTGGAGGCGTCGGACATCTCGAACGAGCGCACCGGTATAATCGTCGGTTCCGGCGGGCCCTCGACCAAATCATTCTTCAAGGCGCATAACATCGTGCGCGACTCCGGCAGCCCGAAGCGGATCGGGCCTTTTGGCGTGACCAAGGGCATGTCCTCGACCAATTCGGCCTGCCTGGCCACGCCGTTCAAGATCAAGGGCGTGAATTATTCGATCACCTCGGCCTGCTCCACAAGCGCGCATTGCATCGGCAATGGCACCGAGCTGATCCAGTTCGGCAAGCAGGACATCGTGTTTGCCGGCGGCGGCGAAGAGCTGGACTGGACGCTGTCCTGCCTGTTCGACGCGATGGGGGCGATGTCTTCGAAATACAACGACGCGCCGGAAACCGCATCCCGCGCCTTTGACGCCAGCCGCGATGGCTTTGTCATCGCAGGCGGCGGCGGTGTGGTGGTGCTGGAAGAGCTGAACCACGCGCTGGCGCGCGGGGCCAAGATCTATGCCGAGGTCACCGGCTATGGCGCCACCTCCGACGGCCACGACATGGTGGCGCCATCGGGTGAAGGCGGCGAGCGGTCAATGCGGCAGGCGATCTCCACCCTGCCGTCCGATCGCAAGATCAGCTACATCAACGCGCATGGCACCAGCACGCCCGCAGGCGATGTGACCGAGGTGAAAGCCGTGCGCCGGGTGTTTGGCGACGGATCGGTGCCGCCGATCTCGTCCACCAAATCGCTGACCGGCCACAGCCTGGGTGCCACCGGCGTACATGAGGCGATCTATTCGCTGCTGATGCTGAACGGCAGCTTCATCACCGCCTCGGCCAATGTCACCCAGCTTGACCCCGAACTGAAGCCCGAAGAAATCGCCACCGTCTACCGCGAGGGCGTCGATATGGATTCGGTCCTGTCGAACAGTTTCGGCTTTGGCGGCACCAATGCGACATTGGTGATGAGCAAATATCGCGCGTAAGGAACGACACATGGCCGGTTGGATGAAGGGCAAGCGCGGGCTTGTCATGGGCGTGGCGAACGAACGCTCGATTGCCTGGGGCATTGCCAAAACGCTGGCCGATGAGGGCGCGGAGCTGGCGTTTTCCTATCAGGGCGACGCCTTTGGCAAGCGGGTGGAGCCTTTGGCGGCGAGCGTCGGGTCCGACCTTCTGGTCGATGTCGATGTGAACAACGACGCCAGCATGGACGCGTGTTTTGCCGCACTCAAGGAGCGGTGGGGCACGATGGATTTCCTGATCCATGCCATCGCCTTTTCTGACAAGAACGAGCTGACCGGGCGGTTCATCAACACCTCGCGCGGGAATTTCCAGAACTCGCTGACCATTTCGTGCTTTTCCTTCATCGACGTGGCGCGGCGCGCATCCGAGATGATGCCGGATGGCGGCAGCCTGATCACCCTGACCTTTCAGGGCTCCAACCGGGTTTCGCCCAATTACAACGTGATGGGCGTGGCCAAGGCGGCGCTGGAAAGTGCGACGCGCTATCTGGCCAATGATCTTGGGCCGCAGAAGGTGCGGGTCAATGCGATCTCGCCCGGCCCGATGAAGACCCTCGCAGGGGCGGCCATTGGCGGTGCGCGTGCCACCTATCGCCACACCGAGGAAAACGCTCCGCTGCGTGCGAATGCGACGCTGGAGGCGATTGGCGGCACGGCTGCCTGGCTGTGTTCGGATTTTGGTGCCTCGACCACGGGTGAGGTGATCCATGTTGACGGCGGGTACCATGTGCTGGGCTTCCCGCAACCTGCCAACATGTAAGTAGATGAATTTTCTGCGAAAATTCGTTAAACGATTTCTCGCAGAAAAATCGCCCGGTCAGACCGTGTGCAGGTAAAGATCGAAATCGACTTCTGAAACGGTGCGCATCACCCGCGCATACTCTGCCGCTTTGACGGCGGTAAAAGTGCGGTGCATGTCGTCGCCCAACGCCTCCTTGAGGAAGGCCGAGGCTTTCGCAGCCTCGATCGCCTGCCGCCAATCGAGCGGGATTGCGGGCGCATCCTGCCCGTCCTCATACCCATTCCCCACCGTTTCCGGGCCGGGGTCAATCTTGTGCCGCAAGCCGTGGCGGATGCCTGCCAGCACCGTCGCGGCCACCAGATACGGGTTTGCATCCACCCCGGCGGGGCGATGTTCGATCCGCCGGGCCCGGATATCGCCTGCCGGGATCCGCAGCGCGACCGAGCGGTTGTTCACCCCCCATGTCGGGCTGACCGGCGCATAGCTTTGCGCGGCAAAGCGCCGCCAGGAATTGGCATGCGGCGCGAAAACCAGCATCGATTCCCCCATCGTGGCCCGCAGCCCCCCCAGGGCGTGCAGGATGGCGGCGTTCCACGCCCCCTCCTGCTCTTCAACAAAGACGTTCTTGCCGTTGGCATCCATCATCGAGACGTGGAAGTGCATGCCCGATCCGGCGTAATCCTCATTGGGTTTGGCCATGAAACAGGCAGTCACGCCATGTGCCCGCGCCTGCGCGCGCACGATCCGCTTCAGCCGCAGCAGATCATCCGCCGCCTGCATCACATCGGTGCGGTAGTGCAGCGTCAGCTCATACTGGCCGGGGGCATATTCCGAAATCATCGTCTCGGCGGTGATACCTGCCTTGGCCGCCCCGGCGTAAATGTCGGAAAACAAGGGCAGCATGCCGTGCAGGTGATCCACCGAATAGACCTCTGTTTTAGATGACTTGCGGCCATCCAATACGTCGCGCGCGGGCTGCACCTTGCCATCCGGGCCACGGTCATTGGCCAGCAGAAAGAACTCCAGCTCGAACGCCCCGGCGGGCGTCAGCCCCTCGGACGCCAAAGCATCGACCTGGCGCTGCAACGCATGACGCGGATCAGAGGTCATCGGGGTGCCGTCCAGATCATACATCGACATCAACACCTCGCCGCGTGGCGGCTGGGTGTTGTGCAGCGGGACCAATGTGCCGGGGATCGGCCAGGCCCGCAGATCACCATCGCCCTGATCCCAGATCAACCCGGTTTCGTGCACATCCTCGCCACAGATGTCGAGCCCCAGAATGGAGATCGGCAGATGGCGGCCGTTGTTGTAAAATGACAGGAGTTCATGCCTGCGGATGATCTTTCCCCGCCCAATTCCGTTCGAATCGTGCAAGATTAGGTCAAAAGCTTCGATCTCCGGATGGGCGGCCAGAAAGGCTTCGGCTTCGGCAACGCTTGATCCGGAGGGGCTGTGTATGGCGGTCATGGGACACTCAGGCAAAAAGGTCGGACAGGATTTCATCGAAGGCCAGAACCAGCCGGTCAATCTGGCGGGGTCTGGTTGCGGGGCTGATCAGCATCATGTTGTGAAACGGTGCAATCAGACAGCCCCGGTTCAGCAGGGCTACGTGCAGCGCGGCTTCGACCTGCGGCTGATGCGCGGCGGCGGCCTCGGTCCCGTTGTGCAACGGGCCGGGAGCACAGATGAACTCGACCCGCGCGCCAACCCGGACCACATGCCAGGGCGCGCCGTGGGTGGTGATCGAAGCCTCCAGCCCCGCAGCCAGCCGCACAGCCCCCTTTTCCATATGGGCATAGGCATCTTTGGTCATGACCTTGGAAAGTGTCGCCACCAGACAGGCAAACTGCATCGGATTGCCCGACAGCGTTGTGCCCATGCCGGAATGACCGGCGGGGCGGCGGGCGTCATAGTCGTTGAAACGGGTCGCCACCGCGTCGGTCATCCCCCAGACCGCCGTTGGCATCCCACCGGCGACGCATTTGCCGACCACGAACATGTCGGGCGACAACCCATGAAGGCGGGTGTAGCCGCCCAGGCCGGAGGAAATGGTATGGGTCTCATCCATGATCAGCAGCGTGCCATACTGGCGCGACAGTGCGCGCAGGCCGTCATGAAAGCCTGCCTCTGGCAGCACCATGCAGGAATTGGTCATCACCGGCTCGGTCAGGATGGCGGCGACATCGCCTTTGGCCAAGGCCGCCTCGACCCCGGCCAGATCGTTGAACTCGCAGACCACTGCCCCAAGGCTCAGATCCTGCACCTGCCCCACCAGCCCGGCGCGGTTGACGGTGTTGCCATCCGCCAGCTCGACCATCGTATCATCCAGCGTACCATGGTAGCAGCCGTGAAACACCAGCACCTTTGGCCGCCCGGTCACCGCCCGCGCCACGCGCAGGGCACAGCGGTTGGCGTCGGTGGCGGTGGTGGCGATCTGCCAGCGGAACGCACCAAAGCGTTCGGTCAGCAGCTGGCCCGCCTGCATCGCGGCTGTCGTGGGCAGCATATAGGTCAGCCCATGGCGTGCCTGTTTGCGGATGGCGTCAGCCACCGGCTTTGGCGAATGGCCAAACATGCTGCCGGTGTCGCCCAGACAGAAATCGTCGATGCCATAGCCATCAATATCGGTGATCCGTGCGCCTTTGGCTTTTGCCACCAGCGGCAGGTGCGGCATCGGCCAGTCGCGCATCCAATGCATTGGCACACCGTTCAGAAAGGCCCCTGCGCCTTTTGCCAAAGCCGCAGCAGATTTCGGACGCGAGCGACCATAACGGGTTGCTTCACGCGCGGCAAAGGCGGTCAGGCGATCGGTTTTCAGTCCGGCGATCAATGGCTGTGGCATAGCGGTTCCTCTGGTTGCCGCAATATCACCAATAATTTGATCAAATGTAAAGAGTGTGATGTGACGGTTTGCAAGACGCCGTTTCCGCCAGCATGCAAGTCTGACCGGCCCCGCAGCGAAACCGGCGCAAAGATGAGTATTTTCAAAGCAGCAATGGGCAGGGTCAGAGCCAGTCTGCGCGGCCGGTTCCGGTGGCATCGGCGACCGAGGCGAATCCGTCGCGGGCCAGAAGGGTGTCGAGACCACGGGCGATACGGGCGGCGATGCCGATGCCCTGATAGACCATCGCCGTGTAGAGTTGCACTGCCGACGCCCCGGCGCGGATCTTGGCATAGGCCTGATCGGCGGTGCTGATGCCGCCGACACCGATCAGCGGAATGCGGCCAGCGGTGGCCTGCGACAGTTGTGCCAACACGCGGGTGGACTTTTCGAACAATGGCGCGCCAGAAAGGCCGCCGATCTCATCACGGGCTGCACTTTTCAAACCTTCGCGCGACAGCGTGGTGTTGGTGGCGATGATACCGGCCAGTCCCGCAGCCAGCGCGATCTGGCCAATCTCCGCGACCTCATCCGGGGTCAGATCGGGGGCAATCTTGAGGAATACCGGGATCGGCGTGGCAAGCCCGGCGCGCACCTCCATCACCCGTTGCAGCAGGGCGGACAAAGCCGCAGGGCCTTGCAGATCACGCAGTTTTTCGGTGTTGGGCGAGCTGACATTGACGGTGGCAAAATCGACATGCGGTCCGCAGGTGGCCAGCACCTGCGCAAAATCGGCGGCGCGGTCGGCAGAGGTCTTGTTGGCCCCCAGATTGAGGCCGATGGGCAGGCTGCGCGGGCGGTTCTGCAGGCGCGCGGCGATGGCCTGCATGCCGTCATTATTGAAGCCAAAGCGGTTGATGGCGGCGCGGTCTTCGGTCAGCCGGAACAAGCGCGGCTTCGGATTGCCGGGCTGTGGCAGCGGTGTTGCCGCCCCCACTTCCAGAAAGCCGAAACCCGCGCGGGCCAGTGCGGCCAGTGCAGTGGCATTCTTGTCAAACCCGGCAGCAAGGCCGACCGGATTGGCAAGCGCCATCCCCGCCAATGTACAGGCAAGGCGGGGCGAGGTGACCAGCCCCGGCAGCGGCACCAGACCCGCGTTCAGCGCCTTGAGCGACAGGCCATGCGCGGTCTCGGGGTCGATGCGGTGCAGGGCGGCGAGGCCCGCGCGTTCGATCAGATTCACCAGACACCCTCGGGAAAAATATGGCCGGTGGCCCCCAGCGGCAGGGATTTGTCCCAGACCACATCGGCCATACGCAGCGCGCGGTAGAGATGCGGGAACAGAGCGCCGCCGCGCGATGGCTCCCACTTCAGTTCTGGCCCCAGGGCATCAGAGCGGAACGCCACCAGCACAAGGTCGCTTTCGGTGCCGAAATGGCGCTCGGCGGTTTCGGCGATCTGCGCGGCGGTCGAGAAATGGATGAAGCCATCGGCCAGATCCACCGGGGCCCCGGCGGTTTCTCCGGCGGCGCGGAAGGCATCCCATTCGGGGCGGCGGAAGATCTTGTAAATCAGCATGGCTTTCCATGCACATTGCGCGCGGCTTGGTCAATGGTTCGTACCGTCATCAGACTTTCGCAAAGATGACGCAAGGTCAGCCCTGCATCCGGGCAAAGCGCGGGTTTGACTCCGTGGCTGACGCGAGTCACGCTTGCCCAATCAACCATCAAGGGAGCATTGTGATGAAAAACCGTTTGCTGGGGTCTGTGGCAGCCATGGCCCTGTCTGCAGGGGCCGCGCAGGCCGAATACACCCTGCATGTCCTGCATATCAATGACTTCCACAGCCGGATCGAGGCGATCAACGGTTCTGACTCGACCTGTTCGGCCGAGGATGCGGCGGAAGACAAGTGCTTTGGCGGCATCGCCCGCCTTGCGACCAAGGTCACCGAATTGCGCGACAGTCTGATCGCCGACGGTCAGAATGTGATCTTTGTCGATGCCGGGGATCAGTTTCAGGGCAGCCTGATGTACACTACCTACAAAGGCGCGGTCGAGGCCGAGTTCATGGAGCAATTGGCCCCCGATGCCATGGCTCTGGGCAATCACGAATTTGATGACGGCCCGCAGGGACTGGCGGATTTCCTCGACAAAGTCACCTTCCCGGTGATTTCCGGCAATCTGGATGTCAGCCAGTCGAATGTGCTGGCAGGCCGGGTACAGAATCACGTCGTGCTGGAGGTGGGCGGCGAGAAGATCGGCATCATCTCGGCGCTGGCGACCGATACCTCTGAGACCTCCAGCCCCGGCAATACGGTGATCTTTCAGGATGAGATCGACAGTCTGAAAGCCGATGTGGCCACACTCGAGGCTGAGGGGGTCACCAAGATCATCGCCGTCACCCATGTCGGCTATAACCTTGATCAGCAGATTGCGGCAGCGGTGCCCGGCATTGACGCGGTGGTGGGCGGGCACAGCCACACCTATCTGTCGGCAACCGATCCCGACCGCGCCGGCCCCTACCCCACCTGGGTCAGCCAGGAGTCGGGGGCGATGGTGCCGGTGGTGCAGGCCTATGCCTATTCGAAATACCTTGGCCATCTGGAGCTGACGTTCTCTGACGATGGCACGCTGATGCACGCCGGCGGCGATACGATCCTGCTGGATGCCAGCGTCACCCCTGACCCGGCGATTGAGGCACGGGTGGCCGAACTGGCCGGGCCGATTGAAGAGCTGAAGGCACGTGTGATCGGCGAAACGACCGAGGCCATTGATGGCAGCCGCGAAACCTGCCGTCAGGGTGAATGCCAGATGGGCAATCTGGTGACGGATGCGATGCTCGACCGGGTGAAGGATCAGGGCGTGACCATCGCCATCACCAATGGCGGCGGTTTGCGCACGTCGATTGACGCGGGGCCGGTGACCATGGGCGAGGCGCTGAGTGTGCTGCCGTTCCAGAACACGCTGTCCACCTTTACCGTGACCGGGGACGCTGTCGTGGCCGCGCTGGAAAACGGGGTCAGCGGGCTGGAGGATGGCGCCGGTCGCTTTGCACAGGTTTCGGGGCTGCAATACAGCTTTGATCCCGCACAACCCGCGGGCAGCCGCGTGTCGGATGTGATGGTTCTGGTCGGCGGCGATGCCTGGGCACCGATTGACCCGGCGGCAGAATATACTCTGGTATCGAACAACTATATGCGGGGTGGCGGTGACGGCTACCGGATGTTTGTCGATGCGGCGAATGCCTATGACTTCGGCCCCGATCTGGCCGATGTTCTGGCGGAGTATCTGGCCAAGGCCGAAGGCTACACCCCCTATTTGGACGGGCGTATTACCCGGAAATAAGGTCTTGCGGGGCTGATCCGGGGCCACTGGCAACAGTGGCCCCTTTTTTGTTGCCTTCCCGGCTGGCACGTCTGCGCCGCCCCAAGGCCGAACTTGCAAGATCGCCTGAAAGGGCGCATAGAATCGCCTACGGGTGACCGGGCCCCTCTGGCAGGACTTTGCGGCAATCCTGTGATGTCGGCACCTGAACCGCCACATGCCGCGCGGTACATTTCTCATGTCTTCCAACCCTGCATTGCAGCGCTCGTCGCTGTCCTATTTCACGTGGGCCTTTGTCGTCACGGCAATCGGCCTTGGCCTTGGCCTCTGGCTGGGCTTTGCGACCGAACATACCTTTGGCGGCGCGATGAAGGTGTTCTTTATCGTCAGCGTTCTGGCAGTGCTGGAAATCTCGCTGTCGTTTGACAATGCCATCGTCAATGCCAACAAGCTCAAGGATATGACCCCGGTCTGGCAGCAGCGCTTTCTGACCTGGGGCATTCTGATTGCCGTGTTCGGCATGCGGATCGTGTTCCCGCTGCTGATTGTGGTCATTGCCGCCAATGTCGGCCCCTGGTCGGCACTGGTGATGGCCGCCAGCCAGCCCGAAGAATACAGCCGTATCATGCACGAGGCGCATCTGCCGATTGCGGCCTTTGGCGGCACCTTTCTGATGATGGTGGCGCTGTCGTTCTTTTTCGACCACGAGAAAGAAGTGCATTGGGTGCGCTGGCTGGAAGAAAAGGTCACCGCCTATTCCTCGGTCAAGGGCATCGAGATCGCCTTTGTGCTGGTGGTGATGCTGGTCTTTTCCGAAGTGATCGAGGCGCAGAAGGGTGCGGCCTATGCCACCACCTTCTTTCACGCCGCGATCTGGGGCCTGCTGACATTCCTGCTGGTCGAGGTGCTTGGCGGTGTGCTGGACCGCAGCCAGCAGGTGCTGGAAGGTGCGGCCAAAGGCGGCCTCGGCGCGTTCCTGTATCTGGAGGTGCTGGATGCCAGCTTCAGCTTTGACGGCGTGATCGGGGCTTTTGCCCTGTCGTCAAACCTGTTCGTCATTGCGATCGGGCTGGGGATTGGTGCGATGTATGTGCGCTCGATGACCATCATGCTGGTTGAACGCGGCACCTTGGCGCAATACCGCTTTCTGGAACACGGCGCGTTCTATGCCATTCTGGTGCTGTCGGTGATCATGTATGTGCAGACGCTGTTCCATATCCCCGAGGTGATCACGGGGCTGGGCGGGGCGGCGCTGATCGGGATTGCGTTGTGGTCGTCGATCCGCTGGAACAAGGCAAATCCTGCGGAAGAGTGACTGGAGCGGGCGGCGGGAATCGAACCCGCGTCTTTAGCTTGGAAGGCTAAGGTCTTACCATTACACAACGCCCGCGCTTGGCTGGAAATAGAGGATCATTCGGGCAGGGTCAACCGGGCCTGTGGGGGCGGTGGCGCAGATTTCCACCGCCCATCCTTTGAAGGCAGCAGCGACAGGCAGGGTCAGGGCCGGATCATACCGGCATTGCGGGCGATCATTGCCGCATGGGTGCGGTTTCTGGCCCCCAGCTTGCGCGCGAGGGTTTTGACGTGCAGCTTGACGGTCACCTCCTGCACCTCCAGATCACGGGCGATTTCCTTGTTGGATTTGCCGTCGCAGATCCCTTCAAGCACCTCGCGCTCGCGCCGCGTCAGATCCTCCAGCGGGGCTTGCAGCGGCGGCGGGCCGTCCAGCATCGACATCGGCGCAAAGATCTCACCAGCGGCCATACGCTTGACCGCCGCGATCATCGCCTTGATGCCCAGTGTCTTTGGCACAAAGCCGACCGCCCCGTTTGCCAGCGCCTCTTCGGCCAATTCGCGCAGAGTGGTGCCCGACATCACTGCAACCGGCACCTGTGGCGCGGTCTGGCGGACGCGCCTTAACCCCTCCATCCCGTTCATGCCAGGCATATGATAATCCAGCAAAATCAGATCAAACGTCTGGTCTGCAAGACTGTCCAGCGCAGACCCGAGCTGCGACACAGACACAACCACAACTCCCCCGTCAGCGGTCAGCATCGCAGCCACCGATTCGCGAAACAGATCATGGTCGTCTGCGAGCAGCATCCGCACGGTCAGGCCATCCTTTGTCCGATGCCGGACTGTTGCGGTGTGAAAGAAAGCCGAATTGGCATAGAAGGGAACTCCAATGTAATCTAGCCTGAATATGGCCAGCAGTTGCAAGGCTTTGCATGACGATTTTCCAGATCAGACCCCGCAAACCTCTGGCAGGATCGATTCGCACGCTGGCCGTTGTCGCACTTGTGCTGGCATTGCTGGCCATGATCGGAACACTGGTCCTGGATGTCCGCGACCGGATGTCAGATCTGGAGCGGGCCGACAGTGACAACGGCCAATGGGTCATGATGCAGACCGAGGTAGAGGTCCTTCGTCTGCAAACCACGCTGGTCAAGGCGCAGAGCGGTCAAACCGGTCTGGAAGATGTGCGGCGCTGGTTCAACGTGTTGTACAGCCGGTTGCGCATGCTGGAACAAAGCCCGCTGTACGGGGCCTTTATCCTGCAACCCGAAAACCTGTCCGCGCTCAAAGCGATGCAGGCCTTCATCGACCGGTGGGTCAGCACAGTTGATTCGTCTGATGCGGTGCTGGCCACGGCGTTGCAGCAGATGGCATCTGAAAGCGAAGAGGTGCAGCGGCTGGCCCGCGACCTGTCGCTGCGCTCGTTGCAGGCGTTTTCGGCGGGCACCGACCGGACCCGCGCCCGCGTGTCGGATACGCTGACCCAACTGGCGGTGACCATCGCCGCCACGATCCTGCTGCTGGTGATGCTGGCGGTCATGGCCATGCGGCTGTACCGGGTGACCCAGCGGCAGGCCAAGGAAAACCAGACGGTCGGCGAACGGCTTCAGCTGATCATCGCCACCTCACCCGATGCCATCGTGGTGACCAACCGTGGCGGCTGGGTGGTAGAGTTCAACCCCGCCGCCGAAGCCATGTTTGGCTTTACCCGCCAGCAGATGATGGGCCAGCAGATTGTGCCGATGCTGTTTTCTGACGACGAACGGGACGCTTATGAGTCCCGTTTGCGCGGCATTGTCTCGCGCGCGGTGCAGGCCGGGCCGCAGCGGTTCGAGCTGACAGGCCACCGCGCCAGTGGACAGCCGTTTCCGCTGGAGGTTTCCATGGCGGTCCGTGATCTGAACCGTGGCGCGCTGATCGTCGGCTTTCTGCGCGATATTTCGCGGCGGCAGGCCGATCAGCTGGCGCTGGAACAGGCCCTGACTCAGGCCCGCGCCGGCGAAAAGGCCAAGGCCAAGTTTCTGGCCGTCATGAGCCACGAGATGCGCACGCCGCTGAACGGTCTGATCGGCTCGATGGAGCAGATGCACGACACCGATCTTGATGACACCCAACGCGAGCTGCTGCGGGTGATGGAGATTTCGGGCGATATCCTGCTGAGCCATGTCGAATCGGTGCTGGATTTGTCCAGCGCCGAGGCGGGGCAGATCCGGCTGGCAGACACAGCGTTTGATCTGGAGCGGCTGATCGGGGATTGCATCGCCACTCAGGCAGGAATCGCCCGCACCAACGGCACCTCGATCCGGCATGTGATGCTGACGGGCCCGCTGGGGCCTGTCCGGGGCGATCCGGGGCGGGTGCAGCAGATTTTGCTGAACCTGATCGGCAATGCGGTCAAGTTCACCCGCAACGGCACGATCACTGTCGAGACCGAGCGTCTGCCGCGCAAAACCGGCAGCACCACCGCGCCAATGGTCGAGGTGCGGGTGATTGATACCGGCATCGGCATTCCAAAGTCCGAACTGACCCGGGTGTTTGAAGATTTTGCCACCGTCGATTCCTCTTACGGACGCGAGACCGGCGGCACGGGTCTGGGGCTGGGCATCGCCCGCCGGCTGGTGCAGGCGATGGGTGGCAGCATCGGGGTGGAAAGTGAGCCGGGCGAAGGCAGCCTGTTCTGGCTGCGTCTGCCCCTGCCGCCAGCCGAGG
Source organism: Pseudotabrizicola sp. 4114 (assembly GCF_031457365.1). Lineage (NCBI taxonomy): Bacteria > Pseudomonadati > Pseudomonadota > Alphaproteobacteria > Rhodobacterales > Paracoccaceae > Pseudotabrizicola > Pseudotabrizicola sp. 4114. The sequence continues at coordinate 659,147 of NZ_JAVDWP010000001.1, read as the reverse complement.
CCGCCTTGCCCCTGCCCGTGCCCGCACCCGCGCCGGACAAAACCGCCAGCCCGCCGCAAACGGACACGCCGGTTCTGGATGTGCTGATCATCGAAGACAATGAGATCAATCGCTTTTTGCTGCGCCGTACCTTGATCAGCTGCAATCACCGGGTGACCGAAGCCTCCGACGGGCTGGAAGGTGTGGCTGCGGCAGCCAAGACGCGGTTTGACGTGATCATCACCGACATTTCGATGCCGCGCCTTGACGGGATCGAGGCCAGCCGTCGCATCCGCGCGGGCGGTGCCTCGCGCGCCGCACGGATCATCGCGCTGACCGCCCATGCGCTGCCCGAAGAACAAGAGCGGTTCCGGCTGGCCGGGATGGATGCCTGTCTGACCAAACCCGTCAACCGGGAGACATTGCTGGCCCATCTGCAACCCGGACCGGCTCTGCCCACCGGCTCTGGCCACCCGGCGCAGCCGACGCTGCTGAAGACCGACTCCCTGCACGAACTTGCCGAGACGGTGGGGCATCCGGTCATGCTCAGCCTGATGACCCGGATGCTGGCCGAAGGTGACGCCACTCTGGCCCAGATCACGGCACACCCTGTCCCGGACGACGACATGGCCCGCGCTGCGCACCGGCTGGCGGGCAGCAGCAGCACCTTTGGCGCGGTTGCATTGTGCGAGGCGCTGTCGGCGCTGGAACTGGCGATCCGCCGCGATCAGCTGACCGAGGCGACCCGCCTTATCGCCCGGCTGCCAGCCTTGTGGGACGACACCAGAGAGGCTTTGTCACAATACAGTGCGCTACTGATCGCGTGAAGAGGCTGCGGCGGCAAGCGCCGCCGCAATCAGGCCCGGCACCCGTGCATCCCGCCCCAGTGGCGGCAGAACACGCCCGGCAAACCCGGCCTCGGCCAGCGCCTCAGGCAGGTCTTCGGTCACATGCTCGCCCTCTGCCGCAAAAAACGGCAGGCAGGCGGCCTCGGGGCCAAAGCCACTGACCTCGGCCAGCCGGGGCGTCTGGTCGATGAACGCCGCCTCGCACCGGGCCAGCAGCAGGCCGTGCCGCAACCGCGTTGCCACCGCATTGGCCACCGCCGATGGGGCCGGGCTGCGGCCTGACCCATGCGCCGCCAGCAAGACCTCGCCCCCCGGTGGCACCCCGGCCTCGTGCAGGACCGTCAGCGCCAGATCCTGCACCGCACCATCCAGCCCAAAGGGGGGCAGAATGTGCCAGCGCGCACAGCCCGCAGCGCCGCCACATGCCGCTTGATCGCAGGAACCGCCCGCAAACAGCGCATCGCGACAGGCTTTGACCAGCCGCTCGGGCAAGTGCTGGCGGGTGAACCAGCCATCGGCCATGAACATCGGATAGACCAGACCACCCGACATCCCCGCCTGCTGCGCCGCCGCAGTCAGCGCACCTCCGGCTGCCAGCGTTGCGGACTGCACCCGCCATCCCGGCAGATGCTGCGCCACCGCCGCCGCAAGGCTGGCAAGCGCCGCCTCGGCCGGTCCGGGGTCAGAGGGCTGGCCATGGGCCACGATCAATGCGGTCTGTGTCATCGCCCTGATCTAGCAGCGCGGACGCGCGCGGCAAGCGCTACTGAACATAGGGCCAGACCGCCTGCGAAAACACCCCGCCATCGACCCAGATCGTCTGGCCGGTGATGAAGCTTGCCGCCTCTGAACACAGGAACACCAGCGGCCCGGCGATGTCTTCGGGCGTGCCCACCCGGCGCAGCGGCGTCACCTTTGACCATGTAGCGGCATAATCCCCCGCCTCTGCCGCCGTGCGCTCGGTTGCGATTGCGCCGGGGGCGATGCAGTTGACCCGGATACCATGCGGCCCCAGCTCCACCGCCGCCGATTTGGTGAACTGCTCGATCCCGCCCTTGCTGGCGGTGTAATCCACCAGTTTCGGAAAAGCGAGCTTGTTGCAGCCCGAGCCAAGGTTGACAATGCTGCCGCCCTTGCCCGCCGCCACCATGGCACGGCCCGCCGCCTGCGTGTTCAGGAATGTGCCGCGCAGATTGGTATGCATCACCGCATCCCATTGCCCGGCCTCCAGATCCAAGAGCCCCGCCCAGGTCTGGATGCCCGCATTGTTCACCAGCACATCGGGCGCGTCACCCGCCCAGTCCGCCGCTTCGGCATGAAAACGCTGCACCGCCGCCTCATCCCCGGCATCCGCCTCCCAGGCCCGTGCCCGACGGCCCTGCGCCGTGACCCGCGCCACCAGATCTGCCGCCGCCTCTGCAGCACCCAGATGGCTAAACCCCACATCATATCCCGCCCCGGCCAAAGCCGTGACCAAAGCCCGCCCGATGGCCGATGGCCCGGCTGTAACCATGGCAAACATGACAATCCTCCCCGCTGCACCCCACCCTTAGTGCCGCGCGACGCCGCTTCGGGCAAGGGTGCAATCCGGGTCGCAAGCCAAGGTCGCAGAAATACGTCTGCGTCAGGATTTTTGCCAAGGGCAAGTGGCAGAGCGTTCCGCCGCCAGTCCCTTTTGTTGCTACGCGGCCCCTGCGGCCTGCGGCAGGGAAAACCAGCCGCCTGCGGGCGGCAGGCGGCCCACGCGCAACGGGCAGCCATAGGCGCGTTCAAGCGCGGTGTCGGTCAGCACTTCGGTCACCGGCCCCTGCCCGGTCAACTGCCCCTGATCCATCAGCCAGACCCGGTCAGCCGCCATCGCGGTCAGGTTCAGATCGTGCAGCACCGTGACCACGCCACCGCCGCGCGCGGCAAAGTCGCGCATCTGTCGCACCACAGCCAGCTGATGGGCAATATCGAGGCTGGCCACGGGTTCATCCAGAAACAGCCAGCGCGGCACGCCCGCGACCACCGGCTCCCAGACCTGCACCAGCACCCGCGCCAGCTGCACCCGCGCCTGTTGGCCGCCCGACAGCTCCTGATACAGCCGGGGCGCGTACCCCGCCATATCCACCGCCGCCAACGCACGCGGCACCAGATCGGTGCGCGCGCCATGGGCGGCGGCAGTCAGGCCCAGCCGCACCACCTCGGCCACCGTAAACGGAAACGCCAGCGCCGAGGCTTGCGGCAGCACACCGCGCATCGCCGCCAGCTCCCACGGGCGCAGGCGGGCGCAATCCTGCCCGTTCAGACTGACCTGCCCGCCATAGGCGACATCGCCGGTCAGCGCGCGCAACAGCGTGGTTTTGCCCGAGCCGTTGGGGCCAACGATGACCGTGACCTCACCCGGACGGGCTTCGGCGCTGATGCCGTGCAACACCGCCGTTTTGCCCAAAGAAACCCGGATATCCTGTGCAATCAGCATCTACAGATCCACCAACCCGCGACGCCGCAGCAGAATCCACAGGAACACCGGTGCGCCAAGGGTGGCGGTGACGATGCCGATGGGCAGTTCCGCCGGTGCGATGATGCTGCGCGCGATCAGATCGGCCAGCAGCAAAAGCGTGGCCCCGGCCAGCCCGGCATTGATCAGTAAAAACCGATGATCCGGCCCCGTCGCCAGCCGCAACAGGTGCGGCACGACGATGCCAATGAACCCGATGCCGCCCGCAATCGCCACCCCGGCCCCGGTGGCCGCCGCCACCGTCAGGATCGCCACCGCCTTGACCCGCTGCACCGGCAGGCCGATGTGATGCGCCGCCGCCTCACCCAGGGCCAGCCCATTCAGCCCGCGCGCCAGAAACGGCGCCGCCACCAGCGCCAGCAGCATCACCGGCCCCGCCGCCATCAGCTTGGGCCAGCTGGCCCCGCCCAAAGAGCCAAGCCCCCAGAAGGTCAGATCGCGCAGTTGCCGGTCATCGGCGATATAGACCAGCACCCCCGTCACCGCGCCCGCCAGAGCGCCCAGCGCAATGCCCGCCAGCAGCATGGTGGCCACGGACGTGCGCCCCGACCGCGTGGCCACCCGGTACAGGATCAGGGTCGAGGCCCAGCCGCCAAGGAAAGCCGCCACCGACACCAGATGATAGCCGACAGCCTGCGTCAGCCACAGCGGGGCCAGCCCGCCCAGCACAATCGCCAGCACCGCGCCCAGCCCGGCCCCCGCCCCCACACCGACAAGGCCGGGGTCAGCGAGGGGGTTGCGGAACAGGCCCTGCATCACCGCGCCCGCCACCGCGAGCGAGGCCCCGACCAGAACGCCGGTCAGCATCCGGGGCAGCCGGATTTCCCACAGGATCAGCCGGTCGCGGGCGGGCATCGCCTCGCCCGAGGTCAGCGCCTGCACCAGCGATCCCAACGACACGCCCGACGCCCCGTGCGACAAGCTCAAGAGCGCCGTCAGAACCAGCGCACCCGACAGCGCCAGCATGGTCAGGCGCGCCTGCGCGTCGCGGTCACCCGCCAGCCGTGGGGCATCGAGCGCCACCATCAGCCACGCTCCGTCGCCAGCGTGGCGCGCAGAGCGGCATTCAGCTCCAGCGCGGCCGCCCCGGTGCGTGGGCCAAAGCCCAGCAGATACAGCCCGTCCATCCGCAGCACATGGCCCCCTTGCGCCGCAGGGGTCAGGGCCAGCGCCGGATGCGCCAGAAGTTCTTCGGACGCCAGCGCCAGATCGCCGCCCCGGTCCATCGCCAGAATCACATCCGGCGCAGCCGCAATCGCGGCCTCGTCGGTCAACGGCTTGTAGCCCTCAAACCCGTCAACCGCGTTGATCCCGCCACTCAGCGCAATCATCGCCCCCGCCGATGTGTTTGATCCCGCAGCCAGAATCCGCCCGCCTTGCAAGGACAGCACGAACAGAACCCGGGGCTGCGCGGGCATCGACGCCGCCGCCTCTGCCGCAAGATCCAGCTCCGCCTGCGTCTGCGCCGCCAGCTTTTCTCCGGCTTCGGGCACCCCAAGCGCCTCTGCCGTCACCGCAATCTTGGCCAGCACATCCGCCGGGGTCAGCGCATCGGGCAGCGTCACCAGCGGCACACCGGCATGGGTCAGAATCTCGATGGTCTCCGGCGGACCGGCATCGTGTTCAGCCAGAATCAGATCGGGGTCGAGCGCGATCAGGTTTTCCGGCGACAGGCGGCGGACATAGCCCACGTCGGGCAGATCGAGCACCGCTGCGGGAAAGCTCGATGTCGAATCGCGCGCGATGAGGCGGTCGCCCTGCCCCAGCGCAAACACGATCTCCGCCGCCGATCCGCCCGCCGCCACCACCCGGCGCGGTCCGTCTTCGGCGCGGGCCGCCGTGGCCAGCGCCATCAGCAGAATCAGCGTGGTCATTCCCGCATAAAGCCCGCTGACCGACAGGGTCTGCGCCCGTTTCATGCCAGCACCTCTGCGGCCAGACCTTCGGTCATCCGGTCCCAGCCCCGGGTATCGGTGTCGGCCTCGGCGCGCTTGCCGAACATCTGCAGGATCAGCCGTCCCTCGGCGTCAAAAGCCTCAACCGACACGGCGGGGCCGCGTTTGGTCGGTTTGGAGACCAGCCAGACCTCGGCGATATGATCGGCGCGCAGATGCAGGTTGAACCGGGGGTCGAGCACGTTTTGCCACGGCCCCATCGGTGCGATCCGGTGGACCAGACCGGAGTGGATCTGGATGCAGCCCTCGTTGCCGACAAAGATCATGATCTTCAACGCGTCCGCCGCCGAGCGTTCCAGCGCCCAGGTCACCGCCTCCACCGGCAGCTGACGGGCGAATTGCGTGCCAACAGCCCGGTTTGCGCCCAGACGGTTCATCTTCAGCCGCCGCACCATGGCCAGAAACTGATGCGTGTCGGTCAGCTGCGCCCATTCGCTGCGCAAGGCGTCAATCCGGTCTGCGTCAATGCGCGCAGGCTCTGGTGCTGCGCGCGCGGTGATCTCGAACGGCGCATCCACCGGCAGCGCCAGATCGGCCACCGCAGCGTCAAAGGCGGCGATGTCGGAGTCTGCGCCCAGATGCACCTTGTGAACCGCGTCGCCTGCGGCATCAAACACCTGAATGCTGCGCTTTATCCCCTGCTCGGTTTCCCGCGTGATGGCAAAGCCATGCACCCAGTGGCGCGGAAAGATCCGCAGATCAATCTCGTCGCCCAGCACCATCGACGCATGCGCGCCCGAATGGAAATTGGTGTAGACCCCGCGCCGCTCATGCACCGCACTTTCATTGCGGGTCAGCGCCATCACGTCGCCCAAGCGGCAGACATGCGGCATCAGACGGGCCGGATCGGCGACGATGCGCGTGGCGGCAGCACCCGCTTCGGCGGCCACCAGCTGCGCTTCTGACAGGCCGATGGCGGCGGCAAGATCGCGCTCGCGCAGCTTGGGGTGTTCGGTGCGGGCATGGGTGATCCGGGCGATCACATCTGGGGAAAGCAGCATAGGGGTCATCCTTGGACATGGGCTTTGACACGGGAAGCAGTCGCATGTCTGGCGGGGGTCTGGCCCTCGGCTGGATGGCGCGGCGCAATACTTGACGAAATTACTTGGGCAATCTAGAAGCCGAGTCCAACGGGGTCAAGAGCCGATCCCGCAGGGTGCCAGCGTTCCGCCAGCCGACCACAAACCGTCGCGACCAAGGGGACACCATGCAACCGAACCATCCGGGGCAACCGCGCATTGCGGGCCTCGCCCGTCTGATGACAACCGCCGCCATCATCGCCATCGCCGCTCCGGCTGCCGCACAGGATACGGCGGGCGGGGGCACATTTCTGGGTCGCCTGATTCTGGGGGCCGGTCAGCAAAAGGTGGCGATCGACACGCCGCAGGCCGTCACCGCCGTCGAGCAGGACGACATCGACCGCGAGCAGCCCGCCACCATCGGCCAGATGTTCCGCAATGTGCCCGGCGTGCAGACCGCAGGCTCTGACCGCCCGCTGGGCACCGCGTTCAACATCCGCGGCATCGGCACCACCGAACAAACCGCCAGCGAGGCGCGCATCATCGTCAACGTCGACGGTGTGCCCAAGTTCTATGAGCAGTACCGGCTTGGGTCATTCTTCACCGACCCCGAGCTCTATCGCCGGGTCGAGGTGTTGCGCGGGCCGGGGTCGGCAGTGCTGTATGGCTCGGGTGCCACGGGCGGCACGGTGAACTTCGAGACCAAGGATGCCGCAGACTTCATCCCCGAGGGCAAGACCGGCGCGGTCCGGCTGAAATTCGGCTATGACAGCAATGGCAACGGCAAGATGGGGTCTGCCATTCTGGCCATGCGCCCGGCTGAGGGGGCAGAGTTTCTGGCGGCGCTCGGCTACCGCACCTCTGACGATTACAAGGATGGGTCCGGAACGGTGCTGAGCGGCACCGAATCCTCCTCCCCGGCGGCACTGATCAAGGGCACGTTCCGTCTGGGCGAGACCCAGACCCTGCGCCTGTCGCTCCAGCGGTTTGAAAGTGACAATGACAACGCCTCGCTGGCCCAGACCGGCGGCGGCAATGTGATCGCGGAAAGCTTTGGCATCGTGCAGCGCGATGTGTCTGACACCACGCTCAGCGCCGAATGGCAGGCGACCACCGATCTGGCCTGGCTGAACCCAAAGGTGCAGCTGGCCTGGTCCGATACCAGCGTGACCCAGCGCAACGCCCGCAATCTGGCAGGCGTGCCGCAAGTCTGTCTGCCGTCACCGTCCAACGCCAATGTGTTCTGCGATGTGGATTACGCTTACCGCACTGCGATGCTGAAGGTTGAAAACACCGCCAGCATGCAGGGCGCGGGTTGGGAGAATTTCCTGACCGTCGGCCTGCAGGCCACCAACCAGAAGCGCATCGCCGACAGTGCGGGGCCGCTCGGCTTTCACCCCGAAGGCACCGACCGCAAGATCGGGGTCTATGCGCAATCGGAACTGGTCATCGGCGAGCGTCTGACGCTGATCCCCGGCGCGCGTATCGACTTTGCCACCCGCACCCCCGGTGCTGGTGTGCGCAGCGGTCAACAGGTCAAGGATGAGGCCCGCGCCCTGACCTTTGCCGCGCTCTACAAGATCACCGACGATTTTTCGGTCTTTGGCTCGGTCGCCCGCACCGAACGGCTGCCGACGCTGGATGAGCTCTATTCGTGGTCCACGACCAAGGCCCCGGCCCTGTCGCTGGAAAAGGAAAAGGCCACCAACTTTGAACTGGGCTTTGCCTGGTCGCGGCAGGGTCTGCTCTCGGCGGACGACAGCCTGCAACTCAAGGCCACGGTGTTCCGCAACGACATCGACAACCTGATCACCACCACCCCGGCCCAGTCGCGCGTGTTCCACCAGAACGTCGCCCGCGCGCAGTTCGAAGGCGCAGAGATCGAGGCCGGGTATGAGACCGACCGGTTCTTCGGGCGGCTGGCTTATTCCTATGTCATGGGCAAGGACCGCGACTTTGGCTACACCATCGCCACCACCCCGGCCGAGTCTCTGGCGCTGACACTGGGCGGGCGCATTCCCGACCGGGGGGTGGAATATGGCTGGCGCGGCAATTTCGCCGATGGCATCACCACCGCCAGCCGCAGCACCGCCACCGGCGCTATCACCCAGACGCGCTATGCCGGATACGGCACGCATGACCTGTTCGTGGCGTGGAAGCCGCAATCGGGCGCGCTGGACGGGTTTGACGTGCAACTCGCCGTCGAAAACGTCTTTGACCGCGACTTCCGCAACAACCTGTCTTCGGACAACGGGCGTGGCCGGACCGTCAAGCTGAGCGTGGCAAAGGCGCTGACATGGTAAAACGACTGACGTTTGCGGCGATGGCATTGGCCATCGCCGCGGGCGCCGCACGGGCGCAGGACTTGCAGATCGACCTTAACACGCTGGAATCGCAGCCCGAAGCCTGTCGGCTGACCTTTGTGGCCTCCAACGGTTTTGGGGCTTCAATCGAACGGCTGGTGATCGAGGCTGTGCTGTTCACCAAGGCGGGAAAGGTCGCGCAGTTTACGCTGTTCGACTTTGCCGCGCTGCCCGAGGGGCGGCAACGGGTGCGGCAATTCGATGTGGCCGGGCTGGCCTGCGATGATCTGGGACAGGTGCTGCTGAACGGGGTCTCGACCTGCGACGGGGCCGATCCGATGGCCTGCGCCGCTGCCCTGAAACCAGCCAGCACGGTAGACGGGGTAGAGGTGGCGGGATGATTCATCTGGTGGAGGCACGCGATGCCCTGCGTGGGCTGATCGAGTTGGGCGGGCCGGTGGTGGCGCTGATCCTGGCGCTGTCGGTGCTGGCAGGCGCGGTGGTGCTGTGGAAGCTCTGGCAATTCCGCGCCGCCGGGGTCGGCCGGCATACGGGGCTGGAAGCCGTGATCGCCGCGCAGGATGCGGGCCAGACCACCCGCGCCCGCGCCCTGTGCGAAGCCGCCCCCAGCCATCTGGCCCCGCTGCTGTCCGAGGCGATGCGGGCCGACACTGTCGCCGCCCGGGACCGGCTTTACACGCTGGCCGAAGACCGGCTGGCGCGGCTCGAATCCGGGTTTCGCCTGCTTGACACCATCGCGCAGACAGCACCCCTGCTGGGGCTGTTCGGCACCGTTCTGGGCATGATCGACGCCTTTCAGGCGATGCAGGGGGCCGGGCAAGCGGTTGACCCATCGGTTCTGGCGGGCGGCATCTGGGTGGCCCTGATGACCACCGCTGCCGGTCTGGCGGTGGCGATGCCGGTCAGCGCTGTGCTGTCCTGGCTGGAATCGCGGATGGCGGCAGAGCGGCGCATGGCCGGAACCGTGATCGAAGCGGCGCTCTGCCCCGGCATGATCTCCCGCGCCGAAGCTGTCGTGCAACCCGGCCGCGTTCATGCGCCGGCTTGATCAACCCCGGCGGCGGCGGGCGCTGTCGATGACCTCGCTCATCGACGTGATCTTTCTGCTGCTGCTGTTTTTCATGCTGTCCTCGACCTTTACCCGCTTTGGCGATCTGCCGCTGGTCACCGCCTCTGGCGGACTTGCAGCCAGCACCGACGCGCCCGCGTTTTTGCGCCTGCAACCCGAGGCTTTGACACTGGATACCCACGCACTCGATCTGCCCGCCCTGCCCGCCGCCCTGACCGCCCGCGCGCCGCTGCTGGTCGTGGTAGCACCGGGCGAAGGGGTGACCGCGCAGCGGCTGGTCGATGTGCTGAATGCGGTCCGCGACCTGCCCGGCATCACCCTGCGCGTGATCGGAGGATAAGATGCGCCTTGCCCCCCCGCCCCGCCGCAAAACTGAGCCGACGATCACCCTGATCAATGTGGTGTTCCTGATGCTGGTGTTCTTTCTTGTGGCCGGTCAGGTCGCAGCCCCTGTGGACCACGACGTTCAACTGATCGAGGCCGCATCTGTGGCCACCCGCGCGCCGGATGATGCGCTGGCGGTGCGCGCCGATGGCACGACACTCTGGCGGGGTGAGCCAATCTCGCCCGAAGCCTTTGCCGCCGCCCGGCTGACCGAGGGGGCAGAGGTGCTGCGGCTGGTGCCCGCCCGCGACCTGCCCGCGCAGGATCTGCTGCGCATCGCCAATGCCCTGCGTGCTGCCGGTGCCGCCGAAGTGCGTCTTGTCACCGAAAGGTCAGCACCATGAAACACGCGCGCCTCCCCTTTGTCGCCGCACTGGCCTTGTCAGGCGCGCTGCATGCTGCGGGCGCGATTGCGATTGCCCCGCAGCCGGATGCGCTTGCGATTGAGGGGGGCGGCACCGCATCAATCGCCCTGCTGGGCGAGGCGTTTGAGGATCTCGCCCAAGGCGCGCAGCCGGTCGAGGCCACCGAGGCAGCACCTGCGCCGCCGCTGTTAGCCCGACCGGTGACGACCACGGCAAGCCCTGTGGCCCCCGCGACCGCCGACACCCCGCGCCCCGCATTGTCCTTGCCCGTCTCTGATACCGCCGATCTGACCGCTGCACCGCTTGCGGATCATGCCCCCCCGGCAGCCCCCGAACCTGCGCCGCCTGTCGTGGCATCCCTGGCCCCCGCCCCGCCGACATCTGCCACGCAACCGGTTTCGCCGACCGAACTGGCCACAACGGTCGAGGCAGACGCTGCCGCGCCCGAAACCTCGCCCCGCCCCCGCCCGCGCGCCGAAAAGCCTGAAAAGCGAACACCCGAAAAGCGTACCGCTGAAAAGCGTACCGCCATCCCGGCAGGCAATGCCGACCGCAACGCCCGCAAGGGCGCGCAGACCGGGCAGGAAAACGCTGCCGCCGCTGCGGCAGCGGCAGGTGCCGCCCGCGCCCAAGGCAACCAGCAGGCGGGCAATGCGGCGCGATCCAGCTATCCCGGACTTGTGCTGCGCAAGATCGAGCGGACCCGAAAGCCGGCACATGCAGCGCGGGGAACCGTGGTGGTCGCGTTTCGCGTCGCGCCATCCGGGGCCTTGGCATCGGCACGGGTGGCGCGCTCTACCGGCGATCCGTCGCTGGAGCGGGTCGCGCTGGACCACATCCGCCGCGCCGCGCCGTTTCCGCCGCCGCCAGCCGGGGCGGAAACCGATTTCCGCTTTGAATTCGTCGGGCGGCGCTGAACCTGCTTACCAAGTAAAAAACTCGGAATTGACTTATCCGATCAAAACAGTCACCTATCGTTGAGCTTAAGTTCCGTCCCGGCACCCACATCTGCGCAGGCTTTTCCGTGATGCAAGACACCCCGTCCAACACCAATCCGGCCCCAATGCCGGCGATCGCAAGCGCGCCGGTTCATGATGCGCTGGGTCTGACAAACGGCGGGCCGGTGGCCCATATTGCACTCGACGGGCAGGTCTATGTGCTGCGCATCACCCGCGCGGGAAAGCTGATCCTGACCAAATGACCCCAGCCAAAGGGCAATCTTGCCCTGCAAGGATGTTATGACCAAACTCCCCTCCCCCTGCATCAGCGTGTGCAAGTTCAAGCGCGAAGGCCATTGCATCGGCTGCTCGATGACAAAGGCGCAGAAAGACTTGTTCAAAACGCTGAAAAAACCAAAACACCAGCAGGCCTTTATTGACCTGCTGGTGCATCAGCAAAACGATATGGGCAAGTACCGCCACTGGGCGCCCGCCTATGAACAGCGGTGCGCCAAGCGGGATGTGAAAAGCCCGCTCTGATCAGCGCAGATGGGGATCAGCGCAGATGGGCGCGCAGCATCCAGGCGAATTTTTCATGCGTGCGGGCCCGGCCAATGGCCAGATCCTGCGTCAGCAGATCGCCATGCTCTTCGGCCACAGCGGACAGACCCGCCATCGTTGCGGCAAGGGTTTCCTGCGCCGACAAAAGCGTGGCGACCATGGCTTCGGCCTTGGCGTGGCCATCATGCTCGGCAATTTTCGAGCGCTTCAGCATGGCCGAAAGCTGGCCTTCGGCATGACCGTCCAGCGCTTTGATACGCTCGGCCAGATCATCCTGCGCGACGAAGTGATCTTCATACATGGTCTGGAACAGCGCGTGCAGCGGGCCAAAGCCCATGCCCGTCACGTTCCAGTGAAAGTTTTGTGCCAGCATCGTGGCGACGACAGTTTCGGCGACGCCTTGATTAAGCGCCTCGCACACGGCTGTCCGTGCGGATGGGCTGATTTGGGCTGAAGCTTGCGCCATGCCTGACCTCCTGAAAAATAACTGCGGAATTCTGGGGCGGGACTGGCTTGCACGTCGGCTGGCTACCCGCAATCACAAGATAGGGGCAACAGCGGGCATGGGCAACCCCCTTTTAGAATAATTCTAAATCCGACAAAATCAGTCAGTCACATCTGGTCTTGTCGCAGCGCCAGTTGCGCCGCCAGCCAGCCGATCTGACGCCGGGCATGACGCGGCAGGCGCGAGGCCAGCATAAAGCGCATGCTGTCCTCATCCCCGCGCCGGGCGGCATTCAGCAGGCTGGCAATCCACGCCTCGTCAAACGACAACTCGCCCGCCCCCGGCTGGTGCAGCACCGGCACCCGCCCCAGAACCACCGCCAGCCCGCGCAACAGCGCCTCGGCATAGCTGCGGGCTGCAACGCCGGAATCAGTCGAGAGCATGGCACAGGCATGGAACAGATCCAGCCGCGCCCCGGCCTGACAGCGCGGCGCAAGCCGACGCAAGGCCGCAACAGCGGCCGGAATATCAGCGGAGGGGCGAAGAAACGGGCGCGGATGCGCGATTGCCTGCATGAGACTGCTCCATTAACCTGAGTGTTATAGTCGGGTATGAAGCAAAGGTCCAGATGCATCTGCACGCCGGACGCTGCCACAGCCTTGCTCTTGCACAGCCTTGCTCTTGCCTCTGGACCCGTACCCACCCAACCGCCACTCTGACCGGACCGAACCACGGGGGGGCACCATGGCACCGACGCGCAGCGATCTTCTGACGGCATTCGGCATCACCCTGCCGGTCCCGCCACTGACAGGCAGCTCGGGGGCTACGGTTGTCGATGATGCAACCTGCCTTGCCCAACAGCTTGTGCTGAACAGCAACGGCGAAGAGATACGGGCTTTCTGGTGCCGCCCGCGCGATTGCACCGGCCCCCTGCCAGCAGTCCTGATCCTGCATGCCCATGGCAACCGCTATGACATCGGCGCGGCTGAGGTGATCCACGGCCGCCCCGCCCTGTTCGCGCCAACAGGCCGGGCGCTGGCGGCACGCGGAATTGCCTCGCTCTGCCTCGACATGCCGTGTTTCGGCAGCCGTGCCGGGCAAAGCGAAAGTGCCCTGTCCAAGGCCCTGCTGTGGGAAGGCCGCTCGCCCGCCGGGCAAATGCTGGCCGAGAACATCGCGGCGCTGGACTGGCTGTGCGCGCGGCCCGATGTGGACGCGGGCCGGACCGGCGTGTTCGGGCTGTCGATGGGGGCCACGCTGGCCTATTGGCTGGGCGCACTGGACCCGCGCCTGCGGGCGGTCGCGCAGGCGTGCTGCTTTGCCGACTTCCGCCAGCTGATCGCACTTGGCCAGCATGATCTGCACGGGATTTACCTGACCGTGCCGGGGCTGTTGCCGCTGGCCTCGAACGGGCAGATTGCCGGGATGATCGCGCCAAGGGCGCAGTTCATCGGTCTGGGCGATATGGACCCGCTGACCCCGCCCGCCGCCACCGCTGCGGCGCTGCGGGAGGTGCAGGCCGCTTATGCGCAGCACGGCGGGCGGCTGGTGATCCACCGCGAACCCGCCTCGGGCCATGTCGAGACGCAGGCGATGCACCTCGCCATGCTAGCGTTCATGACAGCCGAGCTGGCTTAACCCAGCCGCTGCCCGTCCGCGCCAAAGACATGCACCGATTGCGGGTCATAGCCCAGTTCGATCACCGCGCCGCGCGCCAGATCAGGCTGGCCGGGCAACACGGCCAGCAAGCCATTGCCCGCGCCCATATCGGCATGCACCACACTTTCCGGCCCCAAAGCCTCGATCAGCCGCACCTCGGCGCGCAATGGGCCGCCTACCTCTGGGCGCAGGTGCTGCGGGCGGATGCCCAGCGTCACCGCGCCATCCGGCACGGCCAGCCCCACCGGCAGCGGCAGCGTGGCACCATTGTCCAGCTGCACCGACCCGCCCTTGGCCTGCCCGGTCCACAGGTTCATCCCCGGCGCGCCGATGAACCCGGCCACAAACAGATTGGCCGGGCGGTTGAACAGGTTCAGCGGGGTATCGACCTGCTCCACCTTTCCGGCGCGCAGAACCACAATCCGGTCGGCCATCGTCATCGCCTCGACCTGATCGTGCGTCACGTGGATCATCGTCGCCCCCAGCCGGTCGTGCAAAGCCGACAGCTCGGCCCGCATGCTGACCCGCAATTCGGCGTCCAGATTCGACAACGGCTCATCCAGCAGAAACGCCGTCGGCCGCCGCACGATGGCGCGGCCAATCGCCACCCGCTGCCGTTGCCCGCCGGACAGTTGCCCCGGCCTGCGCTCCAGCAGCGGTTCGATCTCCAGCATCCGGGCGGCTTCGGCAATGCGCGTGTCGATTTCCGCTTTCGGCATGCGGGTGTTCTGCAGGCCAAAGGCCATATTCGCCCGCACCGTCATATGCGGATACAATGCGTAGGACTGGAACACCATCGCCAGCCCCCGGTCTGCCGCCGACCGGGCGGTGACATCGGTGCCGTCAATCTCGACCCGCCCCGCCGTTGGCTGATCCAGCCCGGCGATCATGCGCAAGAGCGTGGACTTGCCGCAGCCCGAGGGGCCGACGAACACCACCAACTCGCCCTCCTCCACCGTCAGGTCAATGCCCTTGAGCACATCGACGGCGCCAAAGCTTTTGCGGATGTCGTGCAACTGTATGCGACCCATGGGAAACCTCTATTTCAACCCGGTTCCGGCGATGCCCGCCGTGATGAACCGTTGCAGGAAGATAAAGACCAGAACGACCGGGATCATGGTGATCACCGTCATCGCCAGCAGATAGTGCCATTGCACATTCAGCTCTCCGGCATAGGCGTTCAGGCCGACTTGCAGCGTATAGACCTCTTGCCGCGAGAGCACGATCAGCGGCCACAGGAAGTCATTCCAGCGCCAGACCACCGAGAAGATCGCCAGCACCGCCAGCGCAGGCGCGGTCAGGGGCAGCACGATCCGCCAATAGATCTGCCATTCGCTGGCATGATCCATCCTAGCGGCCTCCAGCAGCTCATCGGGGATGGTCAGCATATACTGGCGCAGCAGGAACACCCCCGTGGGCGTCGCGACCGTAGGCAGGATCACCCCCCAGAGCGAGTTGATCAGCCCCACCCCCGACACGATCGAATACAGCGGCACCAGAATGACCGACAGCGGGATCATCAGCGTGGCGATGATCAGAACCACCACAAACCCCCGGCCCCGGAATTCATATTTCGACAGCGCGAAAGCGGCCATGGAGTTGGTCAGCAGCGTGATCAGCGTCGCCACCCCGGTCACAAAGATCGAGTTCTTGGTGTAGGTCAGAAAATCAAAGCGCAGGAACGGGTCAAGGTAATTGTCCCAGGAAAACCCCACCTCGCGCATCGGGGTGCGGTTGGCGATGTTGATGCGCTGCACTTCCGTGGGGTTTGCCGGGTCGACCATCTGCGCCACGGTGCCCACGCGGCGCACCTCGGCAAGCTGGCGGGTGCCCGCCTCATCGGTGACTGAGAACAGCGGCAGCGGGCGGTCATAGCCTTCGACCGCCACGGTCTGTGCCTCATAGGGCAGCAGGGTCGGCGGAAACTCTGACAGTTGCGCGGGCGATTTGAACGACGACATCACCAGCCAAAGCGCAGGGCCGAACATGATGAACACGGCAGAGCCCAGCCAGACAAAGGTGAACACATCGGTCCAGTCCCAGCCGGTGCCGCCCTTGCGGCGGGTGAGAAAGCCCATGACGCGGCTCATTTCAGCTTTCCTTTCCGCTCGTTCTTTCGGCCAAGCGCCAGTTGCAGCAGGGTCAGCACGATCAGCACCCCGCCCATCAGGATCGACGCCGCCGCCGCAAGCCCCGGATTTTTCAGGAGTGAGGCAAAGCCGACCTCATAAATATACTGGGTCAGGAACAGCGTGGCCGTGCCCGGACCACCCCCGGTAAGCACATAAGCCTCATCAAACACCTGCACCGCCCGGATCAGCGCCAACACGATGACCACCAGCATATTGGGCATCAACAGCGGCAAGGTGATGCGCCAGAACACACGGGCGGGCTTGGTGCCGTCCATCTCGGCGGCTTCATACAAATCCCGCGGGATGGCTTGCAATCCGGCCAGCAGGATCAGGGCAAAAAACCCCAGATGCGCCCAGATCGTCACGCCGATTGCGGCAGAAAAGGCATAGTTTCGATCCAAAAGCCAGTTCACAGGGTCCATCCCCATGCCGACCAGCGCTGCATTCAGCACGCCATTGCGGTCCAGGATCCAGCGCCAGATCAGGCCCACAACCACCGGCGACAACAGCACCGGGAAAAAGAACACCGCCCGCCAGAAGCTGAGCGCGCGCAGCGCCCGGTTCAGGATCAGCGCGGTGATGGTCGCGGCCACGATCAGCAGCGTGACCTGCAGCACAACAAAGCTGCCGGTGTTGCGCAGCGCGATCCAGAACTGATCTTCCTGACAGGTCATTAGGTCGGTGTAATCGGTGCAGCGCAGCAGTCGTTCAAACTGCGCCGCACCAACATAGGTGCGTTCAGGCAGGAAGAGGGCCGCGCCAGTGGTCATCGAATAGGCGATGTTGATCACCAGCGGCAGCAGGACGAACACGGTGAAAATCGCCATGTTCGGCAGCAGGAAAAACGCCACCATGCCATTCTGCCCCGCCAGCCGCTGCCAGAGCCGCAAGGGCGTATCCAGCAGACGGGCGAGCCAGCCCAGGGGGGCCGCCACAACGGCCCCCAACACTTCCTTTACCCCGGTCATGGCTTACTGCGCCGCCGCGACCGCTTCGGTGATGTCCTGGTCGATGCGCGCATAGGCATCTTCCAGCGTCAGCTCACCCGCCATCACCTGGCTGATCCGGTTGACCAGCGCCCCATAGTAAGGCGTTGCCCATTTCCACGCGGGCAGCGCATCGGCACCGGGCAGGATATCCCCCGCCGCCGCAATATAGGCGTCCAGGGCTGCGCCCACATTCTTGTCCTCGGTCTGCCAGTTCATGCCACCCGCCGCCACCACACCGGCATGGGCAGGCAGGAACAGGGTGCGTTCCGAGAACTCTTTGACGATGTCCTCACGCGCGAAATATTCCATGACTTTCGCCACTTCCTCGGCGTTCTGGGTGTATTTCACCGCGACCAGAGCCGCGCCCCCGGCCAGACCGGAACAGCCCGCCGTGCCGCAGGGCGACCCGGTTGCCACCCAGTCAAACCCGTCGCCGATCTTGGTCGACAGGTTGGCGATCTGCCAGCTGCCGGAGTAGTAGAACGGGATCGCCGCGTTGATGAAATCATCCGCTGCTGCGCGATAGGTGGACCCCGAAGCCGCAACCCAGGTGTCACGCAGCATCTGCCCGCCCTCGACCCAGCCCACCAGCTTTTCGGCGAAGGCCTTGGTCCCGTCATCGACCGGCGCGGGGGACCCGTCTGCCGCAATGTAATTCGCGCCATAAGACACAGCCGGGCCAGAGATCCGGTGGCCCGAGCGGTCGATGGCAAAGGCCGCCGCTGTGCCTTGGGATTTGGCGACCTGATCGGCGGCGTTCACCCAGTCATCCCAGGTTGCCCCCGCGCCCGGCAAAGCCACGCCCGCCTGTTCAAACAGCGTGGCATTGGCAAAGCCGCCGGTCAGGGTCAGCTGGGTCATGAAGCCGGTGATGGCCTCGCTGCCATCTTCGCGCATCCAGTCGGCATGGGCGCCAAAGTTGGTGCGCCAGTATTCAGGATCTGCCAGATGCGGGGTCAGGTCGAGCCAATGCGGCGCAAGGGTCTTGAGATTGGTCACGCGGGCGATATCCGGCCCCGACCCGGCCTCGAGCTGGATCTGCAGCTGCTCCTGCACCACCTTGTAGGCCACCTCGTCCAGAATGACGTTGATGCCGGGGTTTTCGGCGTTGAAGCGCGCGACGAGGTCTTTCATCACCTCGCCCTCAACACCATCCGAGTACCACATCAGGCGGACATCGCCCGCCAATGCTGTGGTGCCCATCAGGCTGGCCCCAAGTGCCAGTGCGATCATCGTGTTTTTCATGTCAGTCTCCTCCTCTGTTATGACCCGGCCTCCCGCCGGGGGTATCTTCAGCGGTGCAGGGTTCTGTGCCCCGCGACCGTCCAGTCTTTTGGATTTACAACACGTCCCTCTGCCTCGATCCGGCCATCGGCGTGGAACTGCACTGTGCCGTATTCGGGGTCCTCCACCGTGACTGTAGCACGCGGATTTGCGTCTGTGTCAGGGCTAAGTTGCGAGAATTGCGCGACGTAAGCGTCGAGCCCCTGCCCCTTTGCCCCCATCCGCACGATCCACCAGCCCTGCCGTCCGGCCAGCCGCAATTCACACCCAGCCGTCGGCCCGTCAGCCACCATCTCCAACGTGTCCGAGGCGCGGATCAGCATCGCCCCCTCGCCCGCACAGGCCGCCGCCAGGTCCCCGTTCAGCCGGTTCTCGTCAAAGGCGACCGCCGGAAACCAGCAATGGGTGAAATCGGGTTGTTCGGGCTGGCCGTCGAACCAGACCAGCGCCAGCCCGCGATATTGCTGCACGCGCGGCACCGAAGCCGAACCGCCCCAATAGGACGGGCGGCCATAGCCGGAATGGATCACCTCGCCCGGATGGTTGATCCAGATCTGTGCGTCGGGGTTGGTCCCCAGCCGACCGTGGATCAGCGTTTCCTGATAGCCCCAGTCAAACCAGCGATACGCCGCCGTCGACCCCATCGCCCAGCCAGCCGTTTTCGCGTGGTAAAGTGCTGCAAACCGGCCTTCGCCTTGCGCAAACACCCATTCTTGCTCGCCCGCCGCCAGACTGGCGCGGTCGGCCAGCGCAGCATCCAGCTGCAGCCCATGATCGCGCAGCGCCAGTGCCAGCCCCGGCAGGCAGTGGAACCGCGCGCCGAACTGGCCCATGCCCCAGAGCATGCGGGTGATCGCCGACAACTCCAGCGTGCGCCCGGCGCGCAGCGTGTGCTCATAACTGCGCCCCTGCGCCGCTGTGATCACGCCATGATGCGCCGAATTGGCCACCACCTCGACCAGCCGCACCACGGCGCGGCCGGCCCGCTCGCGGATATCGGCATCGGGGGCAAGGGCGTAAAGCGCGGTCAAACCTTTCAGATCAATCGGGAAATACGGGGCAGAGTTGAACTCTGCCATCTCCCACGCCTCGAAATGATCGAGCCACGCCCGCACCCGGTCACGCCCGACAGCCGATTGCGCGGCCCCCGTGCGGCCTGACCGGCGGAAGGTGGCACCCGGCAGCAGATCGCCCGCGAGGTAAGCCGAGGTGTGGAACAACAGCGCGTGGTTTTCGCTGAAATACCACTGCACATCATTGCCCGGCTCATCCATCCAGTAGCGATAGCCAAGGATGGCCGCGTCAATCCGGTCGCGCACCCGGTCGGACAACAAATGCCCAAACCGGATGCGCCCCCACAAGAGCGGCACCAGCGCGAAATCAGCGCAATCCCAGCAATCCTCGATCGCGGGGAGGGTCGCGTCGATCATTGCTTCGGTCTCGGGGCCGGACAGCCCCTGCGCCAATCGTGCCAGTGCCGCCACCGTATCGGGTTCGGCCCGTGTCGCCACCCAGGTCAGCGCCTCGTCGATGCGCTGGTCCAGTGTTGCGGGCACAGTGCCTTGTGCCGCCAGATCGCAGACTTCCACGCCAAAGGTGCGGGTGGCGGCAAAGCCGTCTGCGGTCAGGGTGGGAATGAAATGCCGGAAATCGCCGGGCAGGTTCTCGGCCCGGTCGATCACCAGCCGCTGCGCCCCTGCGGGCAGATGGCGGTGCAGCGCAGCGGGGTGGTGCGACATGAAATCGCCCTCAACCCGGATCGCAGCCGCCACATCCACCGGCAGAGGCACTGGCAGCACCAGCGCCACCTCGCCGCCCGTATAGGCAGGCTGGTCAAAGTGCATGGTGGCAAGCGCGGTTTCCAATGCACGGGCAAGGTCGGTGGTGCAATCGGTCGGGATGCCCGCCTCGGCCTCCGGCCCGTCCAGCCAGTCGGCTTGGATGTAATAGCGGGCATCCCGCTCGGCCAGATCGTCGAAGAACACCTCGACCCGGTTGTCGCCCGCAGTCAGCGCCACCTCGAACTCCGCCGATGTTTCGGCGTTGCGCTTGTAAGGCGCCATCCAGCCCACCTCGGCCCCGTTCACGAACAGGACCGCCCCGCCACAGGTGCGCAGCCGCAAGCGCGCCTGCCCTGCCGCCTGCGCCCGTATCACCGTTTCCGCCCAAGTCGCGATATGCGTGGGCCGGAACCAGAAGCCCGACAGATCCAGCCGGGGGGAACCAAAGGGCAGCCAGTTGCGCGCCGCCTGAAACGCCCCCGCAATCTGCGGCCGCTGCTCGCGACGGTCCGCCGCAAACTGCGTGCGGCAGGGGTATTCGTGCGGGATGAAATTCTTGTCCTTGGTCAGGAAAAAGAACGGGTCCATCTCTCCCGCCATCGGCTGATCGGGCAGATCGAACCGCGTCTCGACCGTCTGGCCAAGACGCCAATAGCCAAGGGCCGCGCCGGAAGTCAGGGGATGGGACAGAAAGCCTTGCATGTCAGATGCTTACCTTAAGGACGCGATGGGAACGGGGGTAAAGTCGGTATAGGCCTGATTTTCGCCGGTCATGCCCCAGACAAAGGCATAGGGCCCGGTGCCCGCCCCCATATGGATGGACCAGGCGGGCGACAGCACCATATCGCCATTGGCAATGACCAGATGCCGGGTCTGATCCGGGCGGCCCATGAAGTGCATCACCCGGTCGTCAGCGCCCATGTCAAAGTAGCAATAGGCCTCCATCCGGCGCTCATGCAGATGCGGCGGCATGGTGTTCCACATGCTGCCCGGCGCCGGATCGGTGATGCCCATCAGCAAAAGGCAGGACGGCGACACTTCGGGGTGGATATACATCGCCAGACTGCGCACATTCGCCTTGGCCGGATCGCCCAGTTGGATGTGCTTGGCCTGATCGCGCCGGATCAGCCGCGTCGGGTGATCTGCCCCCGCTGGCACGGAATTGAGGTAGAACCACGCCGGATGGGCGGCATCGTCGCTGCGCATCTCCACCCGCTGCGCGCCGCGCCCGATATACAGGATATCGCGGTTATCAGTGGCGAATTCGGTGCCATCGACCGATACCACGCCCGGCCCGCCCAGATTGGCAAGACCGCCCTCACGGGCCGAGAAAAAGAACGCGGTCCCCAGCTCCGCTCCGTCGCCGAACACCAGCGGCGCATCGACCGGCACCGCGCCGCCAAGGATCATCCGGTCGACATGGGTATAGGTCAGCCGCAACGCGCCGGGGGTGAACGCCCCCTCGACCATGTAATCGGCGCGCAGCCGGTCGGTCGTTGCGGTCATCACATCGGCGGGGTTGCCGCCATAGCGCACGTCCATCATAGGGATGCCCCGTCTGTCACAAGCTGGCCCTCGGCCTCGACCAGACACAGGATCGCCAGCGCCTGACCATAGCCGGTGGGCTGCAACGGGATGTCGCGGTAGAACTGCAGATCAGGCCCCATGCGGGTACCATAAGACACATTCTGCACCGTGCCCTGAGCGTCGATATTCGCCAGCACCGCCTGCACCCCGCGCCATCCGGCCTCGGCCCAGTCCGGCCCGCCGATGCCCTGCCGCGCGGCTTTCAGCAGACCGTAGGCAAAGCCCGCCGTGGCGCTGATCTCTTCGTAACTCTGCGGATCATCCAGCAGGGTGCGCCACGCGCCGCTTTCCGTCTGCAACGGCAACAGCGCCTCAACCTGCGCTTTCAGCACTTCGGTCAGGTACATCCGCACCGAGCCGGGCAGATCGGGGATCTCGAACAGGTCCAGAACGCAGGCCGTGATCCAGGCATTGCCGCGCGCCCAGCGGGCGCGGGCAAAGTTGTGCCGCCCGTCAAAGGTCCAGCCATGAAACCACAGCCCGGTTTCCGGGTCAGACAGATAGCGCGCATGCACCAGAAACTGCCGCACCGCCTCATCCACCAGCTCCAGCCGACCCGAGGCATGGCCATAGCGCGCCAGAAACAGCCCCGCCATGAACAGGGTATCGTCCCACATCTCGCCGGGGTTCACCTTGTCGGACACATCATGCTGCAACCCGCCCTCAGCCGTGCGCGGCGCGTCGCGCATTAAACGGTTGGCCCAATCGTCCAGCACCGGCTGCCAGCGTGGATCATGGGTTTCAGACCAGAGCAGCGACAACGCCAGCATCGGCGCAGTGGTGTTGATGTTCAGACCGGGCAGTCCCGCCGCCACATGCCGCGCATACCAGCGCTCCAGCAAATCCTGCAAAGCCGGGTCACGATGCCGCCGCCACAGCTGCGCCAGACCATAGAGACCAACCCCCTGCGGCCATTCCCAGCTGTCAAAACTGATGTAATCGCCAGCGGTCCCGTCAAGGTTCGGCTCGTCAAACTGGCCATCATGGCGCAGGTCGGTCAGACCCTGCACCAGTTGACGCAGCTTTTGCCTGATCTGATCAGCCTGTGGTCGCATCTTCCCTCCCCGGTTGATGTCTTTGGGGTCGTTTTTCAGCCCGTATTCAAATCATGACAGTGCAATTTTTTTGCACAACATGAAAATTTTTTGCATATTGGGGCGGCAGTCAGAAAAGGTGCCCCATGCAAACCATCCCACCGGGAAAGAGCGGCAAACCCAGCCGGCGGATCAGGCTGGACGATCTGGCCACCGCCTGCGGCGTCTCGATTGCCACGGTGTCGCGCGCGCTGTCGGGTGCGCCGGGGGTGCGGCCCGAACTGGTCGAGAAGATCCAGCGCAAGGCGCAGGAGTTCCGCTATGCCCTGCCCTCCACCCTCGCCGGCCAGCGTCTGCTGATTCTCGCCAGCCCCGCCGCGATGGAGGATTACGCCCGCAGCCAGTTCACCCTGAACGTGATGCAGGGCATCGAGGAACGGGTCCGGCTGTTGCGGGCAGAGCTGGTGACGCAGGCCATCACCTCGACCGAGCAAGAGCGGCAGACGCTGGCCGAGGCCGCCGCCGACCCACGGGTGGCGGGTCTTTTGTTCCTGACGCTGGATGACGAAGACATGCTGACGGCGGCGCGCAGTTCGCGCAAGCCGGTGGTGCTGGTCAATGGCGATGACCCGCTGATGCAGCTGTCCTCAGTCGCGCCCTCCAACCGGGCTGCCGCCGCCATGGCCACCGATTACCTGATGCGGCTGGGCCACCGCCGGATCCTGTTTCTCAGCCACAGGGGCCGCCGCACCATCGAGCGCCGGGTCGAAGGCTGGCGCGACCGGATGACCGCAGGCGGCGCCGCGCTGGACCCTGATCTGCAGATGGATCTGGCCGACTGGCTGCCCGACCGCGCCGCCGAGGCGCTGCGGGCCAGGATCAGCGCCCGCGGCGTCGATTTCACCGCCGTTCTCTGCGCCAGCGACAGCCTGGCTCTGGGCGCGCTACAGGGGCTTGCCGCCCTTGGGCTGTCGGTGCCGGGGGATGTGTCGGTGCTGGGCATGGACGGGCTGGCGCAGGGCGCGTTCTTCACGCCCGCGCTGACCGCGCTTGAAATTCCGATGCAGCACATCGGAGCCGCCGCCGTCGATCTGGTCCGTGACCTGAGCCTTGGCACCCATATGCCCGCCCGCCGCATAGAACTGGCCTGCCGTCTGGTCGAACGCAGATCCTGCGGCCCGGTCAAGGCTGGCAAAGCCACGCCGTAAAGCGACAGTGGAAAGCCTTGCTTACCTCTACGTGCAAATCGGCACGGACCATATTCAGCACCCCCCAAGGGTCAGTCAGCAATCCGCCGCGCCTCTTCCATCAGCGCCACGATCAGCGGCGTCGGCGGGTCGCGCTGTGCTGCGATCAGCCCGACCAGATGCTCGGCCTCCGGTGCCACGATCGGCACGGCTTTGACCGCGCCTGACCGGGCAAACAGATCCGCCAGCGCCTTTGGCAGGATCGACACCCATTGTCCGGTCGCCACATGCGCCATCAGCGCAATGGTGGAATTCGACTCGACCGCCGGTTCGGCCCGCACCCCGGCCTCGGCCAGATGCTGGTTGATGATCCGCCGGTTCTGCATATCGCCGGTCAGCAGGCACAAGGGCAGACCTGCAAGCTCGGCCCATTCCACCTGCCCCCGCGCCGCCATCTGCGTCCCCGGCGCACAGACCAGCCGGTAGAATTCGGCATACAGCGGCTGGCGCAACACCCGCCCCAGCGGCTCATTGTCCA
Organism: Pseudotabrizicola sp. 4114; assembly: GCF_031457365.1. NCBI lineage: Bacteria > Pseudomonadati > Pseudomonadota > Alphaproteobacteria > Rhodobacterales > Paracoccaceae > Pseudotabrizicola > Pseudotabrizicola sp. 4114. Next base: position 634,566 of record NZ_JAVDWP010000001.1, on the reverse strand, counting down.
GATAGGTGATCCCCGCCTCCAGCTCCAGCCGCTCGATCCCGTCCCGGATTTCGGCACTGGTGCGCGACAGGATGGTGACCGACACCGCCGGATGGCGCCGCGTGAACGGCGTGGTCAGCTGCGCCACCATCGGCAATGCCGTGGGTATCACCCCGATCCGCAAATTCCCCGCCAATCCCCGCTTGACCGAGCGCATCTCGTCGCGCAACGCCCGCGTTTCGGCCACAATCCCCTGCGCCCGCTCCAGCACCCGCTGCCCCTCCGGCGTCAGTCCCTGATAGCGCGAGCCGCGAAACACCAGCTGCACCCCCAGATGCTCCTCCAGCTGCTTGATCGCCGCCGAAAGCGAGGGCTGCGTCACCCCGCAGGCCTCTGCCGCGCGCCCGAAATGTCGCGCGCGGGCCAGGGCAATGAACATCTCCAGCTTGTCGATCACCGGCCCACCGCCCCGGCTTGCAGCTTTCCCAAATACTCCCGCCGGAGGCCCCGGCCAGCCCTGCGCGCGCCGCCCGGCGCATGCGCGCGGCAGCGCGGCCGAGCGGGGGCTCGATGCCCCCCGAGGCCGCCCCCGTCGGCACGGCTCACGGCATCACCTCGAACCGGTCCACATCCACCATCCCCATATCGGTGATCTTCAGATGCGGGATCACCGGCAGGCACAGGAACGCCAGCTGCAGGAACGGCTCTTCCAGCTCCACCCCCAGCCCCTTTGCCGCCGCCCGCAAACGGGTCAGCGCATCCCGCACCGTCTCGAACGGCTGCAGCGACATCAGCCCCGCCACCGGCAGCGCCAGTTCGGCCAGCACCCGCCCACCCTCGACCACCACAAAGCCGCCCTCGATCTCGCCCAGCCGGTTCGCCGCCAGCGCCATATCGGCGTAATCCGCGCCCACCACCGCGATGTTGTGGTGGTCATGGCAGACGGTCGAGGCAATCGCGCCGCGCTGCAGGCCAAAGCCCTTCACAAAACCGGTCGCCATATTGCCGTTCACCCCGTGCCGCTCGATCACCGCGATCTTGACCAGATCACGCGCAAGGTCAGGCCGCTTGTCGCCATCCTCGGGCGCGATCTCAAAGCTCAGATGCTCGGTGATGATCTTGCCCGGCAGAATGCCGATCACCGGCGTCTCGCTCCGGTTGCCGCCGGTGCGGAAATCTTGTGGCCCCACCCGCCGCGCCTTGACCGAGTGCCGCCCCACCGGCGCGACCGTGCCGCGCGCGGCAAAGGCTGCGGCATCTGCCACCACGCCGCCCGCCAGCACCAGGCTGGCATGACAGCCCTCCAGCGTGTCGATCACCGCAATGTCGGCGCGTTTTCCGGGCGCGATCAGCCCGCGATCCTTCAGCCCGAACGCCTCTGCCGCCGACAGGCTGGCCGCACGGTAGACCGCCAGCGGCGGGCAGCCAAGGGCGATCAGGGTGCGGATCATGTAATCCAGATGGCCATGTTCGGCGATGTCCAGCGGGTTGCGGTCATCGGTGCACAAGCACAGATAGGGCGCATGCCGCTCGGTCAGCAAGGGCGCCAGCGCGTGCAGATCCTTGCTGACTGATCCCTCGCGGATCAGCACCCGCATGCCCTTGCGCAGCTTTTCCAAACCCTCTTCGGCGGTCGTCGCCTCATGCTCGGTGCGGATGCCGGCGCTGATATAGCCGTTCAGATCATTGCCGCGCAGCAGCGGTGCGTGGCCGTCGATGTGGCGGCCTTGCCAGCCCTCCAGCTTGGCCATCGCCCCCGCGTCCTGCATCAGCACCCCGGGAAAGTTCATGAACTCCGCCAGCCCGATGCCGCGCGGGTGATCGCGCAGTGGCAAAAGGTCCGCCGCCTCCAGCCTTGCCCCTGCGGTTTCCATATGGGTCGATGGCACGCAGGACGACAGCTGCACCCGGATATCCATCAGACAGTGCAGCGACGCTTCAAGAAAGTACTCTACCCCCTTGATCCCGCAGACATTTGCAATCTCATGCGGATCGCAGATCGCCGTCGTGACCCCGCGCGGGGTCACGCAACGGTCAAACTCAAACGGCGTGACCAGTGAGGATTCGATGTGCAGATGGGTGTCGATGAACCCCGGCACCAGAATCCGGCCCGACACGTCAATCTCGCGCCGTCCGGCATAATCGCCGAACACACCGACAATGGTATCGCCGCAGATCGCCACATCGCTTTGCACCAGATCGCCGGTGATCAGGTCAAACACCCGCCCCCCTTTGAGCACCAGATCGGCAGGCTCTTGCCCGCGACCTTGGGTGATGCGACGCGACAGCGGGGCTTTGGGGGCGATATGCGGCATGGGGCGACTCCTTTGGCCCCAGCAAATCAGACCCGCCGCCGACAGGGAAGCCGCGATTGCGCCGGGGTCCTCAGCCGGATTGTGCCGGGGACAATCCCGCCCCTTGCAGGGCCGCACCATCCCCGCCACGATGGAGCGCATGAATCCGTTGCGCGGCATAGCCCTTAAGATCATCTCGGTCCTGTTGTTCATCACGATGTCGGCGATGATCAAGGCGACCTCTGAGCACATTCCGCCGGGCGAGGCGGTGTTTTTCCGCTCGTTCTTCGCCATCCCCGTCATCCTGATCTGGCTGGCCTGGCGGCGCGAGCTGTCGACCGGATTGCGCACGCGCAACCCGTTCGGCCATTTCTGGCGCGGGCTGATGGGCACGATGGGGATGGGGCTGGGCTTTGCCGGCCTTGCCTATCTGCCGCTGCCCGAAGTGACGGCCATCGGCTATACCGCGCCCCTGCTGACGGTCATTTTTGCCGCGATGTTTCTGGGCGAAGAGGTCCGCGCCTTCCGCATCACCTGTGTTGTGCTGGGCATGGTCGGCGTGCTGATCGTGGTCTCGCCGCGCCTGAGCGTGCTGAACAGCGGCGGCAACCCGGCCGAAGCGCTGGGGGCGATGATGGTGCTGGGCAGCGCCGTGTTCTCGGCACTGGCGCAGGTCTTTGTGCGCAAGCTGGTGCAGGCCGAGCAGACCGCCACCATCGTGTTCTGGTTCTCGGTCACCGCAACCCTGCTGTCGCTGGTTACCCTGCCCTATGGCTGGGTCATACCCACCAGGACCGAGGCGGCGCTGCTGGTCACCGCCGGGCTGATCGGCGGGCTGGGGCAGATTTTCCTGACCTCATCCTACCGCAGCGCCGATGCCTCGGTGATTGCGCCGTTCGACTACGCCTCAATGCTGTTTGCCCTGCTGTTCGGCTGGTTCTTCTTTGCCGAAGTGCCCACCGCGACCATGCTGGCCGGGGCGGCCCTGGTGATCAGCGCCGGGGTGCTGATCATCTGGCGCGAGCGCAAACTGGGGCTGGAACGCGCGCGCCAACGCAAGGCGATGCCACCCGGGTCCTGACCGGCAGGCCCGCGTGGTCCTTGGGGGCGCCGTCGCAAGGGGGGCTGCCGCCCCCCTCTTGGCGCAAGCGCCAATTCACCGCCTGCGAGTATTTTTGCCAAGATGAATGACAGAGGCGCGCCGGTCAGGACCAGCGCACCGCGACATCTGCCGGGCGCGAGCCTGCGATGGTGCGGCGCACGTTTGGCATGTCATTGCTCTCGATCCACGCCCGCGCGGCTTCCGGGGTTTTGCCATGATGCAGCCAACGCCGCATCAGGCGCCGGTCGAGTTCGGCTTCAGGCACGTCGATCCAGACGGTCAGGTCAAAGGCGTGGTGCAGGGCTTTCCATGGCCCCTCATTCAGCAGCAGGTAATTGCCCTCGACCACCAGAAACCGGTCGGCGGGCACGACCACATCGGCGGCGGCGCGCGAGAGTTCCATATCGCGGTCAAACACCGGGATCGCCACCTCACCTTCATCCTCATCGCGCAGACGGCGGATCAGGGTGAGGAAGCCTTGCACATCAAAGGTCTCGGGCGCGCCCTTGCGGGCACGCAGGCCCCGGGCATTCAACACCGCATCGTCATAGTGAAACCCGTCCATCGGCACCACCCGCGCGCCAGTGCCAAGCGCGGCAACCACCGCCGCTGCGAGGGTGGACTTGCCGGCGCCGGGCGGCCCGGCAAGGGCGGTCAGAAACCGCCCCTGCCCGTCTGCGCGGGAGCGGATCAGATCGGCCAGGCCCTCGGGCGTCATGCGGTCTCTGCCAGGCCTTCGGGCAGTTTTGCCCCGGTCATGAAGGCCACCGCGTCCGACATCGAGTATTCGCCCGGCTTGATCACACACAGCCGCTTGCCCAGCCGGTGAATGTGGATCCGGTCGGCCACTTCGAACACATGCGGCATGTTGTGGCTGATCAGGATGATCGGAATCCCCCGCGCGCGCACATCGCGGATCAGCTCCAGCACCCGGCGCGATTCCTTGACGCCCAGCGCCGCCGTCGGCTCGTCCAGGATCACCACCTTGGAGCCGAACGCCGCTGCCCGCGCCACCGCCACGCCCTGACGCTGGCCACCCGACAGGGTTTCCACCGCCTGATTGATGTTCTGGATCGTCATCAGACCCAGCTCGTTCAGCTTTTCGCGGGCGAATTTCTCCATCCGGGGGCGGTCCAGCTTGCGGAACACCGAGCCCATGAGCCCCGGCGCGCGCAATTCGCGGCCCATGAACATGTTGTCGGCAATCGACAGGGCCGGTGACATGGCAAGGGTCTGATACACCGTCTCGATCCCCGCTGCGCGGGCCTCGATCGGGGTGGAGAACCGCACGGGTTTGCCCTCCAGCATGATCTCGCCCTCATCGGGGATGACCGCGCCCGAGATCGCCTTGATCAGCGTGGATTTGCCTGCGCCGTTGTCGCCGATCACCGCAAGAATTTCACCGGGGTAGAGGTCAAAGTCGCAATGATCCAGTGCGGTCACCTTGCCATAGCGTTTGACAAGGTTTGTGCCTTTCAGAAGCGGTTCCATCAGCTTGCCACCTTTCTGATCCATTGATCCACGGCGACCGCAAAGATGATCAGCACGCCGATGAGAAAGAACGTCCATTGCGGGTCGGTGCCCACCAGCCGCAGGCCCATCTCGAACACGCCCACGATCAGCGCGCCAAAGAACATGCCGACGATGCTGCCACGCCCGCCGAACAGCGAGATGCCCCCGATCACCACAGCCGTGATCGACTGGATATTCCCCAGCTGCCCGGTGGAAGCGGTCGGCGAAACCGAGCCGAAGCGGCCGATCATCACCCAGCCTGCCACGGCGCAGAAGAACCCGGCCAGCGCATAGACCTGAATCAGCACCTTGCCGGTCGGCACGCCCGCCAGCTCTGCCGCCTGCGGATCATCGCCGGTGGCATAGACATGCCGGCCCCAGGCCGTGTTGCGCAGGATCCACGCCATGATGGCAACCAGCGCAATCATCAGGAACACCGCGTACAGGATTTTGACTCCGCCGGGCTGGATCGACCCGCCCCAGAGCTGCAGGGCCGGGGCGGTTGTCGCGATGTCAGAGGATCGTATCGTCTCGTTGGCCGAAAAGATGAAGTTGGCTGACAGCAGGATCTGCCATGTGCCAAGGGTCGCGATAAAGGGGGGCAGCTTCATCTTGGCAATCAGCAAGCCGTTCATGGCCCCCATTGCGGTGCCGAGGATCAGGCCGATGACGATGGCGATCTCTGCCGGAACGCCATAGCGAAAGGTGGCCTGCCCCATAAGAACCGAGGAAAACACCGCAATCGCGCCAACCGACAGGTCGATGCCGGCGGTCAGAATGACAATGGTCTGCGCGCAGCCAAGAATGCCAACGATGGCAATCTGCTGCAGGATCACCGACAATGTGCCCGCCTTGAAGAAGTTCTCGGCAAGAACGCCAAACACCAGCAGTGCCACCACCAGCACAATCATCGGCACCGCAGAAGGTGTCTGATGCAGCCAGTGTTGCAGCCGCTTCAGCGGGCTCTTCTCTTCGTGGAATTCGGCCACCTTTTCCGAGGCGCCTTTCAGGCCCTCTTCGAAGCTGGAAGCCGTTTTTGCATCCGTCATGTCATTCCCCTCCCCCGGCACAGCGGTCGTGGCTGTGCGATGGCTATGACAAGGGCGGCGCGATGGCCGCCCTTGATACGTTACACTGAGGTCAAGTGATCCCGCAAATCAACTGCGGAGTCAGAACCGGACCGGGATCAGCCCCAGCACAGTTCCGTGCCTTTGGTGGTGTCGATCGACTCCACACCGTCAACCGGCTTGTCGGTGATCAGGGCCACGCCGGTATCAAAGAACGCCTTGCCTTCGGTCGGCGCCGGTTTGGTGCCATCCGCCGCGAACTGGGCGATTGCCTCAACACCCAGAGCCGCCATCTGCAGCGGGTATTGCTGGCTGGTCGCACCGATCACGCCGTCCTTGACATCCTGCACACCCGGGCAACCGCCATCGACCGAAACGATCAGCACGTTTTCCTTGCCAGCCGCTTTCAGCGCTTCAAACGCACCGGCAGCCGAAGGTTCGTTGATGGTATAGACCACGTTGATATCCGGGTCTTTGGCCAGCAGGGCTTCCATCGCTTTCAGACCGCCTTCTTCGTTGCCCGAGGTGACTTCGTTGCCGACAATGCGCGGATCGGTCTCGTCGCCCCATTTGTTCGGGTCGGCCAGATCAATGCCCATGCCTTGCAGGAAGCCCTGATCGCGCAGCACGTCGACCGAAGGCTGCGCGATGGACAGGTCCAGCAGCGCGATCTTGGCATTGGCGGCGTCTGCGCCCAAAGTGGCGTTCGCCCACTGACCGATCAGCAGACCGGCCTGAAAGTTGTCGGTGGCAAAGGTCACGTCCGCCGCGTCAATCGGGTCCAGCGGGGTGTCGAGCGCGATCACCAGCACGCCTGCAGCGCGGGCAGCGGCAACCGAGTCCACGATTGCCTTGGTGTCGGATGCTGCAATCAGAATGCCTTTTGCGCCGTCGGCCACACAGGCCTCAACCGCTGCGACCTGGCTTTCATGGTCGCCGTCGATCCGGCCAGCGTAAGATTTCAGGGTCACGCCCAGCTCGGCGGCCTTGGCTTCGGCGCCTTCTTTCATTTTCACAAAGAACGGGTTGGTGTCGGTCTTGGTGATCAGGCAGGCGCTGGTCTGAGCCGAGGCTGTGGTTGCCATCAGCGCAAGCGCGGCCGAGCCCATAAGGGCTTTCATCGAAAGTTTCATGCGGTTCCTCCCAAGGATGTCAGAGGCGTCGGCCCCTGCTGCAAGTTTTAGACGCAGCCGTTCCTCCTGCTGCGGTTCGCTTACAAAACCCGATTCGGGTCAGCGCGTCAATATAAATAAATAAGAGTGATTTAATATTGACAGAAGGGCTGAATCATCCTCAACCTGTGACCGGGGAGGAAGCCGTCGGGCACAGCGCCTGAGGGTGACACAACACATGCTGATCGGAATACCATCCATTCTGGGGCCAGAGCTGCTGGCCACCCTGCGCGCCATGGGTCATGGCGACGAGATTGCCATCGTCGATGGCAACTACCCCGCGCAAGAGCATGCCCGCCGCCTGGTGCGCGCCGATGGTCATGGCCTGCTGCCGCTGTTGCAGGCGATCCTGACTGTGCTGCCGCTGGATGATGACGCGCCCTTTGCAATCTGCCGCGCCAGCCTGCACAACGACCCCGACCACTCAGGCCCGATCCACCACGAGATCGAGGCGCTGTGTGGCCGGCTAAAGCCCGGCTATGCGGTGCAGCCAATGGCAGGTGACACCCTGTACCCACGCATCCGCGCCGCGCATACCATCGTTGCCAGCAGCGAAACCGCGCTTTATGCCAATGTCATTCTGCGCAAAGGCGTGATCAGGGGAGACGGATGACACCCTTCAGCGATGCCGCACCGAGTCCGGACCGCACCGGCACCGATGATCCGGTGCTGCGCGGCACCAATCAGTCCGGCATGCGCGCCCAGAATGAACGGCTGGTGCTGACCTTGGTGCGCCAGCACGGGGCATTGGCGAAATCCGACATTGCCCGCATCACCGGCCTGTCGGCGCAGACGGTTTCGGTCATCATGCGCGCGCTGGAACAAGACGGGCTGCTGGCGCGCGGCGAGCCGCAGCGCGGGCGTATCGGCCAACCCTCGATTCCGATGTCGATTGCACCTGAAGGCGCGTTTTTCTTTGGGCTCAAGATCGGGCGCCGCTCGGCGGATCTGACGCTGGTGGATTTTCTGGGCCGGGTCTTGCGGCTGGAGCGGCAGGTCTACCGCTATCCCACCCCGGGGGCGGTGGTCGATTTCGTATCAGTCACCCTGCCCCTGATGATCGCGGACCTGCCTGCCGCCGCGCGCGGGCGCATTGGCGGTCTGGGCGTGGCAATGCCGTTTCAGCTGTGGAACTGGGTGCAATCCATCGGCGCGCCACAGGCCGAAATGGATGCCTGGCGCAGCCGCGACATTCAGGCCGAACTGGCAGCGCTGACAGGTATGCCGGTGTTTGTGCAGAATGACGCGACCGCTGCCTGCGGGGCCGAACTGGTGTTCGGCACCGGCGAGCGGCCCAAGGATTTTCTGTATTTCTACTTCGGCACCTTCATCGGCGGTGGTCTGGTGCTGAATGGCCAGCTGTTCACCGGGCGCAGCGGCAATGCAGCGGGCGTCGGCCCGATTCCGGTGCCCGGCCCGGATGGCACAACCCGGCGTCTGCTGGATGTGGCGTCGATGTCGGTGCTGGCCGACGCGATGGAGGCGGCGGGCGAGCCGTCAGACCATCTGTGGGCGCAGCATCTGGACTGGCGGGTCAGCCAGCCGGTCCTGACCGCATGGATGGACAGCGCAGCCTGCGGTCTGGCCCATGCCATCCTGTCCGCCGCCGCCCTGATCGAGCTGGAGGCGGTGCTGATCGACGGCTGGATGCCAACCGCCATCCGCGCCGAGCTGACCGCCCGTACCCATGACGCGCTGCACCGGCTGGATCTGGCCGGAATCGATGCCCCCGCCATCCGTCAGGGCACGGTCGGGGCCAATGCGCGGGTGCTGGGTGCCGCCGCCATCCCCCTGTCGCACCGCTATCTGATCGACCAGAATGCCTCGGGCCGCGACACCTAGTCGCGGTTGCCGCGCCGCCTTATCGCGTTTTTGGGGGTTGCCAGCCCTTCTGCTGCCGAAAATGCTTTCCGTCACCGGTTGTGGGCCCTAAAGGTCTTGAAAATGTTTTCGCAAGGTCTTTGATCGGCAAAAACCCGCCGCGACGATAACGACGCAAAAACGCCACGCCACGACGAGGGAACGCCGTTTCATGTCACTCGCCCTGATTGCTGCGCTGCCTTTTCTTGGTGCGCTTCTTCCCGGTCTGATGATCCGCGCAGGCAAGAATGCCTGCGCCATGGTAACCGGATCTGTCACCGCCCTTGCCCTTCTGATGCTTGGCCTGAACGCCCCCGCCGTCCTGCGCGGCGAGGTGGTGCAGACCCGGATCGAGTGGATCCCGTCGCTGGGCCTGAACGCCAATTTCTTTCTTGACGGTCTGGGCCTGCTGTTCGCCGGTCTGATCCTTGGTATCGGGCTCTTGATCATCCTGTATGCGCGATTTTACCTCGCGAAATCTGACCCGATGGGGCAGTTCTACACTTACTTGATGCTGTTTCAGGGCGCGATGGTCGGCATTGTTCTGTCCGACAACATCCTGCTGTTGCTGGTATTCTGGGAGCTGACCTCGCTGTCGTCGTTCCTGCTCATCGGCTATTGGAAACACCTGCCCGAAGGGCGTCAGGGCGCGCGGATGGCGCTGACCGTCACCGGCGGCGGCGGCCTTGCGATGATCGCGGGCATGCTGATTCTGGGCAATATCGTCGGCAGCTATGACCTGTCGGTCATTCTGGAAAACAAGGATGCGATCCAGTCGTCTGACTGGTATCTGCCGGCGCTGATCCTGATCCTGCTGGGCGCGTTCACCAAATCGGCGCAGTTCCCGTTCCATTTCTGGCTGCCGCATGCCATGGCCGCGCCCACCCCGGTGTCGGCCTATCTGCACTCGGCCACCATGGTCAAAGCCGGGCTGTTCCTGATGGCCCGGATGTGGCCGGTGCTGTCGGGCACGCCGGAATGGTTCTACATCGTCGCGACCACAGGCCTGATCACCATGGTGATGGCCGCCAAGATCGCGCTGTTCAAGGATGACCTGAAGGCACTGCTGGCGTTTTCCACCGTGTCGCACCTTGGCCTGATCACCATGCTGCTGGGCTTTGGCACCCCGGCTGCGGCGACCGTGGCGGTGTTTCACATCATCAACCACGCCACCTTCAAGGCAGCGCTCTTCATGTCGGCAGGCATTGTCGATCACGAGGCGCATACCCGTGATCTCAAACGCCTTGGCGGCTTGCGCACGCTGATGCCGATCACCTTTACCATCGTCACCATCGCGTCCTTGTCGATGGCGGGCATCCCACCGCTCAACGGCTTTTTGTCGAAAGAGTTGATGCTGGAGTCAGCGTCGCAAACCGCATGGATGGCAAATCCTTGGCTCTTGGGCGCACTTGCCACCATCGGCGCGCTGTTCTCGGTCGCCTACAGCTTTCGGTTCATCGCCCACGCCTTCCTTGGCCCGGTGCGCACCGATTACCCAAGCAAGCCACATGACCCCGGCTTTGGCCTCTGGGCTGCCCCGGCCCTGCTGGCCGGTCTGGTGATCCTGATCGGCCTGTTCCCGATGGTGACCGCCGCATGGCTGGTCAATGCCGCCGCGAGTGCTGTCACGGGTGAGGTGGTGAGCGTCAAGATCACCCATTGGCATGGGCTGTATGCCCCCGCCCTGTGGATGTCGCTTGCGGCTGTCGGTGGTGGTCTGTTGCTGATGGGCCTGCATCCGCGCCTGATGGCGCTGTGGATCGCAACCCCCCGGCCCGAGGCCAAGCGGATCTTTGACGGCATTGTCGAACCCTTTGCCGCCCTTGCCGGGCGCATCGCCAACACCCTGCATGACGGGGCGCTGACCCGCTATATCGCCATCGGCACATTGGCGATTGCGGCGGCGTCTTACTATGCCTTTGACACCGGCTCCCATGCCGTGGGCACCCGCGATCTGATGCCGGTCCACCCGGTTCCCGTGCTGGGCTGGCTGGCTCTGGTGCTGGCAACCGTGGCCATCGTGATCTATCACCGCCAGCGCCTGCTGACGCTGGTTCTGGTGGGGATCGTGGGCTTGATGGTTTCGGTCAGCTTTGCCTATTTCTCGGCCCCCGATCTGGCGCTGACCCAGATCTCGGTCGAGGTGGCAACGATCATCCTGATGCTGCTGGCGCTGAATTTCCTGCCAAAGGCCACCCCGATGGAAAGCAGCCCTGTGCGCCGCACGTGGGATGGCGCCATCGCCGTCATCGCAGGTGTCGGCATTGCCGCACTGGCCTATGCGCTGATGACCCGCGATCAGGCGTTCAGCCCGATTTCCGAATATCACATCACCAACTCCAAACCGGGGGGCGGCGGCACCAATATCGTCAACGTCATTCTGGTCGATTTCCGGGGCTATGACACCTTTGGCGAGATCATCGTGCTGGGCATCGCCGCGCTGGTGATCTTTGCCCTGACCGAAGCGCTGCTGCGCGCCGGTCCTGCCAATGACCGGCTGCTGGCCTGGCGGCCCGATCAGCGGCGCGCGGGCGACCGTCACCCGATGATGCTGGTGGTGGCCACCCGGGTCATGCTGCCCATCGCGCTGATGGTGGGGGTGTTCATCTTCCTGCGCGGTCACAATGAACCCGGCGGCGGCTTCATCGCCGGTCTGATCGTGGCGATTGCGCTGATCATGCAATACATGGCTTCGGGCTTTGCCTGGACAGCGGCACGGCAAAAGGTCGATTACCACGCGCTGATCGCCTGTGGCGTGCTGATCGCTGCCGCCACCGGCATCGGCGCATGGTTCAACGGTCTGCCCTTCCTGACCTCGGCCTTTGGCTATGTCACGCTCTGGCCGCTGGAGACGTTTGAGCTTGCCACCGCCGCCCTGTTCGACCTTGGCGTGTTCCTGACCGTTCTGGGGGCGGTGATGCTGGCCCTTGCCTCGCTGTCCCGCATCGGCCTGCGCGCCGGAGAGACCATCAACGTGCAACCCTTTGACATCGACCCGTCCGAAGGCCGCACCCTCAACTCCGGGGAGGTCCGCTGATGGAGGCTCTTGTCGCATCCGCAATCGGCATGATGACCGCCGCTGGCGTCTACCTGATGCTGCGCCAGCGTACGTTTCCTGTCATTGTCGGGCTGACCCTGCTGACCTACGCGGTCAATGTGTTCATCTTCACCTCGGGCCGGCTGGCAACCAACATGCCTGCGATCTACGGTGAGGGTGCGCCCGGCTATGCCGACCCGCTGCCACAGGCGCTGGTGCTGACGGCCATCGTGATCTCGTTCGGGATGACGGCGGTGATCGTGATGATGGCGCTGGGGGCCTTTCTCGAATCTGGCCATGACAAGGTGGATATGAACGACGATGACACCCCGGTGGATGGGGGTCCGAGATGATGTATCACTGGATCTCTGTTCCGGTTCTTCTGCCTGCAATCATGGGCGCGGCAATCGTGCTTCTGATGCGCAACGACCTGCTGTTGCAGCGCGTGTTTTCACTGGCCGCCGCGCTCGGCCTGCTGGCGGTCAGCATCGCGCTGCTGGTCGCGGCCAGCAACGAGGGCCCCGAAATCTACATGCTCGGCGACTGGCCCGCGCCCTTTGGCATCGTGCTGGTGCTGGACCGGCTGTCGGCGATGATGGTCACGCTGACTGCCGTGCTGGCAGTTGCGGTTCTGCTCTACACCATCGGCTCCGGCTGGGACACGCGCGGGCGGCATTTCCACGCGCTGTTCCAGTTTCAGCTGATGGGGATCTGCGGCGCGTTTCTGACCGGCGACGCCTTCAACCTTTTCGTGTTCTTCGAGGTTCTGCTGATCGCCTCGTATGGTCTGATGATCCACTCCGGCGGCAAGGACAGGCTGCGGGCGGGCGTGCAATACGTTGCCTTCAACCTGGTCGGCTCGTCGCTGTTCCTGTTTGCGCTGGCGGCGATCTATTCGATCACCGGCACGCTGAACATCGCCGATCTGGCGGTCAAGGCGGCAGAGCTGCCGCAGGGCGACGCTGCCCTGTTCCGGGTGGCGGCGGTGATGCTGATGATGGTCTTTGCCATCAAGGGCGCGCTGGTGCCCTTGCAGTTCTGGCTGCCCGGCACCTATTCCAACGCCCCCGGCCCGGTGGCGGCGCTGTTCGCGGTGATGACAAAGATCGGGGCTTATGCGGTGATCCGCTTTGGCGTCATCGTCTTGCCGCCCGGCCATCCGGTCACCGGCACCCTGATCTCTGACCTGATGCTGCCCGCAGCGCTGCTGACGCTGATCATCGGCGCGCTTGGCATTCTGGGGGCGACCACCCTGTCGCGGCTGGCGGCTTTTGCCGCCGTGGCGTCAATGGGTACCGCCTTTATCGCGATCTCGGCCTTTACGCCCGCGTCCACCGCGGCGGCGCTCTATTACATGGTGCATTCCACACTGGCCGGGGCGGCGCTGTTCCTGATCGCCGATCTGGTGACCTATCGCCGCGCGCATGACGGGCTGCACCAGGCGCTGCCGCCCATCGCGCAGGCCGGGCTGATCTCGGCCCTGTTCATGACCTCGGCCATCGCCACCGCCGGGATGCCGCCGCTGTCGGGCTTTATCGGCAAGCTGCTGGTGCTGGACGCGCTGCGAGATCAGGCGGCGCTGGTGTGGTCGGTGATCCTTGTGACCTCGCTGATCACCATCGTCGGCTTTGCCCGCGCCGGGTCCAGCCTGTTCTGGAAAGCCCACGCCTCTGCGCCTGAAGGTGACGGCGCGACCCATCCGGCACAGGCGCTGTCCTTTGTCGCTGTGGGCACGCTGCTGGCGGGGCTTGTGGCCCTGACGGTGTTCGCCGGTCCGGTGATCGCTTGGATCGAGGTGACCGCCGCCAGCCTGTTTGACCCCGCCGCCTATATCGCGGCCAACCAATTGCCAGAGGTGAAGTAACATGCTGCGCCGCCTCTTCCCCCACCCGCTGCTGTCGATGCTGCTGTTCGCAACCTGGATTCTGCTGGTCAACCAGATCAAGGTCGGCAGCGTCGTGATGGCGCTGATCCTTGCCACCATCATCCCGATGCTGACCGCCCCCTATTGGCCAAACCGCCCCCCGCTCAAACGGGTGCCTGCCTTTGGCGCTTATGTGCTGCTGGTGATGTGGGACATCATCAAAGCCAATATCGAGGTGGCAAAGATCGTCCTGTTCATGCCCAACGCGGACATCCGCTCCGGATGGCTGGCGATACCGATTGATCTGAAAACGCCCGAAGCCATCACCATTCTGGCGGGCACCATCACCATGACCCCCGGCACGGTCACCTCTGACATGTCGTCCTGTGGCCGCGTGCTGCTGATCCACGCACTGCACGCGCCCGACCCGGATGCCGTCATCACCGACATCAAGACCCGCTACGAGGCACGACTGAAAAGGATATTCGAATGATCCTGCACTACGCCCTTGATTTCGCCTTTCTCTGCTTTGGCCTTGGTCTGGCGATGAACCTGTACCGTGTGTTCCGCGCGCCCGGCGTGACCGACCGCATCCTTGCGCTCGATACCATGGTGATCAACGTCCTCACCCTGATTGTTCTGTACGGCATGCGCACCAAGTCCGGCGTCAATTTTGAGGCAGCACTGCTGTTCGCCATGACCGGCTTTGTCTCGACCGTGGCCTATTGCAAATTCGTCCTGCGCGGCGACATCATTGAATGAGGCTGGCATGACCCTGATCGTCGAATACATTCTTGCCGCCCTTCTGGTCTTTGGCGGCATCTTTGGCCTCGTCGGCAGCTTTGGCCTGCTGAAACTGCCGCAGATGCTGCAACGCCTGCACGCGCCGACCAAGGCCACCACGCTCGGCGTCGGGTCGGCACTGATCGCGTCGATGGCGTATTTCTGGTTTTTTGAGGGACGGCTCAGCTGGCACGAGCTGATGATCACGCTGTTCCTGTTCCTGACCGCACCGATCACCGCGAATTTCATCGCCAAGGCGCAATTGCACCGCGAGATCAACAAGGAAGACCTGCCCCCCACGGGCGTCGGCACCGAATGGGCCACCTATGACCCCGAAGTGCAGGCGGTCAGCCCGATCCTGCTGGATGACCGCGATCCCGGCTGATTTCTGACCAAAAGGTCAAATCGTCGCCGCGTCAGACTTGCCCGCTCGCGGCACCCATGCCACATTGCAGCGAAACTGACCGCAGCAAAGGGCTTGCCGTGACCGCGCTTACCCCCGACGTGCCCGCCACGACCACCGGGCTTGTGGCCCTTGCCCACGCCCGCCCGCCGCATGACCGCAATCCCGGCATGGCGCTGGATCTGGACTGGGTCGCCTCGGTGCAGGCCAATACCTCCGCGATCGAACGCCGCGCCGCGTCTTTGGGCGGTCGGCGCACGGTGAAAAAGGAGTATCAGGCCGCCTGGCTCTTGAAAGCGGTCAGCCTGATCGACCTGACCACCCTCTCCGGCGACGACACCCCCGGCCGCGTCCAGCGGCTGTGCGCCAAGGCCCGCCAGCCGGTGCGGGCCGAGACGCTGCACGCATTGGGCATGGATGGCCTGACCGTCGGCGCGGTCTGCGTCTATCACGACATGGTCGAAACGGCGGTGCGCGCGCTGGAGGGCACCGATATTCCCGTCGCCGCCGTCTCCACCGGCTTTCCGGCGGGCCTGTCGCCTTGGCACCTGCGCGTGCAGGAGATCCGCGAAAGCGTGGCCGCAGGCGCGCGCGAGATCGACATCGTCATCTCGCGCCGCCATGTGCTGACCCAGAACTGGCAGGCGCTCTATGACGAGATGCGCGAGATGCGCGACGCCTGTGGTGAGGCGCATGTCAAAGCCATCCTCGCCACCGGCGAGCTTGGCACCCTGCGCAACGTTGCCCGCGCCTCGCTGATCTGCATGATGGCCGGGGCCGATTTCATCAAGACCTCGACCGGTAAAGAGGGCGTCAACGCCACCCTGCCCGTCACCCTGACCATGATCCGCTGCATCCGTGATTATCAGGACCGCACCGGCATCAAGGTCGGCTATAAACCGGCGGGCGGCATTGCCAAGGCCAAGGACGCGCTGCTGTATCTGGCGCTGATGAAGGATGAACTCGGCGACGACTGGCTCTATCCCGACCTGTTCCGCTTTGGCGCCTCCAGCCTTCTGGGCGATATCGAACGCCAGCTCGACCATTACCTGACCGGCCACTACTCCGCCGCCAACCGCCACGCGATGGGCTGACCATGGCCAGCCTTGCCCCAGCCCTGTCGTTGCCAGTGAGTATTTGGACCAAGATGAAACCCTGCCGCATTCATCTTGGCAAAAATACTCCCGCGCGGAGCGCGCAAGGTAGGGCCGGGTGTTCCCGCCGGGGCGATGTGAGATGATTTCTGAAAGGACCAGACCGTGAGCTCTGTGCGCGAGATTTTCGACTCCATGTCCTACGGCCCCGCCCCCGAGGGCACGGCCGAGGCGCAGGCCTGGCTGGCCGGGCATGATCTGCGCTTTGGCCATTTCATCGACGGCCGGTTTACCGCGCCGGAAAGCCTGTTCGACACTAAAAGCCCCGCCACCGGCAAGACACTGGCGCAGGTCAGTCAGGGCTCTGCCGCTTCGGTCGATGCCGCCGTTGCCGCCGCGCGGCGGGCGCAGCCGAAATGGGCGCGCCTGCCGGGCCACAAGCGGGCGCAATATCTTTACGCCCTCTCCCGGCTGATGCAGAAACACGCCCGCCTGCTGGCGGTGCTGGAGACGATGGACAACGGCAAACCGATCCGCGAAAGCCGCGACATCGACCTGCCACTGGTCGCGCGGCATTTCTACTACCACGCGGGCCTTGCGCAACTGGCCCCCGCCGAGCTGCCGGGGATGGAGCCTCTGGGCGTTTGCGGCGCGGTGATCCCGTGGAACTTTCCGCTCTTGATGCTGGCATGGAAGGTGGCCCCGGCGCTGGCGGCGGGCAATACCGTGGTGCTGAAACCCGCCGAATACACCCCGCTGACCGCCCTGCTGTTTGCCGACCTCAGCCGTGAGGCGGGCCTGCCACGCGGCGTGCTGAACATCGTCACCGGCGATGGTGACACCGGGGCGGCGCTGGTCGCCCACCCCGGCATCGACAAGATCGCCTTCACCGGCTCCACCGCCGTTGGCAAGGCGATCCGCCGCGCCACCGCCGGCACCGGCAAGGCGCTGACGCTGGAGTTGGGCGGCAAGTCGCCCTACATCGTGTTCGACGACGCCGATCTGGACTCGGCGGTCGAGGGGCTGGTCGATGCGATCTGGTTCAACGGCGGTCAGGTCTGCTGTGCAGGCTCACGCCTGCTGGTGCAGGAAGGGGTGGCCGAGCGTTTCCATGCCAAACTGAAACGCCGGATGGATGGCTTGCGCATCGGTGATCCGCTGGACAAATGCATTGATGTGGGCGCGGTGGTCGATCCGGTGCAACTGGCCACCATCACCCGGCTGGTCGATGCGTCAGAGGGTGACAAATACACCGCGGATACGCCGCTTCCCGAGGGCTGTTTCTATCCGCCCACCCTGATCACCGGCCTTTCCGCCGCCTCGCCGCTGATGCAAGAGGAAATCTTTGGCCCGGTGCTGGTCAGCATGACCTTCCGCACCCCTGCGGAAGCGGTGGAGCTGGCCAACAACACCCGCTACGGCCTTGCCGCGACGGTCTGGACCGAGAATGTGAACCTCGCGCTCGACATTGCCCCCAAGCTGCGGGCCGGGGTGGTCTGGGTGAATGGCACCAACATGTTCGACGCCGCCGCCGGGTTTGGCGGCGTGCGCGAAAGCGGCTTCGGGCGTGAGGGCGGATGGGAGGGGTTGCACGCCTATCTGCGCCCCAAGGGCAAGACAGCGGCGCTGAAACCCGTCGCCGCGATGCCCGCGCCGAAAACGGCCACCGTCGAAGGCCTCGACCGCACCGCCAAGCTGTTCATCGGCGGCAAGCAGGCGCGGCCCGATGGCGGCTACTCCCGTGCAGTCTACAGCCCCCGGGGCGCGCTCTTGGGCCAGACCGGAATCGGCAGCCGCAAGGACATCCGCAACGCGGTCGAGGCGGCGCAGGCCGCCAAAGGCTGGGCCCGCGCCACCGCCCACACCCGCGCACAGATCCTGTTCTACATCGCCGAAAACCTGTCGGCCCGCGCCGACGAATTCGCCGCCCGGATTAAAGCGCAGACCGGCAGTTCCGGGACCAATGAGGTAGAGGCCGCGATTGCCCGGCTGTTCACCTATGCCGCCTGGGCCGACAAGTTCGACGGCGCGGTGAAATCGGTGCCCATCCGGGGCGTGGCGCTGGCGATGAACGAGCCCTGCGGCGTTATCGGCGCGCTGTGCCCGGATGAGGCCCCGCTGCTGGGTCTGGTCTCGGTCATGGCCCCGGCGATTGCCATGGGCAACACCTGCGTGCTGGTCCCGTCAGAGCCGTTCCCGTTGTCGGCCACCGATTTCTATCAGGTGCTGGAAACCTCTGACCTGCCCGCAGGCGTGGTCAACATCGTCACCGGACCCCATGCCGATCTGGCCAAACCCCTCGCCGGGCACATGGATATCGACGCGGTCTGGAGCTTTTCGTCAGCCGATGTCTCAACGATCATCGAGACGGAATCGGCCACCAACCTCAAGCGCACCTGGGTCAACCACGGCCGCGCCCGTGACTGGATGGCCGCCGAGGCCGAGGGCCGCAGCTTCCTGCGGCAGGCGACTGCGGTGAAAACCGTCTGGGTGCCTTACGGCGAATAGCCGCAGCCGACTGCTCAGGCATGCCCCGCTGTCGCCGACAGCGTCAGCGGGTCGATCCCCAGCGTTTTCAATGCCTTGACCCATTTTGCGCTGTCATCGGCGGCAAAGATCAGATCCGCCGGCGCATCGGCCAGCAGCCAGTCGTTGCGTAGAATCTCTTCCTCCAGCTGCCCCGGCCCCCAGCCGGAATAGCCCAGCGCCAGCAGGGCCGCATCGGGGCCGTCGCCTTGCGCCAGCGCCTCCAGAATATCCAGCGTCGCGGTCATCAGAAACCCACCGGGCACCGCCATCGTCGCCGGTCCGCGCGGGTAATCCGCCGAATGCAGCACAAAGCCGCGCCCGCGTTCAACCGGGCCGCCGAAATGCACGCGGATGTCACGCCCCTCGGGCGCGCGGGAAATATCCAGATGATCGAGCAGCCCGGCAAAGCTCAGGTCCGGCGTCGGCTTGTTCACGATCAGCCCCATCGCCCCATCCTCAGAATGGGCACAGATCAAAATCACGCTGCGGTCAAAGCGCGCGTCGCCCAGACCGGGCATTGCAATCAACAGCTTGCCACCAAGTTCCATATCCACTGCTCCGAGCGCCGTTTGCATCCCCTCAACATGAGCCTGATGCCGCCCTGCCTCAAGAGGCAAGTGCTACAATGGCTTCCCGTCTTTGTGACTTCCCATTCCCCCTTCACTGCTTATCTTGCCCGTCATGATACGCGCCCTTGCCCTTTGCCTCGCCCTTTGCCCCGCCCTCGCCAGCCCTGTGCAGGCGCAGTCGGTGCGGCTGTCCGATGTGATCGAAGGCGAGTTCCGGCCCGGCTGGCAGACCGCGTCTGGCACCCATATGGCCGCGCTGCATCTGCATCTGGCCCCGAAGTGGAAGACCTATTGGCGCGCGCCCGGCGATGCGGGCATCCCGCCGCAGTTTGACTGGACGGGGTCTGAAAACGTGGGTTCGGTCCGCTTTCACTGGCCCGCGCCGGATGTGTTCCGCACCAATGGCATGCAGACGGTCGGCTATCATGACGAGCTGGTGTTGCCGATCGAGGTCACGCCGAAAGACCCGCGCAAACCGGTGCGGCTGAAAGCCTCGGTCGATCTGGGGGTGTGCAAGGATATCTGCATCCCGACCACCCTGCTTCTGGGCACCGCCCTGCCCGCACCGGGCCTTGCCGACAGCGCGATCAACGCGGCCCTCAAGGCGCGCCCGGCGACCGGGGCCGAGGCGGGGCTGGCCCGCATCACCTGCACGCTGGAGCCGATCCGCGATGGCATGCGGATCACCGCCCGCATGGATCTGCCCGCGCAGGGCAGCGACGAGGTGGTGATCTTCGAATCCGGCCTGTCCAATGTCTGGGTGTCGGAATCGCAGGTGCGCCGCGACGGGCGCAGCCTGACGGCAGTGGCCGACATGGTGCCGCCCTCGGGTGGCCCCTTTGCGCTGAACCGCAGCGCCGTGGTGGTCACCGTGATCGGCGGTCAGGGCCGCGCGGTCGAAATTCGCGGCTGCCCGGCAGGCTGACCGCCCCGCTGCCCAGCAGGCTGACCGGCGCTCAGCGCCGGCCCGGCACCAGCCGCGCGATCCAATAGGCCGCCAGCGTCACCACCGCCGCCCCCAGCGCAAACACCCCAAACGCCACGCCCTGCGTCATCACCGGCAAGCCCGGCATCACGCTTGCAAACCAGCCGCCCAGCACCACCGGCGCCAGCGTCACCGCAAACAGCGCCACCAGCGCAGCGCCCGTCGCCGCCAGCACCAGACGCGGCCCGCGCCGTGTGCCGCGTGACAGCGCCCGGAACATCTTGCCGATATCGGCCTGCACCGCCATCAGCGCCGGCACCATCACCAGCACCAGCACCATGCCAAAGGCCAGACCATAGACCAGCGTGACCACCGTGGGTTTCAGGAACTCCGCCTGCGAGCTGCGCTCGAACAGCAGCGGCGACAGGCCGAACACCGTGGTCATCGTGGTCAGCAGCACCGCGCGGAACCGGTCGGCCACGCCATCGACAATGGCCGGAAACAGCCCGCGTTTTTCGGCATATTCGTCAATCGTCGAGACCAGCACGATGGAATCGTTGATGATGATGCCCGACATGCCGATCAGCCCGACGATGGAGAACATCGACAACGGCACGCCCCAGTGAAAATGCCCCCACATCGCCCCGATCAGGCCAAAGGGAATCACCGACATCACCACCAGGGGCCGGGTCCAGCTGGCAAAGATCCACGCCAGACACAGATAAATCCCCAGCAGACACAGGATCACCCCCGTCGTCGCATCGCCCAGAAACTCGTTCTGCTGCTGCACCAGCCCGCCCTGACGGCTCTCGACCCCGAAATCCTGCTCGATCCCGGGCAGGATGGTCTCGCGGAGCGTGGCCTGAATCTCGGCGGCCCGCGCCGGGTCATCCTCGGCCAGATCGCCCGACACCGTGACCACCCGCAAGCCATTCTCGCGCCGGATGGTCGAGAACCCGGCCTGCTGCTCCACAGTCACGATATCGGCCAGCGGCACATAAGCCCCGGTGGCGGTGCGCATCAGCGTCGAGTCCAGAAAATCCGCCGTCAGCTCATCGCGCGGCAGCTCCAGCCGGATCGCAGCGGATCGTGGCCCGTCCGGGTATGTCGCGGCCTCGATCCCGTTCAGCCGGTCGCGCAAGGTGCGGCCCAGCTCGTCGATGGCAAAGCCCAGCGACTGGCCCAGCGGGGTCAGGTTCAGGACCAGCTCTTCCTTGTCATAAGCCAGTGAATCCTCCAGCGCCGAGACCTCGGGGTAAACCGCCAGCCGGGTTTTCAGCGCCTCGGCTGCCGCCTTCAGCTCGGTGGCCGACGCGCCGTACAGATCGACTGACAGCGCATCACCCCCCGGCCCGAACCGTCCGCCCCGGAACGACAGCTCTTCCATCAACGGATGGCCGCGCACCTCTTCCTGCAGGGCCTGCACAAAGACATTGCTGGAGTAGGGCCGCGCATCGGGGTTGATCAGCTCGATCGAGATGCTGCCCAAAAGGTCCGCATCCTTGCCTTCGGCACTGGCCAGCCCGCGCCCGCCGGAGCCACCGATTTCGGCCATGGCAAAGGTGATCGGACTCAACCCATGCTCGGCCTCCAGCCGCGCGCCGACCGTTTCGGCGGCGCGCTGCACCTCGCGCATCAGCTCCAGCGTATCCGCCCGCTCTGCCCCCGGCAGCATCGAGAAATTCCCGGTGACCGAGGCCTGCTCAGGCGCGTTGAAGAACCGGAACGGCAGATCACCCCGGATGAACAGCGCGGCAGAGGCGGCAAACAGCGCCACCACGCCCGCCAGCACCGGATAGCGCGCCACAATCAGCACCCGGATCGACGGCTTCACCACATGCGCGCCCAGCCAGACCATGCCGCGATTGACCTGCCGCGACGGCCAGTCATACCATTTTTCCTGCCGCGCCTTGGCAATGGCATGCGCCATATGGTTCGGCAGGATCAGGAAGCATTCCACCAGCGAGGCGACCAGCACCGCGATCACCGTAAACGGAATATCGCGGATCATGCCGCCCATCCGCCCGCCAATCGCCACCAGTCCGAAAAACGCGATCATCGTGGTCAGGGTCGAGGCAACCACCGGCTGCGCCATGCGCATCGCCCCGCGCTCGGCGGCAACAACCGGATCTTCGCCCAGATGCCGCCCCCGGAAATCGGCATGCTCGCCCACCACGATGGCATCATCCACCACGATGCCCAGCATGATGATCAGCGCAAACAGCGAGATCATGTTCAGCGTCAGCCCCGCCGCATACATCACCGCCACCGCTGCCAGCATTGCCACTGGAATGCCCGCCGCGACCCAAAGTGCTGTGCGCGCGTTCAGGAACAGGAACAGCAGCAACACCACCAGCGCCAGCCCGCTGATCGCGTTGTCGAGCAGCAGATACAGCCGGTCGGTGATCTCTTCGGCCCGCGCCCGCACCAGATCGACTGTCACCCCCGGCGGCAGCGACAGTTGCATTTCCGCCGCCACATCCTCGACACTCGACTGCATCCGGATCGCATCACCCTCGGCGTTGCGGTCCACCCGCACCGTCATCGCCGGATTGGCACCCACATAGCTTGCCCGCCCGGCATCGGCGCTGGCGGCGGTGATCGTGGCAATGTCGCCCACGGTCAGCTTGGTGCCATCGGGCAGGCTGCGCAGCACCACGCCCGCGATTTCCGCCGCAGACCGCCGCTCCGACCCGGTCCGCACCCGGGCCGAGCCATCGCCGACATTGCCCGCCGGGTTGGTCTGGACCGTTGCCGCAATCGCTGTGGCAATCTCGCGCATCGTGATGTCATGCCGGATCAGCGCGACCGACGGCACCTCGACCACGGTTTCGGGGTCCGCCATGCCCCGGATCGTGGTGCGCGTCACGCCCACCTGAAACAGACGCCCGACAAATTCATCGGCAAAGCGCGCCAGCTGATCCACGCCCACCGGCCCGGTGATCACCACATCGGTCACCTGATCACGCCACTGGGTGCGGCGGATCACCGGCTCTTCGGATTCGGCGGGCAGGTTCGTCACCGAATTCACCGCCGACTGCACATCCTCGGCCGCTTGCGTCAGATCGGTGCCCGGCTCGAACTCCAGCGAAATCCGCGCCGACCCCTCGCCCGCGCGCGACAGGGCATCGGTCACCCCGTCCACCGCCAGCAGCGCCGGTTCCAGCACCTGCACGATGGCGCGGTCCACATCTTCGGCCCCTGCCCCGCTCCAGGTGACCGAGACCTGAACTTCGGCCACGATCACATCAGGGAAATACTGCGCCCGGATGCGCGAGGCGGCGACCAGCCCCGCCACGATCAGCAGCACGAACAACAGGTTGGCAAGGGTGCGGTGCCGGGTGAAATAGGAAATCAACCCACCGGCCCGCTGCGGGGTGCGCATCTTTGCCATGGCTCAGCCCCCCATCCGGTTTTCCAGCCGCGCCACCACCTGCGCGGGCACGCGGTCCTGTGCCAGCTGCTCCAGCACCCGCGCCTTGGCCTCAT
Source organism: Pseudotabrizicola sp. 4114 (assembly GCF_031457365.1). NCBI lineage: Bacteria > Pseudomonadati > Pseudomonadota > Alphaproteobacteria > Rhodobacterales > Paracoccaceae > Pseudotabrizicola > Pseudotabrizicola sp. 4114. The sequence goes on along the minus strand of NZ_JAVDWP010000001.1, from coordinate 610,887 downwards.
CCGGCATCCGGCTGTTGGCCTCGACCATGGCGATCAGCCCGGCCCGCCGCTCTGGCGTCAGCACCACCGTTTCCGCCTTTGTCTCAACCGGCGTCGCCTCAGCCGCACTTGCGCCCGGGCGCATCGGGTTGATCCGGATACCTGCCCCCAGCAGGGGCGAGCGTTCCACCACCACCTCGCGCCCGGCAATGCCGCGCGCATCCACGATCACATCATCGCCCTGACGGCGCAGCACCGGCACCACCTGCGCCTCCAGCCGGTCCCCGTCGCCGACCAGCAGCACGCCGCCCCGGCTGTCCACCGCACTGGCCGGCAACAGCGCCACATCGGCCACCTCCGGCTCGGAAATGGCCACGGTCACGAAATCGCCGGGCCGAAAGCCGCGTGCGCCGTCAAGCGAGGCATAGACCAGCCGCCCGGTCGCGCCCTCCCCAACCGCAGCCCCCACACGCTCCACCCGGCCCTGCGCCGCAATCTCCGTGCCCAGCACATCCAGCGAGACCGAAACCGGAGCGTTGATCAGACTGCCCTGATCATCCAGCAGCCGCGAGAATTGCGCGGTCGACAGCCGGAACGACACTTCCAGCCGGTCCGGGTCGATCAGTTCGGCCAGCCGCTCATTGGCGCCCACCAGCCCACCCGCCACCACGGTCACCCCGTTCAGCCGCCCGGTGAAACTGGCGCGGATCTCGGTATCATCCAGCGCGCGTTCGGCTTCGGCCAGCGCAATGCCCGCCCGCGCCAGGCCCGAGGCCGCCTGATCCACCCGCGCCTCGGCCTGCGCCAGCGCGGACCGGCGCGACAGCACCACCTGTTCCGCCGATGACAGCGCCAGCGCCGCCGTCTCCACCGCTGCGGGCGAGCCGACGCCGCGGCGCTGCAAATCCTCTTGCCGGGTCAGCGCCTGCCCGCGCAACACCGCCTGCGCCTCTGCCGCCGCCAGATCGTCGCGCGCCAGCAGCAGCCCCCGGTCGGCATCACGGCCTTCGGCCTTTGCCTCGCGCAGCCCCGCCTGCGCCAGATCGCGGGCCGAGGTCGTATCCGCCGGGTCCAGCCGCACCAGCACCTGCCCTTCGGTGACGGTCGCACCATCCTCGACCCCTTCGGCAATCTCCAGCACCCGCCCGCCGCGCGGCGCGCGCAATTCCAGCGTGCGGCGCGAGCGGATTTCGCCAAAGGCCACGGTCTGCGGTGCCACTGTTCCCGGTGTCACCAGCATCACATTGGCCGAAAACACCCGCTCCCGCGCGGGCTGGCCGGGCCGGTCGGTGGCCAGGCGGTCCGTCACCGCCCCCGCGATCAGGCTGGCGGCCAGCGCCAGCAGGCCGACGGTCAGGGCGGCCAGAAACAGGCCGGTCAGGGAACGTGCCAGAAATCGCATGAAGGCTCCGGGTCAGAAGGACAGCAAAACAGTAACGCACGCCGGGTCAGCGTCCAGCCACAAGCCTGTTACGCCGCAGCTGCGCCGTTCCGTCGCTACTTTCTGCGAAGATGCTCTTCGAGCCGGGGAAAGATCTCGACAAAGTTGCAGGGCCGGTGCCGGACATCCAGCTGCCAGCGCAAGATCTCGTCCCAGGCATCGCGGCAGGCTCCCGGGCTGCCCGGCAGCGCGAACAGATAGGTGCCGTCCGCCACGCCACCGCAGGCCCGGCTTTGCACCGCCGAGGTGCCGATCTTTTGCATCGAGACGATGGTGAACACCGTGCCAAAAGCCTCGATCTCCTTCTCATAGACATCGCGATGCGCCTCAACTGTCACGTCGCGGCCCGTAAGGCCCGTGCCCCCGGTGGTCAGGATCACATCCACGCCCGTGTCTGCGATCCACGCCCGCAGCTGACCGGCGATCAGGTCGCGGTCATCGGTCACGATCCCCCGCGCCGCCAGCACATGCCCCGCCCCGGTCAACCGCTCCACCAGCGTATCGCCCGAACGGTCATCAGCCGCCGTGCGTGTATCGCTGACCGTCAGCACCGCGATCCGCACCGGGATGAATACCATCGTCTCGTCAATCCGGCTCATTGTGACAACCGCGCCTCCAGCGCCAGCAGATCTTGCCACGCCTCGCGCTTGGCGATCGGCGTGCGCAGCAGGCTGTCGGGGTGCAGCATCGGCAAGACGGGGCGCCCCAACGCCTGCAGCCATTGCCCCCGCGCCCGCGCGATCCCGCGGGTGCCGGTCAACGCAAACAGCGGGGTGTTGCCCATCACCACAATCACCTCTGGCGCGGCCAGTTCGATGTGACGCTCGATAAAGGGCCGCATCATCGCAACATCATCCGGCACCGGCTCGCCATAGCCCAGACAGCGCCACGGCAGGATATTGGTCAGGTACACCGCCGTGTCCTTCGTGGTCCCCTCGCGCGACAGGCCGATCGCCTCCAGCATGTCGTCCAGCAACTGCCCGGCCCGCCCGGCAAAAGGCCGCCCCTCGCGGTCCTCCTCCGCCCCCGGTGCCTCGCCCAGAATCAGCACCCGCGCGCCCGGCAGGCCGCCCGAAAACACCAGATTGCGCGCGCCGCGCTTGATCTCGCAATGCTCGAACGCGCCAATCGCCGCCCGCAGCTCATCGAGCGAGTTGGCCCGCGCCGCCAGCGCCCGCGCCTCGGCCACGGGATCGACCTTTGGCACGTCGGGCACCGGCAATGGGGCCACGCCCCGCGCCACGGGGGCCGCAGAGGCCGCAACCGCAGGGGCCAGCATCGGCGCGGGCTTCACCGCTTCGGGCAGATCATAGCGGTTCAGCGCCTCGTCCAGCAGCCATTCGTCGATGCCCAGATCGACCTGCCACAGCAGCGCCGCCTGCGAGGCATGCCAGTCCGCCAGAATGTCTGATGCGATTCCCATGCCGCGCAGGCTAGGCGCGCAGGCCCCTGCCCGCAAGACAAGGTTGCCCCGGTCCGGCCGGATCCGGCAGACGCCCTGCGGGCGAAGCGATCTGTCTCGTCGTCGGGACTTCGCCCTCCTCCTCGGCGATGGGGGGTCACCCCCGCCCTCCCCCCGCCCTCCCCCCGGAGTATTTGGACCAAGATGAATGAGCCGCCTTCATCTTGGCCCAAATACTCCGGGGAGTTTGAGGGGCAGCGCCCCTCATCTGGCAACATCCGCCGCAGCGGCCAGACATGCATATGCGTCCTGACGTTTGCCATACGTCTGCCACACGCAGATCATACGCCCGCCATACGCCCAAACGGAGCAGGCTCGGTTCTCCGTTGCCCATCAGGCGCACCTTTGGCATAAGCACCCCATATCCCCCCGCGCAAAGGAGTCCGCCCCATGTTTCGCGCCCGCCATCTGCTGGGGATCGAGCATCTTTCGCCTCAGGAAATCCTCGCCGTCCTCGATCTGGCCGACCGTTATGTCGATCTGAACCGCCGCACGGTCAAGCAGTCCGATGCGCTGGCGGGGATGACCCAGATCAACATGTTCTTCGAGAATTCCACCCGCACGCAGGCCAGCTTCGAGCTGGCAGGCAAGCGGCTGGGGGCAGATGTGATGAACATGTCGGTGTCGCAGTCGAGCGTCAAAAAGGGCGAGACCCTGATCGACACCGCCATGACGCTCAACGCCATGCACCCCGATTTGCTGGTGGTGCGGCACGGCTCCTCCGGCGCCGTCAACCTGCTGGCGTCAAAGGTGAATTGCGCCGTTTTGAACGCCGGCGACGGGCGGCATGAGCACCCGACACAGGCGCTGCTCGACGCGCTGACCATCCGCCGCGCCAAGGGCCGCATCCAGCGCCTGACCGTGGCGATTTGTGGTGACATCGCGCATTCCCGCGTGGCCCGGTCCAACCTGATCCTGCTCGGCAAGATGGAAAACCGCATTCGCCTGATCGCGCCCCCCACCCTGATGCCTGCGGGTGTGGGCGAGTTTGGCTGCGAGCTGTTTGACGACATGCGCAAGGGGCTGGAAGGCGCCGATGTGGTGATGATGCTGCGCCTGCAACGCGAGCGCATGGACGGCGGCTTCATCCCGTCCGAGCGTGAGTATTACCACCGCTACGGCTTGGATGCCGAAAAGCTGGCCCATGCCAAGCCCGATGCCATCGTCATGCACCCCGGCCCAATGAACCGCGGGGTCGAGATCGACGGCGAACTCGCCGACGACATCAACCGAAGCGTCATTCAGGAACAGGTCGAAATGGGCGTCGCCGTGCGCATGGCCTGCATGGACCTCTTGGCGCGCAACCTGCGCGCCGACCGTGGGGCCAAGGCCGCCGGGGTGATGGCATGACCGACCCGCTCGCCATCCCTCTGGGGCCGGAGCGTTGCGTCTGGGTCTTCGCCATCGACCTGCCGGAGGAGAAGGCCGAAGCCTTCGCAACCGGCCCGCTGGCCGGGGCTCTGGGCGTCGACAGCCTCGACCCGGCCCAGACCGAATACGTCGATGCCGATGCCTTCACCGAATACGGCCTGTCGCGCTATCTGACCGAGGGTCAGGGCATTGCCGAGGCCAGCCTTGCCGCCGACACCGCCACGCTCGATGCCCTGCGCGGCCCGCTGTTGCTGGTGTTCCGCCCCGCATTGACCCAAGGCCGCCTGTCGCCCCGCTCGCCGCTGCGCCTGATCGGGCGCTATGACGAGGTGCCCCTGCCGCCCCGGATCGGCATGGCCGGCTATGACGCCGCCGCCGACACCATCCCGGTGCCGGTGGTCAAGCGCCCGTCTGATGCCGCGATGTCGGGCCGGGTGGCCATGGTGGTGCTGATCCTGCTGGCGATCTTTGTCACGCTGTTTGTCTGGGGGGCCGGATGACCGCCCCCGTCCTGACCGAAGGCGAAACCCTGCTTGCCACCTTCACCCCCGACCGGCTGACCTATTGGCGGGCGCATCTGATCATGGCCGTCGCCCTTGGCGCGGTGGTCGGCCTGTTCCTGTTGTGGCAGGGTAACCCCTATCCGGTCATGGGGCCGGTCGGGGCCGCGCTGGCCATCGCCGTGCGCGCGGCGTACGTCGCCTCGGAGGCGCTCAGTGACCTGTGGTATCTCACCTCGCGCCGCCTGATTGGCCCGCGCGGGCTGAGCGTTCCACGCGCGCAAATCGCCTCTGCGCGCCCGTTCTTTGGCTCGGTGCAGGTGATCACCACCACCGGCGACAAGCATCTGATCAAATACCTAGCCAACCCTGCCGCTGACGCGGCCCGCCTGACTCAGGCGCTCTGATGCCCCTTTTGCTGCACAAAGGCCCCGCGATGACCCTGTTTCTGGAAAACGCCCGCATCATCGACCCCGAGGGCGATACCGTCACCACCGGCAATGTGATCCTCGATGGCGGGCAGATCGCCGCCATCGGCGCGGCCTCGGCCCCCAAGGGCGCGCAGGTCATCGACTGTGGCGGGGCCTGTCTTGCGCCGGGCATCGTCGACTGGGGCGTCAAGATCGGCGAGCCGGGTGAGCGGCACAAGGAATCCTTCCGCTCCGCCGGGCTGGCCGCTGCCGCAGGCGGCGTCACCACCCTGATCGCGCGGCCCGACACCACCCCCGCCATCGACACGCCTGAAGTGCTGGAATTCGTCACCCGCCGCGCCGCCGAGGCCTCGCCGGTGCGCATCCGCCACATGGCCGCGCTGACCAAAGGCCGCGACGGGCGCGAGATGACCGAGATCGGCTTTCTGCTGGATGCCGGGGCCATCGCCTTCACCGATGCCACGCGCGTCACCACCGACCCAAAGGTGCTGAGCCGCGCCCTCACCTACGCCCGCAGCCTTGGCGCGCTGGTGATCGGCCACCCGCAAGAGCCGGGTCTCTCGCACGGTGCCGCCGCCACCAGCGGCAAGTTCGCGTCCCTGCGCGGCATCCCGGCGGTGCATCCAATGGCGGAACGCATCGGGCTGGACCGCGACCTGGGCCTGATCGAGATGACCGGCGCGCGCTACCACGCCGACCAGATCACCACCGCCCGCAGCCTGCCCGCGCTGGAACGCGCCAAGGCCAACGGGCTGGATGTGACCGCAGGCGTCTCGATCCACCACCTGACGCTGAACGAATTTGACGTGGGCGATTACCGCACCTTCTTCAAACTCACCCCGCCCCTGCGGTCGGAAGATGACCGTCTGGCAATGATCGAGGCGGTAGCCAGCGGATTGATCGACGTGATCGGCAGCTTCCACACGCCCGCCGACGAGGAATCCAAACGCCTGCCGTTCGAGGATGCCGCCAGCGGCGCGGTGGGCCTGCAAACCCTGCTCCCCGCCGCCCTGCGCCTGTTGCACGCGGGTCAGCTGACCCTGCCGCACCTGTTCCGGGCGCTGGCGCTGAACCCCGCCCGCCGCCTTGGCCTGCCGCAAGGCCGCATGGCCGAGGGCGCGCCTGCGGACCTCGTGCTGTTCAACCCCGACACGCCCTTTGTGCTCGACCGCTTCACGCTGGCGTCGAAGTCAAAGAACACGCCGTTTGACGGCACCCGGATGGAGGGTAAGGTTCTGGCCACCTTTGTCGCCGGTCATCAGGTTTATGGAGCCACCTCGTAAATGCCAGATTTCACCTCTGCCCCGCTCCTGCTGGTTCTGACCGCAGCCCTTGCCTATCTGCTGGGCTCGGTGCCGTTCGGCATCGTGATCACCCGCGCGCTGGGTCTGGGCGATCTGCGCAAGATCGGGTCGGGCAATATTGGTGCCACCAATGTGCTGCGCACCGGCAACAAGCCCGCAGCCCTCGCGACCCTGCTGCTCGATGCGGGCAAGGGCGGCATCGCGGTGCTGATCGCCCGCGCAGCTGTGGGGCCGGATGCGGCCCAGCTGGCGGCGCTGTTTTCGTTCCTCGGCCACCTGTTCCCGGTCTGGCTTGGCTTCAAGGGCGGCAAAGGAGTCGCCACCTTACTCGGCACCCTGCTGGCGCTGGCATGGCCCGTGGGCCTTGCCGCCTGCGCGACCTGGGCGGTGACGGCTGCGATCAGCCGGATCTCGTCACTCTCGGCACTGGTCGCCGCTGCCCTTGCCCCGGTCTGGCTGGCGGTGCTGGGCTATCCAGAGATGACCCTGCTTGCCATCATACTGGGCGCGCTGATCTTTGCCCGCCACAGCACCAACATCGCCCGGCTGCGTCAGGGGCTTGAGCCAAAGATCGGCAAGAAATAAACCGCCGCCACGCCCGCCTTCGACATCTGATCCGATAGAGCGGCTGCGCCGCGTTGTTTTGTCTCGTCGCGCGGGCTGCGCCGCGTCTCCTCGGAAATGCGCTCCGCGCGGGAGTATTTGGGCCAAGATGAAAGGCCATCGTCTTTTTGCCATTCATCTTGGCCCAAGTACTCCGGGGGGGCGCGAAGCGCGGGGGGCTGGCCCCCCTCAGAGGCTGGCCGCCTGATAGATCGGGGTCAGGGAGTGCTGCCATTCCGTTTGATACAGGCGCAGCCAACGGTCGGCCTGCACCTCGCCACGTTCCAATGAGCCGTGAAGTGGCGCGAGATAGATCTCTTCGCCAAGGCCGCGCGCTTTCAGACCGGCCTGTGACAGCTCCACCGCCGCACGCGCCAGCGCATCGAGCCGGACCCCGTTCGCCTCGCCCTTCAGGGCCGAGACTGAGGCGGCGACGCGCAATGCTTCGCGGGTCCCGGCATCAAAGCCCTTGACCAGATCCCAGGCGGCATCCAGCGCGGTCTGGTCATACATCAGCCCCAGCCAGAAGGCGGGCAGCGCGTTGATATGGGCCTCGTCGCCGCAATCGGCGCCGCGCATCTCGATGTATTTCTTGACCCTTGCCTCGGGGAACACCGTGGTCATGTGGTCTGCCCAGTCCGACAGGGTCGGCAGCTCGCCCGGCAGGGCGGGCAGCTGACCTTTCAGGAAATCGCGGAACGACTGGCCCAGCGCGTTGATGTATTTGCCATCGCGGTAGACGAAATACATCGGCACATCCAGAACCCAATCGACATAGGCCTGAAACCCGAAATCGCCGTCAAAGGCAAAGGGCAGCATGCCCGTGCGGCTGTCATCCAGGCCGCGCCAGATCCGGCTGCGCCAGCTGCGGTGGCCGTTGGGCTTGCCGTCAAAGAACGGGCTGGAGGCGAACAGCGCGGTCGCCACCGGCTGCAGCGCAATCGCCACCCGCAGCTTTTTGACCATATCGGCCTCGGAGGCGTAGTCGAGGTTCACCTGCACGGTCGAGGTGCGGTACATCATCTGGGTGCCATGGGTGCCGACCCTGCCCATGTAATCGGTCATCAGCCGGTAGCGGCCCTTTGGCATCACCGGCATCTGGTCATGCGACCACTCCGGCGCGGCGCCGATCCCCATGAACTGCACGCCCATTGGCCCCGCAATCGACGCCACCTCATCCAGATGCAGGCGCAGCTCTGCCGCCGTCTCGTGCATGTCGGTCACCATTGCGCCCGACAATTCGAACTGCCCGCCGGGTTCCAGGCTGATATTGGCGCCGTTGCGGTGCAGGCCGATCACATTGTCGCCTTCACGCACCGGGGTCCAGCCAAAGCGCGCCTCAAGGCCCGCGAACAGTGCCGAGACCGAGCGCTCGCCGGCATAGGGCAAGGGTGCATGGCTGCCCTCGAGCCAGCCGAACTTTTCGTGTTCGGTGCCGATGCGCCAGTCGGATTTCGGCTTGTTGCCGGATTCCATCAGACCGGCAAGCTGGTCAAAACTCTCGATCACGCCGCCGCCGGATTGTGGGATGGACATGGAAATCAGGCTCCGGCTGAGGTCATTGGTCTGGGCGCTACACGTGTCTTGCGCCGCGCGCCAAGTCAAGACGGCGCGATGCAGCGCGGGCGACATATCACAAAAGGTTATTGGTCACTCTGGCGCGCTCAGTCCGGTGCCGTCACCACCCCGCGCCCTGCCTTGCGCCAGACCACGCGGTTTTCGCCGCCCGCCAGCACCGCCCGGCTGCCAGTGCCGGGGGTCGGCGCCAGTGCTGCGACCAGACCGGCACTCGACAGGCCGGGCAGGCTGGAGAAGGCATCGAACAGCGCCTCGGCCCCCGCCGCCTCGACCGGGATCAAGAGCGCCTGCCCGTCGGCCTGTTTCAGCCGCCACAGCCGCCGCCCGCGAATCCCGATCAGCCGCAGTTCCACCAGATCGCGCAAGCTGACAAAGCCGCCGACCTGCGGCCCCATATAGCTGACCTGCCCCTCATCGACCTGCACCACGCCCGGGGCCTCGCCCGCCGCGACAAAGCGCAGCCGCCGCCAAGCCAGCACCGCCAGCGCGACGCCCGCAAGCCCGACCACCGCCCCCAGCGGCACCAGCAGATAGCCGCCCAGCCGGATCAGCCACAGGCCAAGGGCCAGCACCACCGCCCCCAGCGCCACCTCGCGCCAGCGCCACAGGGCCGCCTGCACCTCGGGGCGAATCATCGCCAGTCCCCCGCCGCCGCCTGCCACAGCACCAGTGCCGCGACCGCTGCGGTCTCGGCGCGCAGGATGCGGGGGCCAAGGCTGATCGGGCGCACAAAGGACAGGCCGCGCAGGCGGGCTTTTTCCTCATCGGAAAACCCGCCCTCCGGCCCGACCAGAATCGCCGCAGCCCCCCCCGGAACCATGCCGCCCGTCAGGGCAGAAGACTGCCCCGAAAGGGCCTCATCGGCCCAGAGCAGCGCCCGGTCTGCAGGCCAGTCGGCCAGCACCCGCTCCAGCGGCTGCACTTCGCCCACCTCAGGCACAAAGGTTGCGCCGCATTGCTCGGCGGCCTCAATGGCATGGGCCAGATGCTTGTCCTGCCGCCAGCGTTCGCCTTGGGTAAAGCGCGTGGTCACCGGCACCAGCCGCGCGACGCCAAGCTCTACCGCCTTTTCCACGATGAAATGCGTGCGCTCCTTGCGCACCGGCGAAAACAGCAGCCACAGGTCCGGCGGCAGCTGCAAAGCCCGGGTCTGCGCCTCGCACAGCAGCGCGCCGCGCCGCTTGCCCGCATCCACCACCCGCGCCAGCCATTCACCATCGCGCCCGTTGAACAGCAACACCGCCGCCCCCACCGGCAGCCGCATCACCGCAAACAGATACGTCGCCTGCTCGGGGCCGACAGCCACCGCTTGCCCCGCGCCCAAGGGCTGATCTACATAGAGTCTGACCTTTGCATCCATAGGCGCCACGCTATGTCCCAAATCCCGGAAACGCCAGAGGCCGAAAGCGGGCATGCGCCGGGCAGCGTGGCCGACGCGCCCTCAGACAACTGGGTGGACCAGTTTGCCCCCGTGCCCGCCCGCCCCTATCTGCGGCTCAGCCGTGCTGACCGGCCCATCGGCACCTGGCTGTTGCTGATTCCCTGCCTGTGGGGCATCGCGCTGGCGGCGGCGGCGGACAGCTACCGGATGTGGGATCTGTGGCTGGCACTCAGTTGTGCGGCGGGGGCGTTCCTGATGCGCGGCGCGGGCTGCACCTGGAATGACATCACCGACCGCCGGATCGACGCACTGGTCAGCCGCACCCGATCCCGCCCGATTCCTTCGGGGCAGGTCTCGGTCCGGCAGGCGGTGGTGTGGATGGCGGTGCAGGCGGCTTTGGCGGCGGTGATCCTGTTCAGCTACAACGGGCTGGCGGTCAAACTTGGCATCGCCTCGCTGGCGCTGGTCGCGATCTACCCGTTTGCCAAGCGCTTTACCTGGTGGCCGCAGGTGTTTCTGGGGCTCGCCTTCAACTGGGGCGCGGTGCTGGCCTGGGCTGCGCATGCCGGCACCGTGCCGGCTGCCGCGATTGCGCTTTATGCCTCGGGCATCGCCTGGACGTTGTTTTACGACACCATCTACGCCCATCAGGACCGCGAGGATGATGCGCTGATCGGGGTCAAATCGACGGCGCGGCTGTTTGGCAGCCATACCGGCTGGTGGCTGCGGTTATTTCTGGTGGCCACCGTTTTGTTGATGACGCTGGCGGTGTTGCTTACGCTGGTGCCCAAGCGTGATCCGCTGCAACTGGTGGTGGCGCTGGCCGGGGTCTGGGCCTTTGGCGGGCATATGGTACAGCAGATGGCGCGGCTTGATGTCGATGACCCTGCCTCTTGCCTGATTGAGTTCCGGTCGAACCGCGATGCCGGGCTGATCGCTGCGCTGTTTCTTGCCGCCGCCGCATGGCTATGATTGATCCCGGCGCTGTGCGCTTTTAAGACAGGGCACCAGCAGGCGGCGCGCGATCATGCGCGCCTGCCGTTTCCGCCCCTGCCATCCTGCAGGGCCCAGACAGACTTCCAGACAGGACCATGCCTTGCCCAAGCGCCTGCTCAATCTCACCTTCCGGATCGGCAGCAATGTCCGCAGCCAGCTTGACAACCGGCAGCTGCCGCATGGCGTCATCGCGCTGGCCGCCGTCACCGGCGCGGGCGTTGTTGCCGCGCTGGCCGCCTGGACATCGGCTGTGGTGATCGAACAGCGCTCGGAACAGGCGGTCACCTCGCGTCTTCTGGACGCGGGCATCACCTGGGCCACGCCGCAGGCCGATGGCTTGCAGCTGCACCTGATCGGCACCGCCCCGAATGAGGCCGCACGCTTTCGCGCCGTCAATCTGGCCGGAACCGTGATCGACGCCTCGCGGGTCCGCGACCAGCTGGAGGTTACGCCGGTCAAGGCGATCGAGGCCCCGAAATTCTCGGTCGAGATGCTGCGCAATGATGATGGCATCCAGCTGATCGGCCTGTTGCCCACCAGCGATTCGGCCGAGGCCCTGCTGGCCGAGGCGCAGTCGCTGCGGTCGGACGGCGCCATTTCCGACATGCTGGAAACCGCCGCCTATCCCGCCCCCGAAGGCTGGGACGATGCCTTTGCCTATGGGATGGAGGCGGTCAAGCGCCTGCCCCGGTCCAAGGTCTCGGTCTCGGCGGGACGGGTCAGAATCACCGCCATCGCCACCAGCGCCGACGAACAACGCCGCCTGACCAATGAGCTGAACCTCGCCCGCCCCGCCGGGTTGCAGGTCGCCATCGACATTTCCGCCCCCCGCCCGGTGCTGACGCCCTTTACCCTGCGCTTTGTGCTGGATGCGCAGGGCGCGCGGTTTGACGCCTGCTCTGCCGATACCGACCGCGCCCGCGCCCGCATTCTTGCCGCAGGCTCCGCTGCCGGGGTTCCGGGCCGGGCCAACTGCATCGTCGGTCTGGGCGTCCCCACCCCCAGCTGGGCCGATGCCGTCTCGACCGCGATCGGGGCCGTCAAAACCCTTGGCGCGGCCACCGTCACCTTTTCCGATGCCGATGTGTCGCTCGTCGCCGCCGACAGCGTGTCGCAATCCGATTTCGACCGCGTTGTGGGCGAACTCGACTCCGCCCTGCCCGACGTGTTCTCGCTGACCGCCACGCTGGAGCGTACCTCCACCACCGCCCTCGGCCCCGCCGAATTCACCGCCACCCTGTCCGCCGAAGGCCGGGTCGAGCTGCGGGGCCGGGTGACGGATGAGCTGTTGCGCGATGCCGTCGCCAGCTACGCACAGGCGCGCTTTGGCGTCGGCAAGGTCTACAGCGCCACCCGGCTTGATGACGACCTGCCCGATGGCTGGCCGGTCCGCGTGCTGGCCGGGCTGGAGGCCTTGGGCGAGCTGGCCGAAGGCAAACTGCTGGTCCGCGCCGATACGGTCGAGGTTGAAGGCGTCACCGGCTCGCAGAACGCACGCGGCCGCATTTCGCAGGTCTTGTCCGACAAACTGGGTCAGGGCCAGACCTTCAAGGTCGCCGTGCGCTATGACGAAGAGCTGGACCCGCTCGCCGCCCTGCCCACCCCGCAGGAATGCGCCGCCGATGTTGCCGCCGTTCTGGCCAAACGCAAGATCACCTTTCCCCCCGGGTCCGCCGAAATCGACGGTCAGACCATAGGCATCATGGATGACCTGGCCGAAGCCCTCGAAGACTGCCCCGCCGTGCGGATGGAAATCGCGGGCTACACCGACAGTCAGGGCTCTGACAGCGGCAACCGCGCGCTCAGCCAGGCCCGCGCCGATGCGGTGCTTCTGGCGCTGCAAGGGCGTGGCATCACGGTCGATGCCCTGAAAGCCACCGGCTATGGTGAGGCCGACCCGATTGCCGACAACGCCACCGAAGCGGGGCGCGAGGCAAATCGCCGCATCGAAATCAGGTTGCTGGATCAGCCGCAGACCGCTGCAACCCCGGCGGGTTCCGCGGCAGCGGCAGGCGAACCCGCCTCTGCGGGACAGGCCGGTGCGGTCCCGGATGCCGCTGCCGCCCTCGCCGACGAAGACGGCCCCTCTGTCGCCCCGGCAGAAAAGACCCGCCGCCCCCTTGCGCGCCCGTCGCGTGACGGCTAGCCAAGGGACACGTCAGATCTTGACCCCCATGGCCGTATGAACCGCAGCGAATGAACCGCACCGAATTCATCATCGTCACCGCAATCATCCTGATGGCCGCCTTTGCCATGGGATGGTTCTCGCATTGGGTCATGCACCGCTTTGCCCGCGTCGCCGGTGGCGACATGGGCGAGATGGACCGGCTGTCCACCATGCTGCACGAGGCCGAGGAAACCCGCGATCAGGCCATCATCTACCTCGAACAACGCGAGGCCGAGTTGATGAACCAGATCGCCCAGACCGAGGCCGAGCTGCGCGCCGCCATGGGCGGCCTGCGCGACGCGCGCCACGAGGCCGAAGAAATGCGCGCCTATATCGAGCGGATGCACGCCAACTCCTGATCGGGTTTCCCGCGCAAAGCCGTGCCACCCGCTTGCCACCGATCATCCCCCCCGGCTTCGGCCCCGCGTCAGAACCCGCCCAGACAAACCTCCATCAGCGGGCTTGACGGATCGGCCAGCCCGTCGATCACGTCAAAATGATGCCGCCCCGCGTCAACCGTCCACGGGCAGGCCCACGCCTCGGCCAGCAGCCGCGCCTGCCACAAAAACGCGGGTCGCTCCTGCCCGCCGACCCAGACATGCGCCTGCACCCCGGCCCGCGGGCGCAACAGCGCCGGGCTCTCTGCCACCGCCTCCGCCGCGTCCAGCCGCAGCGTGGCGTTCATCTGCGTCTCCATCAGCGGCCGCAGATCGGCCAGGGGAGAGATCGGCACCACCCGCGCCACCTCCGGCCCGCCCGCACAAGCCATCCGCGCCGCCAGATGCCCGCCCGCCGAATGCCCGGTCACCACCACCGGTCCCGGCACCTGCGCCACCACCGCCCGCACCGCCGCCCGGATCTCCCCGGTCATCTCCGAAATCCGCGCGCCGGGCGCCAGCGTGTAGGACGGCACCGCACAGGCCCAGCCCCGCGCCACGGCGCCCGCCGCCAGATGCGACCAGTCCTCCCGGCCAAAATCCATCCAGTAGCCACCATGCACAAACAGCATCACCCCGCGCGCCGCGCCCTCGGGCCGGAACAGATCAAACCGCTGCCGCGCCCCCGGCCCATAGGCCAACCCCAGCTCTGCCCGCGCCTGCGCCCGGAACGCCGCCGCCTTGGCCCGCCAGCGGGGCACAAACCCCTCCGCGCCCGCAATGAACGCGCCATTGGCATAGGCCCGGTCGGCCTCAGTCTCGAAATCCATCCTACCCGCCCCGATTTGATCAAAAAACTGGCACGATCTCGCCCTGCCTGCCCGACAGAACTGGACAAGCCCGCCCGCCCCATGCTTTGCATGAGCATGACCGAAATGGGAGGCCCCAAATGCTCGATTCCGTGACCGATCTCGCGTCGCTGCTGAAAGATCCGACCCTGCTTGCCACACGCGCCTATGTCGCGGGCGAGTGGATTGACGCCGATGACGGCGACACATTCGCCGTGGTGAACCCGGCGCGCGGCGATGAAATCGCCCGCGTGCCCAACCTTGGCCGGGCCGAGACCGCCCGCGCCATCGACGCCGCCAATGCGGCGATGAAGGACTGGGCCGCCCGTACCGGCAAGGAACGCGCGCAGGTGCTGCGCAAATGGTTCGACCTGATGATGGCCAATCAGGACGACCTCGGCACCATCCTGACCGCAGAAATGGGCAAACCCCTCGCCGAAGCCAAGGGCGAGATCGCCTATGGTGCCAGCTTCATCGAATGGTTCGGCGAAGAGGCAAAGCGCGTCTACGGCGAAACCGTCCCCGGCCATCAGCGCGACAAACGCATCACGGTGTTGAAACAGCCGATCGGCGTGGTCGGCTCGATCACGCCATGGAACTTCCCCAACGCGATGATCGCCCGCAAGGCCGGCCCGGCGCTGGCCGCCGGTTGCGGCTTCGTCGCCCGCCCGGCGGCTGAGACCCCGCTCTCGGCCCTCGCCATGGCGGTGCTTGGCGAACGCGCGGGCCTGCCCAAGGGCATCCTCTCGGTCATCACCTCCAAGAAATCCTCCGACATCGGCAAGGAGTTCTGCGAAAATCATCTCGTGCGCAAACTCACCTTCACCGGCTCGACCGAAGTCGGCCGCATCCTGCTGCGGCAAGCGGCGGAACAGGTGATGAAATGCTCGATGGAGCTGGGCGGCAATGCGCCGTTCATCGTGTTCGACGATGCCGATCTGGATGCCGCCGTCGCCGGTGCGATGATGTCTAAGTTCCGCAACAACGGCCAGACCTGCGTCTGCGCCAACCGCATCTATGTGCAGGCCGGGGTCTATGACGCCTTTGCGCAAAAACTGCAGGCCGCCGTCGCCAAAACCCGCGTCGGCGATGGCCTGTCCGAAGACGTGCAGTTCGGCCCGCTGATCAACGCCGCCGCGCTGGAAAAGGTCGAAGAACACATCGCCGATGCCACCTCCAAAGGCGCGAAAATCGAAACCGGCGGCAACCGGCACAAGCTGGGGGGCAACTTCTTTGAACCCACCATCCTCACCGGCGTCACCGAAGACATGATCGTCACCACCGAAGAAACCTTCGGCCCTCTCGCCCCCCTGTTCAAGTTCGACACCGAAGAGGAAGTGGTCGCCAAGGCCAACGACACCATCTTCGGCCTCGCCTCCTATTTCTACAGCCGCGAGATCGGCCGCATCACCCGGGTGCAAGAGGCGCTGGAATACGGCATCGTCGGCGTCAACACCGGCATCATCTCGACCGAGGTTGCCCCGTTTGGCGGTGTCAAACAATCCGGCCTTGGCCGCGAAGGCAGCCACCACGGCATGGATGACTATATGGAGTTGAAATACGTCTGCCTGTCGATCTGACCAAAGGGCGGCCCTCACCCCGACGGCCCCCCTTTCATCTTGGCAAAAATACTCGCGGGGGTCCAAGGGGGCGGCAGCCCCCTTGTCGACATCAGCCCCGGACACCCCCGCATCAGATCAAAGCGCCTCCCTCCCCCCTCGTGGGGTCGGGGCACTGCCCCGACGGCTGGGGTGGGGGGGGGCCGCGCCGCTATTCGGCGGCCATCGGCGCGGCGTCGACCAGCCCGACAATATCCAGCATGATCCGGTTCAGCTCGAAATCCTTGGGCGTATAGACCGCCGCCACGCCCAGCGCGCGCAAGCGCGCCGCATCGGCCTCGGGGATGATGCCGCCCACCACCAGCGGGATATGCGACAGCCCCGCCGCGCGCATCCGCTCCAGCGTTTCGGTGATCAGCGGGATATGACTGCCCGACAAGATCGACAGCCCGACCACATGCGCCGCCTGATCCTGAGCGGCGGCGACAATCTCTGCCGGGGTCAGCCGGATGCCCTCATAATGGATCTCCATCCCGCAGTCGCGGGCGCGGGCGGCAATCTGTTCGGCCCCGTTCGAATGCCCGTCCAGCCCCGGCTTGCCGACCAGAAACTTCAGCGGCCGCCCCAGCTTTGACGACAGCGTGGCCACCGCCTCGCGGATCGGCTCCAGCCCTTCGGTCCTGTTCGACGGGTTGCGGCTGACGCCGGTGGGCGCGCGGTATTCGCCAAAGGCCCGGCGCACCACCGCGCCCCATTCGCCGGTGGTGACACCGGCCCTGGCACAGGCGATGGAGGCGGGCATCACATTGCTGCCATCCGCACAGGCCTGCGCCAGTGCGGCCAGCGCGGTCGTCACCGCGCCCGGATCGCGCGCCTTGCGCCAGCTGTGCAGCCGGGCGATCTGATCCGCCTCGGCCTCGGGGTCCGAGGCCATTATGCTGCCATCGCCGGTGGTCAGCGGCGACGGCTCGGTGCTGGTAAAGCGGTTGACGCCGACCACCGTGGTCTCCTGTGATTCAATCCGGGCAATGCGGTCGGCATTGGCCTCGACCAGCCGCCCCTTCATGTAGTCAATCGCGGCCACCGCCCCGCCCATGGCATCAATCTGCGCCAGTTCAGCGCGCGCACCTTCCTTCAGCGCCTGCACCTTGCGGTCAATCGCCGGATTGCCGTCGAACAGATCGTCATATTCCAGCAGGTCGGTCTCATAGGCCAGGATCTGCTGCATCCGCAGCGACCATTGCTGATCCCAGGGCCGCGGCAGCCCCAGCGCCTCGTTCCATGCCGGCAATTGCACCGCCCGCGCGCGGGCGTTTTTCGACAGCGTCACCGCCAGCATCTCGAGCAGGATGCGGTAGACGTTGTTTTCAGGCTGCGGCTCGGTCAGGCCCAGCGAATTGACCTGCACCCCATAGCGGAACCGGCGGTATTTCGCATCGGTGATGCCATAGCGGTGTTCGGTGATCTCGTCCCACAGATCGACAAAGGCGCGCATCTTGCACAGCTCGGTCACGAACCGGATGCCCGCATTGACGAAAAAGCTGATGCGGCCCACCATATTGGGAAAGTCTGCGGCCGGAACCTTGGTCTTCAGATCATCCAGCACCGCACAGGCCGTGGCCAGCGCAAAGGCCAGCTCCTGCTCCGGCGTCGCCCCCGCCTCCTGCAGGTGGTAAGAGCAGACGTTCATCGGGTTCCACTTCGGCAGATACTGCTGGGTATAGGCGGCCACGTCGGTGATCATGCGCAGGCTGGGTTTCGGCGGGCAGATATAGGTGCCGCGCGACAGGTATTCCTTGATCAGATCGTTCTGCACCGTGCCGTTGAGCGCGGCCACATCCGCCCCCTGCTCTTCGGCCACAGCGATATACAGCGCCAGCAGCCAGGGCGCGGTCGCGTTGATCGTCATCGAGGTGTTCATCTGCTCCAGCGGGATCGCATCAAAAAGCGCCCGCATGTCGCCCAGATGCGCGACCGGCACACCGACCTTGCCCACCTCGCCCTTTGCCAGCTCGTGATCGGAATCGTAGCCGGTCTGCGTCGGCAGATCGAAGGCGACTGACAACCCGGTCTGCCCCTTGGACAGGTTGTTGCGATAGAGCGCGTTCGAAGCTGTGGCGGTGGAATGTCCGGCATAGGTGCGGAACAGCCAGGGGGCGTCTTTTTTGGTCTGGGCGGTCATGTGGCCTCCATCACGCGACTCATTGGCGCGCAATATTGTTTCGCTTGATGCCAGATAGGGGAAATATTCTGGCGTTGTCAATTCGCTGCATTGCGGCATCGCGGGAGGCAGGCGTGGAGGGGGGCGCTGCCCCCCGCGCTTCGCGCCCCCCCGGAGTATTTGGAAAAGGTGCAATTCATTTGCGCGGGCGCTGGCTTTGGCTAGGGTTGGCACATGTTTCAAACCGTCGAGATCCCTGTATGGCTGGTGGTGGTGCTGTTTGCGCTGCCGGGTGTGGCGGCGCTGGACCGGGTCATCGGGCCGGGCGTGCGCTGGTTTTTCCGCCGTCGGCTGGAGCGGCTGCTGGCAAAGGTGAACGCCCGGCTGGAGCGCAAGGTTGAGCCGTTCAAGCTGATGCGGCGGCAGGACATGGTGGTGCGGCTCTTGTATGACCCCGCCGTGCTGGAGGCGGTGGCCGAACATGCCGCCGCAACCGGCGTGCCCGGCGAAGTGGCGCTGGAAGAAGCGCGGGTCTATGCGCGCGAGATCGTGCCGGGGTTTTCGGCACTGTTCTATTTCGGCTTTGCCACCCGCGCGGCGCGGGCGCTGTCGGCGGTATTTTTCCGGGTGCGGGTCGGGGTGGTGTCTGAAGCCGCGCGCGCCATTGATCCGCGCGCCACGGTGATCTTTGTGATGAACCATCGCAGCAATATGGATTACGTGCTGGTCACCTGGCTGGTGTCGGGGCGGGCCGCGATTTCCTATGCCGTGGGCGAATGGGCGCGGGTCTGGCCGCTGAGCCGCCTGATCCGGGCGATGGGGGCCTATTTCATCCGGCGCGGCAGCCACAACGCGCTCTATCGCCGGGTGCTGGCGCGCTATGTGCAGATGGCCACCGCCGAAGGCACCACGCAGGCGGTGTTTCCCGAAGGTGGGCTCAGCCTGGCCGGGCGGGTGGGGGCCGCGCGGATGGGGCTGTTGTCCTATATCTGGGCCGGGTTCGATCCGGCCGCGATCGGCAAAGGCGCGCGCGATGTGGTCTTTGTGCCGGTGGGGCTGGCCTATGACCGGGTGCTGGAGGATGCGCTGCTGGTGCGGGCCGCGCGGATCGGCGGGCGGCGGTTCCGCGCGCCGATTGTCCGGGTGCTGTGGGAGGCCTTGCGCATCGCTCTGAAGCGGGCGGGTGGCAACCGCTATCTGTTCGGCACGGCGGCTGCAGGCTTTGGCACACCGCTTTCCCTCAGCGCGCATCAGGCGGCGGGTGGTGATCTGGAGGCTCTGGGCCTGCGGCTGATGGCCGAGGTCGAGCGGGTGGTGCCGGTGCTGCCCGCGCCGCTGGTGGCGGCCTCAATCGCGATGGCGGTGCCGGTGCCCGAGCTGGTGGCGCGGCTGGAGGCGGTGGAGGCTGTGCTGCGCCTGCCCTCCGGCGGGCTGGCGCAGGCCGAGGCCGAGGGACGGGCCGCCCTGTGCAGTCGCGGCATTCTGGACGAGTCGGGCACGATCCAGCCCGGAATGGGCGATTTGCTGGCGTTTTACGCGGCGTCAGTGCGGCAGCGGCTGGGCGAACCGGCAGTGGAGCCCGATCTTTCTGCGACGCGGCGGACATAAAATTACAAAACAGACCTCTGAGCTATTGTAATGTTGCGCGATGGTTCATATTCCTTGGCACATCCCGCGCCGATTCTGCAGCGCGGCATGGATGACATCAGGATGGAGGCCCCCATGGCTCTGGATACCCAACCCGCCATCGCCGCCTATGAGGCGCCGATCAAAGACCTGTACGAGATCGGCGAGATGCCGCCGCTTGGTCATGTGCCCAAACAGATGTATTCTTGGGCGATCCGGCGTGAGCGGCACGGCGAGCCCGAAGTCGCGATGCTGCAAGAGGTGGTGGACACCTGGGCCATCGACAGCAACGAGGTGCTGGTACTGGTGATGGCGGCGGGGGTGAATTACAACGGCGTCTGGGCGGGCCTCGGCCAGCCGATCAGCCCGTTTGACGGCCACAAGCAGCCCTATCACATTGCCGGATCGGATGCCTCGGGCATCGTCTGGGCGGTGGGTGACAAGGTCAAGCGCTGGAAAGTCGGCGATGAGGTGGTGATCCACTGCAATCAGGACGATGGCGATGACGAAGAATGCAACGGTGGCGACCCGATGTTTTCGCCCACGCAGCGGATCTGGGGCTACGAGACGCCGGATGGGTCATTTGCCCAGTTCACCCGCGTGCAGGCGCAGCAGCTGATGCCGCGCCCCAAGCACCTGACCTGGGAGGAATCGGCCTGCTATACCCTGACCCTTGCCACCGCCTACCGGATGCTGTTCGGCCACGAACCGCATGATCTGAAACCGGGACAGAACGTGCTGGTCTGGGGCGCATCGGGCGGCCTTGGCTCTTACGCGATCCAGCTGATCAACACGGCGGGGGCCAATGCGATCGGCGTCATCAGCGACGAGAGCAAGCGTGACTTCGTGATGTCGATGGGCGCCAAGGGCGTGATAAACCGCAATGATTTCAAATGCTGGGGCCAGCTGCCAAAAGTCGGCAGCCCAGAATATGCCACCTGGTTCACTGAAGCCCGCAAGTTCGGCAAGGCGATCTGGGACATCACCGGCAAGGGCGTGAACGTCGATATGGTGTTCGAACACCCGGGCGAGGCGACCTTTCCGGTCAGCTGTCTGGTGTGCAAAAAGGGCGGCATGGTGGTGATCTGTGCCGGGACCTCCGGGTTCAACTGCACCTTTGACGTGCGCTACATGTGGATGCACCAGAAGCGTTTGCAGGGCAGCCACTTTGCCCATCTGAAACAGGCGGCGGCGGCCAACAAGCTGATGGTGGAACGGCGGCTGGACCCCTGCATGTCGGAAGTGTTCCCCTGGGCCGATATCCCCAAGGCCCATACCAAGATGCTGCGCAACCAGCACAAGCCCGGCAATATGGCGGTGCTGGTGCAGGCGCCCACCACCGGGCTGCGCACCTTTGACGACACGCTGGAAGCGAGCCGCCGGGGCTGAGACCGCCAAAGACCGCGATACATACCGCCGGAAGCGCTTGCTTGCGGCGGTATTCTCATGGCCGGATCATTTGTGGTGATACCCGGCCGGGCGAAGCGCCTATACTGGGCAGCAGACAGTGGCGGGTCGGCGAGCGGACCGGATTTCTGCGGATGATATGATGCACCACGACTGGATTTTCGATGTGCTGGAAGATCTTCGGTCATATGCCCTGCAAAACGGGCTGACCGCGACCGCGGCTCAGGTCGATGATGCCTTGCGTGTGGCGCGGGCCGAGATGCAATCCGGTCTGCCCAGAGCGCACCCCGAAACCGGGCGGCAGAACTGAGGCGCGGGCGTGTTGCGTCTGGTGCAGGCCGGGCCTTGGCCTTATGGTCGCGCGCATGAGCATGACCGCACGCGCCGCCAAGTCAGCCTTGGCCCAACTGACCCTTTCCGACGATCAGGCCGAGGCGCATGACCGTGTGGCCGCTGATCTGCTGGCGGCGGGGATTGATCTGGACCATGGCGGGCTGACCCCGCCGGGTGAGGGCAAATCCACCGTGCTGGCGGTGATGGGCAAGGCCGGGTCGGGCAAGACCATGCTGCTGGCGCAGCTGACCCGCGCGATGATCGACGCCGGGGTCGAGATCGTGTCGGGCGATTACGAGGGCAAGCGGCGCAAGGAACGGCGCACGCTGGCGGTGCTGGCCCCCACCAACAAGGCGGCTTCAGTCCTGCGGATGCGCGGGGTTCCGGCCACCACCATCCACCGCATTCTCTATACCCCGGTCTATGACCCGCAATATGAAAAGATCGCGGAATGGCTGACCGGCGTCGGCAACCGCCCGGTGATCGACGATCTGCCCGATCTGGCGCTGGACCGGGCTTTTGCCTTTTATCAACAAGTGGCCTCGATTCCAGGGGCCTTGGCGGCGGCTGGCTTGCGGGGGTCCGACTTTATCCAAGGCTGGAAACGGCGCGAAGAGCCGCTGGATGTCGGCTTCATCGACGAATCCTCGATGCTGGACGAGCGGCAGTTTGACGACCTGCGCGAGATTTTCCCGACGCTGGTGCTGTTCGGCGACCCCGCCCAGCTGGCCCCGGTCGGGCAGTCGGGCAGCATGGTGTTTGACCGGCTTGGGGAGTCCAAGAAACTGATGCTCAGCCGCATCCACCGGCAGGCGCAGGACAACCCGATCCTCGATCTGGCGCATGCGCTGGCCGATGACAGCATCGGGTTCGATCAGTTCGAGCGCATGGTCGAAGACGCGTCCAAACGCGACGAGCGCGTGGTTTGGGCCGAACGGGTCGATGCCGACATGATGGCGCGCTCCCCTGCCTTGGTCTGGCGCAATGCCACCCGCATCCGGCTGATCACCGCGTTCCGCGCGGCGCATGGCGCGCCCGATGACGCGCTGTTGCCCGGCGAGCCGCTGATCTGCGACGGGATCGAGCTGCCGCTCAAGCACCGCAAAAAGCGCATCGATCTCGAGGCGCGGGGCCTGATCAAGGGCGCGCAGGTGATCTACCTCGGCCCCGGCAACAAGCCCGGTTTTGCCAAGATCCATGTGGTCGGCGCCGAAGATCCGCAAGTCTCTGCCGCCAGCATCATCAAGATCGAACGCCCGGATGAGGATGAACCCTTCATCGCCTCGGCCGCCACCATGGGGGCGGCGTTTCTGCATGGCGCGGCAGTCACGATCCACAAGGCGCAAGGCTCGCAATGGGAAAACGTGCAGGTCTTCGCCCCCGATCTCTTTGCCGCAGCCCAAGCCGGGCGGTCCGAAGCCGGGTTGCCACTGTGGAAACGCCTCGCCTATGTCGCCATCACCCGCGCGGAAAAGCGGCTGTTCTGGGTGGTGCGCGCGCGGCTTGCCCTCCCCAAGGGGCCGCTGGTGGTGGATGACCTCAAACCCGCCAGCGTCCCCCTCACCCTGAGCACACAAACCGAAGGCTGACCCTTTTCCACGCGCCCGCCACAGGCTAGGCTGCGTCACAGGACAGGAGACCCCCATGCGCTGCGTATTCGTTCAGTTCCGCTGCACCCCCGGCAAGACCTATGAGGTGGCCAGTGCCATCTGGGACCGCGAGGTGGTGTCAGAAATGTATTCGACCAGCGGCGAATATGATCTGATGGCCAAGGTCTACATCCCCGATGAACAGGACGTGGGCCAGTTCCTCAACGCCGCCCTGTTCGACATTCCCGGCATCAGCCGCACCCTGACCACGATGACCTTCAAGACATTCTGACCGGACATATCGACACGGTTGCATGAGCACAGGTTGCCCTGAGGCTATCGCGCCGCCATATCAATGGCGACCACAGGAGAGAGATTTGGACCGTATCCCATTGCCCGAACGCCCCGACTGGCGCGCAAAGGCGGCAGAGCTTGGCTTTACCTTTGCCGACATGCACGGCGAGCCCTATTGGGACGAAACCTCGGCCTACAGCTTCACGCTGGACGAGGTCGAGGGCCGGATCGAGGATCCCTGCACCGAACTCCATGCCATGTGCCGCGAAGCGGTCGGCACCGTTCTGGCCGATGAATCGCTGATGGACCGCATGGGCCTGCCCCGCCTGCGCTGGGATTTCATCAAGGACAGCTGGGAGGCGGGCGAGCCCGAGGTCTATGGCCGCTTCGATCTGGCCTATGATGGCAAGGGCCCGGCCAAGCTCTTGGAATACAACGCCGATACACCGACATCGCTTTATGAATCCGCCAGCTTTCAGTGGCTGTGGTATGAAGATCAGCTGGCCGCCCGCGTGCTGCCCGAAGGCTCCGACCAGTTCAACCGCCTGCATGAAGCGCTGGTGGAGCGGTTTGCCGAGATCTTTCCGCCCGACACCGACCTGCATTTCGCCGCCATGGCGGGCGCGCCCGAGGATTACGCCACGGTCGAAACCATGGCCTGGGCCGCACGTGAGGCCGGGATGGGCGCGCATTACACCGATCTGGAAAAGATCGGCATCAGCGAAGAGGGTCAGTTCACCGACTCTGAGGACCGGGTGATCGGCACGCTGTTCAAGCTCTACCCGTGGGAAGACCTGTTCGCCGACGAATTCTCGGCGCATCTGGCATCGGCGCAATGCCGGTTCATCGAACCGCCGTGGAAGGCGCTGCTGTCGAACAAGGCGATCCTGCCGGTGCTCTGGCAGCTGTTTCCCGGCCATCCCAACCTGTTGCCATCATTCTTTGCCGATGACACCAAGGGTCTGGCCGATGCAGCCCATCTGATGCTGGGGGGGCACGTGACCAAACCCATCTTCTCGCGCGAGGGGGCGTCGGTCACCATCACCGCGCAGGGCCGGGTGCTGGAGCGCGCGACCAACCGCGAGTATGACCGCCACCCGATGATCGTGCAGGCCTATCAGCCGCTGCCGGTCATGGGCGGCATGCGCCCGGTGATCGGGGCCTGGGTGGTGGGGGAAACCTGCGTCGGCATGGGCCTGCGCGAAGACCGCGCCCTGATCACGCAAGACCTGTCGCGGTTCAAACCGCATTTCATTGAAGGGTAAAGCCATGAAAAGATCACGCGCGGTATCGCTGGGGATTCTGGGGGCAGCCGCCTTCGGACTTGCCGCCTGTCAGCAGGAAGAACAGACCGACGCGGCGGCCTTTCCCGATGTCGAAAGCTGCATGGCAGCAGCGGCGCAGAACGGCTGGTTCACCCGCGAGGATTGCACCACAACCTTTGCCGAGGCACAGGCGGTGCATTCTGAGACCGCCCCGCGCTATGAAAGCCAGGAGTTGTGCGAACAGGAACACGGCGCCGGCGCCTGCGGCGGCGATCCCGCAGCCGCCACCGGCGGCGGCGGCGGCAGCATCTTCATGCCGCTGCTCGCGGGTTATCTGATCGGTCAGGCCCTTGGCGGCGGCCGCGCCATGGCGCAGCCGGTGGTGCCAAAGGCCGGTGGCGGCTTTGCCACGCCCAACGGCGGCACCCAGCTGTCGCGGCTGAACTCTACCGGCAAGATGGGCACCACGGCCTTTGCCAAAGGCCCGACCACCGCAGGCCAGCCCCCGATGAGCCGCGCCGCCGTCGCCAGCCGGGGCGGCTTCGGCGGCTCCGCCGCCGCCCGCTCCGTCGGCAGCTGAGGGTCACCAGACCCCCGTCCCATGGAGGGGGAGGCCGCTGCACCACGCGGCGGCCTTTGTCTGGCAACCCCGGCAACCTGCCCCAACGCCCCCCACCCCAGCCCTCCCCACAAGGGGGAGGGAGACACCTGCATCACGCGGTGGTCTCTGACGGAAGCAGACGGCGACCTGCCCCAACGACCCCCCACCCCGGCCCTCCCCACAAGGGGGAGGGAGACACCGCACCATGCGGTGGCCTCTGGGGGAAAAGACGGCGACCTGCCCCAAGTGCCGCCCTCCCCCTTGTGGGGAGGGCTGGGGTGGGGGGCGGCGCCCCATCAGCACCTGCGCCCTCAGCACCAAAGCCATGGGCACAAAAATCCCGCACAGATGTCATGACGTAAACCATACGCAAACCGGCCACGGATCAGACTCAAATCATACCAAAAATTCCTTGCAACATCAGCGCCTTACCGCCGCTCCGCAAACCTCCCCGCCCCCTGCCCGGAAAATCACCTCCCCCCCTCGCGGCGACACCCCGGGCGGCAACGGCCCGCCATCCCCCGATCGCGCTTGCCCTCCTCCACCGAACCAAGCACAACTTCCCCAGAGACAGCCACGAGGGGGCGACATGACCTTTCACATCGGGGCCAAGCCGGGCGAGATTGCCGGAACCTGCCTGCTTCCGGGCGACCCCTACCGCGCCCGCTGGGCGGCCACGCGCTTTCTGGACAGCCCCCGTCTGGTGTCGGAAACCCGGGGCATGCTGGCCTATACCGGCACCTGGCGCGGCAACCCCGTCACCATCCACGGCACCGGCATGGGCATGCCGTCGATGTCGATCTATGCCAACGAGCTGATCCGCGACTATGGCGCGCAAACCCTGATCCGGGTGGGTTCCTGCGGGGCCTTGCAGCCGCAGATCGCCCTGCGCGATGTGGTGCTGGCGCAAGCGGCCTCCAGCATCGGCTCGCCCTCCACCAGCATCTTCCGCGAGCTGCGCTTTGCCCCGGTCGCCGATTTCGGCCTGCTGTCAAAGGCTTATGCCGCCGCCAGCGCGCCGGTGCATGTCGGCGGCATCTTCACCTCTGACACGTTCTACGACGAACGCTCCGACCTGACCGATCAGCTGCAACGCCATGGCTGCCTCGCAGTCGAGATGGAAACCGCCGAGCTTTACACCCTCGCCGCCCGCTACCAGCGCCGGGCGCTGTCGATCCTTACCGTGTCAGACCACATCCTGACCGGCGCGGCCCTGCCCGCGCCCGACCGGGAAACCGGCTTTGCCGCGATGATCGACATGGCCCTGCACGCCGCCTTTGCCAAAGGATAGCCGATGCCCCACCTCGCCCCCCGCCCCTGGGTTCCGACCGAAGCCCATGTCCAGACGCTCGCCACCCGCGCCACCGCGCCCTCGGCGCAGGTCAGCGCCCGTATCGAGGCGCTGATCGCGCAGAACCTGCAGGTCCATGATCAGGACTGCTTCAACCTCAATCCCGCCACCAACATCATGAACCCCCGCGCCGAAGCCGCCCTGTCGCGCGGCCTCGGCTCCCGGCCAAGCCTCGGATATCCGGGGGATAAATATGAAATGGGGCTGGAGGCGATTGAAGAGATCGAGGTCATTGCCGCCGAACTCGCCGCCGAAGTTTTCGGCGCAAACTACGCCGAAATCCGCGTCGGCTCGGGGGCGCTGGCCAATCTTTACGGCTTCATGGCGCTGACCAAACCCGGCGACACCATCATCGCCCCGCCCGGCGCGATCGGCGGCCATGTCACCCATCATGCCGCCGGATGCGCGGGGCTTTACGGGTTGACCACCCATCCTGCCCCGGTCAACTCCGATGGCTATACCATTGATTTGCCCGGACTTCGCGACCTTGCCCTGCAAACGCGCCCGAAGCTGATTACCATCGGCGGCAGCCTGAACCTGTTCCCGCACCCGGTGGCCGAGATCCGGGAGATTGCCGATGAGGTCGGCGCGAAAGTCCTGTTCGATGCCGCCCATCAATGCGGCATCATCGCCGGGGGCACCTGGGGCAATCCGCTGCATCAGGGCGCGCATCTGATGACGATGAGCACCTATAAATCCCTCGGCGGCCCGGCGGGCGGGCTGATCGTCACCAATGACGCCGCCATTGCCGAACGGCTCGACCAGATCGCTTTTCCCGGCCTGACCGCGAACTTTGACGCCGCCAAATCCGCCGCACTCGCCATCACCCTGCTGGACTGGCGCGACCATGGCGCGGCCTATGCGCAGGCGATGGTTGCGCTTGCGCAAGCCCTCGCCCGCGAGTTGGGCGCCCTCGGCCTGCCGGTCTTTGCCACCGGTCGCGGCGCGACCCAGACCCACCAGTTCGCCATCGAGGCTGCAGGCTTTGGCGGCGGGCAAGCCGCATCCAAAACCCTGCGCAAGGCAGGGTTCCTCGCCTGTGGGATCGGCCTGCCGATTCCCGAGGTTCCCGGCGATATGAACGGCTTGCGCATCGGCACGCCAGAACTGGTGCGCCGGGGCGTCACCCCTGCCGATGCCCCGGCGCTGGCCGCGCTGATCGCCGAAGGCCTGCGCTCCAACGCGCCCGAAACCGTCGCCGCCCGTACCCGCGCCTTTCGCGCGCGGTTCACCGGGCTGCATTACATGACCCCCTGACCGGATTGCCCATGAAATACCGCCACCTCGGGGTCAACGGCCCCCGCGTCTCTGCCCTCGGTCTGGGCTGCCTGTCCTTTGGCGGCATCTTCGGTCCGACCACCACGCCCGAGTCCCACGCCTGCCTTGATGCAGCATGGGACCATGGCATCACCTTTCTTGACGTGGCCAATGTCTATGGCAACGGCGTGTCAGAAACCGTGATCGGCCAATGGCTTGCCACCCGCCCGCACCGCCCGGTGATCGCCACCAAGGCGGGTATCGTGCCCGGGGCCACGCGTGGCATCAACAACGATCCCGCCCATCTGCGCGCCGAACTCGACGGCTCGCTCAAACGGCTGGGGGTTGACCGCATCGACCTGTTCTATCTGCACCGCCACGACCCGGCCTGCCCGATCGAGGCGGTGGCCGAAACCATGGCGGCGCTGATCAAAGCGGGCAAGATCGGCGGCTATGGCCTGTCCGAGGTCGCGCCTTATACCCTGCGCCGCGCCCATGCGGTGCATCCGGTGACGGCGGTGCAGAACGAATACTCCCTCTGGACCCGCCAGCCCGAACTGGGCCTGATCCAGACCTGCGCCGAACTGGGCGTCGCCTTTGTCCCGTTCTCGCCGCTGGCGCGCGGGGCGTTTGGCGATCCGATGATCGACCCGGACCTGCACGACATCGGCCCGTTCCGCACCACGATTCCGCGCTTTTCACCCGAGAACTGGCCGCGGAACAAACAAAAGCTGCTGACCTTCCAACAGCTTGCCGCCGACATGGGCCACACCCCTGCCGCCCTCGCCCTCGCCTGGTGCCTGCATCTGGGCGAGCACCTGATCCCGATCCCCGGCACCCGCAGCGCGGCGCACCTCTCCGCCTGGGCGCAGGCCCCGGACATCACCCTGTCCGCCGCTGACCTCGCACGGATCGAAATCGCGCTCCCCATCGGCTGGGCCTATGGCGACCGCTACAGTGACGCGATGGCCGCCTCGGTCGAGCGGTACAGCTGATCCGCTTTCTGTCGAAAGTATCCTCGGGGGGGGCGCGAAGCGCGGGGGGCAGACAGGCCCTTGACGGCTACAGCCCGTGGCTCCGGTCATAGCCATTCGCCGGGCTGACCTGCCAGCCCGGAACCGCCCGCTGTGGCCTGAACACCTGCACCAGCAGCGGATAACACGCCGCCTGATCCGACGAATGCACGGTTGAGCAATCCCCGCCGGGACAGGCCGACAAGGCGCCGAGAAGATCCATCGACGCATGAAACTCGATGAAATCGCCGGGCCGCACCGGGCTGGCCTTCATGAAATACTGCCCGGTCTCGCGGGTAAAGCCGGTACACATGAACACGTTCAGCACGTCATGCACGTGCAGTTCCGCCTCTGCCGCTGTCAGCCCGGTCCGCGCCGCCAGCGCCCGCGTCAGGTTCGAATGGCAGCAGTGATGATACTGCCCACCCGACAGCAGGTTGTGCGTATAGGGGTCGCAGCGGGTGCCGATCACATCATGCACCCCGCCGCCAAAGGCATCAAAGCCGTACCAGTCCAGCGTGTCCGCCGTGATCAGCGCCATCTCGCGCAGATAAGGCAGGTTCGACCACATCCGGTCCCCCGCGCTCAGATGCGTGCCGTGCAGCGCGCGGGTTTTGCCGCTGTAGAAGCGCTCGTGCAGATCCTGCGCGTTCCACAGGTTCAGATCGCCGACCTGCGGCCCCTCGACGCTCGTGATGCGAAAGAAATGCCCCGCCGGCACGTCAAAGCATCGCGCCTCGCGCGCGGGCACCAAGACCTCGGCCACCTGCTCCCACCCCTCGCGGGCCGCGAGATAGGGCGCAAGGTCGGGCGGGGGCAGCCCCTCCACCGGATAGCAGATCACCGGCGCCACCGCGCGGCGCGCGGCAGCATCTTCGGGGGCCACATGGGCGGGGACATCAGGCTTCACAACGGCTCCCTCAAACAGGGCGCCTCAGCCGCGCCCGTGTGGGGCAGCATAATCCAGCACCGGATTGATGGGAATGATCCGGTTCGGATTGATGGTGTCATGGCTGTAGTGATAATGCCGCACGAAATGATCGACCCGCACCGTGTCTGACACGCCCGGCCATTGATACAGCTCGCGCGTGAACCCCCACAGGTTCGGATAGTCGATGATCCGGCGGCGGTTGCATTTGAAATGCAGGTGATACACCGGATCGAACCGGATCAGCGTCGGAAACAGCCGCCAGTCGGCCTCGGTCAGCCGGTCGCCCATCAGATAGCGGTTCGCCCCCAGATGCGCCTCCAGCCAGTCCAGCGAGTCAAACAGCGCCTGCACCGCCTCATCATAGGCGCTTTGGGTGGTGGCAAACCCGGCCTTGTACACACCGTTGTTCACCGTGTCGTAAATCCGGGCGTTGACCGGTTCAATGCCTTCGCGCAAATCCTCGGGCCAGTAGTCATCGGTATTGCCGGTGATCCCGTCAAAGGCAGAATTGAACATGCGGATGATCTCGGCAGACTCGTTGCTGACGATCCGGCCGGTCTGCGTATCCCACAGCACCGGCACCGTCACCCGGCCTGACATATCCGGCGTATCGCGCAGATAGACATCGCGCAGGAACGGCAGGCCGAACTGCCGGTCCCCGGTCGCGCCGGGAAAATCGGTGGCAAAGGTCCAGCCATCCGACAGCATGTCGGGATGCACCACCGAGATCGGGATATGCCCGGTCAGCCCCTTCAGCGCCCGAAAGATCAGCGTGCGATGCGCCCAGGGACAGGCGTAGGAGACATAGAGGTGATAGCGCCCGCTTTCCGACCTGAACCCGCCCTCGCCCGAGAGGCCGGGCGAGCCATCCGCCGTCACCCAGTTGCGAAAGC
Organism: Pseudotabrizicola sp. 4114; assembly: GCF_031457365.1. Taxonomy (NCBI): domain Bacteria; kingdom Pseudomonadati; phylum Pseudomonadota; class Alphaproteobacteria; order Rhodobacterales; family Paracoccaceae; genus Pseudotabrizicola; species Pseudotabrizicola sp. 4114. Next base: position 580,169 of record NZ_JAVDWP010000001.1, on the reverse strand, counting down.
GCGATTCCTTGCGCTCGAACGCGCCGCCGGTGGATTTGGTGTCATACCATTCGTCATGCCAGACGCCGTCAACCAACTGTCCCATACCATTCCCTTACGTCTGTTCTGGCCGCGAAGCTAACAGCCCAAGCCCCCTCCGGCCACTCTCAACACCCTGCGCTCACGCACAGGACCTTGCTCAAAAGCGGGGAGGCATTGGGCTATTCCTGTGGCCGCAGGCAATCGCGTGGCTCTTGCGTGCCCGGCATAACCGCCCCGCACGAAGCACAACGCCATTGCCCGGCAGATCGTTCCTGCCGCCACCGGCAGGCGCGGGTCAGCGTGCTGTTGCGCCGCGCGATCCACATGTAGATCAGCACCGACAGCAGCAGGAGAAGCAGCAACAGCGGCATGGTCAGCCCGCGTCGGCCAGCCGTGCAAAGACCGCCAGCACCGCCGCCTCGCCCGCCCGCTCCGGCACGCCCGCCGCCACCTCGTCGCGCGACCAGATCAGGCTGGTCGCCGGATCATCCTTCATCGCCCAGGCCCCGAACAGGCGGGCGTCATCGCCAATCTCGCGCCGCAGCAACTCGCGCACCTCGATATGCCGGTCATCGGCACGAATGCGGGCATAGGCCGCCTCCACCGCCGCCGCCGGCCCCTCCAGCAGTTGCAGGAACAGATCATCCCGGCAGATCAGCGCGCCGGTGATGTCATCGCGCGTATTGCAGCGGCGGGCATCAAACAGAATGGCAGTCAGCGTCGCCCCGTCAAAGCCAAAGGGCCGCGAGGCATAGATCAGTTGCAAGAGCGGCATAGGGTGATCCTTCCTGCGCACGGATCAGGGCGGCGCATCAGGCAAACCTAGGCCACAGCGCCCGGCATATCCAGTGCCGCAACGAAAAAGGCCCCGGATCACCCGGGGCCTGAAATCAGTGTGCGACAGGGGTCACACCACCCGTTCGACCATCATCTTCTTGATCTCGGCAATCGCCTTGGCCGGGTTCAGCCCCTTGGGGCAGGTCTTGGCGCAGTTCATGATGGTGTGGCAGCGGTACAGCTTGAACGGATCTTCCAGCTCGTCCAGCCGCTGGCCGGTCGCCTCATCGCGGCTGTCGATGATCCAGCGGTACGCGTGCAGCAACGCGGCAGGCCCCAGATACTTGTCACCATTCCACCAGTATGACGGGCAGGACGTGCTGCAACAGGCGCACATCACGCATTCATACAAGCCATCCAGCTTGCCCCGGTCATCAATCGACTGCCGCCATTCTTTCGCGGGCCGGTTGGTCTTGGTTTCCAGCCAGGGCATGATGCTGGCATGCTGGGCGTAGAAATGCGTGAGGTCCGGGATCAGATCCTTGACCACGGGCAGATGCGGCAGAGGATAGATTTTCACATCGCCCTTCACCTCGTCCAGCCCGTAGATACAGGCAAGGGTGTTGATCCCGTCGATGTTCATCGCGCAGGACCCGCAGATCCCCTCGCGGCACGACCGGCGAAAGGTCAGCGTCGGGTCGATCTCGTTCTTGATCTTGATCAGCGCGTCCAGAATCATCGGGCCGCAGGTGTCCATATCCACGAAATAGGTATCGACCTGCGGGTTTTTCCCGTCATCCGGGTTCCAGCGATAGATCTGGAACTTGCGTACATTCTTGCCCTCCGGCTTCGGCCAGGTCTTGCCGGTGCGGATGGTAGAGTTCTTGGGAAGCGTGAATTGGACCATGGTTTATCCCTTCCATTCCGGGAATGCATAGAGCGGGCGGCTGGGAGGCTGCCCGGATTTCTGAACAACGCAAGAGTCGTAGACCGCCGACGGGTCACGCCCCATGATAAAGTCTGAACTGACCTCCAGCTTGACACGGGACCGGGCCCGGCCATCCGAGCTCATGCCCACGCCAATCTCGCCGCGCGGCTGTTGCGCCAGACGGGCGCGCTGAAAGCACTCGCGCTCGGCCTGCGCCACCGGGATCGGGCCACAGGCCAGCAGCAAGAGCGGCAGGCCCAGCACCGATGCCCGCATCATGGCCGCACCTGCGGCACGCCGTTGGCGGCAAAACAGGCCGAAGTCTCGGGGCGCAGCGCAATGCCGCGGATCGTGGCCTTGGTCGACGACCCCGCCACCACCGCCACATCCCGCGCCAAAGCCTGCACCTCGGCCGCCGTGGCATTGCGCAGGATACAATCGGTCGCCTGCCGCGCCAGAGGCGTCGGCATATCCAGTTGCACCACCGGCAGAACCACCGTTGCGGCAATCCGCCGCCCGGCCTGATCGGCCACCTGCTGCGGGTCGCAAGCGGCCAACAGCATCACCCCACAAACAGCCATCCAACGCATCTGCATCATCCTTTGCACGCTCCGGCGCACAGGATGACGCAAGGCCCCGGCCACACCAGCCCCGACCGCTGCACATTCGCGTGCGGCGGCGGAAACGGGCCGATGTGCCGGGCTATGCTGCATCAGAATTTCCGCTCTGCCGGGGCGATTTTCTTGAGGCTGATCCCGCCCTCGGCCTCGGTGGTCAGCGGATCGACATGCACAGCGCGATAGCTCAGCGTGACCTTGTTGCCATCGACATGGGCCAGCGAATGTTTGCGCCAGTTGGCATCATCGCGCGTCGGGTAATCCTCATGCGCGTGCGCGCCCCGGCTTTCCGTGCGGGCATGCGCCCCATAGATCGTGGCCAAAGCGTTCGGCATCAGGTTGGTCAGCTCCAGCGTCTCCATCAGGTCGCTGTTCCAGACCAGAGACCGGTCCGTGACCTTCAGATCGCCGACACGTCCGGCGATTTCGGTCATCTTGCGCTCGCCTTCGGCCAGGGTCTTGTCGGTGCGGAACACCGCCGCATCGGCCTGCATGGTCTTTTGCATCTCCAGCCGCAGATCGGCGGTCGGGGTCGCCCCCGAGGCATGGCGCAAGCCGTCAAAGCGGGCCAGCGCACGGTCAACCTCGGCCACGTTGGTCGAAGGTGTCGCCGACTCCGGGTCCACCACCTTGCCGGCGCGGATGGCCGCAGCGCGGCCAAACACCACAAGGTCGATCAGAGAGTTCGACCCCAACCGGTTCGCACCATGCACCGATGCACAGCCCGCCTCGCCCACAGCCATCAGGCCGGGGAAAATCGCATCGGGCGCGTCGGCGGTGGGGTTCAGCACCTCACCCCAATAGTTGGTCGGGATACCGCCCATGTTGTAATGCACGGTCGGCAGCACCGGGATCGGTTCTTTGGTCAGGTCCACACCGGCAAAGATGCGCGCGCTTTCCGAAATCCCCGGCAGCCGCAGATCCAGCGTTTCTTTCGGCAAATGGTTCAGGTGCAGGCTGATATGGTCGCCATTCGCGCCCACGCCCCGGCCTTCGCGAATCTCCAGCGTCATGCAGCGCGACACGTAATCGCGCGGCGCCAGATCCTTGTAATGCGGCGCATAGCGTTCCATGAACCGCTCGCCTTCGGAGTTGGTCAGATAGCCGCCCTCGCCCCGCGCGCCTTCGGTGATCAGACAGCCGGAGCCATAGATGCCGGTCGGGTGGAACTGCACGAACTCCATATCCTGCAGCGGCAGACCCGCCCGCGCCACCATGCCTCCGCCGTCACCGGTGCAGGTATGGGCAGAGGTCGCCGAGAAATAGGCGCGGCCATAGCCGCCCGTGGCCAGCACCACCATCTTGGCGTTGAACACATGCATGGTGCCGTCATCCAGCTTCCACGCCACCACGCCGGTGCAACGACCATCGGTGATGATCAGATCCAGCGCGAAATATTCGATGTAGAACTCGGCGTTGTTCTTGAGGCTCTGCCCATAGAGCGTGTGCAGGATCGCATGGCCGGTCCGGTCAGCCGCCGCACAGGTGCGCTGCACCGGCGGGCCTTCGCCATACTCAGTCGTGTGGCCGCCGAACGGGCGCTGATAGATCTTGCCCTCTTCGGTGCGCGAAAACGGCACGCCGTAATGCTCCAGCTCGTACACCGCCTTGGGGGCCTCGCGCGCGAGGTATTCCATCGCATCGGTGTCGCCCAGCCAGTCCGACCCCTTTACGGTGTCGTACATGTGCCACTGCCAGCTGTCGGGGCCCATGTTGCCCAACGACGCAGCAATGCCACCCTGCGCCGCAACCGTGTGGCTGCGGGTCGGGAACACCTTGGTCACACAGGCGGTGCGCAGCCCCTGCTCTGCCATGCCCAGCGTGGCGCGCAAGCCCGCACCGCCCGCACCCACCACGACCACATCATAGTCGTGCACTTCATAAGGATAAGCCGTCATGTTCTTTCCTTCACAGCGCCATGCGCGCCAGGGCAAACAGCCCCGTCGCCGCAATCGCCCAGGCCAGACAGGTCACCAGAATGACCGCCCATTTCCGAGCCGCCCCACGGGCGTAATCTTCAATCATCATCTGGGCCCCGGCAGCGAAATGCTTCATCCCCACCACCAGCAGCAGCGCGGTCAGGATCGCCGGGAACGGGCGCGAGAATGTCGCCACCACCTCCGCCTGCGTGCCACCAAGGGCCGAGCCAAAGATATAAAGCCAGGCGGGCAGCAGTAAAGCCAGCCCCACCGAAGTCACCTGCATCGCCCAGTGATGTTCCGTCCCGGTGCCGGATGCACCTTTGCCAACGGCCCGCTTACGATCGGTCAAATACCGCATCTGCCTGCCCCTCACTGAACCAGAAGAATTGTGATCACGGTCAGCACGACCGAGCCGATGATGACACCCCAGCCCAGCTTTTCCGCTGTCGGAATGTCCAGACCCTTGCCCGCATCGAAATACAGGTGCCGCAGCCCGGCAAGGTAGTGATACCACACCGCCCAGAGCGAGCCGGTAAACACCAGATCGCCGAACCAACTGGTCGCGACCGCATCTGCCGTCGCGAAATACTCGGGTGAGGTCGCCGCCGCCAGCAGCCACCACACCGCCAGCATCGTGCCCACGATCAGCGCATTGCCGGTGATCCGCGTCAGGATCGAGGTGATCGAGGTCAATTGCGGACGATAAATCTGCAAATGCGGGGAAAGAGGCCGTTTGCCCCGTTTGACGTTCGCCATTTCGGTTCCCTTCGTCGCTGGCTTGTCCCGGAACGGTCCGGCCCGGGGCGCGCTTCGATTGTTATGTCTCTGAATAGCGCTTTTTTTGGGCCTGTCACGTGCCGCAATGGTGCATGCGCAGCATTTTAGCGATAACACTTGAAATTTTCCGGCTTTGTGATCACGAATTTTCAGGCTGTGATCACAAATCCGCCTCCTTCGCGATCGAGATCAGCCAGTCGACATATTCGGTGCACATGGTGATGGATGAGTCGGCAGAATAGTAAAAGGCATTTGCCTCGCCGCAGGCCTCAATCCGCACCGTGATCGGGCTGGGAAGCGCAAATGTTTCGTTCCAGACGCGCACCTCTTCGGCGAAAAGCGCGTAATAGGGCGCGGTCTTGCGCGCGTCCAGCGTCAGCCCTTGCGCGGGCGCATCGCCTTCGGCAAGCGTGATCTCATCCAGAAAAGCCCCCCAGGACTCGGCGGCCAGGCGGAACTCCTCGGAGCAGCCTTCGGCGCGATCCTCGGGCAGTTCATATTCGGTCGCAAGTTCGGCAAGCCTCTCAGGGTCGGTGCCGTAGAAAAGGCAGACGTGCGTGTAATAGCGCTGCTCATCAGGCCCATGGACGCCCCACCACTCTGTCTCATCCGCCGCGTCGCCCGACCAATCCACGGTGTAATAGTAATAATCCGCCGTCGCCCGGCCCAGCCATTCAGCGTCCTCCGCCTCCCACAGATCGTGGATCAGCACCACCGCCAGCGTATCGGCCGCGTCCTCTTCCTGCCCCAGCACGGGCAGTTGCAACACATCGATCAGCGCGTGACCCATCTCATGATAGAAGGTGCCGATCAGATTGCCTTCGACAAAACGTTTGGCATCGGGCGACAGACCCTCCGCCAGCGCAGGGTTGGCCAAAGCCACAACACCCGCCACAACCGATCCCGCAAATCCTGTCCGCATCTTTTCCTCTTACAGCGGCATCAAGGCCCAGTAGTCCAGATCCAGCAGCACCTCGGGCAGATACCTGCCATCCGCCCCGCGCAGGGCAAAGGCCTCGCCGCGCGTCGCCACCAGCCGCAACCGCACCGCGCCCACGCCGGGGGCCGGGGTTTCCGCGCGGTCCAGCACCTCGGACCAGGCCCGCACCGTATCTCCGGCAAAGCACGGGTTGGCATGCGCGCCCGCGTTCAGCGCCACGATCATCTGGGCGTTGGCCAGCCCGTTGAACGACAGCGCCCGCGCCAGACTGATGATATGCCCGCCGTAAATCAGCCGCTTGCCATCGGGGCGCACGGTCGCGTCAAAATGCACCTTGGCGGTGTTCTGCCACAGGCGCGTGGCCAGCATATGCTCGGCCTCTTCCACCGTCACGCCGTCCACATGGTCGATCTGCTCGCCCACCGTGTAATCGCCCCAGCGATGCCGCTCCCCCCCCGCCAGCGCGAAATCGTACCGCGTGAAATCCAGCCCCTCCGGTATCACCAGCGCCTCGGGCACCACCACGCTTGCCAGCTGCGGCACCACGGCTGCGGGCGCGGGCGCATCCGGCCGCCCCTTTTTCACCATCACCCAGCGCACATATTCCAGCACCGGCGCACCATCCTGATTGAACCCGCGCGTGCGCACATAGACCACGCCCGACGCCCCGCTGGAGTTTTCCTTCAGCCCGATCACCGTGCTTTCCGCGCGCAGCGTATCCCCCGGATAGACCGGCAGCAGCCACCGCCCCTCGGCATAGCCCAGATTGGCAATCGCGTTCAGGCTGATGTCGGGCACGGTCTTGCCAAACACCGTATGAAACGCCGCCAGATCATCCAGAGGCGACGCAGGCAGCCCGCAGCTTTGCGCAAACGGGTCCGACGAACAGAGCGCATGCCGCGCCGGATACAGCGCGTGGTACAGCGCCCGCTCGCCGCCCGACAGCGTGCGCGGCACCGCATGGGCAATCACCTCACCCAGCCGGTAGTCTTCAAAGAAACGCCCCGGATTGGTCTTCATCACACCGTCTCCCAGTTCCGGCCAATGGGCGTGCTTGCACGCACCCGCCTAATGATCGCCCAGCTTTGTCTCAGGCGTATAGGTGCCCGCCGCATCCTTCACCACCGCCTGCCCGCAGCGCATCACGCCGCGCGCGGCGTCAAAGGCATAGACCGGCCCGCCCTGCAGCACCCAGCCCTTGTTCAGCGCCGCCGTGACCTTGTGGCAAAAGGCCGACGTGTCATCATCCGACAGAAACCGATACAATTTCATCGCCTTACCCCCAGGGCTGCACGCCCAGCCAGTTGTGAATCAGCATCACCACCAGCGTCACCACAATCGTCGCGCCAATCGCCACGAACTCCTTGGCCACCGGACGCGGCGCCGGCGGCACCCACTCCCGCTGCGCGCGGTTGATCACGATGACCTCGACCACGGCCCAGGCCAGCAAACCGCCAAACAGCACAAAGCTCGGCAGATCACCGTTCACCAGCAGATGCGCCACCGCCCACAGCTTGAATCCGGTCAGTTGCGGGTGCCGCACCTTGCGCGCCAGCCAGGTTTTCGAGCCCGACACCGCATAGCAATAGACCGCCAGCACCATCAGCAGGTTGTTGATCCCGACCAGCGCCGGGCTGCGCCCCCACCAGACCGGGCCATCCGCCTGACCATAGCCCCAGTACATCATGCCGATGCTGACCACCAAGGCGACCGAGACCGCGCCTTTGCCCGCCTCGCCCATCCGGGCCCGCGCGTCCGGGGCCACACGTTTAAAGAAATGCGCGGCCCACCAGAGCGCCACGCCAAGGATAAGAAGTGTCATGGGTCACCTTTGGTTGCCTGCCGGCACCATGGCCTCAAACCGCCAGCGCTGCAATCGCCTCGGCCCGCGCCAAGGTCGCCCGGGCGGTCACGATGTGCAGATTTTCCACGATCTTGCCATCGACCACCGCCACCGCCTGCCCCTCTGCCAGCGCCGCGTCAAAGGCTGCGATCTGGCGGCGGGCCAGATCAAGCTCGGCCTCATCAGGGGCAAAGGCCGCGTTGGCAATCTCCAGTTGCAGCGGATGGATCAGGGTTTTGCCGTCAAACCCCATGTCACGGCCCTGCACACATTCGGCGCGCAGACCCTCGTCATCCTTGAACGCATTATAGACGCCATCGACGATCACCCGGTCATGCGCCTTGGCCGCCAGCAGGCACAGCCCCAGCCCCGCCAGCATCGGCAGACGGTCGGCGCGGCTGCGCGCGCCCAGCTCCTTTGCCAGATCATTGGTGCCCATCACCATGCCCTGCAACGCCGGATGGCCCGCAATCGCCCCGGCATTCAGCATGCCCAGCGCGGTTTCCATCATCGCCCACAGCGGCTTGCCCGGCACCAGCGCCGCCACCGCGTCCAGATCGGCCACCGTGCTCACCTTGGGGATCAGCACTGCATCCACCCCCGGATGATCGGCAAAGGCCGCCGCATCGTCGCGGCCCCATGCGGTATCAAAGCCGTTGATCCGCACGATCCGCGCCCGCGACCCGTAATCGGCATGCAGCGCCTGCGCCAACACCTCGCGCGCGCGGACCTTTTCCTCGGGCGCCACCGCGTCCTCCAGATCAAAGATGATCGCATCGGCCGCCAGACTTTGCGCCTTTTCCAGCGCCCGCTCCTTCGAGCCGGGGATATAGAGCACTGATCGGTACGGGCGGGCGGGCTTAGCCATTGATTCGACCTCAAGCAATAATCTTGCGCCAGAAACCCCGATTCCGTCACAAACCGCAAGTGCAAATCTGCCGCATCGCAGCATGACCGCCGCCGCGCCGGGCGTCCGGTTAACCGATTCTACGTATTCAAGGCGCAGCTTTGGTCTCGGGACGCCCAACACACACCGGAAAGGCACGCCATGAACCAGACGCTTCTCGCCTTCTCGCTCGGCGCTGCCGGGCTGATCCTTGCCGCCACCACCGTCCACTCCGCCCAGCAATGCGGCAGCCGTGATCTGATCCTCGGCCAACTCACCGAAAGGTATGGCGAAACCCGCCGCAGCATGGGCCTCGCCGCCAACAATGGCGTGGTCGAGGTGTTCGCCTCCCCCGCCTCCGGCAGCTGGACCATCACCGTTACCCTGCCCGATGGCCTGATGTGCCTCGTCGCCTCTGGCCACAGCTTTGAGGCCGTGACCGAAGAGTTGCCCGCGCGGGGTCGCAAAATCTGACGCCTACAAAATCTTGCGCCACAAAAACGGCTCCCCCCGAAATAATCCCGGCAAAGCGCGGAACCCTTCCTGCAGATGCTGCGTTGGTCTGCCATACAACTGCACCTTATGGAGGGAATGAACCATGAGCAGCACAAGCGACAAGATCAAAGGCACTGCAAACGACGCCATGGGCAACGTGAAGCAGGCCGTCGGCAAAGCAACCGACAACAAGGAACTGCAAGCCGAAGGCTTTGTTCAAGAGCGCAAGGGCGAAGCCCAGAAAGCTGTTGGCGAAACCAAGGACGCAGTAAAGAAGACCATCGACGACGTTTAAGGTCGATGTTCAAAAGGCTTTCCTCAAGGCCGGAAAAGGGTGCCCCCGTGGCACCCTTTTCTTATGCGCTCACGCCAGCGCGCCGGAAATCCCGTCCCAGATCAGCTTGACCGACAGCACCAAGAGCGCCCAGGTGACAAAGCGGAAAAACGCGGCCTCGGGCAGCAGCTTCACCAGCTTTACCCCCACAAACACCGCCACCGCCGCCACCGGCATCAACACCACCGCCACCGACAGATTGGCCGGGCTCAGCTGCCCCAGTTGCCAGTACGGCACCAGCTTCACCGCATTCAGGATCGCAAAGGCGATGGTCGAGGTGCCGGCAAACACCACCTTGGTCAGCCCCAAGGGCAGGGTATAGACCTGATAAGGCGGCGCACCGGCATGGCTCACAAAACTGGTGAACCCGGTCAGCGCGCCCCAGAACAGCCCCGGCCCGACCCGCGCCGGGCGCGGCACCACCGTCCCCTTGCGCCGCACCAACAGGTTCAGCGCGAACACAAACCCGATCAGCCCCACCAGCGCCGTAACCGCCCAGCCCGGCACCAAAGCCGCCGTGGCCCAGCCCACAACCACCCCGGCCACCATGCCCGGCACCAGAATCGCCAGCACCCGGCGGTCAAAGGCATGGCGGTAGGCATACAGCCCGAACAGGTCCGACAGCACATAAACCGGCAGCAACAGCCCCGCCGCCGTCACCGGGTTGATCACCAGCGCCAGCACCGGCACCCCCAGCATGCCGACCGCAGGCAAACCGCCCTTGCTCATGCCCACCAGCGCGGCAGCCACCACCGCCGCCACCCAGAATGCCACACCTTCCACGCGCGCCCCTCCGCTTTGCGCCACCGCTAGCGCAAACACCGCCGCCCCGCCAGTCACCCGGCACACAATCGCATACAAACCGCGCCAAGCAGCGCTTGCCAGACTCGTCACAAGGGGCTACCCCATGGCGCGACTCATTCCACCAGACGGGAGAATACCCATGGCACGACCCAAGATCGCCCTCATCGGCGCTGGCCAGATCGGCGGCACGCTCGCCCACCTCGCCGCGATCAAGGAACTCGGCGACATCACCGTGTTCGACATTGCCGAAGGCACGCCGCAGGGCAAAGCCCTCGACATCGCACAATCGGGCCCGTCCGAAGGCTTCGATGCCGTAATGAAAGGCACCAACTCCTACGCCGACATCGCCGGGGCTGATGTCTGCATCGTCACCGCAGGCGTGCCGCGCAAGCCGGGCATGTCGCGCGACGATCTGCTGGGCATCAACCTCAAGGTGATGAAGTCGGTGGGTGAGGGCATCAAGCAGCACGCCCCCGACGCCTTCGTGATCTGCATCACCAACCCGCTTGACGCGATGGTCTGGGCGTTGCGCGAATTCTCGGGCCTGCCGCACAACAAGGTGGTCGGCATGGCAGGCGTGCTCGACAGCGCCCGCTTCCGCCACTTCCTGAGCGTGGAATTCAACGTCTCGATGCGCGATGTCACCGCCTTTGTGCTCGGCGGCCACGGCGACACCATGGTGCCGCTGACCCGCTACTCCACCGTCGGCGGCGTGCCGCTGCCTGACCTCGTGCAAATGGGCTGGACCACGCAGGACAAGCTTGACGCCATCGTGCAGCGCACCCGCGACGGCGGCGCCGAGATCGTTGGCCTCTTGAAAACCGGCTCCGCCTTCTACGCGCCCGCGACCTCCGCCATCGAGATGGCCGAAGCCTACCTGAAAGACCAGAAACGCCTCCTGCCCTGCGCGGCTTACGTTGACGGCGCCCTCGGCCTGAACGGCATGTACGTCGGCGTCCCCACCGTGATCGGCGCCGGCGGCGTGGAGCGTGTGGTCAACATCACGCTGAACAAGGACGAACAGGCGATGTTCGACAAATCGGTCGACGCCGTGAAGGGTCTGGTCGAGGCCTGCAAGGCGATTGATCCGACGCTGGCGTGATCGGCTGACAGTTTGAGATTGAGCGCGCGCCCTGAAAGGGGCGCGCGTTTTGCATTAGAGCCTTCTGTTTTCTTCTTTTGAAACAATATCCTTAGCCAAATAGCTCTTGGCCCGGAACAGCCGCGAAGCGGCCCGGGCCGCGCCCGACCTCCCCCCGGGAGGGCGCATTGCAACGTTTCCGCCTAGAACTCCTGTGGGAGATGTTGACCCATAAAGCGCCTAGAACCAGCGTCGGCGCGCCATCCCGAGGTCGGGCGCGGCCCTGTGTTGTCACTAGCGCATGCGTTATTGCTTTTATTTTAAATTAGCTTAGTAGTTTAGCAGTTTTAAGGTCTTGCGAGCAGGATGGTTTCCAACATCGATAGGCCACCATGAACTTGTTGGGTATATCAAAAGGTAGCAAAATATGAGGCAAGGATACGAAGATATTTTAAGCAACGCCGAACTCGAAGTCGAGTATGTTGCGGATTTAGTTGTGGAACTTGTAACAACAAAGGAAACACGCAAGCTATGGCGCGCGTGGTCGGGTATTCTTGAGCATTATGTAAAGGCAGTTTCCGCTCTTCGACGCGCAACAGATCAAGGAACATCCAAGGGTTGGTCCGACAGCCTTCTGCATCAACAAAGAGACGATATCTTGCTTCATTACGCATTTCAATCACGCGATCATGCGAATCACGTCTTTGAAGGAAAGCGAGAGGCAAGCCCCAGATCTGTAAAATTAGATGACATTTTTTCCATTTCTGGAAATGCATCAGTGACGATACGCGGCGTTAGTGTAGTAGGGCGTGGCGGAGTAGCACGCAACCTACCTAGTGGAGTCATAAATACAAGAGATGGATTCTACGCGGGAGGAACAATTCCAAAGAGTTCTATTCGAGAACAGAAACACTATTTGGTTCTCACAGATGTGAAAACTAGAAGCGGTGTTTGGTCCATCCCCAATCCCAAAACACACCCAGAAAAGCAAGCAATTGAAATCGCAATATATGCCAGAGATTGGTTGAATGCGAAGCTAAAGGAGGCAAATGAACTGGCCGCGCAAGAGAAACGCAACTAAAGCTGATGCAACACAGCTTCCCCCCCTCCCCCTTGATTCAGATCAACGCCACCCCAGCCAAAACGCCTTATTTTCCTAGGCCGAGTCGTCTCTCACGCATGGGAAGGTTAGCAGCTTGGAACATCAGGATACCGCCCTCTCGGCCCCGCCCCTCCCCGAGCTCCCCGCGCCCCCCGCGCCCGCTGACGCCACGAGCGTCGAGGCCGCAAGTGGCCCGCGCCGGTTTCCGGCGGTGGATGAAAACCTGATCCGGCGGACGTTTGAAACCGGGCAGTATCCCTATGCCCGCCCGCTGGGCCGGGCGCATTACGAGGCGGAAAAGGCCCAGCTGCAGGCCGAACTCCTCAAGCTGCAGATCTGGGCGCAAGAGACCGGCCAGAAGTTTGTGATCCTGATGGAAGGCCGCGATGCCGCAGGCAAAGGCGGCACCATCAAGCGCTTCATGGAGCATCTCAATCCGCGCTATGCCCGTGTCGTCGCCCTCACCAAACCGTCCGACACCGAAAAGGGCCAGTGGTTCTTTCAACGCTATATCCAGCATTTGCCGACCTCTGGCGAAATCGTGTTCTTTGACCGCAGCTGGTATAACCGGGCCGGGGTCGAACGGGTGATGGGGTTTTGCTCGCCGTCAGAATATCTGGAATTCATGCGGCAAGCCCCGGAGCTGGAGCGTATGTTAGTCCGGTCCGGCATCAAGCTGTTCAAATACTGGTTTTCCGTCACCCAGGCCGAGCAACGCGCCCGGTTCACCGCGCGTGAGACCGATCCGCTCAAGATGTGGAAGCTGTCGCCGATCGACAAGGCCTCGCTCGACCGCTGGGATGATTATACCGAGGCCAAAGAGGCGATGTTCTTTTACACCGACACCGCCGATGCGCCTTGGGTGATTGTCAAATCCAATGACAAAAAGCGCGCAAGGCTGAATTGCATGCGGCATTTCCTGTCGTCGGTGGATTATCCGGGCAAGAACACGGAGGTGGTGGGCACCTGCGACCCGCTGATCGTCGGCCGGACCGCGCAGGTTCTGGGCGCGCAGCAGGGCATTCTGGAAACCGCGCTGCACCCCGCGACCCGCCGGTAGCGCTTGTGCCCTAAGGCATCCTGCCCGTGGGGCGGCGTCAGCAAAACCTTACCAATTCCTTAATTTTGCACCCCTAACCCATTGATTCCATGATATCTTGCAACGTGTAACACAGGGGGCACCCACCCCCTCCCTTGACTTCCCCCCGCAGGTCTTGCCAACTCTGGCAGACCCCCAAGGAAGCCCAAGATGACCCTTTTCGACGCCGAGCTGGAAACCCGCCTGACCCGCTACGCCGCCCTCGACAGCCAGAGTGACGCCGCCTCCCCCACTGGCCCCTCCACGCAAATCCAGTGGCAGATCCTGCGGCTCCTGGCCGACGAGCTGACCCAGATCGGCGCGGCCGAAGTGCAGGTGACCGACTACGGCACCGTCCTCGCCACGATCCCCGCGACCGCCGAAGGCCCCACCATCGGCTTTCTCGCCCACGTCGACACCGCCCCGCAGTTCAACGCCACCGGCGTGAAGCCCCGCGTGATCCACGGCTACAACGGCGGCGACATCACCTTTCCAGATGCGCCCGGTCTGGTCCTGTCGCCGTCCGAGTACCCCTACCTCGCCACCAAGCAGGGCCACACCATCATCACCGCCTCTGGCACCACCCTGCTCGGCGCTGATGACAAGGCGGGCGTCGCCATCATCATGACCGCCGCCCGCCACCTGCTGGAAAACCCGTCCATCCCGCACGGCCCCATCCGCATCGCCTTCACCCCCGACGAAGAAATCGGCCGCGGCGTCGACAAACGGCTGCCTGCAGACCTGAAGGCCGACTTCGCCTATACCTTCGACGGGGGTGCTGTGGGGGAAGTCGAATACGAAAGCTTCTCCGCCGACGGCGCGGTCGTCACGGTCAAGGGGGTGTCGATCCACCCCGGCACCGCCATGGGCCGCATGGTCAACGCGATCACTTTGGCGTCGAAGATCATCGCCGCCCTGCCGCAATCCACCATGACCCCCGAAACCACCGCTGGCCGCGACGGCTTTATCCACGCCACCGACTTGACCGGCGGCGCGTCCGAAATGACGCTGCACTTCATCCTGCGCGACTTTGAACGCGACGGGCTGGCCCAAAAGGGCGAGATCCTGCGCCGCGTGTGCGAGGCGGTGCAGGCCACCGAGCCACGGGCTGAGATTACTTGCACCATCACGCCGCAATACCGCAACATGCGCTACTGGCTGGAAAACGACATGACGCCGGTCGACCTCGCCCGCGCCGCCTGCGCGCGGATCGGGGTCACGCCGGTGTCGGTGCCCATTCGCGGCGGCACCGATGGCTCGCGCCTGACCGAAATGGGCGTGCCCTGCCCCAACCTTTTCACCGGTATGCAGAACATTCACGGCCCGCTGGAATGGGTGTCGGTGCAGGACATGGCACAGGCGACGGAGCTCTGCCTTGCGCTGGTGCAGGAGGCCACAGGCCGCCGGGAAGACGGCCCTCCGGCGGAATAGCCCCATGGCTCATCCCGTCTCCCCCTACCTCGTCCCCGGCTTCTACGACTCCGCCCTCGCCAAAGGCCGCCACCGCGACATCGTCGGCGGGCGCTGGGACGAGACCGGACGCATCCAGATGCAGATCCTGCGCGATGCCGGGATGCAGCCAGATCACCGCCTGCTGGATATCGGTGCAGGTTCGCTGCGGCTGGGATGCAAGGCGGTGCCCTTCCTCAATCCCGGCCACTACTGGGCCACCGATGCCAGCCGCGCGCTGATGCTGCGGGGCCGCGCGGTGGAACTGGCCCAGCCCGACCGCCTGCCCGAACATCACCTGATCGAAGACAGCACCTTCGCCCTCCCCGGCGTGCCCCCCACGATGGATTTCGCCATTGTCTTTGGCGTGTTCACCCACCTGCCCCTCACCACGCTCAAGGCGGCGCTGATACAGATCCGCCCCCGCCTGCCGCAGCTGCGCCGGTTGCTCTTTTCGGTCTTCCTGTCGCCCGACCCCGCTGCCGGGTCGCGCCGTCAGGCCGATGGCGTGGTCACCCATCCAGACCGTCCACCCTATCATTTCAGCCAGTTCGATGTGATGCAGGCCTGCACCGGCAGCGGCTGGCACGCCACCGCCGAACCGGTCATGCTGCCGCGGGGTCAGGTTCTGATCGCCGCAACACCCGCACCCTGAAAGACCACCGAATCAGCGGCAAACCATGCCGCAAGCGTTATTTGCACCCGCGCGAAGAGACAGGTGATCACAGCCCGGAATTCTGTGATCACACCCTTTAACCGTGTGATCACAAATGGCGGAATTTAGCTTGCTTTTGCGCTAACACGCACGAACCTGTTTGGTTACTGCCCGCATTCGTGGCATGACGCATCAAAATTCACGACCCAGAGGACGCTGCATATGAACATCCACGAATATCAGGCCAAGGCACTTTTGCGGGCCTACGGGGTTCCCGTTTCAGACGGGCGCGTGGTGCTGAAAGCCGAAGAGGCGAAAACCGCTGCCGGTGAAATGGATGGCCCGCTGTGGGTGGTCAAGGCGCAGATCCACGCCGGTGGCCGTGGCAAAGGCTCGTTCATCGAGCCTGCGGCCGGTGAAAAGGGCGGCGTCCGCCTTGCCCGCTCGGTGGAAGAAGCCGCCGAATTCGCCCGCCAGATGCTGGGCCGCACCCTTGTGACCGTGCAGACCGGACCAGAAGGCAAGCAGGTCAACCGCATCTACATCGAAGACGGTTCCGACATCGAGCGCGAGCTGTATCTTGCCCTGCTGATCGACCGCCAGTCGAGCCGCATTTCCATCGTCTGCTCGACCGAAGGCGGGATGAGCATTGAAGACGTGGCGCATGACACGCCCGAAAAGATCCTGTCCTTTACCGTCGATCCGGCAGCGGGTTATTCCGACTACCACGGCCGCCGTGTGGCATTTGCTCTGGGCCTGACCGGCAACCAGATCAAGCAGTGCGGCCAGATCGTCAAGAACCTGTACCGGCTGTTCGTCGACAAAGACATGGACATGCTGGAAATCAACCCGCTGGTCGTCATGAAAGACGGCAACATGAAGCTGTTGGATGCCAAGATGGCGTTCGACGGCAACGCCATGTACCGCCACCCCGATATCGCCGCCCTGCGCGACGAGTCGGAAGAAGACCCGAAGGAACTGGCCGCGTCGAAGTTCGACCTGAACTACATCGCTCTGGATGGCGAAATCGGCTGCATGGTCAACGGCGCCGGCCTCGCGATGGCTACGATGGACATCATCAAGCTGTATGGCGCGGAACCTGCGAACTTCCTCGACGTTGGCGGCGGCGCCACCAAGGAAAAGGTGACCGAGGCGTTCAAGATCATCACCTCTGACCCGAACGTCAAAGGCATTCTGGTCAACATCTTCGGCGGCATCATGCGCTGTGATATCATCGCCGAAGGCGTGATTGCTGCAGTGAAAGAGGTCGGCCTGAAGGTGCCGCTGGTGGTCCGGCTTGAGGGCACCAATGTGGAGCTGGGCAAGGACATCATCCGCAACTCCGGCCTGAACGTGATTGCCGCCGACAACCTGTCGGATGCGGCGGAAAAGATTGTCAAAGCGGTGAAAGGGTAAATCTCATGCGCATATCGCTCGTTTCCGGCCTTGCCGGTCTGACTCTGCTGGCTGCCTGTGGCGCTGCGGTTGTCACACCGGACAACCACACCAACCATGTTCCGGTCTGCCAGGAGCAGTCCGACTGGGCGCGGTCAGGCAAGGTTCCGACGGGCGAAATCGCCATTTCCTGCCCCGACCACGGGATCGGCGATTACAGATAACCCCCCGCGCAAGCGGCGGACCACCCACATGCCGCTTGCGGCAAAGACCCCTTTTTTCTTCAGGAGGCCCCGATGGCCGTTCTCGTAAACGAAAATACCCGCGTGATCTGTCAGGGCTTTACCGGCTCGCAGGGCACATTCCACTCCGAACAGGCGATTGCTTACGGCACCAAAATGGTCGGCGGCGTCACCCCCGGCAAAGGTGGCTCAAGCCATCTTAACCTGCCGGTATACAATTCGGTGCATGAAGCAAAGGCCATGACCCAAGCCAATGCCTCTGTCATCTACGTGCCGCCACCCTTTGCCGCCGACTCGATCCTTGAGGCGATTGATGCCGAGATGGAGCTGATCGTCTGCATCACCGAAGGCATCCCGGTGCTGGACATGATGCGTGTGAAGCGCGCCCTGCAAGGGTCGAAATCGCGCCTGATCGGGCCGAACTGCCCCGGCGTCATCACGCCTGACGCCTGCAAGATCGGCATCATGCCCGGCCATATCCACCGTCGCGGCTCTGTCGGCGTGGTCTCACGCTCCGGCACGCTGACCTATGAGGCGGTTAAGCAGACCACCGATCTGGGCCTTGGCCAGTCCACCGCTGTCGGCATCGGCGGCGACCCGATCAAGGGGACCGAGCATCTGGACGTGCTGGAAATGTTCCTGGCCGACCCGGAAACCCAGTCGATCATCATGATCGGCGAAATCGGCGGCTCGGCTGAAGAAGAGGCCGCGCAGTTCCTGGCCGATGAGAAAAAGCGCGGCCGCTGGAAGCCGACCGCTGGGTTCATCGCCGGCCGCACCGCCCCTCCGGGCCGTCGCATGGGCCATGCCGGTGCCATTGTGGCCGGTGGCAAGGGCGACGCGGAATCCAAGATCGAAGCCATGCGCAGCGCCGGGATCATCGTGGCCGACAGCCCGGCCACGCTGGGCGAAGCCGTGATGAAAGCCCTTGGCAAGTAAAAGACCCGGGGCTGCGGTCTGTCCGCAGCCCTGCCCTCAGGTTCAAAAAACCGATACGGTCCCAACCCAGATAAGGTTACTCCATGACCGAGCAATCCCCCAACAGCCAATTCCGCGCAGGCTCGTTCCTTGACGGGGCCAATGCCGATTACATCGACCAGTTGCAGGCCCGCCATGCCGCTGATCCCGCGTCGGTCGATGCGCAATGGGCCGCGTTTTTCCGCGACCTTGGCGAAAGCTCATCCGATGCCCAGGCAGCCGCTGCCGGGCCAAGCTGGGCCCGCGCCGACTGGCCGCCAATGCCATCGGATGACCTGACCGGCGCGTTGACCGGCGAATGGCCGGTGGCTGCCCCCGCGAAAGAGGGCCGCGGCGCCGCCACCAAGATCGCCGCCAAAGCCGCCGAAAAAGGCGTGTCGCTGTCGGATACCGAAGTGCAGCGCGCCGTGCTGGACTCTATCCGCGCCCTGATGATCATCCGCGCCTACCGGATCCGCGGCCATCTGATCGCCGATGTCGATCCCTTGAACATGCGCGACCAGACCCCGCACCCGGAACTCGACCCGCGCTCTTACGGCTTTACCGAAGCCGACATGGACCGCCCGATTTTCATCGACAACGTGCTGGGCCTGCAGGTCGCGTCGATGCGCCAGATCATGGATATCGTCAAACGCACCTATTGCGGCACCTTTGCGCTGCAATACATGCACATTTCCGACCCGGAACAGGCCAGCTGGCTGAAAGAGCGGATCGAAGGCTACGGCAAAGAGATCCAGTTCACCCGCGAAGGCCGCCGCGCCATCCTGAACAAGCTGGTCGAAGCCGAAGGCTTTGAAAAATTCCTCCATGTCAAATACATGGGCACCAAACGCTTTGGCCTTGATGGCGGCGAAGCGCTGATCCCCGCGATGGAAGCGATCATCAAGCGCGGCGGTCAGCTGGGCCTGAAAGAGGTGGTGATCGGCATGCCGCACCGGGGCCGCCTGTCGGTTCTGGCCAATGTGATGAGCAAGCCTTACCGCGCGATTTTCCACGAGTTTCAGGGCGGTTCCTACAAGCCCGAAGACGTGGATGGCTCGGGCGATGTGAAATACCACCTTGGTGCCTCGTCTGACCGGGAGTTTGACGGCAACAAGGTCCACCTGTCGCTGACCGCGAACCCCTCGCACCTTGAGGCGGTGAACCCGGTCGTGCTGGGCAAGGTTCGCGCCAAGCAAGACCAGCTGAACGACGCCGACCGCACCATGGTGCTGCCGATCCTGCTGCACGGTGACGCGGCCTTTGCTGGTCAGGGCGTTGTGGCCGAATGCTTCGGCCTGTCAGGGCTGAAAGGCCACCGCACCGGCGGCACCATCCATATCGTGGTGAACAACCAGATCGGTTTCACCACCGCGCCCGCCTTCTCGCGCTCCAGCCCCTACCCGACCGACATCGCCCTGATGGTCGAAGCGCCGATCTTCCACGTCAACGGCGACGACCCCGAAGCCGTGGTGCATGCGGCGAAAGTGGCGATCGAATTCCGCCAGAAGTTCCACAAGGATGTCGTGCTCGACATCTTCTGCTACCGCCGCTTTGGTCACAACGAAGGCGACGAGCCGATGTTCACCAACCCGGCGATGTATACCGCGATCAAAAAGCACAAGACCACCTTGCAGCTTTACACCGAACGTCTGGTCAAGGACGGCCTCATCCCCGAGGGCGAGATCGAGGATATGAAAGCCGCGTTTCAGGCCCGCCTGAACGAAGAATTCGACTCGGGCAAAAGCTTCAAACCGAACAAGGCCGACTGGCTCGATGGCCGCTGGTCTGGCTTTGAGCGTGAACGCGAGGAATATCAGGCCGGCGAGACCGCGATCAAACCGGAAACCATGGCCGAAATCGGTGTCGCCCTCAGCACGCCGCCCGAAGCCTTTGACCTGCACAAGACCGTTGGCCGCCTGCTCGACAACAAGGCCAAGATGTTCGCCGAAGGCAAAGGCTTTGACTGGGCCACCGCCGAGGCCCTCGCATTCGGCAGCCTTGTCACCGAAGGCACGCCCGTCCGCCTGTCCGGTCAGGACTGTACGCGCGGCACCTTCAGCCACCGGCATTCCGGTCTGGTCGATCAAAGCACGGAAGAACGCTACTACCCGCTGAACCACATCCGCACCGGTCAGTCGCGGTATGAGGTGATTGACTCGATGCTGTCGGAATATGCGGTGCTTGGGTTCGAATATGGCTATTCGCTGTCCGAACCCAACGCCCTGACCCTGTGGGAAGCGCAGTTCGGCGATTTCGCCAATGGCGCACAGATCATGTTCGACCAGTTCATCAACTCGGGCGAATCCAAATGGTTGCGCATGTCGGGCCTCGTCTGCCTGCTGCCGCACGGCTATGAAGGTCAGGGGCCGGAACATTCCTCGGCCCGGCCCGAACGCTTCCTGCAGATGTCGGCAAATGACAACTGGATCGTGGCCAACGTCTCGACCCCGGCGAACTACTTCCACATCCTGCGCCGTCAGATTCACCGCTCTTTCCGCAAACCGCTGATCCTGATGACGCCGAAATCGCTGCTGCGTCACCCGATGGCGGTGTCGGATGCCGCAGATTTCACCACCGGCTCGTATTTCCACCGCGTGCTGTGGGATGATGCGCAAAAGGGCCATTCAGACCTCACGCTGAAGCCCGACGCCGAGATCAAACGCGTCGTGCTGTGCTCGGGCAAGGTTTATTACGACCTGCTGGCCGAACGCGACAAGCGCGGTGCCGATGATGTCTATCTCTTGCGGCTGGAACAGTTCTACCCCTTCCCGGTTCAGTCGATGTCCAAGGAACTGGAACGGTTCAAAGGCGCCGAAATCATCTGGTGTCAGGAAGAGCCGAAGAATCAGGGGTACTGGACCTTTGTCGAACCCAACATCGAATGGGTGCTGACCAAGATCGGCGCCACCCAGTCGCGCCCGCGCTATGTTGGCCGCTCGGCCTCGGCCTCACCCGCCACGGGTCTGGCCAGCCGGCACAAGATGGAACAAGATGCGCTGGTATCCGAAGCCCTGACACTCTGATCACGACATCCGCCGCGGGGCCGCCGCCCGGCCCCGCCAGCCCCTGTCAAAAACGCCCGAAGTGGCGTGGAGGAAGACAAAGATGACTGACGTAATGGTTCCCGCCCTTGGTGAATCGGTCTCTGAGGCCACCGTTTCGACCTGGTTCAAAAAGGTCGGCGATGTGGTGAAACAGGACGAGATGCTGTGCGAACTTGAAACCGACAAGGTGTCGGTCGAGGTTCCGGCCCCCGCCTCCGGTGTGCTGGCCGAAATTCTGGTGCCAGAGGGTGAAACCGTCGCCGCCAACGCCCGGCTTGGCATCATCACCGAAGGCGCCGCCGCCCCCAAGGACGAAGCCAAGCCCAAGGACGAGCCCAAGGCCAAAGACGCCGAGGCGGTGAATTCCCCCGGCGCAGGCCCCGAAACCCTGACCGAACGCAAGGATGTCGAAGACGCGCCATCCGCCAAGAAGGCCATGGCCGAAGCTGGCCTCACCCGCGATCAGGTGCAGGGCTCGGGCCGCGATGGCCGCGTGATGAAGGAAGACGTGGCCAAAGCCCCGGCTCCGGCTGCCTCCCCCGCCCCGGCCCCCGCCGCCATCCCGCGCGGCCCGGTCAGCACCGATGATGCCAGCCGCGAAGAGCGGGTCAAGATGACCCGCCTGCGCGCCACCATCGCCCGCCGGTTGAAAGACGCGCAGAACACCGCCGCCATGCTGACCACCTATAACGAAGTCGACATGTCGGGCATCATGGGCCTGCGCAACGAATACAAGGACGCGTTTGAAAAGAAACACGGCGTCAAGCTGGGCTTCATGTCGTTCTTCGTCAAAGCCTGCACCCATGCGCTGAAGGAAGTGCCCGAGGTCAACGCCGAAATCGACGGCGGCGATGTGATCTACAAGCACTACGTCCACATGGGCGTGGCTGTCGGCACCCCCAACGGTCTGGTCGTCCCTGTCGTGCGCGACGCCGACCAGATGGGCTTTGCCCAGATCGAAAAGACCATCGCCCAACTGGGTGCCCGCGCCCGTGATGGCAAGCTGAGCATGGCCGACATGCAGGGCGGCAGCTTCACCATCTCCAACGGCGGCGTCTACGGCTCGCTGATGTCGTCGCCGATCCTGAACCCGCCGCAATCGGGCATCCTCGGCATGCACAAGATCCAGGACCGCCCCGTGGTGGTGAACGGCCAGATCGTCATCCGCCCGATGATGTACTTGGCGCTGTCCTACGATCACCGGATTGTCGATGGCAAAGGCGCCGTGACCTTCCTCGTGCGCGTCAAAGAGGCGCTGGAAGACCCGCGCCGGTTGCTGATGGATCTGTAAAGGCGCGGCGGGGTGAACCCCGCCCTACCCCACGGTTCAAACGGGCGTAGGGCGGGGTTCACCCCGCCCCCCCATGCCGGAGTTGACACCCCATGACCCCCGAACTCACCGCCCTCGCCCTCGCGGGTCTGCTGCAGGCGATCCAGTTCCTCCTCTTCGCGGTCCCAGCGAACATGGAACTCGGCACCGGCTACACCTCTTCGGCCCGCGACAAACCGCCGTCGCGCCAGCTGTCCATCCGCACCGCGCGTCTGCAACGCGCCCTGAACAACCATTTCGAGGGCCTGATCCTGTTCACCCTCGCCGTAACAGTCGTCACCCTCGGCCAGCAGTCGACCCCGGTCACCCAGACCGCCGCCTGGGTCTATCTGGCCGCCCGCGTCCTCTACATTCCCGCCTATGCCCTCGGCCTGCGCCCCTGGCGTTCGGTCGTCTGGGGCATCGGTTTTGCCGCCACCATCACGATGATTGTGGCTGCACTGACGTAAGGCGCTTCGCCATACGTCAGCCATACATGAACCATACGCGGGCCAGACCCGTGATTGCCGAAAGGAAAGACCGTGGCAGAGTTTGACGTGATCATCATTGGCGCAGGCCCCGGCGGCTATGTCTGCGCGATCCGTGCGGCACAGCTGGGGCTGAAAGTGGCCTGCGTCGAAGTGCGCGGCACGCTGGGCGGCACCTGCCTGAATGTGGGCTGCATCCCGTCCAAGGCGCTGTTGAACGCGACGCATCAGCTGCACGAAGTCCATGAAAACTTTGAAAAAATGGGCCTGATGGGGGCAAACCCCACCGTCGATTGGGCCAAGATGCTGGCCTATAAGGATGATGTCATCAACGGCAACACCAAGGGCATCGAATTCCTGTTCAAAAAGAACAAGATCACCTGGCTGAAAGGCTGGGCCACCATCCCGGCGGCAGGTCAGGTCAAGGTCGGCGACGACGTTCACACCGCAAAAAACATCGTGATTGCAACGGGTTCCGAGCCGTCGTCGCTCCCCGGAGTGACCGTTGATGAAAAGATCATCGTGACCTCGACCGGCGCTCTGGAGTTGTCAGAGGTACCGAAATCCATGGTGGTGATCGGCGCCGGTGTGATCGGGCTGGAGATGGGCTCGGTCTACGCCCGGCTTGGCGCGCAGGTGACGGTGGTGGAATACCTTGACGCCATCACCCCCGGCATGGATGCCGAAGTGGCGAAAGCGTTCCAGAAAATCCTGACCAAACAAGGTATTAAGTTCGTTCTGGGCGCAGCCGTTCAGGGCGCTGAACTTGCCGAAACCGGGGCCAAGGTCAGCTACAAGCTGCGCAAGGACGACTCCGCGCATGAGATTGCGGCAGATGTCGTTCTGGTTGCCACCGGCCGCAAGCCCTATGTCACCGGTCTGGGGCTGGAGGCGTTGGGGGTAGAGATGCTGCCGCGCGGGCAGATCAAATCCGACGATCACTTTGCAACCAATATCAAGGGCTTGTACGCCATCGGCGATGCGATCGTCGGCCCGATGCTGGCCCACAAGGCCGAAGATGAAGGCATGGCACTGGCCGAAATACTCGCCGGAAAACATGGCCACGTTAACTACAACGTAATCCCCGGTGTGGTATATACCACGCCGGAGGTGGCCTCGGTCGGGGCGACGGAAGAGCAGCTGAAAGAACAGGGTCGCGCCTACAAGGTTGGCAAGTTCAGCTTTATGGGCAACGCCCGTGCCAAGGCGGTGTTTCAGGCCGATGGCTTTGTCAAACTGATCGCCGACAAGGAAACCGACCGGATTCTGGGCTGCCACATCATCGGCCCCGCTGCCGGGGATCTGATCCATGAGGTCTGTGTGGCGATGGAATTCGGGGCCTCCGCCCAAGATCTGGCGCTGACCTGCCACGCGCATCCAACATATAGCGAGGCTGTGCGTGAGGCCGCACTGGCCTGCGGCGATGGCGCAATCCACGCCTGAGCTTTTGTCCGGGGGGCTGCAAGCCCCCCGGCTGCGCCTCAGGGGGTAACTTTCTCGGGCTTCAACGCAGCCTCTTCGGCCAGCTTCACGCCAGAGAACAGCGGATAGCCTGCCGCCATGAAACCCGCAGTATCCTCATAGTCAAACAGCGCGTTAAACGCCTCCAGCCCGAACTCTTCCAAAGTCATGTCAGCGTAAAGTTCTGTAATTTCAGCGTATTTCTTGTCCAGCACCTTTGATTTCGGGTCCAGCCCGCTGATCAGCACCACCCCGGTCGGCGCGGCATCCAGCACGGTAATCCGCAGGTCGGGGCGGTATTCCATCAGGATCGGGATCAGCTTCCACACATCGCCGGTCCAGGCCTGTTTCGGGATCGCCGACAGATCGCGGGTGGTCATCTCATGATTGAACGGGCAGCAATCGTGCAGGGCAATCACCCCCTTGGAATCGCTGGCCTTTTCAGTGGCGATGAAATCGCGCAGCAGAAATTCGAACAGGTGCATCCCGTCGAGAAAGCTGAACGACAGCTTGACCTTCATCGCCTTGAGAAACTCACCGGCGAAGAAATCATCGCTGGTTTGCTGAAACACATGCAGCGCCGGTTTCGAGCCGATAATATTGGCTTCGGCGCGAAAGAACGGGTCCACCGCGATGGTCTTGCCCCGCGCATTGGCGAATATGCGGCCGGTGCGGCACCCCACTTCGATATACCAGTCAAACAGCACCTCGCGGTGCAGCCCCGCCATGAAACTGGTGTATTTCACCCCATTGGCCTGTTTGAACATGTCCCTATCCCTTTCGCCGCGCTTCGCGCTGTGTTTTCAACCATCCGGCCCGTTGGGCCGTATCCATCAACTGCTCTCCGGGCTCCAGACCCGCTGCCAGAGAGCGATCCACCGCTGCCGGTGACGGGGCCTGCCAGCCGCTGCCGCTGATCAGCCCGAGGGCCACAAGACCATCGTGCAGCATGTCGAAATCCAGCACCGACAGACCCAGATGCTCACCCCGTTGCGGCGGCCACCACAGCGTCTGCACCGCATTCAGGGCGGTGGTGGGCGTGCCGGGGCGGTCGGCCATCTGCGCCAGCATCACATCGGGCAATGCGTCGCGCCGATGGATCACCGCCGACACCTGCCCCGGCTGCCGGATCAGCGCGAACAGGTGCAGCGCCGAGCCTTCGGCAAAGATAAGCTTGCCCGCCGCCTGAAAGGTCTGCACCTGATGCTGTACATCATGCGCTTCGGGGCGATAGATCTGGTAGCCCTCTGCCGCCAGCAGCGTTTCAAGATGGTCTTCACAGGCATAGCGGCCCGCTTTCGGGCCAAGCCCGCTGCGGGTGACATAGACCTTGCGATCCGGGTCGGGCGTGCCGAGGGGCGGCCAGCGGCGGTCGATCCAGTCGTAAAACGCAGGCTCGCCGGTGCCGCCGCGGCATTCGCCAAAGCGCTCTTCGGCGGTGTGCAGGGTTTCAAACCGCAGCGCGCCTTCGGTGATCATGACCGGGTTCGACAGCCCCAGCCCGCGCAGGATCGCAGGCACCACGGCATAGCCGGGTGCGCGGGCTAGCGGTTTGGCGGCATAGGTGATCACAGTCTCCGGCGGCAGCCCCTCCAACGCCCAGAGCCGCCCAAGCGCGTTGAGCAATACAAAGCCGAACTGCTTGTCGACCGACCCCGCAAACAGCGCCGGGCCGAACATCAGCGGGGCGTCAGACGGCGCCCCGGCCTGCGCCGCCGAAAGGGTCGTCCAGGAGGCGGTGCGGATCGCGCAATCGGGCAACAGCCCGCCATCAGCGCCATAAACGCCAAGGCTGGTGGTGCGACGGTCAACCCGGCTGCCGGACAGCAAGAAGGCGTTGTGATGTGCGGTCATGCGAGCCAACTGTTTCAATACGGGCGACAATAGCGCCAAAACCTTGCGTTTTCACAACTGGTTTTGTCGTCACCCCGCCAGATGGCGCAGCCCCTGTGTCACATCTGTCCGCACCGCCAGCCGCAACCCCGGCTCGTCGCCTGCTTTCAAGGCAGCGAGGATCAGCCGGTGGTATTGCGGCGGCTCCTTCCGGCGCAACCGCGAGTAGAGCGCCCGCATCGTCGGCCCCAGTTGCAGCCAGACCGTCTCGCAGATCGCCAGCATCGCGGGGGCCTGCGCCCGCAGATAGAGCGTGCGGTGAAATTCCAGATTGGTGCGCACATAGGCCACCGCATCCTGCCGCTGCACCGCCTCGGCGTTCAGGGCATTGATCGCGGCCAGACGGTCGATCAGCGCGAAATGGGCGCGCGGCAGGGCACGGGCGGCCATCTCGGGTTCCAGCAGGGCGCGGATCGCGGCCAGTTCCTCGATCCGTTCGGGCGTCAGCTCGGGCGTCGATACGCGGCCCGAGCTGGAAATGGTCAGCGCCCCCTCGGCCACCAGACGACGGATCGCCTCACGCGCGGGGGTCATCGACACGCCATAGTCTTTGGCAAGACCGCGCAGGGTCATCGGCTGGCCCGGCGGCACCTCGCCATGCATCACCTGCTGACGCAGGCTGCGATACAGGCGCTCATGGGCGGCGGCGTTGGGATCGGTCAGGCGGGGTGTGATGGGCATGATCACAAGCCAAGCACCGCTTTTGCGCCGGGGTCAATCCATCGCGTTGCTCTGCGGGCCAAAGACGTAGCCATGCAGCACCTGCCCCTCGGCATGCAGCCAGCTGCGCTGCACCTGCCAGCGGGGGAACAGCTGCTCAACCACCGCCCAGAACGCCGGCGAGTGGTTCATCTGCGCCAGATGCGCCACCTCATGGGCCGCCACGTAATCCAGCACCGGAGCCGGGGCCATGATCAACCGCCACGAAAACATCAGCGCCCCGTCATGCGCGCACGACCCCCAGCGGGACCGGGTGTCGCGCAGCGTCAGCCGGGTGTAGCGGCGACCCAGTCGGGCGGCATGACGGTCACAGGCGGCGGCCAGCCGGTCCCGCGCCAGCACCTTGAGAAAGGCCCCGGCCCGCACCCCGGCCTGTGCCGGATCACCCGGGATGAACAGCGAATCACCCTCCAGCCGGACCGAGCGCCCCGCCCCCGCGACCAGCTGCCGCATCTGGCCCTCGACCGGGATCAGATCGCCCAAGCCCACCACCTGCCGCCCCGGCATCTGCGCCAGCGTCTGGCGGATCCAGCCCTCTTGCTCGGCCGCAAAGCGCAACGCTTCCGACTCGCGGGCGCGCAGCGGCATCGACAGGGTGACGCGGCCATCAAGCCGCGACACCCGCAGCGAAAACCGCCGCGTCCGGGCAGACCGGCGCAGGGTAATTTCGACAGGAGGGGAACCGGGAAGCTGGTGCATGTATCGCTCTTGCAAGGCCGGGACAGAATAGCCACCTTGACAATGGCCGCAATGGGGCCAAAAGCCTTTGTCCTTGGCCCACTCCGGCCAAAAGCCTTTGACCTTGGCCATCCTTTGGCCAAAAGCCTTTGACAGACGCGGGCCCTTGTGGCAAGCGACGCCGTTACTGCAATTCCACAGCCTTAAGGGAACCACCATGCCCAAGGAAGAATGGGGTACAAAGCGTATTTGCCCGACCACCGGGAAACGCTTTTATGACCTGAACCGCTCCCCGATCGTCAGCCCCTACACGGGTGAGGTCGTGGATATCGAATCTGCCCGCCGCAAGATGGCGGCATCGGTCATTGCCCGCGTCGTGCCTGAAAAGGACGAAGAGGTTCTGGTCGATGATCTGGAAGCCGATGACGATCTGCTGGAGACCGCAACCGACGATGCGGAACTGGATGATGATCTTCTGGAAGATGATGCAGATGACAATGTTTCGCTGGACGAACTGGCCGATGTGGCCGGGGATGACGACGAGACCTGAGATTTCGCATCGGCGTGGGACGGGACGCAAAAAACCACTTGCACCCCCCCACGCCCTCGCCTAAATACCGCCCATCGAAACGGAAACGTGACGATACCCGGTGGGGTCATAGCTCAGATGGGAGAGCGCTTGAATGGCATTCAAGAGGTCCGCGGTTCGATCCCGCGTGGCTCCACCAATTAAATCACTGATGCACAACGAAAACCGCTGATCGCAAGATCGGCGGTTTCGTCGTTTTGCAATTGGCGTGATCGGTGTTTGACGGGAAGGCGACCCATACGCTCCCCCCTGCGGCAGATGCGGGGTTGGGCTGTCGTGGGTCTGGCAAAAAGGCAGTTTTGGCGATCCCGGGAGGACTCGAACCCCCGACCCGCTGCTTAGAAGGCAGCTGCTCTATCCGGCTGAGCTACGGGACCGTTGCGCCCTTTTTGCGCGAAGCGGGCGGGTTAGACAAGGCTGCGCGTCATGAAAACCGAATTGGGATCGTCAGTATAGCCTTCAAACGGCGGACATTCGGTGAAGCCCGCATTTGAATATAGCGCCCGGGCGGCGACAAAGGTGGGCTGCACCCCGGTTTCCAGCGACAGGCGGGTAAAGCCCTCGGCGCGGGCGGCATCGACGAGGTGTTCCAGCATCCGGCGCGACAGGCCCCTGCCCCGCACCTCGGCCAGCACATGCATCGACTTGATTTCGGCATGGGTGGCGTCAATCCGTTTGAACGCGCCCATGCCGATCGGCTCGCCCTCTTCGCGCATCACGAAAAACCAGATGCCGGGCCCTGCCAGTTGTGCGGCATCCATCATGTGGATGCTCTCGGGCGGGGTGTCGGCGTGCATTTCGGTGGTATGGCGCTGCATCAGCAGGGCAAGGTCCGGGCCTAGCGGCGATTCCAGCGCAATTGTGGGGATCATAGGGGATACTCGGTTCAGGCTTCGCGCCTACAGAGACCGAATTCCTCAACACAATCAATATATCATCGCTGCACATTTAAACTTTCAACGGAAAGCCCGGCACAGTCAGTCGATTCGTGACAGATTTTCCAGCAAACGCGCCACCGCTTCAGCGCCCGGATCGTTAAATCCCGCCAGCTTGTCAGCCGACAGATAGCTGGAGCGCCCGGCTTTGGCGCGGGTCATGGTGGCGGTGCCATCGGCGCCCTGCCGGGCCGCTGTGGCGGCGGCCGACACGCCCTCGGGCAACGCCGCCAGGGCCGGTGCCAATGCGTCGATCATCGTACGGTCACCCGGATGGGCGCCACCGACCTGCTGCACCCGGTCCAGCCCGGCGGCCAAGGCACCGATCCAGTTCCTGCCACCCGCAGACGCATCGCCCGCTGCGGTGAAAAAGATTGCCAGCAGCACGCCGGATGAGCCGCCCATGGTCTGGCTCAGCTCGGTGCCGATGGCGCGGAACAGCTGGGTGGTGTCGGCCAGCGGCATCCGGTCCAACGCGCCCGCGAGCGCCCGCGCCGCGCCCGCAAGGGTCGATCCGGTGTCGCCATCGCCCGATTTGGCATCCAGCGCGTTCAGATCCGCCTCGGCCGCGATCAGCGCGGCGCAGCAACGCGCGATCAAGGCCGCACGCTGCGGATGGGCCGAAGGCTCTGGCTGGATCGGGGTCAGCCCGTCGGGCAAGTTCCGCAGGCCCACCGGGCCAAGCCGGTGCAGCCCCGGCCATGCGGCAGGGGCCACCGGCGCGGCAAGCGCCTGTTCCTGCTCCGCTGTCACCGGCAGCAGCGACACCGAAAACCCGTGCATGTCGAGCGAGGTCATCAGCGGGGCCGGGCCAATGATCCATTTCACCCGGTCGGCCAAAGCCGACCGCCCCAGTTCTTCGGCCAGCACGCTCATTTCCAGCGGCGTGGTCCCGCCCAGATTGTTCAGAAGCGCGACATGATCGCCGTGCCCCAGATGCGGCATCAGCCGGTCAACCACCATGGCCATCGCCGACTTTGCCCCGGTAAAAGCCACCTGCTCTGTCCCGGCTTCGCCATGAATACCCAGCCCAAGCTCGGCCTTGCCCGCGCCGATCCGGTCTTCCTTCGGGCTGCCGGGCACGGTGCAGGTGTCCAGCGACATGCCGATGGAAACCGCCCCGCCGATCACCACCCGCGCCGCCGCGGCGATGGTGTCCAGGTCGGCCCCGGCCTCGGCCATTGCTCCCGCGATCTTGTGAACGAATAACGTGCCTGCCACCCCGCGCGCCTGCGGCAGATCAGGCAGCGCCACATCGTCATCAACGATCACCATTTCCACTTTCAGCCCGAACGCCCGGGCGCGTTCGGCGGCAAGGCCAAAGTTCAGCCGGTCGCCGGTGTAGTTCTTGACGATCAACAGACAGCCCGCCGCGCCGGTCACCGCCAGAATCCCCGCCAGAACGGCATCGACCGAGGGGCTGGCAAACACATCGCCGCACACCGCCGCCGTCAGCATGCCCTGTCCCACAAATCCGGCATGGCTCGGCTCGTGCCCCGAGCCACCACCCGAGACCAGCGCGACCTTCGCGCGGTCCCAGTCGCTGCGCAGCACCACCTTGATATGCGGGTAGCCATCCAGCCGCACCAAAGCCCCGCCCGAGGCCCGCACCACGCCATCAATGGCCTCGGTGATCAGGCTTTCCTTGACATTCATGAACTGTTTCATGGGCCTGCTCCTCAGAGACGGTTACCGCCCGCGTCAAACCACAGCGGGTTTTGCGGGCGGATGGCGATGGTATCCCCGGTGCCAAGCGGCGTGTGGGGATCGGCAAGGGTGATGATCTCATGCGGGCCAAAGGCCAGATGCAACCGGGTCTGATCCCCCAGCCGCTCTACCCGGCGCACGGTGGCAGGCTCGCCCTCGCCGATCAGGATATGTTCGGGCCGCAGCCCCATCTGCACCGCCCCCGCCGGAGCCCCGGGGCCAAAGCTGCCGGCGGGCAGCAGGGTGATCCGGGGCTGACCCAGACGGCTGGCGACATAGGTGCTGACCGGATCTTCGTAGATCTGGCGCGGGGTGCCGAACTGCACCAGCCGGCCCTGATCCAGCACACCGACATGGGTGGCCATGGTCATCGCCTCGATCTGATCATGGGTGACATAGAGAAACGTCGCCCCCAGTTCCGCATGGATGCGTTTCAGCTCCACCCGCAGATCGGCGCGGAGTTTGGCATCCAGACTGCTGAGCGGCTCGTCCATCAGGTAAATGCGCGGCTGGCGCACCAGCGCGCGGCCAATCGACACCCGCTGCATCTCGCCCCCCGACAGGGCGGTGGCCTTGTTGTCCAGCTTGTGGCCGATGCGCAGCGCCTCTGCCACCGCCTGCACCCGTCTGGTGATCTCAGGCTCGGGCATGTTGATCACCGGGCTGCGCAACGGAAAGGCCAGATTGTCGCGCACCGACAGATGCGGGTAGAGCGAGTATTGCTGGAACACCATCGCCACATCGCGCTGCGCCGGGGTGTCGTTGAGGACGGACTCGCCGTCGATCACGATGTCACCGCTGTCAGGCCGCTCCAGCCCCGCGATCAGCCGCAGCGTCGTGGTCTTGCCCGCGCCGGTGGGGCCAAGCAGCACCACGAACGCCCCATCGGGAATGGTGAGCGTGACATCCCGCAACGCCTGCGTTGCGCCAAAGGCCTTGGACACATGGGACAGGATGACTTCAGCCATACAGCACCCCCGCATTGGCCGCCGTGCGGAACGCCTGACCCGAGCCCGCATCAAACAGCGCCAGCGTGCTGGCGCGAAAATCCAGCCCCACCGTATCACCCGTGCGCACCGCCTGACCCGACGGCGCGCGCGCCTTGACCGTGCCATGCGCACAATCCAGCGTGATGATCTGCGAGGTGCCCAGATACTCGCTGGCCAGAATCCGCCCGCGATACGGGGCGGCGTCGCTCAGCACCACATGCTCGGGCCGCACCCCCAGCACCAGATCGCGCGGGCTGGCGGCCTGCTGCAATTCGGGCGTGGCAATGGTCACCCCGCCAAGCTGGACCGAGGCATCGCCCGCCTGCACCGCCCCCTGAAACCGCAGGAGATTCATCGACGGGCTGCCGATGAAATCGGCGACAAACAGCGTGGCCGGATGGTCGTAAATCTCTTGCGGGGTGCCGAACTGCTCGACAACGCCGTGATTCATCACCACGATCTTGTCGCCCATCTGCATCGCCTCCAACTGATCATGGGTGACATAGACCGTGGTCGCCCCCATGCGGTCATGCAAAGCCCGCAACTCTTCCGCCATATGCTCGCGGAACTCGGCATCCAACGCCCCCAGCGGCTCATCCATCATGAACGCCTTGGGGTTGCGCACGATGGCCCGCCCCAGCGCCACCCGCTGCCGGTCACCGCCCGACAACCCGCCCACCGGCTTGTCGAGGATATCGGTGATGCCCAGAATCCGCGCCACCTCGGCCACCTTGGCCTGCACCTGCGCCCGTGGCACCCCCTGGCTCACCAGCGGATAGCTGATGTTGCGGCGCACATTCATATGCGGGTACAGCGCAAACATCTGGAACACCATGGCGATGTCCCGCTGTGACGCCGGGCGCTGCGACACATCCTCGCCATCCATCAGGATCTGGCCACTTGTCGGCAGCTCCAGCCCGGCGATCATCCGCAGCGTGGTGGTCTTGCCACAGCCCGACGGCCCGAGCAGCATGAAGAACTCACCGTCCCCAACGGTGAAAGACGAGCCCTGCACGGCGGCAAATGCCCCGAACTCCTTGCGCAGATTGCGGATCACGATTTCAGCCACAGCGCGCTACTCCGGGAAATGGCTGGTGATGATGAACATCACCGTGCCGACAAGAGTCACGAGAAAGCTGTAGGTAAACGCCCACAGAAAGAACGGCTGCATCAGCATCACCACCCCCAGCGCGATCAGAACCGTCGACAGGTTCTCCCACGGCCCCCGCCGCAACCGCAGAAGTCCGGTCAGAAATGACATGGGCACGCCCTTTCATCTTGGCAAAAATACTCCCGCCGGAGGCTCCTATCCCCCGCCGCAGGAGCCTCCGGCGGGAGTATTTGGACCAGGACGAATGCGGCAGCGGCAGAACCGGGCATCCCGGATTTTTCGCAGAAAAATCGTGTCATTTGCGCACCGCGCCAAAGGTGATCCCGCGCAAAAGGTGCTTGCGCAGCAGGATGGTGAAAATCATCACCGGCAACAGGAACAGCGTGGCGCCAGCCGCTACGGCGGGCCAGTCCTGCCCGCCGACGCCGATGATGGTCGGGATAAAGGGCGGGGCGGTCTGGGCATTGCCCGAGGTGAGCAGCACGGCAAAGGCATATTCGTTCCAGGCAAAGATCAAACAAAAGATCGCGGTGCTGGCGATGCCCGTCGCGGCCTGCGGCAGCACCACTTTGCGAAACGCCTGAAACCGGGTGTAGCCGTCAATCAGCGCCGCCTCTTCATATTCGCGCGGGATCTCGTCGATGAAGCCTTTCAGCAGCCAGACCGCGAGGGAGATGTTCACCGCCGTATAGAGCAGGATCATGCCCAGATGGGTGTCCGACAGGCCCAGCTCGCGGTACATCAGGTAAATCGGGATGGCGACGGCAATAGGCGGCATCATCCGGGTCGAAAGGATGAAGAACAACAGATCATCCTTGAGCGGCACCTTGAACCGCGAAAACGCGTAAGCCGCCAGGGTGCCCAGAAAGATCGACAGCGCGGTGGAGCCAAAGCCGATGATCACCGAATTCATGAAGCGCTCGCCGAACCGCGACTGCCCGGCAATCACGGTGCCGCTCTGGCGCACGATGTCATCATACCAGGTCTCCGGCGGCGGCAGGGCGGCGAACTGCTCGGCCCCGATCCTTGTGCGGGTGGTGAACAGGTTGACGTAGCCTTCGAGACTCGGCTCGAACAGCACGCGTGGCGGATAGCTGATGCTGTCAGGCCCGGATTTGAACCCGGTAGAGATGATCCACAACAGCGGCAGCAGGGTGATGATCGCATAGACCACCACCAGCACGGCGGCGATGGATTTCGATGCGCGCGATGGTTCGGTGACGGAATAAGCGCTCATGGCTGGTCTCCGGTTCTGCCGGCCGCGCGCAGCCCCCCCACCCCAGCCGTCGGGGACATGCCCCGACCCCACGAGGGGGGAGGGAGGCGCAAAGCGGATGGCGGGAGGCGCAGGTGGACCGGCCGGGCACCTCCCCTCCTCCTTGTGGGGAGGGGCCGGGGGTGGGGGGCGGTTGGAAAGCGGCGTGGCGGATGGTTCATCACCGCTCCTTCACCTTGTTCAGGGCTTTGACATAGATCGAAGCCAGACCAAACACGGTCACAAACAGGATAATCGCATAGGCCGAGGAATAGCCTGTGCGCCATTTCTCGAATGCCTCACGCTTCAGGTCGATACTGGCGAGCAGGGTCTCATTGCCCGGCCCGCCGCCAGTCAGCAGCACCACCATGTCGAACATCTTGAAATTCTCGATGCCCCGGAACAGCACCGCCAGCATCAGAAACGGCAGCACCATTGGCACGGTGATGGTCCAGAACTGCCGCCATTTGCTGGCGCGGTCCACCTCTGCCGCCTCATAGATATAGTCGGGGATCGAGCGCAGGCCCGCCAGACAAATCAACATGACAAAGGGCGTCCACATCCAGGTGTCGACGATGATGATCGACCATTTCGCCAGCCCCCCGGCCCCGAGCATCGAAAATGAGCTGGCAGGTGTGCCAGTCAGCAGTTCGACCATGTAATTGAACAGACCGATCTGCGGCTGATACAGAAAGGTCCAGAAATTGCCGACCACAGCAGGCGACAGCATCATCGGCAGCACGATCAGCGTGGTCAACAGGTCATTGCCCTTGAACTTGCGGTTGATCAGCCAGGCGAGCGTAAACCCGATCACCACCTGCAGCGTGATGGTCCAGATCAGGAAATGCGCCGTGGTCTGCATGTTCGACCAGATGCCGTCACTGGTCAGGATACGCTCATAATTGCGCAGGCCTACCCATTCCACCTCGCGCCCCGGCCTGTTGGCGGCGAAGTTGGTGAACGACAGCCGCACGGTCCAGATCAGCGGAAAGATGTTGATCGCCAGCAACAAAAAGATGGTGGGGGCGACGAACAGCCAGGCGATGGCGCGGTCTGACAATCCGCGCACGCGGCGGGCCACGATGCGCGGCGTGGCGCGTGCCATTCGGTCGATCGGCGTATCGGTCATGAAATCGGTCCTGCGAGGGGACAAGGGTGCGCCGGTAGCCCGGCGCACCCGCAAAGGCGGCGTTACAGCTTGCCTTCGTCTTCAAACACTTCGGTCCAGTCGGCGATCAGACCGTCCAAAGCCTCTTGTGCGGTGCCCTGATCGGCCACCACATAGTTGTGCAACCGGTCCTGCATCGCCAGCAACAGCGAGGCATAGGCCGGTTCCTGCCAGAAGTCGTAGACGTTATCCATCGCCGCCAGAAAGTCGGCGGCAAAGGGCGCGCTGTCCTTGAAGCCGGGGTCGTTCAGCACCGACAGATGGCAGGAATAGCCGCCCATCGACCACCATTTCTGCTGCACATCGGGCTGGGCGAACCATTTGACATAGGCCAGAGCGCCATCAACATTGTCGGAATAGCTGACCACCGAAATGCCCTGCCCGCCAAGGGTAGAGGCTGGCTGGTTCTGGGCCGGGTTCACGAAAAAGTCGATCTTGTCGCCGCCCACGGTCGGGTCAGCGGCAAGGCCGGGGAAAAAGGCGAACCAGTTCATCGCCATCGCGACCTGACCGGATTTGAACGCATCCAGCGACTGTTCCATATAGGCGTTGTCATAGCCGGGGGGCGTCGCGGTCTTGTAGAGCTCCTTGTAAAACTCCAGCGCCTCAACCGCTTCGGGGGAGTTTACTGCACCCTCCATGTCATAGGCACCGGGGGTGTTCTCATATTTGAAGCCCCAGGCGTACAGCGCGCCGGTGGCCCCCATGGAGATGCCTTCCGACCCGCGCTCGGTAAAGATCGACGCGCCATAGACGGTCTGGCCGTCAATCTCGCGCCCCTGAAAGAACTGCGCGATCTGCAGCAGCTCTTTCTGGCTTTGCGGTTCGCGCAGGTCTTGGCCGGTGGCTTCCTTGTAGGCGGCCTTGATGTCATCCCGCTCGAACCAGTCCTTGCGGTAGAACCAGCCATTGGCGTCACCCATGGCGGGCAGCGCGTAATAGTTCGGCTCGCCCTTGGGCCAGGTGGAATAGGCGTAAACGGTGGCCGGGGCGAAATCGTCCATGCTGATCGACTCGGCCGCAAAGAAATCATTCAGCTTGATGTAATGGCCATTTTCCGCGCCGCCGCCGATCCACTGGCTGTCACCGATCAGCAGGTCACAGAGCTGGCCGCCAGAGTTCAGCTCATTCAGCATCCGGTCGGCATAGTTGGGCCATGGCACGAATTCGAATTTCATCTTGATGCCGGACTGTGCCTCGAAATCCTTGGACAGTTCGACAAGCGCGTTGGCCGGATCCCAGGCCGCCCAGCACAAGGTCAGTTCATTGGATTGGGCCGAGGCGACGTTGGCAGTCAGCACGGTGGCGGACAACACAGCGCCGACCGCGGTTGCGGTCAAAAGTCTTGCCTTCATTGATGTTCCTCCCTGAGTGCAAACACACAAGGACGTCCCTCCTCCGGCCGCCATCGTGATTGCTGCTGTGACGATAGGCAGGGAAATCCGGCCTGTCCATCAATTTTGAGGTACGCACATCATTTGGGCCTGCGCGCGAATTCAAACCGCTTTGACCAATGGATCACAGGCTCGGGGGCAGGTTTTCGCGCAGGATAATTTCCAGCCGCAGGCGCTCTTGTGATTCGTTGATCGGCTGCTGATCGGCCTTTGCCTGCAAAACGCGCAGGGTGCTGCGGGCAATATGGCCGACATTCTGCGCGATCACCGCATCCATCCAACCTGCCTCCAGCGCCGCAATGGTGTGCGGGGTCAGCTCGTGCCCGATGGTCACCACCCGGCCCAGCAAACCCAGGTCGGACAGCACCTGCGCCAGTGCCCGGTGACCGCTGCCCAACAGGTAA
Source organism: Pseudotabrizicola sp. 4114 (assembly GCF_031457365.1). Lineage (NCBI taxonomy): Bacteria > Pseudomonadati > Pseudomonadota > Alphaproteobacteria > Rhodobacterales > Paracoccaceae > Pseudotabrizicola > Pseudotabrizicola sp. 4114. The sequence continues at coordinate 542,718 of NZ_JAVDWP010000001.1, read as the reverse complement.
ATGCCCCCGACCGGCCCGCTGGCGGCAAGCGACACCGCCATCACCTGCTGCAAGGTCTCAGACGCGCCGTGGGTTTCCAGCGTCTGACCCACCTCGATGCCGGGAAAGTCGCGCTGCATGACGGCATCAAAGCCACGACGCCGCTCGATACTGTCGCGCAACAGCATGGATTGGGCGATCACCATCACCCGCGGCGTCTTTCCCCCCAGAAACCGCCCCATCAGCACGCCCGCAGTCCGCCCGGCAGCATGGCTGTCAATGCCGACAAAATGGGTGACACCGGAGTTCGGCAGATCAGAAACCATCGCCACCACCGGCACCCCGGCCGCGTGCAGCGCCCGCAGCGCATCGCGCACCACCGGGGTTTCCGGGGCCATCAGCGCCACGCCCGAGATACCGCCCGCCGCCAGATCCGCCAGCATCATGGCAAGGCTGTGCATATCCTTTGCCGGAAAGCGCAACAGCTCAACCTGCATCCGGGCGGAAGTTGCAAGGGTTGCGGCCTGTTGCAGCGCATCCTGCAACGTCTGCAGAAACTGGCTTTCGGTATCGGGCAGCAGAATGGCAACGCGAAGGCTGCGCCCGCGTGCCAGATTGGCCGCCGCCATGTCGCGCACATAGCCCAGCCGGGCCACCGCATCCGTCACCGCCGCAATGGTCTTGTCACGTACGCCGGGGCGCGCATTCAGCACGCGGTCAACCGTGGCAAGGCTGACCCCGGCTTCGCGCGCTATGTCTGTGACGGTTGGCCTGCCCATATTTCAGGCTTAGCCCCAAAATCTGAGGTACGTCAATCAGGGTTGCGCGCGACTAAGGTGCAATCAGAATGGCGCGAAAGTCGTTGACGTTGGTCAGCGTCGGGCCGGTCACCACCTGCCCCCCGATCCCGGCAAAGAACGTGTGGGCATCATTGCGCGCCAGCGCGGCTGCGGGGTCCAGCGCGGCGGCCTGTGCCCGCGCGAGGGTTTCAGGGGAGATCACCGCCCCCGCCACCTCTGCCGCGCCATCCACCCCATCGGTATCGCAGGCAATGGCATGAATACCGGGCGCTGCGTTCAGCGCAATCGCCAGTGCCAGCGCATATTCGGCATTCGGCCCGCCAATCCCGTCCCCGCGCCGGGTGACGGTCAACTCGCCCCCTGACAAAAGCAGCACCGGGGCATCGCCGGGGCGCAGCGCGGCCTTGATCCGCAGCGCCTCCTGCGCCTGCGCGGCGGCAACCTCGCGCGCCTCGCCCTCCAGCGCGTCGCCCAGCAGCCGCACCTCACACCCCGCCTCGGCCGCAATCGCGGCAGCTGCGTTCAGCGACTGCACCGGGGCCGCATAGATCCGGTTGGTCACCCGCGACAGGCGCGGATCGCCCGGCGGCACCACGCTGGAGCCGTTTTGCAGCGCCGCCTGCACCGACCCCGGCACCGCGATCTGCCACCGGGTCAGGATCGCCATCGCATCTGCAGGCGTGGTCGCATCGCCCACCGTCGGACCAGAGCCGATAAAGGCCGGATCATCCCCCGGCACGTCAGAAATCATCAGCGTCAGCATCCGCGCCGGATAGGCGGCAGCGGCGAGTTGCCCGCCCTTGACCCGGCTCAGGTGTTTGCGGACCGTGTTCATCCGGTCAATCGGCGCGCCCGACGCCAGCAGCGCCGCGTTGACCGCCTGCTTTTCCGCCAGCGTCACGTCATGGCTGGGGGCCACCAGCAGCGCCGACGCCCCGCCCGAGATCAGGGCGAGCACGAAATCCCCCTCCCCCAGCCCTTCCAGCAGCTCCAGCATCCGCGCGGTCGCCGCCTGCCCGGCGGCATCGGGCACCGGGTGTGCTGCTTCCACAATCTCGATCCCCTGACAGGGGCGCCCATAGCCATAGCGGGTCAGCACCAGCCCGTCACACGGCCCCCAGGCCGCCTCCACCGCTTCGGCCATCCGCGCGCTGGCCTTGCCGGCCCCCACCACCACCACCCGGCCCGCCGGGCGCGGCGGCAGATGTTGGGCAAGGCTTCGCATCGGGTCAGCCACCTCGACCGCGCGGTCGAACAAGCGGCGCAGAAAGGCAGGCGGGTCGGTGATCATCGGGCATCCTCGGGTCAGCGTGCCCGTCTGTATAGGGCGGGCCGCGCCGCGCGATCAATGCTCCCCGTGCTTCAGCACCGCAATCGCCCCCGCATCTCGCCGCTGTCGCCCTGCAAACTCTGCTCGATCAACCTACACCTCGTCACCTCGGGGATCAGCGCGATCATGGTGGCGCGGATGCCCTGATGCTCGCCGCGCCGCGCATAGCCCAGACGGATCACCTCCACCGCCTCCCCCTTCTGAAACACCGTATAGTTGCGCCCGTCGCGGCTGACATCGGTGCGCACGGCACCAAAAAACTGCGGCGCAGGCTGGGCACCGCAGGCAGAAAGCAACAAAAGGAGGACAAGCATACGCATGCGCCCACAATGGCCGCCGATCGTTAATGTCAGGTTAAAATTGCAAAAGCCCGCCTGCAAAAGGAACCAGAACCGCCCCCGCGCGTTTGATCCTGAAATCACCGAGAGGAACCCCGATGAAAAGCCGCCTGACCCTCCTGTCCCTGCTCGCCGCCTTCACCCTCACCGCCTGCGGCACCGTCGCCGGAGCCGGCCGCGACCTGCAAGTCGCCGGTGCCACGATCACAGAAGAGGCGCGGATCGCCGCGAACTGAACGGGTTTATGGAAACCCATGGGAAAGGCGGGGCTGCGGCTCCGCCTTTTTGTTGATTGCGGCGACGGTTGATTTTTCCTTTGCAAAGGCCTATCGTCCATTTTGTAAGTTTCGTACAAAATGGACAGACCCATGATCACCGTCTCCGTCTCGCAAGCCCGCGAAACCCTGTCTGACCTCTTGGGCAAGGTCCAGCACGGGCGCGAGGATGTGATCATCGAAAAGCACGGCAAACCGGTCGCGGTGATGATCTCGGTCGAGGCGATGGCCTATTACGAATCGCTGGAGGATGCGGAACTGGCGAAAATGGGCGCTGCCGCCTATGCCGAGTATCTGGCCGATCCGGGCAAAGCCGTGCCGCATGACCAGCTGTGGGCCGAGATCGAAGCGGCTGACGCTGCCGAATGACCGCGTATCGCATCGAGTATTCCGCCTCAGCAGCCAAGGCACTGCGGCGGATGAAAGATGCCCGCCTGTCAGCCCCAATCAAACGCGCCATTGCCGGGCTGGGGGAAAACCCCCGCCCGCCGGGATGCCTCAAACTGGTGGGCGAACTTGACCAGTGGCGTGTACGGGTCGGCGAGTGGCGGATTGTCTACCGGATCGAGGATGGGCGGCTGGTGGTCACGGTCGCGCCGAGGGGTGGTGTTTATGGGTGAGGGTTGGGCGGCGGGGTGAACCCCGCCCTACATTTTACCATTCAACGGCCGGATGTGATGTAGGGGCGCCCACCTTTGACCCGACGAGAACTCAGTCTGCACACGCCATCATCTCGTCAAGTCGAGGGTTGGTTGAGCCTTTCCTCACCCATCCATCTTCAGCGCCGAGATAAACGCCTCCTGCGGGATCTCCACCTTGCCGAACTGCCGCATCTTCTTCTTCCCGGCCTTCTGCTTGTCCAAGAGCTTGCGCTTCCGGGTGGCGTCGCCGCCGTAGCATTTCGCCGTCACGTCCTTGCGCATCGCGCTCAATGTCTCGCGCGCAATCACCCGCGCGCCGATGGCGGCCTGAATCGGGATCTTGAACATGTGCCGGGGGATCAGCTCTTTGAGCTTTTCCACCATCGCCCGGCCCCGCGCTTCGGCGCGGTCGCGGTGGACCATCATCGACAGCGCGTCAACCGGTTCCTCGTTGACCAGAATGGACATCTTGACCAGAAAATCCTCGCGGTATTCGCTGATCACATAGTCAAAGCTGGCATAGCCCTTGGTCACCGATTTCAGCCGGTCGTAGAAGTCGAACACCACCTCGGCCAGCGGCAGGTCATAGACCACCATCGCGCGCGATCCGGCATAGGACAGGTCCAGCTGGATGCCGCGCCGGTCCTGGCACAGCTTCAGAATATCGCCAAGGTATTCATCAGGCACCATGATGGTGGCCTTGATCCGCGGCTCGGTGATGTGGTCGATATAGGTCAGGTCGGGCATGTCGGCGGGGTTGTGCAGATCACGCACCTCGCCATCCTTCATATGCAGCTTGAACACCACGGACGGCGCGGTGGTGATCAGATCCAGATCATACTCCCGCTCCAGCCGGTCGCGGATCACCTCAAGGTGCAGCAGGCCCAGAAAGCCGCAGCGGAAGCCGAAACCAAGGGCGGCCGAGGTTTCCATCTCGGAACTGAACGAGGCATCATTCAGCTGCAGCTTTTCAATCGCATCGCGCAGATCCTCAAAATCGGCGGCATCGACCGGGAACAAGCCGCAGAACACCACCGGCTGCGCCGGTTTGAACCCCGGCAGCGCGGTTTCGCAGCCCTTTTTCTCGGACGTGATGGTGTCGCCGACGCGGGTATCGCGCACCTGCTTGATCGAGCCGGTCCAGATGCCAATCTCGCCCGGCCCCAGTTCGTCAATATCCACCATCTGCGGTTTCAGCACCGCCAGCTTGTCAACGCCGTAGACCGCACCGGTCTGCATCATCTTGATGCGGTCGCCCTTGCGCACAACGCCGTCGATGACGCGGATCATCACGACAACGCCCAGATAGGCGTCATACCAGCTGTCCACCAGCATCGCCTTCAGCCGCGCATCGCGGTCGCCCTTGGGCGCGGGCAGACGGGTGACAATCGCCTCCAGCACATCGGGAATCCCCAGACCCGACTTGGCCGAGATGTTGATCGCGTTCGACGCATCCAGCCCGATCACATCCTCGATCTGCGCCTTGACCCGTTCGGGCTCGGCGGCGGGCAGGTCGATCTTGTTCAGCACCGGCACAATCTCATGCCCGGCGTCCAGCGCCTGATAGACGTTGGCCAGCGTCTGCGCCTCAACCCCCTGGCTCGCATCCACCACCAAGAGCGACCCCTCGACCGCGCGCATCGAGCGGCTGACCTCATAGGCAAAGTCGACATGGCCGGGGGTGTCGATCAGGTTCAGGATATAGGTCTTGCCATCCTTGGCCGGATACTCGATCCGCACCGTGTTGGCCTTGATCGTGATCCCGCGCTCGCGCTCGATATCCATACTGTCCAGCATCTGCGCCTTCATATCGCGCGCAGCCACCGTCCCGGTCAACTGAATGAGCCGGTCGGCGAGGGTGGATTTTCCGTGGTCGATATGGGCCACGATCGAGAAATTGCGAATGAGATCAAGCTGGGTCATGCGCGGCATATAGCTTGGAAATATGGGGCCGGGAAGGGGGATGCAGCGTTTACGGCCCGGTGACGGCACAATGGGCAGGCTGAGTCGGTTCCGCCCCCCTGATTCCCGCCATCCGGCGGATGATGCGGGCAGATCACCCGGGTCATCACGGGCCAGACACAGGCACAACCAGCACGCCAAACCGCTTGATCTTGTGGCGCAGACAAGCCGGCACCCAAGGGCTGGCCGCTTTGGGCAATCCACCGCCGAGCCGCGCTGCGGCATTGAAAAACGCCGGACGAATCGTCATGATGCTGTCAGAAAAACGACCTGTGGCGGAGGGGTTCCCCGTCCCCGGCAATGAGGCAGATAAAGATGATGAAACCTGTTGTTCTGGCAGCTTGCGCCGCCATGCTTCTCTCGCTTTCCACCGCAGCCGTGCTGGCCGGCCCGATTGAGCGCGCCTGTCTCGGCTCTGACCGCAAGGCCGCCACCCGCCCGGTCTGCGCCTGTGTGCAGCAGGTCGCCGACATGACCCTGCGCGGCGGCGATCAGCGCAAGGCGGCGGCCTTCTTCAAAGACCCCGACCGCGCGCAGAAGGTCCGGATGTCGAAATCCGACAACGACAATGATTTCTGGCGTCGCTACAAGGCCTTTGGCGACCAGGCAGAGGCATTCTGCGCCAACTGATCCGCGCCAGACGCGTCACACTGTTTCAGGCCGTCGCCGCTGCCCCGCCAGTGCAGCGGCCTGATCCCCTTTTAGCTTCGGCAATGCTCAGACCGGGCGCGATCCGCCGACGGGCGCAATCAGGCCAGGATGCGAGCGCTTCGCGCCAGACAAGTCTGCCGCCGCGCTTTCATCTTGGCAAAAATACTCATGATCCTGACGCCAAACACAAAAAACCCGCCGCGCAATCCTGCGGGCGGGTCTTTCAATTGCGACAACAACGGATCAGGCGGATGCCTGAGCCTTTGCAATGTCTTTCTTGATCTTCAGCGCAGTGCCGGACAACTCCACGTCCTTGGCCTTGGCCAGAAACGCATCCAGCCCACCGCGATGGTCAACCGTGCGCAGGGCCGCGGCCGAGATCCGCAGCTTGAACGACTGGCCCAGAATGTCAGAAATCAGGGTAACTTCGTTCAGGTTCGGCAGAAACCGGCGACGCGACTTGTTGTTCGCGTGGCTGATGGTGTTACCGGTCATCGGGCCAACGCCCGAGAGTTCGCAGACGCGCGACATCGTCGTAATCCTTCAAGTCAACGCCAGCAGGGCGTAAGGTGCAAAATCTACAAGGCCCGCGCATGCGCGACCTCGAATTCGTTGGCTGCGTTTACGCGCGATTGTCCCCCTCGTCAAGCGATTCACCTTTGCCCCACCCAAGTATTGGGGCGCTGCCCCAAACCCCGGAGTATTTGGGAAAGCTGCAAAGCCAAAGAACCCGCCCCGACTTTGCAGCTTTTCCAAATACTCCCCGCGCGGAGCGCAGACCCGAGGCGGTTGGCCGCAGGCCAGAGCCGAGACAAAAACCTCACGCGCGACAGCGCGTTCCATTTTCTTCACGTCCCGCGCGGCTTGGCCCGCAGGGTCGGGTCGGCGGTGGTCGGGTCTTCGGGCCAGGGGTGGCGCGGGTATTGGCCGCGCATGTCCTTGCGCACATCGGCGTAGCTGTTGGCCCAGAACCCGGGCAGGTCCAGCGTGACCTGCACCGGGCGTTGGCCCGGAGACAGCAGGGTGATGCGCAACGGCAAACGGGCCGCGCCGACGGTGGGGTGACGGGTCACCCCGAACATCTCCTGCAGACGGACCTCGATCGACGGGTGGTCGCCGTCATAATCAATCGGCACCCTGCGCCCCAGCGGGGTCTCAAAGCTGCCCGGCACCTGTGCGTCAGTCTGGGCCATCCGCTCCCAGCCGATCAGGGCCTTCAGCGGCTCGGTCAGGTCCAGTGCGCGCAACTCGGCCTCGCTGCGTTTGCCTGCCAGATGCGGCAGCAGCCAGCCTTCAGCGGTGTTCAGCAGGGTGGCATCGTCCAGTTCAGGCCAGTCGTCGCCCCGCGCCAGCCGCAACCGGGCGCGCAACCGGCGGGCGCTCGCGGTCCAGGGCAGACCAATCTGGCGCAGCCCGTCAAGGGCGGCGCGGGCCATGGCCTCGGGCGGGGCGTCGGGCCAGTTGCGCTCGGCCAGCACCAGCGCGCCAAAGCGTTCCTGCTTGCGGGCCAGCACCTTGCCGTCGCGGCGCGACCATTCGCAGACATCGGTCCAGACGATCTGGTCGGCGTACAGCGCACGCAGCTCGGCCTCGGTGATCGCCACAGCCTGCCGCACCTGCGCCTCGCGCGGGTCGCCGTCCAGATCGGTGGCCACGATCAGCCGCGCGCCCGACAGCGGCTGACCTGCTGCCATTGCCGCCCCCTTGCCGCCCGACAGCACCCAACGCGGGGCGTCGCCCGCGCGGCGCAGCCCGATGCGGTCAGGATAGGCGAGTGCTGCCATCTGCGCCGGTGACAGATCCGCCATCCGGGCGGTCGGCACCATCCGCGCCAGACGACGGGCCTCCACCCGGATCCGCTCGATGGTCGGGCGGTGCGCTTCGGCAGGCGGTTTGTCGATGGCTTTCAGCCGCGCCAGCAGGTCCGCCCCTGCCCCGCGCAGCGGGTCACGCTCCGCCAGCAGCGCGGCCAGCGGGGCCGCCTTTGGCCCGGCGATCACCAGCATATGCGCGAGTCTCGGGTGCAGTGGCAGCGCGGCAAGCGCGCGGCCATGGGCGGTGATACCGCCCTTGGCATCCAGCCCGCCCAGACCGTGCAGCAGCGCCTGCGCCTCCCCCAGCACGCCGGGATGCGGCGGGGTCAGGAACGGCAGATCCACCGCCCCCCACAACGCCAGCTCCAGCGCCAGCGGAGTCAGATCCGCCGCCTCGATCTCGGCGGGGGGAAAGGCGGCCATGCCACCCTCTTCGCCGCGCGTCCACAGCCGGTAGCACACGCCGGGCGCCACCCGCCCGGCCCGGCCGCGCCGCTGCTCGGCCTCGGCCCGTGTCACCCGCTCGGTCACCAGCTGCGACATGCCGGAGCCCGCGTCAAAGCGCGCGCGACGCGACCGGCCGCCATCGACCACCACCCGCACCCCCGGAATGGTCAGCGAGGTTTCGGCGATTGAAGTCGCCAGCACCAGCTTGCGCCCCGGCGCTGGGGCAAGCGCCGCCTGCTGTGCGGCAAACTCCATCGCGCCGAACAACGGCCGGATGGTCAGGCCCGGAATGCCCTGCATCTGCACCTCGACCCGGCGGATCTCGCGCTCGCCGGGCAGGAACACCAACACATCCCCTTCAGGCACCTCATCCAGCGCCTGCCGGATCAACCCCGCCACCGCCGCCTCATGGCGCAGCGAGGCATCAGGCGGGCGCGGCAGCCAGCGGGTTTCGACCGGGAACGCGCGCCCCTGCGAGGTGATCAGCGGCGCATCCCCGATCAGCGCCGCCACCGGGGCCGCATCCAATGTCGCCGACATCACCAGCAATTGCAGATCGGGCCGCAACGCCCCCCGGATTTCCAACGCCAATGCAAGGCCAAGATCGGCCTGCAAGGAACGCTCGTGAAATTCGTCAAAGATGATCAGGCCAATGCCGGGCAATTCGGCATCAGACTGGATCATCCGGGTCAGGATGCCTTCTGTCACCACCTCGATCCTTGTGGCGGCACTGGTCTTTGACTCGCCCCGGATCCGGTAGCCGACGGTCTGTCCCAACGGCTCGCCCAGCGTGTCGGCCATGCGCGCGGCGGCGGCGCGGGTGGCAAGGCGGCGCGGCTCCAGCATCAGGATACGCCCCGTCACCTGCCCCAGCAACGCCAGCGGCACCCGCGTGGTCTTGCCCGCACCGGGGGGAGCTTGCAGCACGGCCATCCCCTGCGCCGCCATCGCGGCTTGCAGCGCGGGGATCACCTCGTCAATTGGCAGCGGATCAGGGGGCAAACTTGGCTCAGACATGCGCCGGGGTTAGGCCCCCGCACCGCGCAGATCAAGACCCAAGCGCCGGATCAGTCGTCACGGACCATCCGCGCGAGGCCAAAGGCGCTGTCCACCGACACTTCGGTGACCCGCAACACGCCGCCTTCGGCCGGGCGATAGGTGACGGTAAAGGCTGTCTCGGGTTTCTTGGCCAGTTCCCTGGCCGGATAGCCGTCGATCCGGCGATAGAGGCCCCGGCAGGTCAGCCCCTCACCATCGGCCTGTGGCGACGACAGCGTGACGCTGTTGACGCGGTGGCCGTCGAACATCTTCACATCAACCCGGCAAGCCGTCGCGGGCGTGGTGTCGCGCAGCACCGAATAGAGGCCGGTCAGCGGATCAACCACACCCTTGTGCCGCGCAGGGTCCACCACCGGGGCATCCGGTTCGGGCGGATCGGCCCGGACCACCGTGGCCACCCCGCCATCAAACGCCAGTTCCGCACCGCGCCCTTGCCGCGCGCCCTTGGCATCCGCCGAATAGCGCTGCGGGATAAGACGCCCGTTGCGTTCGGTGCCCTGCGTGCGCGAGGCCAAGGTGAACGAACGGAACACCCCGGCCAGCCCGGCAGAGGCGGAATTCGAGCTGATCACATAGCGCGCGCCTTCATGCTGGGCCGCAAGCGTCACCTTTCCCGCCGTCAGGCCGCTGACAGACACCGTATAGCGCGCCACGTTCGACTCTTGCGCCAAAAGCGGCGTGGACAAAGACAGCGCGGCAAGTCCGGCGACAACACAACGAGGCAACATCAAAGGCTCCTTGGGGAATTGGCCGGACGGGCGGCTCAGACTGGCATCATGGCAAACTATAGGGCATGACAGAGCAAAAGGTGGGCCTGTTGATCATCAACCGGCGGGAAAGTGCCGGATGGCACACCGATATCAAGCAGTTGTGACAGATGGATGCACGCATGCAGATGACCGAACTGGCCAAAGCCGTGATCGCCGGCGACCGCAGAGCCCTGGCGCGGGCGATCACCCGGGTGGAAAGCGCGCGCGCCGATCACCGGCTGGAAGCGGTGGAGCTGGTCGCAAACGCCCGCGCGGCGGGGCGGCAGGCGCTGCGGATCGGGCTGTCGGGCACGCCGGGGGTGGGCAAATCCACCTTTATCGAGGCGTTCGGCATGATGCTGGTCGCACAGGGCCTGCGGGTCGCGGTGCTGGCGGTGGACCCGTCCTCGGCCCGGTCGGGCGGCTCGATTCTGGGCGACAAGACCCGGATGGAACGGCTCAGCCGCGAACCCGCCGCCTTCATCCGCCCCTCGCCCAGTCAGGCGCAGATGGGCGGCGTCGCCCGCCGCTCGCGTGAGGCGGCGGCGCTGTGCGAGGCGGCGGGCTTCGATGTGGTGCTGGTGGAAACCGTCGGCGTGGGCCAGTCGGAAACCGTGGTGGCCGAGATCTGCGATCTGTTCATCCTGCTCCTTGCCCCCGCAGGCGGCGACGAGTTGCAGGGCGTCAAGCGCGGCATCATGGAAATGGCCGACATGATTCTGGTCAACAAGGCCGATGGCGATCTGAAACCAGCCGCCATGCGCACCCGCGCCGATTATGCCGGCGCGCTGCACCTCTTGCGCCGCCGCGCGCAAGACCCCGAAGGGTTTCCCAAAGCGGTCTGTGTGTCGGCGGTGGAAAACGACGGGCTGGCCGAGGCCTGGGCCGACATGCAGGCGCTGGCCGACTGGCGGCGCGCGCACGGCCACTGGGACAGCCGCCGCGCCCATCAGGCCCGGCACTGGTTCGGCGAAGAGGTGCGGCGCGGCCTGCTGGCGGTGCTGGACCGCGAACCGGCCAAAGGCTCGATGGCGGCATTGGGTGCGCGGGTTGAGGCGGGTGAGCTGTCGCCAGAGGCGGCGGCGGTACAGATGCTGGGCCTGCTGGGCCGGGCCTGACACCGCAGCCGGACACGGCGCAAACGCGGGGTGACGCACCGGAAAGCGGGTCAGCGAGCGCTGACTATGGCTTTAATATGGCAAAACATGACTGTTTCCTGAAGAGCCACCGCATAAGCCATGCAGTCCGCGCATATCGGCTTTGGCCAATCGCAGGATTGTGCACCTGCAGCATTTGCCCCATCTTACAGTCAACGGAAAGGGCGGATGGGCCGCCTTGTCCGATCCGAAGATGATGAAGAGGATACGATCATGGCTTATACGAACACGCAAACGGTTGCTGGCTTTCAGGTCGGCGGATGGATGGGCGATGTTCTGGCCAAGTGGAATGTGGCCCGCGAACGTCGCGCGGTCTATCTGCAAACCCTGAACGAATTGTCGGCAATGTCCGACCGCGATCTGGCCGACATCAATGTCGCCCGCGTGTCGATCGAAGATATTGCACACGAAGCCGCCTACGGCAAATGAACACGTCAGAAATCGTGATCCGTCAACGGGTTACGGCCTGACACCAGCCTCCTGAAGGCGCTCTCCTCCTCCCTGCGCCAACAGGTTTTGCGGCGAACCGGTCCTCCCCCGGTTCGCCGTTTTCTTTTGCGCGCGGCTTGCGCGCGCCACACCTCCGTTAGCGCTGACATAATCTGTGAAGCCAGGGGGGCTTTTCCCCTCTCCGCGCCCGGTCTACGCAAGGACGCACAAAAAGGAGACCGGGTATGACCATGACCGAGGCAAGACGCGCCCGCTGGGCGGTGGCGGCGATGTTCGCCGCTGCGGGCTTTGTCATGGGGGCCTGGGCCCCGCAGATCCCGCTGCTGCTGCCACGGCATCAGATCACCGAATTTACCCTTGGCATCCTGATCCTTGTGCTCGGCCTCGGTGCTGTGGGGGCCATGCTGTTCACCGGCCGCCTGATCGCGCGCTTCGGCTCCGTCGCGGTGCTGCGCGTCTTTGCGCTGTCGTCGGCGGCGGTGCTTCCCATCGTGGTGTTTGCACCATCCCTTGCGCTGCTGGTGCCTGCCATGGCCATCCTTGGTGCCCTGATCGGCTGCATGGATGTGGCGATGAACGCCAACGCGGTCGAGGTGGAACGTCGCCTTGGCCGGGCGATCATGTCATCCAGCCACGGATTCTGGAGCCTTGGCGGCTTTGTCGGTGGCTTCGCCGGGGCCTGGGTGATCTCACACTGGGGGGCCGAAATACAGGCAGCACTGGTGGCCGCAATCACGGCGGCGGTGGTGCTTGCGGTGATGCCATTCCTGCGCGGCGAAGGCCCTGTGCCGGTGGTCACGACAGGTACAGTCGGAAAAACCGCCCTGCTGCCGCGCGAGGCCGGGTTGTGGCTGCTGGGTGCGATGGCCCTGTTTTCGATGGTGCCCGAAGGCGCGGTGCTGGATTGGGCGGCGCTCTATCTGCAAAAGGATATGGGGTCGGATGTGTTCCGCTCGGGCCTTGGCTTTGCCTTCTTTGCCGGGGCCATGGCGCTGATGCGGTTTGCGGGAGATTCCCTGCGCAACCGCTTTGGCGCGGTCGTCACCCTGCGGGTGTCGGGCCTGCTGGCGGCGGCGGGGATGATGCTGGCAGCGCTTGCCCCCAATGATACGCTGGCGATTGCGGCGTTCTTTATCACCGGCCTTGGCGTCGCCAATATGGTGCCGATCATGTTTTCCGCCGCCGGGAACTATCCCGGTGTCGCCTCGGGCACAGCAATCGCGGCGGTGACCATGGTGGGCTACGCCGGCATTCTGGTGGCCCCGGCCAGCATCGGTTTCGTCGCCGAGGCAATCGGCTTCCGCGTCACCTATGCCGTGCTGTCGCTGCTGCTGATCGTGGTGGCCCTGCTGGCAGGGCGCACAGCGGGCGCGGATGAGGTGCAGGCGGTGCCACACGCTCCCCCACGCCCCGCGGAATGACCTGTCAGCCGCCCATGTAATCGCCCTTGCCCAAGGCCACCCCATTGTGACGCAGGATGTTATAGGCGGTGGTCAGGTGAAAGTGAAACTGCGGCAGGGAATACAGGTTCAGGAAATTCTCGCCCGTCATGGTCACGTCCTGGCCACGCATTTTCAGCGTGATCTTGCGGCTTTCCGCCCCGTCATAGCGGGTGGCGTCAAACCCGGCCATGTATCCGCGCGCCGCCTCGATCCGCGCCTGCAACTCGGCAAAGCTGGTCTCGGTGTCGGGAAAGCCCTTCGGCTCCTCTCCCGCCAGACGAGCGGCGGCGCGGGCGGCGAAATCGCAGGCCAGCTGCACCTGACGGACAAAGGGGAACATGTCGGGGAACAGCCGGAAGGTCAGCATCGCCTCGGGCTTGATGGCATGTTCGGTGCAATGCGCCTCGGCCTTGGTCAGAATGCGCGACAGGTTGGCGAGGAAGCGATCATAGACGGCGATCGAGCGGTGATGCATGGGGTAAGTCCTTTTGTGCTGATGCCAATTCGGTGTTGATGCAAGTGATCTGCGCATGGCGCCAAGGCGTCAAGGGTGGTTGAAGCCACGCGCGGATGGGATATGTGAGGGGCATGACCGATGATCTTGCCAGCCGCGACCGCCTGCCGCCCGACCTTGTCACCCTGCTGGCCGACTGGCCCCGCGCGGGTTGGTCAGATGTGCCCGGGTTCGAAGGACTGTCTGCGTTCTGGCTCGACCGTCATCTGGGCTTTCGCGACCTTATGTCGGGCCTGCGGCTGGATGCCGAACATATGAGCGGCGGCCGGATCGACCCGCAACGCTGGCAAGGCCGGTTGCTGCGCGGCGGCGAACAGCTGGTGCAGGGGCTGATCGGCCATCATCAGGTTGAAGATGCCAGCTATTTTCCGGCGATGCAGGAGCTGGAGCCGCGCCTTGCGCGCGGGTTCGAGCTCTTGGACCGCGACCATCACGCGCTGGACGCTTTGCTTGATGGCTTTGTCGCCTCGGCCAACGATGCGTTGCAAGCCAATGATCCGCGCGAGGCGGCCCTCGCCTTTCACGCCAGCCTTGCCCCGTTCGAGCGTCAGCTGATCCGGCATCTGGAGGATGAGGAGGATCTGATCATCCCCGTCATCCTGAAACACCAGATGGGCTGACACGGGCGCGCCTGCGCACCCGCCGTAGGGCGGGGTTCACCCCGCCTTTGCCGCACCATATGGCGGGGTGAACCCCGCCCTACGGCAAGACCATGGTGCGGTGTGCCATGGGGTATCGGGGGTTATGGGTAGGGCGGGGTTCACCCCGCCTCACCCACAAAAGGCCTACTTGCCCAGACACCAGCGCATGATCGCCTTTTGTGCGTGCAGCCGGTTTTCCGCTTCGTCAAAGATCACCGAATGCGGGCCGTCCATCACGGCGCTGGTCGCCTCGTCATTGCGATGCGCGGGCAGGCAATGCATGAACAGGCTGTCCGGTTTCGCGCCTGCCATCAGCGCCTCGTTGACCTGATAGCCGCGCAGCTGGTTGTGACGCCGCTCTTTCGCCGACTCGGGGTCGTGCATGCTGACCCAGGTATCGGTCACCACCAGATCGGCCCCGATCACCGCCGTGTGCGGATCGCGCTCGATCAGCACATCCGACCCCTTGGCGCGGGCGAATTGCACAAACTTCTGCTCCGGGTCCAGCGTCTCTGGCCCGGTGAAGGTGAAATCAAAGCCGAACTGCCCGGCAGCATGCAGGAAAGACGCGCAGACATTGTTGCCGTCGCCAGCCCAGACCACCTTTTTGCCCGCAATCGGGCCGCGATGCTCTTCATAAGTCATCACATCGGCCATGATCTGGCACGGATGCGTGCGGTTGGTCAGACCGTTGATCACCGGCACGGTGGCGTGTTCGGCCATCTCCTGCAGCGTCGCCTCCTCGAAGGTGCGGATCATGATCAGATCAACATAGCGCGACAGCACCCGGGCGGTGTCGGCAATGGTCTCGCCATGGCCCAGCTGCATTTCCTTGCCCGACAGCACCATGGTCTGCCCGCCCATCTGACGCACGCCGACATCAAACGACACGCGGGTCCGGGTGGAGGGCTTCTCAAAGATCAGCGCGACCATGTGACCGGCCAGCGGCTGATCATCATCAGGCGCGCCACGCGGGCGGCCCAGCCGGGCGGATTTCATCGCAAGGCCCGAGTCGATCATGGATCTGAGATCGGCGGCGTCGGTGGTGTGGATATCGAGAAAGTGTTTCATGTCATTTCGTTTTCTTTGGCGGCAAGCGCCGGGGGCTGTCTGCCCCCGGACCCCCGAGAGTATTTATCAAAGGTGCAAGCGGATCAGAGAGCGGCTTCCAGATCGGTGGCGGTTGCATCGAGGCGGGAGAGCGCCTCGGCGATGTCCGCCTCGGGGATGTTGAGGGCAGGCAGCAGGCGCAGCACATTGTCGGCGGCGGCGACGGTCAGGATGTGGCGGCCGTAGCCGGCCTTGACCACATCGGTATTGGGCACCACGCATTTCAGACCCAGGATCAGGCCCTGACCACGCACTGCGGCAAACACCTTCGGATGGCTGGCGACCAGCCCTTCGAGCCCCTGCCGGAACTGCGCGGACTTCTGGCTGACGGCATCAAGGAACGCGGGCTCGGAGACAATTCCGGTGACCGCAGCCCCGATGGCGCAACCCAGCGGATTGCCGCCATAGGTGGAGCCATGGGTGCCCGCGACCATGCCGGAAGCGGCCCGTTCGGTGGCCAGCACCGCGCCCAGCGGAAAGCCGCCGCCGATGCCCTTGGCGACCATCATGATATCGGGCGTGACCCCGGCCCATTCATGGGCGAAAAGTTTACCGGTGCGGCCCATGCCACATTGAACCTCGTCAAAGATCAGAAGCGTCCCGGTGCTGTCGCACAGATCGCGCAAGCCCTTCAGGCATTGATCGGGCACCACGCGGATACCGCCCTCGCCCTGAATCGGCTCGATGATCACGGCGCAGGTCTGGTCGGTGACCGCCGCGCGGATGGCATCGTGATCGCCCCATTTCAGCTGGGTAAAGCCCGGCATCAGCGGACCGTAGCCCTTGACCATCTTTTCCGACCCGGCCGCCGCAATCGCGCCGGTAGAGCGGCCGTGGAATGCGCCTTCAAAGGCGATGATCTGCGTGCGTTCGGGGTGGCCCGCGTCATAGTGGTGCTTGCGCGCCATCTTGATGGCCAGCTCGGCCGCCTCGGTGCCTGAGTTGGTAAAGAACACCGTGTCGGCAAAGGTCAGGTCCACCAGCATCTCGGCCAGCTGCTCCTGTTCCGGGATGCGGTAGATGTTGGACACATGCCACAGCTTTTGCGCCTGCGCGGTCAGCGTCCCTACGAGTGCCGGATGGGCATGGCCCAGAGCGTTGACGGCGATGCCGGCCCCCAGATCGAGGTATCGGCTGCCGTCCTCGGACGTGAGCCAGCTGCCCTCCCCCGACACAAAGGCAAGGGGGGCGCGGTTATAGGTGGGCAGAACGGCGGAAATCATGGCACATGCCTTTCGGAAGCTGGCGGGACCGGCGCACGGACTGTCCCTGCTTGCACACAGGAGAAAGCCAAGGCGTAGCGGGTGCCCGCGGGGAGTGTCAATGCGGGGCTGTCAATGTCTGGGGGTGGCCCTGTGCGCCGGGCCATGCGTAACCTGTCGCTCAGAAGCGTCGGGGACGTCGGATAAGGGCGTGCCGTTGGGTCATTGGGCTGCAATAGGCCAAGATTCCGGTTCTGTAAACGGAAAACTGGCGGCAAACCGGACTCCGGCACGCGGATTCGACGGGCGGCGCTTGATCTTCGGCCTGCCTGCTTGTATCCCGTGCCGTCGCGGTTAGAATGCGCGGCGAAGTCCTTATCCCAGCCCAATAGCGGAGATCACCATGTCCTGGACGGATGAGCGGGTTGAAACGCTCAAGAAGATGTGGGCCGAAGGCCAGTCGGCCAGCCAGATCGCCAAGGAACTGGGCGGTGTCACGCGCAATGCGGTGATCGGCAAGGTCCATCGTCTGGGCCTGTCGAACCGTGTCGGCGGCGGCAAGGATGAGGCCGAGGACGAAGCCCCGGTCGTGACTGCCAAGCCAGAGCCTGTGGCGCCACGCGCGCCAGAGCCGCTCCCCGAGCCGGTTGCGGCAGCCCCGCGTCCGGCAGCGCCGGAGCGGCCCGCCGCAGCGGCCCCCGCAGCGCCGTCGAATGTGACGCCGCTGCCGGTGCGCAAGGCGATCATCCCCGCCGGTCAGCCGCTGCCACCGCAGCCGTCGGCCAATGAGATCAGCCCCGAGGCACTGGCTTCGGTGCGTGAGGTCGAAAAGCACGCCAAGCGCCTGACGCTGATGGAACTGACCGAGCGCACCTGCAAATGGCCGATCGGCGACCCCGCGACCGAGGATTTCTGGTTCTGCGGTCTGCCCAGCCTGCCCGGCAAACCCTATTGCGAAGCGCATGTTGGCGTTGCATTCCAGCCGATGAGCGCGCGGCGCGACCGCCGCCGCTGATCATGGGGCGGGGCGGACAGAAAGAACCGCTTTACCGCAAGGTCAACACGCTGGCGCGCGGTGTCCGGCATCCCGGCGGCGGTGACTACCGCTGGGAGCGCCACACCAAGGCCGAAAAGACCGCCGAAGCCGATGGCGTGACCCGTGGCAAAATGCGCAAGAGCGGGCGTCTGGGGGCGTTTGACTATACCCCGTTGTTTCGCTTTCTGCTGTCCAGGGTCGGGCAGGACTGGCCCGCCGTGCATGCCGAAGCCGTATCGCGGCTGGACCGCGAAGAGCCGGTGTTCTGGATGGTCGCGCGGACGCAAGACGAGCGCCGCCGCCTCTTTGCAACCGGAGAAAGCAGCTATTTCAGCGGGTTGTTCGTGGATGACGCCAACCGTCTGGCTCTGGTTGATCCAGAGCTGTCGCCTGCAAACCTGCGCCCAGGCTGCGCCTGCTGCACCCATACGCTGAACGGCGTCCGCTTTGGCCTTGCCTATGATCCTGACAGCCCGTCAGACCTGACGCCGCGCTGATCCGCCGGATCGCGCGCGGACCAGCACCCGCCTGGCGGCGCGCGTTTTCCGGTCCCAGAACACACAGCCAGCATGATTGATTTAGAATTGATCCAGATCACGGACGCGTGTTTGGAATCGTTCTAAGGTTTCGGGAGCAACCTTATGACATACGGAGATATGGCATGAAACGAACCCTGATCCTTGCTCTGATGACCTCGGCCCTTGCCGGGCCGGTCATGGCAGATGCGCTGCGCGACCGCGCGGCGGATGAATTCAAACCCCTGCCCTCGACCATCCCGGCGGTCAAGGACAACCCGGTCACGCCCGAGAAGATCGAGCTTGGCAAAGCGCTGTTCTTTGATCCCCGCCTCTCGGCGTCGGGGGTGTTTTCCTGTGCGTCCTGCCACAATCTTGCGACCGGCGGCGATGACAACATGGAAACCAGCGTCGGCCATGGCTGGCAAAAGGGACCGCGCAACTCGCCCACCGTGCTGAACGCGGTCCTCAACGAGGCGCAGTTCTGGGATGGCCGCGCCGACGACCTTGCCGCACAGGCAAAAGGCCCGATTCAGGCCGGGGTCGAGATGGCGAACACGCCCGAGCAGGTCGAGGTTACACTCAAATCCATGCCGCAATACGTGACCTGGTTCACCGCCGCCTTTCCGGCTGAACCCGATCCTGTGACCTTTGACAACATGGCCAAGGCGATCGAGGCGTTCGAGGCCACGCTGATCACGCCCGCCCCGTTCGATTCCTGGCTGAACGGCGACGACAACGCGATGAGCGATGATGCCAAGGCCGGTCTGACCCTGTTCATGGACAAGGGCTGTTCATCCTGCCATTCGGGCGTCAACGTCGGCGGCCATGGCTACTATCCCTTTGGCCTGATCGAAAAACCCGGCGCCGAGATTCTGCCGCCGGGGGACAAGGGCCGTTTTGCCGTCACCGAAACCGTGGATGACGAATATGTGTTCCGCGCCTCGCCACTGCGCAACGTCGCTCTGACGGCACCCTATTTCCACTCCGGCAAGGTCTGGGATCTGGCGGTTGCGGTCGAGGTCATGGCCGAAAGCCAGCTGGGCGAACAACTCGCACCAAAGGAAACCGCGCAACTGGTGGCGTTTCTGGACAGTCTGACCGGCACATTGCCGGGCGTCACCTTGCCAGTGCTGCCCGCCGAGACGGCAGAGACGCCGCGCCCGTCGTCAGAAGTCAACTAAGCCCTTTGGGGGATACGGCAGGCGGCCGCAGGGCCGCCTGCTTCAGTTTCCGCCGCCCAGCAGCCGCTCCAGCAACCGCCCGGCTTCGGCGTCAATCGCCTCTTGCGCCCGGCGGCGGGCGGCGTCTTCCAGACTTTCGCCCTCCTGCCGAATGATGCCCAGTTCCTGCTCGGCCTTGCGCTCCAGCTCGGCCTTGGCCCGCGCCTCCGCCTCCTTGGCCTGTTCCTCAAACCGCTCCCGCGCCAAGGCCTCCAGATCGAGGCGAAACCGCGGACTGGCCCAGCTGCCGGTGATCAGCAACGGCACCATCACCCCGCCAGTCCCATCGACCGCCGCCAGAGCCACCGGGCGCAGCCGGTAATCCAGCGTGCGCGCGCCAAGGTTGACCTCGCCATTGCCGGTTGCGGTCACATAGGGCGCCTGAAACGCCAGATCACTGTTGCGGAGCACGCCGCCGTCGATGGTAAAGCCCGCCGTCACCGCCTCGAAAATCGTCTTCTGCCCTTCGCCGACAAAGCCCGCATCCAGCGTGCGCAACATTCCGGCAATATCCAGCCCGCGCAACTCGCCCTTGCCAAGGCGCAGATTGCCAGAGCCGGAAAAGCTGCGCATGATCGCATCGACCGAATTGCCGACGCCCAGGAATTTCAGCGCCAGATCGCCGGTTCCGATCAGCCGGTCATAGCCGCCCAGATCCATCAGCAAAGACTGCATCGCCAGCCCCGACAGCACCAGATCGCCGCCCACCGACAGCCCGTTGCGACCATTGACCACGAACTGCCCGCTGACCGTGCCCTGATAGGCGGCAATCTGGCGCAGATCAAACACCGCCCGCGCCCGGTCAATCGTGGTCACCACCCGCGTGGTGCCAAACTTTGCCACGCCCAGATCGACACTGTCCGCCGTCAGTGCAACCGACGCATCCATCAGCCCCAGAGCAGAGACATCAATCGGCGCGGTCGGCCAGCCATCGGCCTGCGTGCCACCGCGCGCGCCGCCGCCGATCTCGCCACCCGACCCGCTCATCGCCGCCGCCAGCGACAGCGCCCCGGCCTGCACCTGCGCTGACAGGTTCGGACGCACGCCCGCCGTGGTCAGGTCAGCATCCAGCGTCAGCCGGTTGTCATCCAGCGTCAGCGCCCCGCCGCGTAGGTGCAGCGACAGCGCGTCGGTCAGGGTCAGCTGCCCCGTCGCCTCCACCTTTTGCGCGCCCAAGCCCTGCGGCAAATCAGGCTTTGCCATCCCCGCCAACGCGGAGATGGCCGACAGGTCGGCAAGGTTTGCCACCAGGTCGCCCTCAGCCGCCAGCGGGTTCCACCCCGCCTGTCCGGCAAAGCGCAGATCAGCCTCGCCCGCTGTCAGCGCCAGATCGACGCCGACAAGCCTGCCCTCCAGAAAAGGTGCGAATTCTGCAACGTTGAGCCGGGTTTCAAACGGCTGTTCGTTCATGATTGCGTCAAAAGTGAAATCTGCCGCGCCCAGAAACGCCGGAATGCGGGCCTCACCGTTGACCGCGCGCAGCACAACCCGGCTGCCCGCGCCGTGATCGACAAAGGTAAAACGCCCGTCTGACACCTCGGCCAGATCCAGCGTGAACGGCGTGCCCTCGCCCGCCATCCCGGCCTCGGCGCTGCCACCGTCCTGCCCGCCGAACACCCAGTTTTCACGCCCGTCCCGCGCCCGTTCCAGCACCAACTGCGGGCCTTGTGCCGAAATCCCGGTGATCCTGACCTCGCCGCCCATCAGCGCCGCCAGATCCAGCGTGATGCTCAGCCCCTCGGCGCGCAGCATGTCGCCCTCAAGGCCCCAATCGGCATTCGACACCGAAACCGGCCCGGTCTGCACGCCCAGCGTGGGAAAGAAACTGGGCCGGACCGAGCCTTCGATCACCAGCCTGCGCCCGGTCACTTCGGCAAAGCGCTCGGCGGCAAGGGCAGCGATCCGCTCCGACGGGATCATGAACACCGCCGCCACCGCCAGAAACACCAGCAAAGACAAGGCCAGAACAGAACGGATCAACCAACGCATGATGACTGCCTTCCCCACGGGGTTTTCCCGATTCTACGCCGCAATGCGCCCGGCCCGCAACGCATCAGCACAGCCCCGCCGACGCGCGTCACCGCATCGGCGGGGCGCCGCCGATCGGGTCAGTTCACATTCACGGGCCGCGAGCGCATCCGCGCCACCGTCTCGCGCTCGGCCCGCTTGCACAGGTTGGGAGGCAGGCCCTTGTCGAGCAGTGCCATATCCTGCCAGACCATTTCGCCCATTCGCTGAAACGCCACATCCAGCGCCCCGGCCCGATGCGCCGACAGCAAAAACCCCGGCAGGCCGCGCACCGGATGATCCGGCGCCAGCGGTTCGTCGGGATACACATCCGAGGCCGCAACAATATGACCCGAGGCCACCGCCGCCATCAGCGCCGGAAAATCCACCACATCCGCCCGGCTCAGCAAGATAAACGCAGCACCCGGGCGCATCGCGGCAAAGGCCTCCGTTCCCAGAAAGCCCCGGTTCTCCGAGGTCACCGCAGCGGTGACAAACACCACATCCGATTGCGTCATCACTGCCTCCAGCGTGGCCGGCTCCGCCCTGGCCTCCACAATCCGCGCCTCTGGCAGCCAGGGGTCATGAATGCGCAGCCGGGGGCGAAAGCCCTGCAACACGCGCGCCATGGCCCGCCCCAGATCGCCAAAGCCGATGATCCCGACCTCTGCCCCGGTCAACAGCCGCGCCTGCGTATTGCCCGCCCCGCCCCAGGCCTCGCGCCCGACGCGGAAATCGGCATCGGCGCCGTGAATATTGCGCAAGAGCGACAGTGCAAATCCGAGCCCAATCTCGGCCACCGGCCCGGCAAACACCGCCCCCGTCGTCACCACATGGATGCCGCGCGCAAACACCTGATCATAAGGCATGTTGTTGATCAGGTTGGATTCCACATTGAAGATGCAGCGCAATGCACTCAACCGCGCCAGCGTCGCCTCAGCCAAGGGCGGTTGCCCGATGATATAGCGCGCCTGCTCCAGCACCGCATCATCCAGCCCCGGCAGGGCTTCGTCAGTGGTCTCCACCAGCCGGTAGCGCGCCCGCAGCTCTGCCAGCCGCTGCGGCGTGAAAATCAGCTCCAACGTCCTCGGCAACGGGCAGCACAGCACCAAAGGCCGTTCCATCTCCTGCATCCTCACCCCTCCCCTTTTGCCCACACCCTTCCGCGCCCGGTCCAAAACCGCAAGCCCCTTGCAATTGCAGCTTTCCCAAATACTCCCGCGCGGCGCGCATCCGACACCCACCCCACGCGGCGACACCGGCAGATCGAATCCCAAAAGACCCGCCGAGGGCGCCGGGGTGGGCGGGTGGGAGGCGCCTGAGGCGGGTCTTACCCCCTATCCGCCTGCGGAAAACACAGGTATAGACCGCGCCATGTCGCAAAATCCACCCAACCTCCGCCCTGATCTGGCCCCGCGCGCCACCTTTTCCGAGGTCCCCCGCCCCGGGCAGCCGACCATTGGCATGGTCAGCCTTGGCTGTCCCAAGGCGCTGGTCGATTCCGAACGGATTCTGACCCGCCTGCGGGCCGAAGGTTATGCGATCAGCCCCGATTACAAGGGCGCGGATGCGGTGATCGTCAACACCTGCGGTTTCCTCGACTCTGCCAAGGCCGAAAGCCTTGATGCCATCGGCGAGGCTCTGGCTGAGAATGGCCGGGTGATTGTGACCGGTTGTCTGGGCGCGGAGCCCGAGTATATCACCGGCGCGCACCCAAAGGTGCTGGCTGTGACGGGTCCCCATCAATACGAGGCGGTTCTGGATGCCGTGCACGGCGCGGTGCCGCCGTCGCCCGATCCGTTCATCGACCTGTTGCCCGCGCGAAGTGTCAGCCTGACTCCCCGGCATTACAGCTATCTGAAAATCTCGGAAGGCTGCAATCACAAATGCAAGTTCTGCATCATCCCCGACATGCGCGGCCGTCTGGTCAGCCGCCCCGCCCATGCGGTGCTGCGCGAAGCAGAAAAGCTGGTCGAGGCGGGGGTGCGCGAGCTGCTGGTGATCAGCCAAGACACCAGCGCCTACGGCGTCGACCGCAAGCATGACCTGTCGCCCTGGAAAGGCGGCGAGGTACGGGCGCACATCACCGATCTGGCGCGCGAAATGGGCAAGCTGGGGGCCTGGGTCCGGCTGCATTACGTCTACCCCTACCCGCATGTGCGTGACCTGATCCCGCTGATGGCCGAGGGGCTGATCCTGCCCTATCTGGACATCCCGTTTCAGCACGCCCACCCCGACACCCTGCGCCGGATGGCGCGCCCGGCTGCGGCGGCAAAGACGCTGGATGAAATCGCCGCCTGGCGCGCCGCCTGCCCCGACATCACCCTGCGCTCGACCTTTATCGTCGGCTACCCCGGCGAGACGGAAGCCGAATTCCAGACCCTGCTTGACTGGCTGGATGAGGCGCAGCTGGACCGCGTCGGCTGTTTTCAATACGAAAACGTCGCAGGCGCGCGCAGCAACGACCTGCCGGGTCACGTGCCCGCTGATGAAAAGCAGGATCGCTGGGACCGGTTCATGGAAAAGGCCCGAGGCATTTCCGAGGCGAAACTTGCCGCCAAGGTGGGCCGCACCCTGCAAGTCATCGTCGATGAGGTGGATGGCGACGGCGCCACCTGCCGCACCATGGCCGATGCGCCCGAGATCGACGGCAACCTGTTCATCGACGAGGGGTATCAGGCGCTGGTTCCCGGCGATATCGTCACGGTCAAGGTTGACGAGGCCGGGGAATATGACCTCTGGGGCCGGCTGATCCGCTGACCTCTGGCCCTGCCTCCCGTTGCGGCACCGCTTCCCAACGCTCTGTGTCATTCAGCGGGAATGCGCCTTTATGACCATTTCCTGCCTCACAGGTGCAGATTGCCGCACTTTCAGCCTTTTTTTGCCGCGGCATCGGGGATACCACCCCAGACATTGGCAGTGATCCGCACCGGATCTTAACAAGTGTGATACTGGACAAGCGGGCCATGGGCCGTTGTTCACGGAGGGACATATGAAGGTCGCAATGATTGGAACCGGCTATGTCGGTCTGGTTTCGGGAGTTTGTTTTTCAGATTTTGGCCATGACGTTATTTGCGTCGACAAATCAGCCGATAAAATCGCCCAGCTACAGGCCGGAATCATTCCGATCTATGAACCGGGCCTCGACACCCTGCTGCAGCGCAATGTCGAAGCGGGGCGGCTCCAGTTCACCACCGATCTGCAACAGGCGGTTGCTGGCGCCGATGCGGTGTTCATCGCGGTCGGCACGCCGACCCGGCGCGGGGATGGGCATGCCGATCTGACCTATGTGATGGCCGCTGCCGCAGAGATTGCCAATGCGCTGACTGGCTATGCTGTGGTGGTGACCAAATCCACGGTGCCAGTCGGCACCAACCGCAAGGTTGCCGAAGTGATCCGGCATACCCGGCCCGACGCCGAGTTTGACGTGGCCTCCAACCCCGAGTTTCTGCGCGAAGGTGCCGCGATTGACGATTTCATGCGCCCTGACCGGGTGGTGATCGGGCTGGACAGTGACCGCGCCCGGCAGTTGATGTCGGATATGTACCGCCCCCTGTTTCTGCGCGATTTTCCGATCGTTTTCACCGATCTGGAAAGCGCCGAGATGATCAAATACGCCGCCAATGGCTTTCTGGCGGTCAAGATCAGCTTTATCAACGAAATCGCCGCTCTGTGCGAACGGGTGGGCGCGGATGTGAAAGCCGTGTCCAAGGGCATGGGTCTGGACGGGCGCATCGGCAACAAGTTTTTACACGCAGGCCCCGGCTATGGCGGATCGTGCTTTCCCAAGGATACCCAGGCCCTTGCCCGGATCGGCCAGGAACATGGGGTGCCGCAGCGGATCACCGAAACCGTGATCACGGTGAACGCCGAGGTCAAGCGCCGGATGATTGACAAAGCGCAGGAGCTGTGCGGCGGCTCGTTCAACGGCAAGACCGTGGCCGTGCTTGGCGTGACCTTTAAGCCCAACACCGACGACATGCGCGAAGCACCGTCGCTGACCATCGTACCCGCCATGATCGGCGCGGGGGCAAAGGTGCATGTGGTTGACCCGCAAGGCCGGCGCGAGGGCGAGCATCTGCTGCCCAGCGTCGAATGGTTCGCCGATGCCTATGCCGCCGCCGAAGGCGCGGATCTGGTCATGCTGCTGACCGAATGGAATGAATTCCGCGCCCTTGACCTGAGCCGCCTGTCCGGTGCAATGCGTGTGGCCCGCATGGCGGATTTTCGGAATATCTATGAACGTGCCGCAGTGCTCGACGCCGGGTTTGTGGCCTATGATGCAGTAGGACGGTAGCCCGGATGCTTGACATAAAACCAACGTCGCTGCCCGGTGTCATGCTGCTGACGCCCCGGCGTTTTGGCGATGCCCGGGGCTGGTTCAGCGAAAGCTGGAATGCGGAACGGATGGCGGCTGCCGGTCTGGATTTTGCCTTTGTGCAGGACAACCATTCATTTTCCGCCGAACCGGGCACCCTGCGCGGCCTGCATTTTCAAAAGCCCCCCCACGCGCAGGACAAGCTGGTGCGCTGCACACGGGGCGCGATCTTTGACGTGGCCGTGGATATCCGCCGGGGCTCTGCGACCTATGGGCACTGGACCGGGGCCGAGCTGACCGCAGAGAATGGCCAGCAACTGCTGGTGCCAAAGGGCTTTCTGCACGGCTTTGTCACGCTGGTTGCCGATACCGAGGTGCAATACAAATGCACCGATGTCTACGCGCCCGATTGTGACGGCGCGGTGCTGTGGGACAGCTGCGGCATCGACTGGCCCCTGCCCGTCGCGCAGCCGGTCTTGTCCGACAAGGACCGCGCGGCCCAGCCCTTCGCCGCGTTCGACACGCCCTTCGATACAGGAACGACACCATGAAAATTCTCGTCACCGGCGGGGCCGGGTTCATCGGCTCGGCAGTGGTCCGTCAGGCGGTGGCGCACGGTCACCATGTCGTCAATCTTGACGCGCTGACCTATGCCGCCAATCCGGAAAACGTGGCTTCGGTCGCCGACTCGCCGCTCTATGCCTTTGAGCACGCGGATATCCGTGACCGCGAAGCCCTGACCCGCATTTTCAGCATCCATGCTCCGGATGCGGTGATGCATCTGGCGGCGGAGAGCCATGTCGACCGCTCGATCGACGGGCCGGGCGATTTCATCGACACCAATATCACCGGCACCTTCAACCTGCTGGAGGCCGCCCGCGCCTATTGGCAGGCGCAGGGGCGGCCGGATGGCTTCCGCTTTCACCACATCTCTACCGATGAGGTGTTCGGCAGCCTTGGCCCGACCGGCCAGTT
The DNA here is from genome assembly GCF_031457365.1 of Pseudotabrizicola sp. 4114. Taxonomy (NCBI): domain Bacteria; kingdom Pseudomonadati; phylum Pseudomonadota; class Alphaproteobacteria; order Rhodobacterales; family Paracoccaceae; genus Pseudotabrizicola; species Pseudotabrizicola sp. 4114. The sequence continues at coordinate 516,083 of NZ_JAVDWP010000001.1, read as the reverse complement.
CAACGAATCCACGCCCTATGACCCGCGCAGCCCCTATTCCGCGTCAAAGGCCGCCAGTGATCATCTGGTGCGCGCCTGGCACGAGACCTATGGCTTGCCGGTGGTGCTGACCAATTGCTCCAACAATTACGGGCCGTTTCATTTTCCGGAAAAGCTGATCCCGGTCGTGATCCTGAACGCGCTGCATGGCCGCCCGATCCCGGTCTATGGCAAGGGTGAGAATGTGCGCGACTGGCTCTATGTCGAGGACCATGCCACCGCGCTGCTGCTGGCGCTGGAAAAGGGCCAGCCGGGGCGCAGCTATGCCATCGGCGGCGAGAATGAGCGGCGCAACATTGATCTGGTGCGCACGATCTGCGCGTTGCTTGACGAAATGCGCCCGGACGGCGCGCCGCATGATCGGCTGATCACCTATGTCACCGACCGCCCCGGCCATGATGCGCGCTACGCCATCGACCCGACCCGGATGCGCGAAGAACTGGGCTGGTCGCCTTCGGTCACGGTCGAAGAGGGGCTGCGCCTGACGGTGCGCTGGTATCTCGACAATGAAAGCTGGTGGCGTCCGCTGCTCGACCGTCAGGGCGTGGGCCAGCGGCTGGGATCCAGGTCATGAAACTGCTGGTCTTCGGACAAACCGGGCAGGTGGCCCGCGCCTTGGAGCGGCTCGCGCCCGATGCGGTGTTTCTGGGCCGGGATCAGGCCGATCTGACCGACCCCGCCGCCTGCACCCGCGCGATTCTGGCGGCCCGTCCTGACGCGGTGATCAATGCCGCCGCCTACACGGCGGTCGACAAGGCCGAAACCGACGAGGCCACCGCGCATCTGGTCAACGCCCTCGCCCCCGAAGCGATGGCGCGGGCCTGCGCCGAGGCGAGTGTGCCGCTGGTCCATATCTCTACCGATTATGTCTTTGACGGCGCTGGGGACTCTGCATTTCTGCCGACAGACCCCGTGGCCCCGCTTGGCGCTTATGGCCGCACCAAGGCCGAGGGCGAGGCGCGGCTGCGCGCGACTGGGGCGACGCATGGCATCTTGCGCACCTCGTGGGTGTTTTCGCCCGATGGCAGCAATTTCGTCAAAACCATGCTGCGCCTGTCCGAAACCCGCGACCGGCTGACCGTGGTGGGCGATCAGGTGGGCGGCCCGACGCCGGCGGCGGCGATTGCGCAGGCCTGCCTGACCATCGCGGACCGGCTGCGTGACGACCCTGCCCTGTCGGGCAGCTACCATTTCTCGGGCGCGCCCGACACCAGCTGGGCCGGGTTTGCCCGCGCGATCTTTGATCTTTCCGGACGCAAGGTCGCGGTTGTGGACATCCCCACCGCCGATTACCCGACCCCGGCCCGGCGCCCGCTGAATTCGCGTCTCGATTGCACCACAAACGAAGCAACCTTCGGACTTGCGCGGCCAGACTGGCGCGCAGGTCTGCGGGACGCTCTTAGTGAACTGAAGGTATTGGCATGACACAGCGCAAAGGCATCATTCTGGCAGGCGGCTCCGGCACCCGGCTCTGGCCGATCACCATGGGCGTGTCAAAGCAGCTGCTGCCGATCTATGACAAACCGATGATCTATTACCCGCTGTCGGCCCTCATGCTGGCGGGCATCCGCGAGATTGCGATTGTCACCACCCCCGACGATCAGCCGCAGTTTCAGCGCCTGATGGGCGACGGGTCGCAATGGGGCGTGCGCTTTGAGTGGATCGTGCAGCCCTCCCCTGACGGATTGGCGCAGGCCTATCTGCTGGCCGAAGATTTCCTTGATGGCGCGCCATCGGCCATGGTCTTGGGCGACAACATCTTTTTTGGCCACGGCCTGCCCGAATTGCTGAAAGCCGCCGACAGCCGCACCACCGGCGGCACGGTGTTCGGCTACCGCGTCACCGACCCCGAGCGCTATGGCGTGGTCGGCTTTGACAGCACCGGCAAGGTGCAGGAGATCATCGAGAAACCGACCGCGCCGCCGTCAAACTATGCGGTGACGGGCCTGTACTTTCTGGATGGCCGCGCGCCCGAGTTCGCGCGGCAGATCAAACCCTCGGCGCGGGGCGAGCTGGAGATTGTCGATCTGTTGCTGATGTATCTGGCAGAGGGCAGCCTGCAGGTCGAACAGATGGGCCGGGGCTACGCCTGGCTGGACACCGGCACCCATGAAAGCCTGCTGGACGCGGGCAACTTTGTCCGCACGCTGACCGGGCGTCAGGGGCTTCAGGTCGGTTGCCCGGATGAGATTGCATTTTTGCTGGGCTGGATCACGGCAGATGATCTGATGCGCCGTGCCGAGGTATTCCGCAAGAATGACTACGGCAAGTATCTGCTGACCGTTGCGCAGCAAAACTAGAGCTGCCCAGGGAATAAGCGCTGGCAACCGGATCAAAAAAATGACCGGTTGTCAGGGGCTTGAAGCACGATGTTAAAGTGGGTCGCACCCAGTGTCTTCACGCCACCTGTAGTATGCCACAACACCCTGTGGACAACGTATTGATGATACTGTTCAGTCTGATGCTATGGCTATAGAACGTTTTTACAGAATCGATTGAGATGGGTGAGCGTAAGACAATGGTTGGGCGACTTCCCAAATTGGCTGTTATAGTGCTGGGCCTGTCGGTTCTTGCTGCCTGTTCGACCCCCCGGGGCGCGGCGCTTCAGAGTGAAGTTCTGCGCGGCCAGAAGGATGAGAACGCCGAATTCCAGGTTGTTGAGGTGACCCGCGACACGGTGGGTCAGGTTGCGCACTGGCCCCCGACCGGGTGGCCTGGCTCTTACCTGTGGCTGCCCAACAGTTCGGGCGCAAACAGCCCTTTGATCGCGTCAGGCGACAAGATTTCGCTGGTGATCTGGGATCCGCAGAACAATTCACTGATCGCGACGCAGGGCGAACGCTCGGTGGCGCTGCCCAACCTGACCGTATCGCCCGAAGGCACGTTGTTTGTGCCCTACGTTGGCGATGTGGCGGTGCGCGGCAAAACTCCCTCGCAGGTGCGGCAGGAAATCGAGACGGCTCTGGCCCCCACTGTGCCTTCGGCTCAGGTCCAGCTGACGGTCGAGGTGGGCCGCCTGAATTCCGTCGACATCGTCACCGGTGTCGGGCGCGCAGGCCCCTATCCCCTGATGGACCGCAACACCACGATCCTGTCGCTGATCGCACAGGCCGGTGGCATCGCCACCAATTTGCGCAACCCGCTGGTCCGCCTGATCCGTGACAGCAGGACCTATGAGATCCGTTCCGAAAGCCTGTTTTCGGACGGCTCGAAAAACGTTCTGATGAAGGGTGGCGACAAGGTTTTCGTTGAAGAAGACCGCCGCTACTTTACCGCCATGGGCGCCACCGGACGCGAAGAGCTGATCTACTTCGACCGCGAAGAGGTCAGCGCGATGGAAGCCCTGTCGCTGGTCGGCGGTCTGGTTGACACACGGGCGGACCCAAAGGGCATCCTGATCCTGCGCAACTATACCGCCAAATCGCTGCGCACGGATAGCTCGGGGCCACAAAAGACACAGGTGGTCTTTACGATCGACCTGACCAGTGCGGCGGGCCTGTTTGCGGCGCGGTCTTTCAAGATCAATCCCAAAGACACGATCCTTGTGACAGAGTCGCCGATGGTTGCCGCCTCTTCGATCATGGGGCTGTTTGGCTCTGCCTTCGGGCTGCGGAATCAGGTTACGTCGGAGTGACGGCCGGGATCTGGCCGCCACTCCGCTGCCCGACTGATCTTCATGACTGTTTTTCAGGCGCATAACGCAAGTTGGCCAATATTTCGCCACCCGGGCTGGCATCTTACGCAAACCACCGTATAAATTCAGGGCAGACAAGGGGTCAGCCCTGCAATGGCAGTCTGCGGCCGTGGCAGGTTCACATCTACAGCACGGAGGACGGTCACATCATCACAGTCCTTGCCCAAAGGGCAGCCGGGGCCACACCGTCACCTGCCCGGAGATCCAAAGCGGTGCCTCCGGCAGCGCAGGGGTTCGGCGACCATCGGTGGTGGGTGCGTCGTGCTGCGTATGCAGAGAGAGTCGGCCGTTTGATTTGGCTAAACTGATTGAAATTATCGTCACAAGGAAAGCGACGAATGAAAATTTATATCGCAGGTCACCGCGGCATGGTTGGTGGCGCGATCCTGCGCCGGCTTGAGGCGCGCAAAGCCGCAGGGGAAGACCTGTCCCTTCTGACCCGCACCCATGCCGAGCTTGATCTGACAAGCCAGCAGGCCGTGCAGAATTTCATGCAGGCAGAGCGGCCCGATGTGGTCATTCTGGCGGCGGCCAAGGTGGGAGGCATTCACGCCAACAACACCTATCCGGCAGATTTCATCTATGAAAACCTGATGATCGAATGCAACATCATCCATCAGTCCTTTGCCGCCGGGGTGACGCGGCTGCTGCAACTCGGCTCATCGTGCATCTATCCCAAAGCGGTGCCCCAGCCGATGCGCGAAGACGCGCTGCTGACCGGCACGCTGGAACCGACGAATGAACCCTATGCGATTGCAAAGATTGCCGGGATCAAGCTGTGCGAAAGCTACAACCGTCAGCATGGCGTCGATTACCGCTCGGTGATGCCGACCAACCTGTATGGGCCGGGCGACAACTTCCACCCGCAGAATTCGCACGTGCTGCCCGCCCTGATCCGGCGCTTTCACGAAGCGGCGCAAAGCGGTGTGGAAGAGGTGACGATCTGGGGTTCGGGCAAGCCGATGCGCGAATTCCTGCATGTGGATGACATGGCAGAGGCCTCGCTTTTCGTACTCGACCTGCCAAAGGCCGAGTATGACGCCAATACCCAGCCGATGCTGAGCCATATCAACGTCGGTTCCGGCACCGATGTCTCGATTCTGGAACTGGCGCAGATGGTGGCTGCGGTCACTGGCTTTACCGGGCGCATTACCACGGACCCGACCAAGCCCGATGGCACCATGCGCAAGCTGATGGATGTCAGCCGTCTGGCCCGCATGGGCTGGCAGGCGCGCATCACGCTTGAGGCAGGACTTGCCGAAACCTATGATTGGTTTCTGGCCAACCAGACAACATTTCGCAACTGACAGGTTTTTTCATGACAACGATCATTCATCCGGTGCTTTTGTGTGGAGGGTCGGGCACCCGGCTCTGGCCTTTGTCACGCAAGTCGTTTCCAAAGCAGTTTTCCCGGCTGACCGGCGAGGAAAGCCTGTTTCAGGGCGCAGTCCGCCGTCTGCTTGGGACCGGGTTCAGCGCGCCGCTTGTCATCACCGGCAATGATTTCCGGTTTATCGTCGTCGAACAGCTCGCCGCGATGGAAACCAGCCCGCAGGGTATTCTGATTGAGCCAGAGGGGCGCAACACCGCCCCCGCCGTGCTGGCCGCAGCCCTGCATCTGCAAACCACCCAACCGGGGGCGCTGCTGCTGGTCGCCCCGTCTGACCATGTGGTGCCCGATGCCGCCGCGTTCCGCGAGGCGGTGATGGGCGCGGCCCCGCGGGCGCTGGCGGGCGATATCGTCACCTTTGGCATCACGCCAACCCGGCCGGAAACCGGCTATGGCTATCTGGAACTGGCCCCCGGCTCTGATCCTGCGGCAAAGGTTCCGCAATCGTTGGCGCGTTTTGTCGAAAAGCCAAAAGCTGATCAGGCCGCCGAGATGATCGCCGCCGGCACCTTCCTGTGGAATGCGGGGATTTTCCTGTTCACCGCCGACACTCTGGTCAAAGCCTTTGAGCGCCACGCGCCAGAGGTGCTGACGCATGTCAATTCCGCCGTGCTGAATTCGGCACCCGATCTGTCGTTTATCCGGCTGGACCCGGCTGCATGGGCAAGTGTGCCTGATATTTCCATTGATTATGCAATCATGGAAAAAGCGACCAACCTTGCGGTGATGCCGTTTTCTGCCGGCTGGTCTGATCTGGGCGGCTGGGATGCGGTCTGGCAGGAAGCCGGGCCAGACGCTGCGGGCAATGTCGCCTCTGAAAACGCCACTGCGATCGGCTGCGAAGATACCCTGCTCCGTTCCGAATCGCCGCGTGTCGAGCTGGTGGGGATCGGGTTGAAAGACATCGTGGCCATCGCCACCACCGACGCGGTTCTGGTCGCCCACAAATCCCAGAGCCAGCGCGTCAAAGAGGCCGTCGCCGCCCTTCAGGCCAAGGGACGTTCGCAGGCCACCGCCTTTCCGACCGACCACCGGCCATGGGGCATGTTCGAAAGTCTGGTGATCGGCTCGCGGTTTCAGGTCAAACGCATTGTCGTCAAACCGGGTGCCGCGCTCAGCCTGCAGTCACACCACCACCGCTCCGAGCATTGGATTGTTGTCGAAGGCACCGCGCGCGTCACTGTCGGCGATGAGGTCAAGCTGCTGACCGAAAACCAGTCGGTCTATATCCCGTTGGGCGCTGTCCACCGGATGGAAAACCCCGGCAAGGTGCCGATGGTGCTGATCGAGGTGCAGACCGGCAGCTATCTGGGCGAAGACGACATCATCCGCTACGAAGATGTCTACGCCCGCGGACAAGGCGCCAAAGGCTGACACGGGCAAAATCGGCACAGGGCCACCGCTGGGCCCTGTGCTTGCAAGAATGCAGACGAAACTACGGCCCGACAGGGCCGCACCCCTCGGGTTCGCCAAAGGAAAGTGGGCATGACTCATTCCGTTATCGCTGAAACGACCTCGCTCTTGCGGCAGTTGCGCGAGGCCTCGTTCAAATGCATTGCCGAAGAAAGCAAGCATGTCTCGCACAACGTTTATTTCTGCTGGGACAAGGCGAATGGCAGCGCTGCGATTACCGTAAACTCTGCCGAAGGCCGCTTGCTCAACGCGGATATCGTGGTCACCGGCACGCCGGGATGGTTCACACTCAATTTCGGTCTGGGCTTTGGCCAGTTTCAGGCGGGCGATACTCTGGGTCTGGCCTGGTCACTCCAAAGCAGCCTGCAGACAAACCTTTACCCGTTTGTCCGGTCTGTCGTCGGCGACGACCGCCTTGATACCCAACTGGCCGACCCGATCCGGCTCAGTCAGACTCCGGGCCGGATTGTCCAGCTGCACACGATCCAGCCGCAGGATCCGTTGGCTTGGGCCAGGAATTTTCATACGCTGGTCATTCCGCTGCCCAAAAAGAGCTTCCGCCTTGATCTGGAAGATATGCGGCTGTTCCACGCCCCCCGGGGCTCCGGAACCGTGTCCCAAACACCGACGCTTGCGTCGCTTGCAATCTGAGCCGGGCCTGATCGCCCCGGCTTCAGAAGTCGATGCCGCTTTTTTCGACCGGGCGGAACTGCCGTGCCAGGCGCTGCGCCACATCGGAAAACGAGCTCCAGTGACTGGCCAGCATCATCGGGGCGGCGGTCAGCAGCATCAGATCCGCCAGCGCATATTGCAGCTGGCGGGCAGAGCGGTCAAAGCTGTCGCGCGGCAGGAAGCGGATCTTTGATCCGAAGTGATCCTGCAGTGCGGTATAGGTCGCCGCAAGATCAGCGGCCACAAACGCGGTCTGCGCGCCATTGGCAAACAAGCTTTCCAACCGCCTGACAAAGCGCGAAACATCGCTTTTCTTGCGCCATTCCACCAGTTCAAGGTGCCGCTCTGGCGGCCAGTTGCGTGCGGATTCGTAGGGCAGATGCTCAAACTCCGGCCCCGTCCCCATCCGGATATGCACGGCAATGTCAGAGGGGTGCGGAACCCGGGCAACCAGATCCAGCACCGCCTCTGACGGCACCAGAGATTGCAGAAATGCCTGCTCGCGTATCATCGTCACATGGGGGCTTTTCAGCGAATAGGCTGAACGGATGAACACATCCCCGCCCGCATCGCCCGTGCCAAGAATGAGGGCATTGTGGCAGGACCCCGGTTCGATTTCCATGTAGTTATAGCTCTGCGCCGCCAGATGCCGGAACACATCCGCCGTTTCATCCTCCAGCACCGGCCCCGGATAGCGCAGCAAGTCTGAAATCCGGGCCTCGCAATGGGCATCGGGCCGCCAGATCACGACCAACTGCCGCCCCGTCGATTCTGCAATCGCCGCAGCCGAGGCCATCGCCCGCAGCCGGTTGCACAGCCCGTGCTGCACATCGACAAACAGGTACGCTGCGGCCCGCATCAAAGCCGGGGCAGCGGGTTGCGTGTCTCCGGTTATGTCGGTTGGCATCTGGCCCCGGCCCTCTCGTCTTTCAGTCTGTGGGGAATCAATGCGTGCCAGCCGCCTTGCATCACACCCGGACTGTTCATCACAAGGTGGCCTTAACCTTTGCGCCCGGACCGGACGGCCCGCAGCGGCCGTGTGATGCGCCACGAACGCGAGCCATAAACGCGGTGCAGCTCATGTTCCAAACCATCGGCGCGGATACGTTCCTGTTCGGTTCGGTCAGCCGCCTGATCAGCCAGAAGAATACCGCTCAGCACAAACTCCCGCTGGACTGCCTTGGCCTGAATGTCATCCAGCTTGCGCTGAAGCGCCTCTGCTTTTGCTTTTTGCAGATTCCGGTCGGCCACGATCTCTTCGAGCTTTGCAAGCTCTGCCGACAGTCTTGCCTGCTCCGCCGCCTCAGCTTGGGCATTTGTATCCGCTGCCTCGCGCAGGGTTGTGGCGGCATGAAGCGCAATATGATCCCGCAGCAAAGCGGTTTCCTGCGTCAAGTCGGCATAGCGCGCCAATGCATCTTCACACAGGGTCATGTCAACCAGCGCCGCGCCTGCGCCACGGCGCAGGGCGGCAATCTCACCGGCGAACCGGCCCGCCTCGGCATCTCGGGCCAGCAGGGCCTCGGCCAGAACCATGTAAATCGCATCCGGCAGCGCCGGCACGTCGCCGCGAACCTGCGCCAGACTGCCCGGCGCGATCAGCGCCAGTGTTGCCGCATCACCCGATGCCACAGCCCGTGCATCAACCAGCCAGATCCGCCTCCGCAAGCGGCGGGCGGCGGTCAGCAGCGGAGCAATCTCTGATTTCCACGCAGCCAGTGCTGCCCCCGCCGACCCTGCCCTTTGCAGACAGCGTGCCAACGCCTCGACCGGATCGGCCAGCACCAGCAGCAACGGGCGTTCACCGTGAGCCGCCGCCGCTTCGGCAAGGTTGGACTTCAGCACCAGTTCCCGTCCGGGTCGTGCGGCCTCCAGCTGTTCTACAATCAGATCCGCCAATGGCTCATCCGGCAGGATGACAATCGCAAAATCCAGATCCATATCTGCTGTGACTGGCATGGGCATTCCTTGATGTACTTTATCAAATTATGAAAGCATTCGAACACGGGTTCCACCCCTATTCTTGCGCATTCCCTCCCAGACTTGCCCTTACAGCGGGTTCGGAGCAAGCGCTTTCCGCCCACTCCGATTCAGTTCATCCGTCCGGTGAAACAGCTTCGACACATCACCAGACGCAGTCGAGACTACAGACGTGCTTCCAACATCTCCAGAACCTGCGCCAGCTCCTCCGGCGTGCTGCAGGCCGCAAGCGACGCGCTGGCCTGACGCCGCAGACCGACATAGCGGGTCACTTCAGCCCGATACGCCTCGGCATGCGACAGGATCGAGCTTGCCAGCTGCATCACGGTCTCGCCACTCTGACCCGCCTCTGCCTCCAGCAAAGCCTCCTGTATCGGCGAGGCGGTTCCGGCCAGAACCGCCTCTGCGGCGGTTTCCTTTGCCGACCAGGTGAGCTGCTCGGCCAGGGGTATCCCCTCTGACAATGCCGCAGTGGCCGCCTCGATCAGCGCCGCCAGCCGCGCTGCCGCCTCGCTCCGCGCGACAGACAAGGCCGCAACCGCACGCGACTCCGCCGTTACCATCATCGAAAAATCAATCTTCGTCATTTGGCACATCCTGATTAAAATCAATAGCATAAGGCGGCAGCGCAACCGGGCCGCCCGTCACGCTCAGCGGTTCGGGCCAGCACGTCTCGGGCGGGGCGGATGCCCCGTGCGGCAGGATCAGCGGCACAATCAGTACGCCTGCGTCATCCCGGCTCACATCGCCCGCGATCCATGGGCTATTGATCGCATCACGCGGCAGGGTCGCGCCATCAGGCAGCGGGCCAAAGTCCAGTGCCTCGCCGTTGAGGGTGATGGTGTCACCCTGCACGCTGGCGGTCAGGGCTGTGTCCATACGGACAGGGGAAAAGGTAAGCTTCATCGCCATCTCCAGATGCAAAATCAGAACCAGCGGCCAATGCCAAGACTCCAGGCCTGAACCCCGCTGACAGAGGCAGACGCAAAGAGCCGGGGCACGGCGCTCGTTGCCGAGTTGTTGGCTTGCGGACCACCCCAGAGCGTAACCGTGGTATCCGTCGATTGGTGCATGACGAAGGGCACCGCCGAAAACGCCGCTGGCCAAAGGGTTGCAGTCCCGATCCCGCGAAACACCGAACCGGCAACCGTGGTCACATTCACAGTCTGCGCAACGGTGACGCAGATCTGGGTGCCATCGGCAAAACGCACATATTCGCCATTGGCATTGCCGCCCCGCTCGATCACCGCCCCGGTCGGCACCCCACTTGCGTGACTGACGGTGCCCAGAATGTTGCCCCGACGAAACGCCTGCGCCGGTCCGGCCCCCGTGCGCATCAGGCGGCCAGCGGTGACATCGGCATCGCTCTGCGTCACCGCCAGCCCCGTTACCGGCACGTCAATCTGACAGGCGCTGTTGCCCAGCAGCCAGCGCAAGACCCCGCCGGTCGCGGCTCCGATCTGGTCCGCTGCCGGGCGGAACAGTCCGGTGTCCACATCGCCTGCAAAGCCCAGCGCCGGGGCGGCGGCGCTGCCAGCCGACACCAATGCCCCGGCGGGCAGCGTGATCTGCCCGCTGCCCGGCGCCGCCAGCAAGGCATCAGCCCAGGCCGCTCCATCCGCACTGACCTTGATCGCAAAGGCATCAGACCCGGACAGCCCCATCTCGGCACGCCCGGACCAGTTGGACTGAAACAGCAGCGACGCAGTGTCCCCGGCAGCCGCCTTGTTGATCTTCAGCTGATGCCCGGCTCCGTCATGCGTCAGCAACGTCGCGGGCGACACCACCGCCAGCCGGTTCGTCGCGTCAAAGCCGGTGCCGATGCCCAGCCCGTCGACCTGTTGCAGCGGCAACCCGCCCCAGCCCCCGTTGCGATAGACCCGCATCGCCTCCGTCGTCCGGTCCCAGGCGCGCCACCCTTCACGCGGGGTGATATAGATCCATCCCCCCGCTGCCCGCATCGCCAAGGCACCGACATTTCCGACCCAGGCCCCGGTCGGCGCAGGCCCGATTCCCCAGATCTGACCATCGGAAAAACTGGCAGGCGGATCATTCTGGCCAACCGCCTCGATACAAAGCTGAACCACGCCATCCAGAACAAGCAGCGCTTCGTTATGGGTCACATGCTTTTGCGCCTGTGCCGGCAGAATATAGGGCATGACAAGGTTTTGCGTGGTGTCCGGCATTGCCGTGGCTCCTGGGTTCATTCTTGCGTTGAACAAACCCTAGGCGCGAATGGCCTAATAATGCCGCAGCGCACAGATTGCGCCGTTAACATCCTGTTAATCAGGCTGCCCCGCCGGAGCGGTGGCCAACTGCATCACCCCAGCATGGCTCAGCGATCTGTCATCGGTGACAGCATCGCGAATCGCCCGCCACAACAGACGGCGAAACGCGGGCCGGGCCGCCTCGGGGTACAGCCGCGCCTGTCGCGGCCATTGCACCAGCCACAGCGGCAACAGCAGCCAGAACGCCCAGCCAGCCGCCAACCGGTACAGCAGCAGCCGGTTGCGGTGATAGTAGTAAACCTTCCACAACGGCGTCACCATGCCCCCCTCACCCAACGAGGCGGTGTCATGTTCAAAACCGATCTGAGGGGCAAATCCCAGCCGCCCACCGCCCCGGGTCAGGGTCATCGTGTAGATCGCATCATCGGCATAGATAAACAGCGACGGGTCCGGCAGCCCGGCCCGCTCCAGCGCCTGCCGCGACAGGAACAGCCCGACAAAGGACGCGCCATCAATCGGGCGCAGCGCCTGCCCGGCAAAGGCCGCGTCATCCAGATGAAACGCCGCCCGCCCGCCCCCCAGCAGCGTGCGCAGAAACACCCGTCTGTGCCAGAACGGGTTCACCGTGGGGCGGTTCATCCGGCAGATCCTGCCATCAGGGTGCCGCACCGCCGCCGCCACGCCCGCCAGCCCGTCAAAAGCGCCCTCTTGGTCCAACGCGTGAAACCGGGCAAGGGCCTGCGGGCCGGGCCGGGCGTCATCGTCCATCACCACAATCCAGTCGGCATCATGGCCTTGCCAAGCACAGGCCATGCCATGGGCAAAGCCACCTGCGCCGCCCCGGTTCTCACTCAGCCGCTCCACCTGAACCCGCGCATCCGGGCAATCCGCCAACCAGTCCGGCGTACCATCCGTGCTGGCATTGTCCACGACGATCACTGCGTGAAGCTGCTCTGGAGGATGGCTCAGCAAAGCTGCAAGCGTGCGCTGCACCTGTGCAAGCCGGTTGAATGTCACAACCACAGCGACCAGTTTCGCATTGGTCCGCATCAGAAACTCTGCATCGTCTGTTGTGTGAACCTGTATCGCCCCGGCCAGATCCGGCCCGCACGGTATGCGGCAGCAACGCCACAGGCTCAACCTCAAATGCCGGTTCCTTGCCGCAAAACCCCCGGTTTTCCGGTTGCCGCCCCAATCCACACATGTCACCAAGACGCAACCACAGATGCGGAGACGGATTTTGGATCATGTTCTGGTAACTGGCGGCGCGGGCTATGTCGGCTCGCATGCCTGCAAGGCGCTCAGAAATGCGGGCTTCATCCCGGTCACGTTTGACAACCTGTCCACCGGCTGGGAACAGGCGGTCCGCTTCGGCCCCCTGGTCAAGGGCGATCTGATGGACCGTGCCGCGGTCGATGCCGCCTTTGCGCAGTATCGCCCGGTGGCAGTGATGCACTTTGCCGCCCTGTCGCTGGTTGGCGAAAGCATGAAAGACCCTGCGCATTACTGGCGCGTCAATATCGGCGGCGCGCTTAATCTGGCCGAGGCGGCGGTCGCCCATGGCTGCCTCAACTTCATCTTTTCCTCCACCTGCGCCACCTATGGCGATCAGGATGGCGTGGTGCTGACCGAAGACACCGTACAACGCCCGATCAATGCCTATGGCGCCTCCAAACGCGCGATCGAGGATGTTCTGGCGAATTTCGGCGCGGCCTTTGGCCTGCAACACGTCATCTTCCGCTATTTCAACGTCGCCGGGGCCGACCCCGAGGGTGAGGTGGGCGAACAGCACCGCCCGGAAACCCACCTCATCCCCCTGATGCTGGAGGCGATTGCCGGTCGCCGCGATGCGCTGGTGCTGCATGGCACCGATTACCCGACCGCCGACGGCACCTGCATCCGCGATTACATCCACGTGACCGATCTGGTGCAGGCGCATGTTCTGGGCCTGCGCTGGTTGCTGGATGGCAAGGGCAGCACGGCGTTCAACCTTGGCACCGGCAACGGCTTTTCAGTCCGAGATGTCATCCGCCATGCCGGACAGGTCACCAACCGCCCGGTCCCGATCATCGAGGGCCCACGCCGTGCCGGTGACGCCGCTGTGCTGGTCTCAGGCAGCCAGCGTGCCGAAAGCCAGCTGGGCTGGGTCCGCTCCCATTCCACCATGGACCAGATGATCCGCGACGCCTGGGCCTGGGACCAGCAGCCGGGCTATCAGTCCTGACTGCCTGACCGCTTCAGCGGTTCAACAGATCCTTGTGATAGCGCCGCAGCAGCAGCATGCCAAAGACCAGTGGCAGCATGGAACATAGCAACACGTAACCGACCGACACATATTCGGGCCGGTACGTCGGGTAAAACCCTTCGCGCATCAGGCCGGTAATGTGCATCCACGGCATGTAGTACAGCACGTTCTGCGCGCCCTCCGGAATACCCTCATAAAGGAAAAATACCCCCGAGACGATAAACAGGGGCCGGCTGAGGATTGACCAGGCAATGTCCCACACTTCGATCCGCGTGCCCAGATAGCAGTTCAGGGTGCCGATCCCCAACCCCAACAGCGCTGACAGCCCCATCGCCAGAGCAATCAAAGGCAGATCAAGGATCGTCGTCGTGCTTGAGAACGCCAGAATGCCCGCGAAAACCAGGATGGTGACCAGCAAACCGGTCAGCGTGTTCAGAATGAACCGCGCCAGCAATGAATCCATCCAGGTGACGGCAGGATACATCAGCAAGGGTTTGGAAAACGAAATCGACCGCGCCGTTACATTCGAAATCGACTGATACAGCGAAAACGGCATGTAACCGGTTGCGTAGAACAACAGAAAGTCATTCCCGAGCGCCGGATTGCGAAACAACAGCCCGAACCCGACCGACATGACGATAATGGCCCCGACCGGCTCCAGCAAGGCCCAGGCATAGCCCCCCGGTGACCGGCCGTACCGCGTTGACATCTCGCGCAACATCAGCGCCGACACCGTGCGGAACGTCGCCCAACTGCGACGTTGTCTGGGCCGGTCCATCGGCAAGTGCGGAGTATTGGTCATTGCCATCGTGCTGCTCTCTGCCACCGTCCGTCAGTTCCCGCAGTCTGTTCCCACAGCCTGTTCCCGAAGTCGTGACACCGCACGACTTCACTATTCACCGTCGTAACATTCGATGCTCTGGTGAATCCGGCTCTGGTTATGTAGTAATGAAGTACAGAGTGCAAATTATTCAGGACGGGCTTAATTTGAGCGAACCGGCGAAACCGCACACGACAGCAGCCTCTCAGGCACCTGCGCCTGCCTCATCTGCATCTGCAACAGCGTCATCTCCCCTCAAATCGGTGCCCTCCCCTGCCCAGGCTCCGCCCGCTGCCAAGCCGGTAGCTGTGGCCCCGGCGGCGAAACAGGCACCCGTCCCGAACGCGGCCCCCGCTCCGCAGGTAGCACCCCCGCCCGCCAACCCCGCAGCCAAAATCGCGCCCGTCGCCGCCGCTCCGGCGGCCGCCGCCCCTGCACCAGCCGCCCCGCAACCGGCACCGGCGAAACCGGCTGCCGAAGCGCCAAAAGCACCCGCCAGCCCGGCTCCGGCAGCAGCAGCCGCCCCAAAACCAGCCCCGGCACCGGCCGCGCCCAAGCCTGCTGCTGTCCCTGATCCGGCACCTGCGGCTCAGATGCGGCCCGTGGCCGGTCCGGCAATGCTCAAGCGCCGGCATTATGGCCTGATGCTGTCTTTCCTCGCGCTTGTCATTCTCCCCGGTATTGTCAGCGCGTTTTATCTGTTTGCCCTCGCCAATGACCAATATGCCTCCCGCGCCGGGTTCACGATCCGGCAAGAGGATGGCAACAGCGCCAGCGCCATTCTGGGCGGCCTTTCGTTTCTGACCGGGTCGGCTCAGGGGGTAAACGCAGGCGTGCTGCATGAATTCATGCAAAGCCAGACCATGATGGAAAAGGTCGACGCCCGCATCGACCTGCGCGCGCATTACAAGCAGGGCTGGCCCACCGATGTGGTGTATTCCATCTGGGAAGATGCCACCACCGAAGAGCTGTACCGTTTCTGGAAACGGATTCTGCGCCTGTCTTACGATACTTCTTCCGGTCTGATCGACGTTACCGTGCAAGCCCTTGATCCCGATACGGCTCAGTCAATCGCGCAAGTGATTCTCGAAGAGAGCCAGATCATGATCAACCAGCTCAATGACACCTCACGCCGGGATGCCCTGATCAATGCCGACCGCGAGCTGGAGCAGGCAGTGGCCAACCTGCGGGTGGCGCGCGGCGCTTTGACGGTGTTTCGTGCCGAGTCGCGTATTGTGGACCCGATTGCAGATATTCAGGGCCGGCTGGGCGTCGTGTCCAACCTTCAGCAACAGCTGGCGCAGGCGTTGGTCGAACTCGACCTGCTTGACCCCTCCACCCGCGTTGACGATCCCAGACGCGCGCAGCTGATCCGCCAGATCGAAGTGATCCGCAACCGGATCGAGCAAGAGCGCAATTTCTTTGGCACCACCGGAAATTCGAACTCTGACGACACCTACCCCGAGATGATGGCCAAATACGAAGGGCTGAGCGTCGATCTTGAATTTGCCGAACGCAACTACACCGCCGCCCTTGCGGCCAAAAGCGCGGCGATCTCGAATGCCAACCGCCAGTCGCTTTATCTGGCCGCCTATATCCCCCCGACAAAGGCGCAGGATGCAGAATATCCAATGCGCTTTACCCTGATGGCCATGATCATGGGCTTTCTGCTGATGGCCTGGGCCACAGTTGCACTGGTCTACTACAGCCTGAGAGACCGGGGCTGACCGCATGCCGGTGGGGTGCTCACGGCCATGATGGTGTTTGAAGACCTGTCCAAAGGGTTCTGGGTCCGGGGCGAATGGTATTCCGTCCTCGACCATCTGAACCTGGTCCTGCCGACGGGAAAATCCCTGGCTCTGCTTGGCCGGAACGGCGCGGGCAAATCCACGCTGCTCAAGATCATATCGGGCACGATGCCACCGACCACCGGCCGCGTGATCGTGCAGGGCACCGTCTCATGGCCGGTCGGCTTTGCGGGCAGCTTTCACCGGGACCTGACCGGCGCGCAGAACACCAAGTTTATCGCACGGGTGTACGGCGTCGACACCGAAACCCTTACTGATTTCGTCGAAGACTTTGCCGAACTCGGCAAGCATTTTCACATGCCGATGAGCACGTATTCCTCGGGCATGTACTCACGCCTTGCCTTTGGCATTTCCATGGGCATCTCCTTTGACATCTATCTGGTCGATGAAGTCACGGCCGTCGGCGATACCCGCTTCCGCGAGAAAAGCGCTGCCGTTTTTACCGAACGGATGAAGCAATCCAGCGCGGTTCTGGTCAGCCACAATCCCAGCGATATCCGCAAGTTCTGCGATGCCGCCATTCTGCTGCATCAGGGCAAGCTGTCGTATTTCGACGATGTCGAAGCCGCGCTTGCCGCGCATGCCCAGCTGATGAAATGACCCCTGCGGTCAGGCCGGAATCATCTCCTCCACGCCGTCAGAAAATCGAGATGTGCTGATCCAGCACGTTAATGTCGGTAAATCCGACCAGAACAATCGTCGTGCCTGCGTCACCAAAAGACAGAACGGTATTGCCGTTGCCGTCAAGGCTGGCAAACCGGCTTTCAATCTGCTGCGGGGTCAGCGTGCCGAACCGCGACTCCCACAAGACACGGGTCAGGTCCAGCCTGTCACCATCGGCCGGTGAAAAGTCAGTGATCCGCGTGACCGCAGGGTCGCGGTAAAACACAAATGTGTCCGCCCCGGCCCCGCCCGAGACCGTGTCATTGTCCAATCCCGCCGCGATCGTATCATTGCCGTCGCCGCCGAAAATCAGGTCATTGCCTGGCCCGCCCCAGATGAAATCATCCCCGGCTCCACCATAGGCCTGATCATTGTCCGGCGCGGAGTAAATGATGTCATTGCCAGCCCCGCCGTCCAGCGTGTCACGGCCCACGCCCCCGGCCAATACATCCGCGCCGGTACCGCCATTCACCTCATCATCGCCAACGCCGCCCCAGACCTGATCCGGACCCGCCCCACCATAAAGCATGTCATTGCCGATCCCGCCGCCCAGAGTGTCACTGGCATTGCCACCATACAGCGTGTCAAACCCCTGCGCGCCCCAGACCTCATCATTGCCGTCACCGGCGTCAACAAAGTCATTCCCGAATGACGACCAGACCACATCATTTCCCGCACCGGCATAAATCACGTCATTGCCGGCAAGCGGCATGAAAAAGTTGTCCGCGTCATTGCCATAGATCGTATCCGCGCCTGTGCCGCCGACCGCGTTCTCAATCACCGTGCCCAGCGCGACCACGACAGTCCCGACCTGTCCGTAGACGTTGGAAATCCCGCCCTGCCGCATGTCTATCAGCTGCGCGGCACTGGTGCGGCTGAAATTCATCGTATCAACACCGCCGCTGTCCATGATGGTAAAGCCAAAGGCTTGCCCGCCAATCATCCAGCCAGGCCGCGCGGCGCCATCGAACATGACGCTCATCGCAACGCCCAGACGCCCGGGAATACTGGATTGCGCGCCCCAGACCGTATCGCCGGCAAAAACCACAGGTGACACACCATAAAGCATTTGCATCGCAAGAATATCTGCCGGCATCGGCGTGATCGGCAGATAGCTCGTTCCGGTGACATAACTGTTTTCGTCAATCCCGAAGTACGACATGATGCTCATCTGATAGCTGTCGTTCAGATAGTGGTTGTCCCTGCCATAAGCTGCATTCCCGTCATAAAATCCGCCGTGGCCAAGACCAAGCGCATGGCCGATCTCGTGCAGATAGGTCAGATAGGAATAGCTGCCATAGGTCGTGCCAAACGTGCCCAACCACCCGGTGCTGATCGTGACCTGACCCGTGGCATAGCTTCCATCGAATGCGATATTGACCGGCCCGGCATAGGCATAAAGCCCCGGGCCCGCCTGCGGGTCACGGTCCCGGAAGCTGATCGTTGCGCCCGCATTGCCCGTCTCGACAAAACTGATCCCGGTGTACGCGCTCCAGGTCTCCAGCGCCATGCGGGCCAGTTCGCGCCCCTCGGGGGACAGCGCTGACAGGTTGACCGTCAGGGCAGATCCCGCAGTCACCCCCGCCAGCCGCAACGCAGAGCCGGAGAGGCCCCAGCCCATATCTGTCAGCTGGCTCGCCCCCTGCTCAATCGTAAAGACATCCGTGGCCGTGCGCAGCGTATAGTGCCCGGTGTGGCCACCAACGCCGCGGACATCCAGATAATAAATCCCGCTGGTCGACGGCGTGAACCGGACCATCGACATCAGGTTGCCCGCGCCCGGCTCCGCGTCATCATTGAAGGCAACCTGTCGTCCGCCCCCATCGCGCACTGTCAGCATCGGATCGCGCAGCCCCGCAGCACCCCCGATGCCATAGGCCGTGAACACGTAGGTTTGCCCCGCCACCAGCTCGACCCGCACCCAGTCTGCATCCGGTGGGGTGCCGGGCGCGGCCGGATAGATGCCCCCGGAAAACGTATCCCCCACTGTAACCTGCGCCGTGGTGGCGACAGATCCGGCCACATCACCCGGTTCGCGCAGCGCGGCCTGCCGGATGGCAATTGGCCCATCTCCGGCCCCGGTTCCGAATGCGTGATCTTTTGCCATCAAACAATATCCTTGTGATCCGGCCCCGACGGGCACGCTTCAGGTCAACGCAAAGCAGCCACGATCTGTCATCGCAATGAAAGGTGCATCAAAGAGTCAATCAGCTCAGACCGTGCCGCATCATCCAGATCGGCGTCCTGCCGTGCAATGCCACGCATCTCGCCGGGCGGCTGCCCACGCCAGTCCAGCCGCGCCATAAAGCTGCGCGCAGTGGCCCGGTCTATCGCCAGCACGACATCTGCTGCGGGGGCACGCGTCACCAGCCTGCCCGGAAAAGCCGCCGCCAGACGCTGCCCGAACAACGCGCACACCGCTTCGGCATCCCCTGATTTGGCGCCTAGGCCGACACAGTCAAAGGTCAAGGGGCCAGCCACCCCGGCGCGCGGAGCAACCCCGATGCCAGCCACCAAAACCATCACGGCCACCCATTTCACAATGCGACACCATCCATCGCCCACGCCAGACATTACGCACTATCCTGAGCTGCGCAAAGGAGAATTTCGCTGATCCTGGGATGGGAAAGATCATCATATCCTCTGCAGAAACCGAACAAATTGAACAGCAATTTCAGCGAGCTTTTCATAACTCCGCTTGAAAAGCCCGAAGACCGCCCGCTTGCGGTCGCGGCCATTTCCCGGCCCTTGCCCACCCTCGCCTCCAGGTGTCGGCAATCGGGGGCTTTGATATGTTGCGTGTGGTGGAGCGTTTTGGCAGCGGCAATGCGGCTGTTGATCTGGGTGTCGTTGATCTGTCGGTGATCACTGGTCCGTCAGGTTTGCGGCTGGTGGCCTATTCGGGCACCAATGGCGGGGTGGCCACCTATCAGATAGCGCCAGACGGGCGGCTCGCCCCGATCGCAGCCAGCGCGATTTCAACCGGTCACGGCCTGCTGGCCGAAACAAATATGGCGGTGGCCTATCTTGGCGGCACCACCGCTCTGATGGTCGGCATCGCCGGGGCCAACGGCCTGACCGGCTGGGGGTCCAATCTGGCAGGCGCGGTCGGGCGGCCCTATTCGCTTGCACTGCCCGCCGGGTTTGCCGGGCGGATGCTGACCGCGGATCAACCGGATGCGGGCGCGCAGTTCTATGTCCTGTCTCCGGCAACCGGGCGGATTGCGGTATTCGATCCGGCCCGTGGCGCGATGACCGAGCTTTCCGGGGCCGGGGCAGCCCTGACTGGCAGCCAGACTCTGATGCAGGTGGCCGACGCGGGCGGGCCGCTGCTGCTCAGCGTTGATGCCACCCGCACGATCCTGACGGTGCACCGCCACAACCCGGCGGCCAACAGCCTGACCCGCACCTCTGCGCTGTCCGCGACCGATGGCCTTGCTGTCGCCAGCCTGTCCGATCTCGACGTGGTGCGCATGGGCGGCCAGACCTTTGTGATTGCCGCAGCGGCGGGGTCTTCCAGCCTCACCGTGATGCGGCTGTCCGCACAGGGGCAGCTCAGCATCACCGATCATCTGCTCGACAGCCGTGACACAAGGTTTGCATCGGTCCGGGCGGTCGATACGATCACCGTCGGGGATCAGGTCTTTGTCGCGGCCGGCGGCGGTGATGATGGCGTGACCCTGTTCCGCCTGTTGCCGGGTGGCACCCTGCAAGCCCTTGCCACCATTGAAAACAGCGTCACCGGCGGGCTGTCCAATGTCACGGCAATCGAGATCGTCCATTTCGGCGACCGGCTGTACCTCTATGTCGGAGGCGAGACAGAGCGCGGCCTGACACTGCTCGAATGGTCACTCGGGGATATGGGCGCTGTCATCGACGGCACCGGGCGCGGCGGCACTGTGACCGGCACCACCGGCGCTGATATCCTCACCAGTGGCGCACCCGGTCAGGCTCTGTCCGGCGGTGCGGGCAATGACGTGCTGATCGCCGCCGCCTCCGGCACCCGGCTGACCGGCGGCACCGGCAATGATAGCTTTGTGCTGCGCAGCAGCGCCACGCAAACCACGATCACCGATTTTCAGCGCGGGGCCGACCGGCTTGATCTGACCGACTGGCCCATGATGCGCGACGCAGGCCAGCTTTCTGTCTCCCCGCGCGGCGATGGTCTCACCATCAGCTTCAACGGCCGCAGCGTCACCATCCTCTCGGCAGACGGCCAACCGCTCACCCTGGCCGAAATCCTGCCTCAGGGCATCGGTCCGTCCCGCATTTCCGTCGAGATCCTGACCGCCAGCGCGACCGGCGGCTCCGCCCATGGCGAAGGCGACGGCGCCCTCAGCCCCGGAGGCCCGGACCTTACCGGAGGCGGCACCGGTGGCGGCGGCGGCACGGGCGGAGGCGGCACCGGTGGCGGCGGCGGCACGGGCGGAGGCGGCACCGGTGGCGGCGGCACGGGCGGAGGCGGCACGGGTGGTGGTGGCACGGGTGGTGGTGGCACCGGCGGCGGCGGTACGGGCGGAGGCGGCACGGGCGGAGGCGGCACCGGAGGCGGCGGTACGGGTGGCGGCGGTACGGGCGGCGGCGGCACGGGCGGCGGTGGCACGGGTGGCGGCGGCACGGGTGGTGGTGGCACCGGCGGCGGCGGTACGGGCGGAGGCGGCACGGGCGGAGGCGGCACGGGCGGAGGCGGCACGGGCGGAGGCGGCACCGGAGGCGGCGGTACGGGTGGCGGCGGTACGGGCGGCGGCGGTACCGGCGGCGGCGGCACAGGCGGTGGCGGCACGGGTGGTGGTGGCACCGGAGGCGGCGGCACGGGCGGAGGCGGCACCGGAGGCGGTGGCACCGGAGGCGGCGGCACAGGCGGAGGCGGCACAGGCGGCGGCGGCACGGGCGGCGGCGGCACGGGCGGCGGCGGCACGGGCGGCGGCGGCACGGGCGGCGGCGGCACAGGCGGCGGCGGCACAGGCGGCGGCGGCACGGGCGGCGGCGGCACGGGCGGCGGCGGCACGGGTGGTGGTGGCACCGGCGGCGGCGGTACGGGCGGCACGGGCGGAGGCGGCACCGGAGGGGGTGGCACGGGTGGAGGTGGCACCGGAGGCGGTGGCACAGGCGGCAGCGGCACAGTCATGCCCTCTGCCCCGGTGGAGCGGGCGCAGCTGGCGGACTGGACCACCGATCCGGCATGGGCGAACCCTTCCACCACCAGCCTTGACCTTCCCGGCACCAATGGCAACGACATCCTGACCGGGGCTGGGGGGCGCGATTTTCTGCAAGCGGGACCGGGGGATGACCTGCTCTATACCGGCTTTGGTGCCGACACGGTGTATGCAGGGCCTGGCCACGACACCATTCTGGCTGCGGGGGGCAACAATGATCTGTGGGGCGGCCCCGGCAACGACCTGATCCGTGGGCGGCACGGCGATGATCTGATCGGCGGCGGTACGGGTGATGATATGCTCGACGGCGGCGGCGGTCAGGATTCGCTCTGGGGCGGGCCGGGCAATGACACCGTCATGGGCGGCGGGCGCAACGACATGATGGGCGGCGGTGCGGGCAATGACCAGCTGTTCGGCTATGCCGGCGACGACCTGATCTTTGGCGGGCTGAACGACGATACAGTCCATGGCGGCACCGGCAATGACACAATCTGGGGCGGCCCCGGCAATGACCTGATCGCCGGAGGCGCGGGCAATGACACCATCGCTGCTGGTGCAGGCACCGATCACCTCTGGGGCAATGCCGGGGCGGATACATTTCTGTTCTACCGCCACTATGGCACGACCTACATCCGCGATTTCGATGCCACCGAGGGCGACCGGATCCACCTGATGCACTGGATGTTCGATGGGCCT
Source organism: Pseudotabrizicola sp. 4114 (assembly GCF_031457365.1). NCBI lineage: Bacteria > Pseudomonadati > Pseudomonadota > Alphaproteobacteria > Rhodobacterales > Paracoccaceae > Pseudotabrizicola > Pseudotabrizicola sp. 4114. Next base: position 493,279 of record NZ_JAVDWP010000001.1, on the reverse strand, counting down.
CCCCCCACCGGGGCGCAGATCGTGCAGCAATATGGCCGGCTGACAGCCGAAGGGGCCGTGCTTGATCTGGGCGGTGTCAACACGCTGATCCATATCCCCGGCGTGACCGATCTGGCCGACCTGGCCGACCATATCTACGTGATCTGACATCTGCCGGTGACCTGCACCCCGCGCCACCGGCCCATACCAACTGAAAACCCGACACCCTTCAGCCCATCAAGCCATCTTCGGTCGACATGTTTTGGGTGGCAATCGTACCGGTTTTGTGGTGGCTTGGCGCATGATCCGTTTGCTTGCTCCGACCTCACGCGCACCTTCTGCTTATCCGTGCCGCACAGATTTCGTCGCCCTCCGGGCGGGTACACCCGCCGCCACAGGTGCCCCTCTTGCCGGACGGAGCCTGTGATGATGCCGTCAGCCCCGCCGCAGATCTGCGTGATCGTTCCCGCCTATAACGTCAGCGCCTGTATCGGTGCCGCCATCGCCTCGCTCCGGGCGCAAACCTTTCCCGGGTTCGAGGCGCTGGTGATCGACGACGGCTCCACCGATGACACCGCCGCACAGGCCCGTGCCGCCATTGGCACAGACCCGCGCTTTCAGCTGATCCGGCAGGCAAACCGGGGCCTGTCCGGCGCGCGCAACGCCGGGCTGGATCTTGCCCGCGCGCCGGTCATCGCGTTTCTCGACGGCGACGACCGGTTCGAGCCTGCGTTCCTGCAAACCCTGCACGACGATCTAGACACCAGCGCCGCCGGTTGGGTGGCCTGCGGAGTCGCCTTTTGTACGCCTGACGGCAGCCGTCATCCGCATTCCGCAATCCATGGCCGCCCCGAGCCGGACAACCCGCCGCTTGCCACGGCCTATCCCCTGCCGGACTGGGCCGATGTCATCTGCCATTTCCCCTCGGCCTGGAACAAACTGTACCGGCGTGATTTCATCGGCGATCTGCGCTTTGACGAGGGCACGTGGTATGAAGATCACACCTTCTTTCATCGCCTCGCCGCGAAAACCGATGTGCTGCGCCATATCCCCAGACCGCTCTATCTTTACACGCTGGAGCGTGAGGGCCAGATCACCCGCACCGACAGCGACCGCGTGTTCGAGCAATTCCCGGTGTTGGAAACCTCGGCCGAAATCTTCCGCGCCGCCGATAAATCCGGTGCCGGAACCGGGCTGGCCCGGCTGGCCACGCGTCTGTGTTGCGAACGGCTGGAGGCGATCACTACTCCTGACCGCGCCGCCCGGTTCCGGCGCGACGCCGCCCGCTTCTTTGCCCGCCACCAGTTGCACCCCGACTGGCGCTGGGACCGCCACCTGAGCGCGCTGACCGCCCTCAGCCTGACGGGGGATGCGCCTGTCATCATCCGCCAGCCCGCGCCCGGTGCCGCGCCGCACCCGCTGCCCGCGCCTGACTCGCCCCTCGCGCCGCTGTTCGGCCGCGCCACAGCGGACCAGCCCATTGGCAACGACCGCCTTGTCATCGACCTGCCCGCACAGGTTCATCCTGACCATGCGGCCTTGGCTCAGGCGGCAGAGGCGCTGCTGCACAGCGATCTGGCGGCGGTTGTGCTGCCGCTGATCCAGCCCGGACCGGATGCACCCGCCCGGCCCCTCACCCCGGATGACGCCTTCGATCTGGACCCGGCGCAGCAAGCCATCCTGACCCGCGCCAGCTTTGCCCGCCCGCCCTGTGGCGCTGACGCGCAGCTCACCCTGACCGGACAGGCACTGTGGCTCAGTCGGGCGCAGGCCCCGGTCGCATGGGCATCCACGCCCATCGCCGCCAATGCCCAGATCCCCCTGCCCCCCCTGCGCAACCGGGTGCGGGCGCTGGAGCGGTGGCAGCCCGATGTTCCGCCGCCGCTGCCGGCCGGCTGGCACCGCAGACTGGCGCTTCGGGCCGCCACGGCCCATCTGGCCGGGATTCACCGACACGGCGGGCGGCACTATCCCAAGGCCCTGCCCTTGCTGCTGCATCTGTGGTGGGTCGGGCTGTGGCGCGGCTGGATCGGCACCCCCGGCACGGTGGACCCGGCCACGCCGCGCATCATCCGGCGCATTCTCCGGCTGCCGCCCATCGGATGATTGCATCGCCCGGCCCCGCGCCGCATAACCAAGCCCAGATCAACACCGCAAAAGGCCCCGGATGATCCCCTTCCGCACAGCAAACGGCGCCGCCTTTCACTGTCAGGTAGACCCTGCCTGGACCTATTACGCCAACCTGAACTTCTACACCGACACCCCCGATCACATCCCGTTTCACCTGTCGCTGCGGCTCAGCGACGGGCTGGCGGTGGTCAACCGCAAGGACCGCACCGGCTGGCACCGCGAAGAGCATCACGCCGTCACCTTCCCCAAAACCCGCTTTTCCGTCCGGCTGACCTTTGCCGCCCAGACCGTCACCGTCGATCTGGACGGAACCGTGCTGGGCCGCTATCGCAGCCTGCCCCGCCTCGACCGCCACGCCCGCTTTCTCTTGCGGCGCGGCTACCCCGACCTGCGCCGGATCACGCAATGCGGCGTCGAAGGTGCGGTGCCGTGGGAGTCCATCGAGACCCGCGACCAGACCTTCGACCGGCTGTGGCAGGGCGTGCAGCCCGGCAAGGGGCTGGTGCTGACCGACCGGATGGAACTGGCCGAGCAGCTGCCAAGGGGTCAGACCACGCCGCGCCATGCAGTGATCCTGCCCGGATCAACCGCGCCCATCCCGCTGCGCCCCGCCACGCAGGCGCAGACATCGGTGCCAAACACCTTTGCCCTGCCCGAAAGCATCGCCGCAGTGCTGATCCCGGGGCGGATCTGGCTCGACACCGGCCCCGAAGACTCTGCCCGCCTGCACGTGATCGACATTGCATCGGGGCGCGCCCTTGCGCCGATGCAGATCAACCGCACCGCCCTCGCCGACCGCCTGCTGCGGCTGACCACCAGCGGCAGTCTCGGCCACGACGATCTTGCCGCCCTGCAAGCGATTGAACATGTGCGTTATTCCGGCCTGTGGCAGACCTTGGGTCCGCAGGTGCAGACCGCCCTGCGCGCCGCCGCTGTCCGCTTTGGCCGGACGGATTTTCTGCCCTCCACGGCCATCTCGGTCACAGCCAAGGCCCCCGCTCTGGCCGCCGCCCCGCGCAGCGCCGCCGCCTCGCCTCTGGCAGACCTCACCGCCGATCTTGCGCGACTTCTGGCAAGCCGCCCTGATCGGGCGGCATTGTCAGATTGGCTTGCCACCGCCCTGCCGCAACTGACCGGCACCGATACCGAACAGCTTGCCCTCACCCTCTGCCCCAGCTTTTGCGAACAGAACGCCTTTGACCTGCTTTACCCCGCCATCGCCGCGCGTGGGCTGCCCCCGGTCCGCCCCAGCGACGAGGTGGGCTATGTCTCGTTGCGCCTGCCGTTTCAGTTGATGGCGGGCGACCACGATCAGGTCATCAACCGCATGCACCTTCTGGCCAACCGCCACGGCGGCTGGCTGGCCAGTTCGGCCTTGGGCTGGATCGCGCAGACCGTGGCCCGCCCCGGCACCCTGCCGGTGCCCGAGGCCAAGCGCCTGCAGATCCTTGACGCCTATTGCGCGCTGATCACCGCGCAGGCCAAAGACCCCTGGGGCCGCACCCCGTGCCGTTGCCTGATGGATGGCATGCTGGCGCTGATCGTAGAGTTGCCCCGCCTGCCGCCCGATCTGCGCGCCACGGTGACAGCCACCGCGCTGATGGCCTATGGCCTGTCGCCCCGGTTCTGGTCGCGGCTTTCCACCGTCACCGACGCGCGGACCCTGTCCGCCTCCGCGCCCGACCTGTTGGCGGCAAAGCGGGCCTTTGCCACGCTGTCTGACCCGGATCAGACCAACCCGCACCAGCACGCCGCCGCCCTGTCAGAGCTTTCTCGTCTCAACGTGCAAGGCACCGACTCCGCAGCGCTCTGCCTGCTGCCGACCGACACCCTGCGCCAGACTGCCCCGTGGCACCCTGACCTCCTGCTGCGCGACCTGTTCCGCCCCGGCGCAACGCATGATGCCGATTTCGACGTGCCCGCCGCCCTCACCCGCAGCCTGCCCACGCTTGGCCGCGTCACCCGCCCCTCGCCGTTCGAGATGCTGGAGCGTCGTCTGGGCGAGGCTGCCTTTACGTTGATCACCACATGGCCCGACACGCCCCCGGCGCAGCGCATGGCCGCGCTGCAACGCTGTCTGACCGACGCCCTCGCCCTCTCCGGCCTCGCAGCCGGGCATCTGGGGCTGGCGGTCAGCCTCGGCCTGCTGCGCGCGCTGCGCAGCGATGCCGACGCGGTCAGCCTCATGCTGACACAGCTCCAGCACCTGCGCAACAGCGGGGAAATCACCGCTGCTGCGCTCGCCGCCTCGCCCGCCGCCCAGCAGGCCCTGCGCGCCATGCACACAGACTCCGACCTCGCCGCCCCGGTCCACACCGCCCTTGGCCTGCCCCAAAACCCCACCGCCCATGACAACACCCCGCCCCCCGACGCCGCCACCGCGCTGTTCAACACGGTCGTCGTGGTCATGTCCTGTCGCCCCAACCTGGCCACCCGCATCCCCGCCATGCGCGCCAGCTGGCTGGCCGACCTGACCCGCCTCGGCATTCCCTATATCGTCGTGGTCGGTGGAGAGCCGAAGGCCCCGCCCGAGCCCGATATCGTCTGCCTCGACGCCCCCGATGATTACGAAGGCCTGCCGCAGAAATCCCTTGCCGCCATTGCCCATGTTCACCAGCACTTCCCCGGCCGCCGGATGCTCAAGGTCGATGACGACTGTTTTCTGCATGTCGAGGAATACTTCTTCAGCCTGAGCTACCTGCGCGCCGATTACTACGGCCGCCCGCTGGCCCGCGCGCGCGGCCAGATGGACCGCACCTGGCATATGGAGAAATCGGCCTCCCTGCGTGGTCGCCATGATCTGGACAAATCGCCCGAACCTTCCACCTATGCCGATGGCGGTTCGGGCTATCTGCTCAGCCCGCCCGCCATCAGCGCTCTGCTGACCGCCGCCGACACCGCCGAGGGCCAGCGCCTGATTCAGGCCTCGTTCATGGAGGATAAGCTGGTCGGCGATCTGCTGTCGCTCTCGGGCATCCACGTGACAGGCGATGGCTACCGCGTCCACGTCCTGCGCCATGCGCGGCCCGGCGGGCTGGCGGTGCCGAAATGGGAAAACGCCTGCCTGCCCTTTGCCGGATCGGACGTCAAGCTGGCCCATCTCGACGGCCACACCTTGCAAGCCGAAGCCGCCCGCGTGGCCAAAACCCGCCGCCCGGCAACAGGCAAGATCTGGCCCACCCTGTTGCCCGCTCGTCTTGGCGCGCAATCCCACGCGCTCGACCTGATCTCGCCGCCCGCGCGGCTGGACCGGGCCAGCACCGCCCCGGTCGCGGTGGTGGCCTGCCTGCGCAACGAAATCACCATGCTGCCGCATTTCCTGAGCCATTACCGCAGCCTTGGCGTCGACAGCTTCCTGATCGCCGACAACGGGTCCGATGACGGCACACTCGAGTATCTCGCCGACCAGCCCGATGTGGCGCTGTTCTCGGTCGATTCCGACTACGGCCAATCGCATTACGGCGTGCTCTGGCAACAGGCGCTGATCGCGGCCTACCGCGCTGACCGCTGGTCGCTGATCGCGGATGCCGATGAGCTGCTGACATGGACCGCAGACGCCAGCGGCCACCTGCCCGACCTGCTCGCCCGCCCCGAATTCCAGGACTGCGACGCCGCCCGGATCTTTATGCTGGACATGTACCCCCAAGGCCCGCTCTCCGCGACCGACTTCGCCGATCAGGCCCCGTTCACCGCCGCCCCCTACATCGACCGCGCGCCGTTCCTGAGCACCTCGCTCGGGCGCGGCCCGTTCTCTGATGCCCCGACCTGGACATCAGCGACCCGCCACCGCCTGTTGCCCGGCTCGCGACCCGAGCTGTTCGTGGCCCAGAAAATCGCGCTGCTGCGCTACCAGCCCTGGATGCGCCTGACCGACGGGCTGCATTATGTCGGCGAAACCCGGCTGTCGCCGCGCGCGCTACTGTTTGGCCATTTCAAATACAACGCCGCCTTCCGCGCCAAGGCGGTGTCCGAGGTGGCGCGCGGCCAGCATTTCAACAATGCCGAAGAATACCGCAAATACCTTGACCTGATCGCCGAGGGGCGCGAGACGATCTTTGACCCTGCCGTATCGGTCCGCTGGACCGACAGCCCCTTTGTGCAATCGGTCCTCACCACAGGCCAGCCGCCCCCGCCTTAACGTCTCGCGCCTCAGCCGCGATAAAGCGCCAGCAGCTTGTCGATGTGCGGCCCCATGGTCTCTGGCACCATGGCCCCGCGCCAGTAATCCTCCGCCACGATCTCGCCCGACAGGATCGCCCTGATCCGCGCACCGAACACCGCCATGTCACCAGCCGGAAACACGAACTCCGGGCTGTTGCCCAGCTCGCGCGCGCCGCCCAGATCGCTGCACAACAAGGGAATACGCCGCGCATGCATCTCGATCGCCACCTGTGGCAGGTTATCCTCCCACATCACCGGCAACAGGCCGACGCCCACATCTTCCAGCAGCCGGTCCAGATCGCCATGGCCGTAGCCATCCTGATGCTCAAACCCCGCCATCCTTGGGGCCAGTGCCGCCAATCGCGCCATCACCTCCGCCTCGCCCCGCCGCGCGGCCACAACCAAATGCAGGCGGGCCAAATCGGCGTCAGGCAATGCCTCCAGCGCGTCGAGCAAAAAGTAGAACCCCTTGTCGCGCCGCATATAGCCGAAATAGGCCAGTTTGACCGTGCCATCGGGGCGCAGGATCGGCCCGCGCTCCGGCGCTGTGGCATAGTTTTGCGCCTCCACCGTGCCGATGTAATTCGTGACCGCCTTGTCTGCGCGTATCCCTTCGCGCAGCGCGATCTGCCGCACCCGGTCCGACACGCAGAGCACCAGATCGCACTGCGCATTGATCCGCTGCACCATCGCCGCCCGGCGCTGCACAAACGCCAGCCCGGCCTGCACCCGCGCCGCCTCCGCCTGCCTCGACCCCGCCAACAAGGTCTGCCGCTTGCGCTGCCCGCGCAGCCGCCCCAAACGCCGCCCCAGACCAAAGATCACCCGGAATGTCTGCCGGAACACCCAGCTGTCGGGCGCAATCCCCACCACTTTCATCCGGTAGGCCAATCCATGCCCCGTCCGGATCTGGCCCGCGTTCCAGCTGTTCGGCAAACACGTGACGCAGCGCCGCCCCTGCTCGTCATCGACACAATTGCGCGCCTCGTCCTGCCAGAAATTCACCTGCGGGCAGAACGGGTAATAGTTGTGCAAACTCAGCACCAACCGGCTCGCCGGAAACCGCTCTTTCAGCCGCAGCACATCAACCGGAATGCCTTCCAGATTGTTGAAATGGATCACATCATAGGGGCCGGTCCGCGCCAGAAAATCGAAAAACACCGCCTCGGTCGCCGGATGGCTGACCTGCGCGGCCTGCCCGAACGACGCATGGCCGGGTGCCAGCGTCCCCGAGTTCACCAGATCAAACCGCCGCGCGCGGTCCTGCTGCGGGCCATGACGCATCTTTTCCCAGCGCGGCTGTCGCCGGATCGGATCATACGAGGTGCCACAGGCCAGAAACGACGGCTCTACACCCTCGAAAGCGGCGAGCGCCCGCATCAGATTGCGCTGATACAACGACACGCCGCCGCCACGGCCTTCCGGGTCCAGATAATCGACCCAATTGACATAAAGAATTTTCATTCAGCTCAGTTCGTCTTCCAGCCAATCGGCATGACCAAGCTGCCGCATATAGGCCTCGATCGGTTCTGGCACCTCAAACCGGTCGAGCACCCGGTTGGCACCTTGCTTGACCAGCGGCGATGCCATCGCCGGGTCTGGCGCAACCCCCAGAAAGCCACAGATCTGCGCGTTGAACTCCGGTCTGAACATATCACAATACTCTAGCGTGATGCTGGGGTTGGGCAGGGTCTGCAACCACGCGGCAAACAGAAAATCCATCGCTGCGTATTCGTGCCATTGATGGCTGATCAGTTGCGGCGTCGCAACGATCTTTTGCTTCATCTCGCGCGTCCGGCTGGTCTGCGCCCAGGTCAGCGTCTGCATCGCCTTCAGGTAAGACGCCACCTGCGCCAGCCGGTTGTTGCGATGCACATAGATGATCGACATATCCGCCAGCTCTGGCAGCTGCGTCAGAACCCGGATGTTATGCCCCAGCATCAGCTTGAAGCCGATCCGCTTCCACGGCTCCGCTTCATAACGCTCAAAAAAATCCTTCAGGAAATAGCGCGGCGCAGTATCGCGCGCAAAAAGCCGACCCGTATCGTAGTCCGACTCGCCGGTTTCGATGATGGAATAGGGGTTGAACACCTCTCCCGAACAGGTCACCTCGGGATGCGAGTTCAGCAAACTCATCAGATAGGTGGTGCCGCTGCGTGGCAGGCCGATGATCACAAACCGCCTGCCCGCCGCCCCGTGTTCTGTTTCCGCCATCTGATCCTGCCTGCCTCTCCGCCCACAGATCAGGCGGATACACCGTAATTTCACAATCGCAACAGGCAGGGCAAGAGGTCAGCAGTCACATTGCGGTGCAGGTTGTGCCCGCACCCCATGGCGTCTAAACATCTCAGCACCCAAAGCGGAGTTGTTGCATGGCCATTCTGATTGTCGGTGCCGGGTTCTCGGGCGCAGTGATCGCGCGAGAACTGGCCGAAGCCGGTCTGCACAGCACCGTGATCGACAGCCGCGACCACATTGCCGGCAATTGTCACACCGAACGCTGCCCCGAGACCGGCGTCATGGTCCACCGCTACGGCCCGCATATCTTTCACACCGACGATGCCGGGGTGTGGGACTATGTCTGCCAGCGCGCCACCATGATGCCCTATCGCAATCAGGTGAAATCCACGGCGCGCGGCACGGTCTATTCGATGCCGATCAACCTGCACACCATCAACCAGTTCTTTGGCAAGACCCTGCGCCCGGCCGAGGCGCAGGCCTTTATCGCCAGCCGCGCCACCCCCGCAGATGCCCCGGCTGCCAACTTCGAGGAACAGGCGCTGCAGATGGTCGGCCCCGAGATCTATGAGGCGTTCTTCAAGGGCTATACCGAAAAGCAATGGGGCCTGTCGCCCCGCGCGCTGCCCGCCTCGGTCCTCAAGCGGCTGCCGATGCGATTCAGCTATGATGACAACTACTTCAGCCACCGGTTTCAGGGCATCCCGCAAGAGGGTTACACCGCCCTGATCGCCCGCCTGCTCGACCATCCGCTGATCACCACCCAGCTGAACACGCCCTATCAGGCCAGCATGGCCGCCGGCGCGGATCACATCTTCTGGTCCGGCGCGCTGGATGGCTATTTCGGCTTCCGCCTCGGGCGGCTGGGGTATCGCACGCTGGACTTTGAGCGGTTCACCGACAGCGGCGACCATCAGGGCTGCGCGGTGATGAACTACCCCGACCCCGACGTGCCCTATACCCGCATCACCGAACACAAGCATTTCGCGCCATGGGAACAGCACGCAGGCACCGTCTGCTACCGCGAATATGCCCGCGCCGCCGGGCCCGATGACATTCCCTACTACCCGATCCGGCTCAGCGCCGAACAGACCCTGCTGGCCGAATACGAGGCGCTGGCACGGGCCGAAACCGGCGTCACCTTTGTCGGCCGCCTGGGTACCTATCGCTATCTCGACATGGATGTGACCATCCGCGAAGCGCTCGACACCGCCCGCGCCTTTCTGGCAGGCAAGGCACAGGCCTGACTGTCGCGACTTCAACAGAATGGAGCGCGCGACACGCGCAAGCTTTTTGTCTCGTCGCGCACGTGCCGCGCGTCTCCTCAAAGCGCCTCCGGCGGGAGTATTTGGAAAGCAGCAATGCAGGGACGATGCCCTTGTGATTGCTGCTTTGGAAATACTCCGGGGGGAGCCGAAGGCGGGGGGCAGCGCCCCCCTCCACGCCGGGGCCTAGAGCACCTCGGGCACCACGTCGCGCCGGCGCTTTCGGGCCTCGGCCCAGGTGATATAGCTTACCGACCCCACGATCACCGCGCCGCCGATCAGCACGAACAGATCCACCGCCTCACCAAACACCGCCCAGCCCAACAGCGCGGCCCAGATCAATTGCAGGAACACCACCGGCTGCGACACTGCAATCGGGGCGGCGGCAAAAGCGCGGCTCATGCAGTAATGCCCCGCTGTCGCGCAAACGGCCACGACAGCCAGCCATGCCAGTTGCACGAGGCTCATCGGCACCCAGACCCAGAGCGCCCACGGGGCCAGCGCCACAGTCACCACCAGCGACAGCATGGCCACGATCTGCCCGGCGCTGGCCACCGCCGACAGGCGTTTGGCGAACAGGTACGATCCGGCAAAGAACACCGCCGCACAGATCTGCGCGATATGGCCGTCCGTCACCTCGCGCAGGCCGGGCCGCAGCACGATCAGCGCCCCGATCAGGGCCACGCCAATCGCCAGCACCCGCCGCAGCGACAGCCGCTCGCCGAAAAACACCACCGTGCCCAGCGTCAGCAGCACCGGGTTCAGATAGCCGATCGCGGTCACCTCGGCGACCGGGATCCGGGCCATTGCATAAAACCAGCACACCACCGCCGCCACATGCACCAGCCCGCGCCCCAGATGCAGCCGCAGATGCAGGCCCGGCAGCCCGCCGCGCAGCATCGGAATCAGGGTCGGCGCCAGAAACACCACGCCCCAGCCAAACCGGACAAAGGCCGATTGCGCCGCCGGAAGATCGGTGCCCAGATAGCGCACGATCCCCGTCACCCCCACAAAGCTGAGGCCGGAGGCAAGCATCCACAGGATGGCCTGTACGGGGGTGTCGGCAGGTCTTGGCGCAGTCATGCCCGCAACCTGCGGTGCGCGCCGGACAGTGACAAGGGGCTTATTGTAACCGTAACATCTGCGCAGCGTGGCCACGGCTCGGCGCTACCCTGATCGTACCGGACCCGGTGTCAGCGCCGGTCCGGCTTCGGGGCAGATTATTGCGCCAGCAGCATAGCCGGACACGAGCCGCCCCACAGAGTGGCCAAAGCAGCGTGTCTCAGGGCAGGAAAGGACCGGCAACGTCGAGACTTGCCAAAAAGATGATCTGGATTGCCCCTCGTCTCCGGTCTAAGGCAAGCCAACATCGAAAGGCCCCACCTATGACCGCTGTTGTCGCCGGATTTCTCACTTCGCTGTCGCTGATCGCCGCCATCGGTGCGCAGAATGCCTTTGTGCTGCGTCAGGGCCTGCGGCGCGACCATGTGTTGCCCGTGGTGCTGACCTGCGCGCTGTCCGATGCGCTGCTGATCGCCGCCGGGGTGGCGGGCTTTGGCAGCCTTGCAGCGCTTGCGCCGTGGATCACGACCGTGATGCTTTATGCCGGGGCGGCCTTTCTGATCGCCTATGGCGCGTTGCGGTTCCGCGCGGCGCTCAAGGGCGGCGAGGCGCTGCGCCCGGCGCAGGGGAATGCCACCAGCCTAGGCCGAACCCTCGCCACAGTTCTGGTGCTGACCTGGGCCAATCCGCATGTCTATCTGGATACGCTGGTGCTGCTCGGTGCGATTTCGGCGCAATATGCGCCGCAGCAGTGGCACTTTGGCGCGGGGGCCATTGTCGGCAGCTTTGCGTTTTTCACCGCGCTTGGTTTTGGTGCGCGCCTGCTGGCGCCGCTGTTTGCCAACCCCAGGGCCTGGGTCTGGCTGGAGCTGATCATCGGCATCACGATGTGGCTGATCGCCGCCGCACTGATTGCCGGGGCCTGATCCGGGCTGCGGACCAACCCCACAACGCAAAACGGGGGCAGCTTGCGCCACCCCCGTTTCAAATGTCTGACCGAAGGATCAGACCTGATAAATCAGGCCAGAGCCAGGTTGGTCGCCGATTCGCGACCGTTGCGGTCACGTTCCAGATCGAAGGTCACAGCCTGACCGTCGTTCAGAGCACGGATACCAGCGCGTTCCAGCGCGGTGATGTGCACGAACACGTCTTTTTGGCCGCCTTCTGGCGCGATAAAGCCGAAGCCTTTGGTTGCGTTAAACCATTTCACGGTGCCATTGGCCATCGTGAGATCTCCTGTAGTGTATGCCACCCACAACATGCGGTGGCCCGGCCGAGAGTCGTCTAGATCGTGTGACTGTGGGCCGAAGCAGACAGAAGACCGAAAGAGAAGAAGCTTTGCCTGCCCTATATGCCCCATTTGCCCGCCGATGACAAGGGCCTTGCAGAATTAAACCCATCCGGAACAAAGGACCGTCCCTCCGGCGCCCCCTTACGCAGACCTGCGCTTACCCGGTGCGCCCTGCCATGAAACACTTGATCATCCCGCCAAATCAGGCGATTTAGCCGGTAAACGGCGGGCCACTGTGGGCTGTCGGGCAACAGCGGATCCCGAATGCTGATCAGTGTAAAGCACAAGTTCCTCTTCGTCGCGAATACCAAGGCGGCATCCACCTCGATCGAGGCCATCCTTGCCGACCATGCCGAGATTTCCAGCCCACCCGGTCCAAAGGGCAAACACCTGCCGCTGGCCAAAATCCGTCAGGATTTCAAAGCGCTGTTCGACACCCCCGGCAAAGAGTTCGACAGCTTTTTCCGCTTTGGCGTCATGCGTGACCCGCTGGACTGGATCTTGTCGTGGTTCCGCTACCGCAAGGGCAATCAGGTCGAGGCCCCCTTGCCCCCTGACATGAGCTTTGCCGAATTCTGGCAGGCCGCCGACTGGAATGTGTTTGACCACACCGGCAAGCCCTATTCACAGGGCCGCATCTTTCTGGACGCGAGCGGCAACCCGCTGGCCGATGTGATCATCCCCTATCACCAGCTGGATGCGATGCTGCCGCAGGTTCTGTCCGCATTGGGGATCAGCGCCACCGCGCCCCGGCTGAATGTCAGCGTGATCGGACGCGAGGCGGCCAGCATCCCTGCCGATCTGCGCGACGCGGTGCGCACGCACTATGCGGCGGATTTCGCGCTGTATGACCAGCTCGACACAATCAACGCCGCCGGGATGGCGCGGCTGCGCCAGCGCAACGCCTGAGCAGCCGTCCCGCTGTCGTCGCCCGAGGGGAAAGCGCAGCTTACAGCTGCGCCGCCACGTCCTCGGGGATGTCAAAGTTATGCGTGACCGTCTGCACGTCATCATCTTCTTCCAGCAGATCAATCAACCGCATCAGCTTTTGGGCGGTGTCCAGATCGACCTCGGTCAGGGTCTGCGGCTTCCAGATCAGCTTCGACTCAATCGATTCGCCCAGTGATTTCTCCAGCGCGTCCGACACCTCGTTCAAGGCTTCGACCGAGCAATAGATCCAGTGGCCGTCCTCATCGGACTCGACATCATCGGCACCCGCCTCCAGCGCGGCCATCATCACCGTGTCGGCATCGCCCACAGAGGCGGGATATGAGATCTCGCCCACCCGGTCAAAGCTGTGCGCCACCGATCCGGTGGTGCCCAGATTGCCGCCGGCCTTGCTGAAATACGACCGCACGTTGCTGGCAGTGCGGTTCACGTTGTCGGTCATCGTCTCGACGATGATCGCAATCCCGTTCACGCCGTAACCTTCATAGCGGATCTCGGTGTAATCCGCGCCGTCGCCCATCTGGCTTTTCTTGATGGCGCGGTCGATCACATCCTTGGGCATCGACACCGATTTGGCAGCCTTGACCGCCAGCCGCAGGCGCGGGTTCATCTCGGGGTCGGGCATGCCCATCTTGGCGGCGACGGTGATTTCCTTCGCCAGCTTGGAAAACATCTTGGAGCGCAGCTTGTCCTGCTTGCCCTTGCGATGCTGGATGTTTGCCCATTTTGAATGGCCAGCCATGACCCGTACTCCTACCCGTCTCTTGCGTGTTGGGTTCCCTTACACCAGCCCGCACGCCCGCTGCAAGGCTCAGCCCAGACGCGCCTTGACCTGTGCAAAGGCCTGCGCCATCAGCGCCTGCGCCGCCCCGACCGTATCGGCCTCGGCATAAACCCGGAACTCCGGGGCGTTGCCCGAGGGGCGCAGATGCACAATCCCGCCGCCCTCCAGCGTGGCGCGCAGCCCGTCGGTGCGGTCGACCGAGGCCACCACGCCCAAAGGTGCCGCAAACCCGGCCAGACCGCCATCGCCCAGCTCTGCCAGCAGCGCCTGCGACGCCTCTACCGGCACATGCTCCAGCCGGTCGGTCACGGTAAAGCGCGCCGGTTCTTCGGCCACCCGCGCGGCCAGCGACCCGGCGCGTTTTGCCTCAATCAGCGCGGCCACAATCGGCAGCAGGCTGTCGCGCGTCATCAGACGCGGCAGCGGACCCTCCGGCCCCTCGGCATCAAAGCCCAGCAAAAAGCCGCCATTCGGCTCATAGCCGACCACGCGCCCGCCCGCCGCTTCCATCGCCGCAATCACAAAGGGTGATCCGATGCGGGTGCGCACCACCTGCCCGAACCGCCCCGACAGATCGACCCCGGTGTTGGCTGACACGGTGGTCACCACCACCCCGGCCCCGACCAGCGCCGCCGTGATCTGGCCCAGCACATCGCCCGGCACGATCTGCCCGCTGGCATCCGCCACCAAGGGCCGGTCGCCATCGCCATCGGTCGAGACAATCGCATCCAGACCTTCCGACTCTGCCCCATTGGCCCAGATCTTGAACTGCGCGCGCACATCGGCGGGCACCGCTTCGGTATCGACCGGGATGAAGTCTTCGGACTGGCCCAGCACCGCCACCCGTGCGCCCAGTGCTTCCAGACAGGCAACCATGCCCTCGCGGCTGACCGCCGAATGCGCCCAGACCCCGATCTTCATCCCCTCCAGCGCCAGACCATAGGCCGCGCGATAACGCGCCGCCCAGTCGCCCGTCGCCTGAAAGGTGCCGCGCCGCGCCGCCGTCAGCCCCGCCGATGCCCGGCCCAGACCGGCCAGGATAGCGGTCTCGTCGCGCTTGGTGATCTCGCCATCCGGCACATAGAACTTCAGCCCGTTGCGGTCGGCCGGAATGTGGCTGCCGGTGATCATGATCGCCGCCGCCCCTGCCGCCATCGACGCCATCGCCAGCGCCGGGGTCGGCACCGCCCCGCAATCAATCACCGCAACGCCCTCGGCCCGGGCCGCCGCAATCACCTCTTCCGCCAGCTGCGGCGAGCTGTCGCGCAGATCGCGCCCGACCCACAGGCCCGTGCCCACCGGGCACACCGCCAGAAAGCTGCGGGTGTAATCCGCCACCAGCTCAGGCGTCAGCTCCGTGACCAGCCCGCGCAGACCGCTTGTTCCAAATTTAGGTGCCATAAAACCCGTCCTTAAAATACGTCCTTTACCGGGGGTGGCGAGGCAAATACCCGGTCAACGCCCGCCGGATCGGTGATCACCACCTCGGCCAGCGGCGCCACCGCGCCCTCGGCCCCCAGCGCCGATGTCAGCTCGGTCCAGATCTGGCGCAGGAAGTTGGGGTTGTCGATCACCCGCACCGCATAGCCATAGCCCGGACCACACGCCTCCATCCGCCCGACCGGGGCCGCCACCCAGTTCGCGCGGCAGACCGTGCCATCCGACAAGGTCAGCGTCAACACCTCGGCCGACAGCCGCGCCTCCTGTGGCACCGGGTTGCCGGGCACCCCGCCGACACAGCCGGCAAGGACAAGGCAAAGCAAGAGTTTACGCATCCGATTTCCCTTCAGAACGGAAAGAACAGCGGGATCAATCCAGAGATCGCCACCATCATCACTACATTCAGCGGCAGACCGATCCGCAGAAAATCGCTGAACCGATACCCGCCCGGGCCATAGACCAGAGTGTTGGTCTGATAGCCGATCGGCGTCGCAAAAGAGGCCGAAGCCCCGAACATCACTGCCACCACAAACGGTCTCGGATCAACCCCGATCTGCGCCGCAAGGCCGATCACAATCGGCGTCAGGATCACCGCCACCGCATTGTTCGACACAATCTCGGTCAGGATTGAAGTCAGCGAATAGACCACAAAGATCAGCAGGAACGGGGGCAAACCCCGCATGAACGGCGACACCAGATCAACGATCAGCTGCACCGCGCCCGAATGTTCCAGCCCCGCGCCCACGGCCAACATGGCGAAAATCAGCGCCATCAGCCGGCCATCGACAAAGCCGAACGCCTCGTCCGCATCAATGCAGCGCGTCAGGAGCACCACCCCCACGCCGATCATCGCCAGCAGCAGAATCGGGGCCACATTCAGCGCCGACAACCCCACCACCCCGGCCAGCACCAGCACCACGATCGGGGCCTTGGTCCGTCGGTAGGCCCGGTCCGACGGTTCCGAGATATTGACCACGTCCATCTCGGCCGCCAGCCGTTGAATGTCAGCGGGTGCACCCTCCAGCAGCAGCGTATCCCCGACCTGCACCACCAGATCATCCAGCTGCCGCCCGATGTTCTGGTTCTTGCGGTGCACTGCCAGCGGGTACACCCCATAGCGCCGCCGCAACCGCAGGCTGCCCAAAGACCGCCCCACCATCGCACAGCCCGGCGTGATCAGCACCTCCACCGTCGAGGTCTGGACCGAAGACAGCTTGTCCACCATCCGCAGCTCTTTTGATTCCTGCAGCGCCAGCACCTCTGACATCGGCGTGCGCAAGACCACCCGGTCCCCCACCTCCAGCGCCACCTCCGCCAGTTGACGCCGCAAGCTGGCATCGCCGCGCAACACATCGACCACCCGCATGTTGTCGCGCTTGAACAGCCCGACCTCATCAACCTTCTGGCCGATGATCGGGCTGTCTTCGGGCACCGCCACCTCGGTAAAGAACTTCATCCGGCTGCGGTCGGTCAGCATCATGGCCATGCTGTCACGGTCCGGCAACAGCCGCTTGGTGAACAGCGCCAGATAGGTCAGCCCGACCAGAGACGCGCAAATGCCCAGCGGCGTGATCTCGAAAATCCCGAACGGCTCCAGCCCGCGCTCCCGCGCGACACCATCCACCACGATATTGGTCGAGGTGCCGATCAGCGTGATCGTGCCCCCCAGAATCGCCAGATAAGACAGCGGAATCATCAGCTTTGACGGCGACAGTGCCAGTTGCCGCGCGATCTGCATGAACACCGGGATCATCACCACCACAATCGGCGTGTTGTTCATGAACGCCGACATGCCGATCACACCCAGCGAGATCACCACCAGCGAAGATTTCGGATGCGTCTTCACATAGCGCAGCGCATATTGCGTCGCCGAATCCAGCGCGCCCGTGCGGACCAGCCCGCCCGCGATGATGAACATTGCCGCAATCGTCCATGGCGCGGCATTCGACAGCGCGTTCACGGCATCGCCCTGCGGCAGGATCCCCAGCACCAGCATCAGGCAGGCACCGCCGATGGCCGTCACCTCGACCGGATAGGTTTCCCGCACGAACAACGCCAGCATACCCACCAGTATCGCCAGCGCGACATAGGCCTGTACCGCCTGATCCAGCTCAAATCCCACCATTATTCCCCTTGCCTGATCAGAACCGCAGCCTCTGGCCCAAACCGCTGGCCCCGCCTCACACCCGCGCCTCTTCCAGCCGTCCGCCCACCCGGATCATCCGCAGCTTGACCGCCTTGCCGGTGCGGTCATCGGTTTCCACATAAACCCCCGACAGCGTGGCAGGCCCGCCCGCAGGCTCGAACCGTGCTTTCGGCATACCGGTGATAAAGCGGCGGAGCGGCTCCAGCTTTTCCATCCCGATCACCGAATTGTAATCGCCGCACATGCCGGCATCGGTCAGATAGCCGGTGCCACCCGTCAAGATCTGCCCGTCGCCGGTCGGCACATGGGTATGGGTGCCGACAACAAGCGATGCCTGCCCGTCACACCAATGCCCCATCGCCATCTTCTCACTGGTGGCTTCCGCATGCACATCGACAATCGCCGCCTGCACCATGCCGCCCATCGGATGCGACTTCAGCACCTGTTCAATCGCCGAAAACGGATCGTCAAACGGTCGCTTCATGAACACCTGCCCCAGCACCTGCGCCACCAGAACCTTGCGGCCTTGGGTCGCGGTAAACACCCGCCAGCCCTTGCCCGGTGCCACCTTGCTGAAATTGATCGGCCGGATGATCCGCGGCTCCTGCTCGATGAACGACAACATATCCTTCTGGTCAAAAGCATGGTCGCCCAGCGTCACACAATCCGCCCCCGCCGCGAGCAGGAGTTTCGCATGCTCCGGCGTCAGACCCGCGCCGGATGAGGCGTTTTCGCCATTCACCACCACGAAATCGAGGTTCCATTCCAGCCGCAAACCCGGCAACCGCTCGGCAATCGCCGCGCGTCCGGTCCGGCCCATCACATCGCCAAGGAAAAGCATTCGCATGCCCAACCGATTAGGCCCCGGCGCACCCGCCTTCAAGCAAAATCAGCGCGGCCTTTGAGCGCCCGCCCCACCGCCTGACCAACTGCCTGCCTTTGCAGCGTTGACGCCGCCCCCCACCCGGCTACCTTGCGCGGATGGACACCCTCACCCCCGCCCTGTCGCAGTGGTTCACCGCAAAAGGCTGGAGCCTGCATCCGCATCAGTGGGACATGCTGGCCCGCGCGGGCGACCCGGCCACCCTGCTGATCGCGCCCACCGGCGGCGGCAAGACCCTCGCCGGGTTCCTGCCCACGCTGGCCGAGCTGACCGCAACCCCGGCCAAGGGCCTGCACACGCTCTATATTTCCCCGCTCAAGGCGCTCGCCGCCGACATCCGCCGCAACCTGCGCACGCCTATCGAGGGCGCAAACCTGCCGATCCGGGTCGAGGACCGCACCGGCGACACCACCTATACCCAGCGCCGCCGCCAGCGCGCCGACCCGCCGCATATCCTGCTGACCACGCCGGAATCCCTCGCGCTGCTGCTGTCCTATGAGGACGCGCCGCGCATCTTTGCCGGCCTGCAACGGGTGATTCTGGATGAGCTGCATGCGCTGGCCGAATCGAAACGCGGCGACCAGATGACGCTGCTGCTGGCCCGGTTGCAAAGCCTGTCGCCCGGGTTGCGCCGCGTCGGTCTGTCCGCCACGGTCGAAGACCCGCCCGCCCTCGCCCGCTTCCTCGCCCCCGACACCGGCATTTTGCTCGCCGACCCCGGCCCGCCCCCCGACATCCAGATGCTGGAAACCGACACGCCGCCGCCCTGGGCGGGCGGTGGCGGGCGCTATGCGATGGCGGCCATTCTGGAGCAGGTCAAACAGCACCGCACCACGCTGATCTTTCACAACACCCGCGCGCAGGCCGAGCTGTTCTTCCGCGACCTCTGGCTCGCCAATACCGAAGACCTGCCCATCGGCATCCACCACGGCAGCCTGTCGCGCGAACAGCGCGAACGGGTCGAGGCCGCGATGGTCGCGGGCCAATTGCGCGCCATTGTCTGCACCGGCAGCCTCGACCTTGGTATCGACTGGGGCGATGTGGACCTCGTGATTCAGGTCGGCGCGCCGAAAAACGTCAAACGCCTCGTCCAACGCATCGGCCGCGCCAACCACCGCTACAACGCGCCCTCCAAGGCACTGCTACTGCCTGCCAACCGCTTTGAGGTGGTGGAATGCAAAGCCGCACTTGATGCCGTGCGCGAGGGCACGCTGGATGGCGAGCCGCGTGGCCCCGGCCCGCGCGACGTGCTGTGCCAGCACATCCTGCTGACCGCCTGCTCCGGTCCCTTCGACGCCGATCAGCTTTATGCCGAGGTGATCACGGCAGGCCCCTACGCCGCGCTGACCCGTCCGGCCTTTGACGCCACGCTCGATTTCGTCGCCACCGGCGGCTACGCCCTGCGCGCCTATGACCGCTGGCAGCGCCTGAAACAGACCAATGGCCAATGGCACCTGCGCGACCCGCGCGCGGCGGCGGTGATCCGCCAGAACCTTGGCACCATCATCGACACCGAGACTCTGAAAGTCCGTCTGAAGAACCGCTTCGGCGGCACCCCGCTGGGCGAAGTTGAGGAAGCCTTCGCCGCCACCCTCACCCCCGGTGACACCTTTCTGATCGGCGGGCAGGTCGTGCGCTATGAAGGCTTGCGCGAAATGACGGTCGAGGTGACCAACCAGCCCGGCCGCGATCCACGGGTCGCTGTGTTCAATGGCACAAAATTCGCCACATCCACACTGTTGACCCAGCGGATTCTTGACATATTCCAACAAGAGCGCTGGCCCGACCTGCCCGCCCACACCGCGCAATGGCTCTCCCTCCAGCGCGAGGTGTCACGCCTGCCCGACACTGATACCCTGCTCTGCGAAAGCTTCCCGCATGACGGGCGCGAGCATCTGGTGGTCTACGGCTTTGCCGGTCGCAACGCCCAGCAAACCCTCGGCCTGCTGCTGACCAAAGCGATGGAAGAGGCGGGCCTCGCCCCGCTCGGCTTTGTCGCCACCGATTACGCCACCCTGATCTGGAGCATCGACGCGGTTGAGGATGCCGCGCCCCTGTTCAACCTGACCGCCCTGCAAGACGGGCTGGAGACATGGCTGGCGGGCAATGCGGTGATGAAACGCACCTTCCGCGCCAGCGCCATCATCGCCGGTCTGATCGAACGCAGCCATCAGGGCCGGCGCAAATCGGGGCGTCAGGCGACATTCTCCTCCGACATCCTCTACGACACCTTGCGCAAATACGACCCCGACCACCTGCTGCTGCAGATCACACGGGAAGAGGCGATGCGCGGGCTGATCGACTTTTCCCGCATCGAAGACCTGCTCGCCCGCGTCGCAGGCCGGATCGAGACCCGCCGCCTGCCCCGCCTGTCGCCGCTGTCAGCGCCGCTTTTCCTCGAACCGGGCCGCATCCCGGTGCAAGGCGCAGGCCGCGAGCGGCTGGCCGAAGACGCCGCCCGGCGGCTGATGGAAGCGGCGGGGCTGGCCTGAAACGGCGCGCTGGGGGAGATGTCGGACGCCTCCGGCGGGAGTATTTGGCAAGCAGCAATGTGGCAGGGGATTGCCTTGACCGCCCGGCGCGGGCAGATCAGGCGGCATGAGCTTTGCCCTGACCCTTGCCGGTGAACAACTGATCGCCCGCCCCTCGGGCGCGCTGTTCTGGCCGGATCGCGGGCTCCTGTGCGTGTCGGACCTGCACCTTGGCAAGTCAGAGCGTCTGGCCCGCCGTGCCGGCGCGCTGTTGCCGCCCTATGAAACCCATGAGACCCTGCTGCGGCTGGAGGCCGAGATCGAGGCCACCGGGGCGCGGTCGGTGATCTGTCTGGGCGACAGCTTTGATGATGCCGCCAGTCTGGACGGGCTGGATGAGGCCTGTCGGCTGTGGCTGACGCGGCTGATCGCCGGGCGCGACTGGATCTGGATCGCGGGCAACCATGACGCCGGGCCGCTGGAGATTGCGGGCAGCCACCGGGCCGAGGTGCATCTGGGGGCGCTGGTGTTCCGCCACATCGCCGAACCGGGGGCGCAGGGTGAGGTGTCGGGGCATTACCACCCCAAGGCGCGGCTGGCGGGCAAGGTCTGGCGCTGTTTTCTGGCCGACCGCAACCGGCTGATCCTGCCCGCCTTTGGCACCTATACCGGCGGGCTGTGGAGCCATGATCCGTCGCTGACCGGGCTGATGCAGCCCGGCGCACTGGCAATCCTGTGTGGTGGCGCGGTCGCCCGCGCCATCCCGATGCCGCGCCGGGCTTAGGCCGTCAGCCCCTCCGGCTCAGGCAACCCATGCGCCCGGCAGCAGGCGGTCAGCGTATTGGCCAAGAGGCACGCGATGGTCATCGGCCCCACCCCGCCCGGCACCGGGGTAATCGCCCCCGCCACCGCCGAGACGCTGGCGAAATCGACATCGCCGACCAGCCGGGATTTGCCGTCCCGCTCCACCCGGTTGATGCCCACGTCAATCACCGTGGCCCCCGGTTTCACCATGTCGCCGGTGATCATCTCTGGCCGGCCGACCGCCGCCACCAGAATATCCGCACCCCGGCACACGCTCGCCAGATCGCGGGTGCGCGAATGCGCAATGGTCACTGTGCAGCTGTCGCCCAAGAGCAGCTGGGCCATCGGCTTGCCCACAATGTTGGACCGCCCGACCACCACCGCCGTCATCCCCGCCAAAGACCCGTGATAGGCGCGCAGCATCATCAGACAGCCCAGCGGGGTGCAGGGCACCATCGCCTTTTGCCCGGTCCCCAGCAGCCCGACGTTCGAGATATGGAACCCGTCCACATCCTTGGCCGGGTCAATCGTGTTGATCACCAGATCGGCGTTCACATGCCCCGGCAGCGGCAATTGCACCAGAATGCCATGCACCTTTGGGTCGGCATTCAGCGCGCGCACCAGCGCCAGCAGATCCGCTTCCGAGGTATCCGCCGTCAACTTGTGCTCAAAACTGGTCATCCCGGCCTCGACCGTCTGCACGCCCTTGTTGCGCACATAGACCTGCGACGCCGGGTCTTCCCCGACCAGCACCACCGCCAGCCCCGGTTGCACACCATGCTCTTCAGACAGGCGCGCCACATGGGCCGCCACCCGCGCCCGCACCCCTGCGGCAAACGCCTTGCCGTCAATCACCACCGCCGTCATCTCAACCATCCTTTCGCATCGAATCCGGGCCAAGCCGGTTTTCCTCGCGCGCGATTGACCAGTCGATCAACCGCCGCCACAGCTTTTCCACCAGATCTGGCGGCAGGCCATAAGCCGTCGCGTGGCGGCGCACATTCGTGACCACCTCTTCGACCCGTGAGCCGATGCGGGCAGGCAGATCCACCTCGGCCTTGATCTCGGCGGCGCGGTCGATATAGCCCGCGCGTTCGGCCAGCAACCTGACCAGATCTTCGTCCAGCCGGTCAATCTCGGCCCGGATATGGACCATGGTTTCACACTCGGCAGGTTTGCGCATAAGTTCCTTCCCGTTGAGATGCCCCGACATAAAGCGCCGCCCGGCAAAGGGCAACGCGGGGATTTGTCCCGCTGCGCGCCCGCGCGGCGTTCAGAACAGCCCTTCGACATCGCCATCCGCGTTCAGCCGGATCACTTCGGCACTCGGCACCCGCGGCAGACCGGGCATGGTCATGATCTCGCCGCAGATCGCCACGACAAACCCCGCCCCCGCCGACAGCCGCACCTCGCGCAGCGGGATGGTATGGCCCACCGGCGCGCCCCGCACGGTCGGATCGGTGGTAAAGCTGTACTGCGTCTTAGCGATGCAGACCGGCAAAGCGCCATAACCCGCCGTCTCCCAGGCTTTCAGCTGATCCAGAACCGCCTTGTCGGCGATTACCGCCCCGGCGTGATAGATCCGCCTGGCAATCGTCTCGATCTTGGCAAACAGCGGCATGTCGTCGGGATAAAGCGGCGCGAAGTCCGCGACACCGCTTTCTGCCAGCTCCACTACCTTGCGCGCCAGATCCTCGATCCCCGCGCCGCCCTGGGCCCAGTGTCTGCACAGGATCGCCTCGGCGCCCTGCGCCGCCACATACTCCTTGACCGCCTGCACCTCGGCCCCGGTATCGGTGGTGAAATGGTTGATCGCCACCACCACCGGCACACCAAACCCCTTCACATTGGCGATGTGACGGCCAAGGTTGGGGCAGCCTGCCTGCACCGCCGCCACATTCTCGGCCCCAAGGTCGGCCTTGGCGACGCCACCATTCATCTTCATCGCCCGCACCGTGGCCACGATCACCGCCGCCGCCGGGCGCAAGCCTGCTTTGCGGCACTTGATGTCAAAGAACTTTTCCGCCCCAAGATCGGCACCGAATCCGGCTTCGGTCACCACATACTCGCCCAGCTTCAGCGCGGTGGTGGTGGCGATCACCGAATTGCAGCCGTGTGCGATATTGGCAAACGGGCCACCATGCACAAAGGCCGGGTTGTTCTCCAGCGTCTGCACAAGGTTCGGTTGCATGGCATCCTTCAGCAGCACCGTCATCGCGCCATCCGCCCTGATGTCGCGCGCGGTCACCGGGGTTTTCGCACGGGTATAGGCCACCACAATGTCGCCCAACCGCTTTTCCAGATCGTCCAGATCGCGCGCAAGGCACAGAATGGCCATCACCTCTGACGCCACCGTGATGTCAAACCCGGTCTGGCGCGGATAGCCGTTCGACACGCCGCCAAGGCTGGTCACCACATCGCGCAAGCTGCGGTCGTTCATGTCCATCACCCGCCGCCACACGATGCGGCGCGCGTCAATGTCCAGCGTATTGCCCCAGTAGATGTGGTTGTCGATCATCGCCGCCAGCAGGTTATGCGCCGATGTGATCGCATGGAAATCGCCGGTGAAATGCAGGTTCATCTCTTCCATCGGCACGATCTGCGCCATGCCACCGCCCGCAGCCCCGCCTTTCATGCCGAAATTCGGACCAAGCGAGGCCTCGCGGATACAGACCACCGCGCGCTTGCCGATCCGGTTCAGCCCGTCGCCAAGCCCCACCGTCGTCGTGGTCTTGCCCTCGCCCGCCGGGGTCGGGTTGATCGCCGTCACCAGAATCAGCTTGCCATCGGGGCGGCCCTGCAAAGACGCGATAAAGCCTTGCCCGACCTTGGCCTTGTCATGGCCATAGGGCAGCAGATCGGCCTCGGGTATCCCAAGTTTCGCGCCGATCAGCTGAATCGGCAGCTTTTTTGCTGCGCGGGCGATCTCGATATCGGATGCAAAGGCCATCTCTCTCTCCCAGGGTCAGGCTTGCACCTTTTTGCGGCGCCTGGATCCAGTGTTACCGGGGGACGTGCCTGCGACACAGGCATTTCCGACCTGTCGCCAGCAAAAATCGCCGCAAACCGCTATCCGCGCCGCGCTTCGGCCAGATGCGCCCAGACCGGCTGGTCGGGCACGTACAGCGAAATCGCCTCACCCAGACTGAAAACCCCTTCGCGCTCCACCCAGGCGGTGATGCCGCGCCGTCCGTTGGCCGCCGTCTTGAACTTGGCGCCAAAGCCGGGGTGTGCTGCTTCAATCGGTTTGCCGGGCAGCACGCAGGGGCGGTTTTCCATATCCACCACCAGCGTTGCCCCCGCCTCACCTTGCAGGCGCGACGATGGCGGCAGATGTGTGAAATCCGGCAGGCCTTCGATCACCATCGTTGCCCCCACCAGCGCAGGGTCGAGCGTCTCCAGCCCCATACGCTGCGCGATCTGCGCCAGATCCTCTGCCCCCATCACCGAAAACTGCCGGGTGTTGCGGATCACTGTATCGCGCGGATACAGCGCCTTGACCCGGCTGCAGGCGGGCCGCGTCAGCCCGCCATGCGCCTCGCCCATCGGCCCGTCAAAATGCGCGCGCAAGGTTGCCACCGGCTCTGCCTGCAACTGCCGCGCTCGGTCGGGCACCACGCCCAGCCAGATGATCCGCCCCACAAAACCGGTCGGTTTCAACGCCGCCATTCCCCACCCCTTTTGCGCAAATAAAAACCCCCGGAGCCGTCAGGCTCCGGGGGTATGTCAATCAACCGGGTATCAGGCCGTCGGCTCCGGCTCCAGCCCGCCGGTGGCTTTCGGCTTCAGCTTGGGGATCGACGGAATCGACGCCAGTCCGCCGCCCGAGGCTGGTTTGTCGGCATCGTCATCGCCACCCAGCTTTTCACCGGCAACCACCTTTTTGATCTCGTCGCCGGTCAGCGTTTCATATTCCAGCAGACCCTGCGCCAGACGCTCAAACTCGGTGTTCTTTTCGATCAGGATGCGCCGCGCGGTTTCATAGCCTTCGTCGATCAGGCGTTTCACTTCCTGCTCGATCAGCCGCTTGGTCTCGGCTGAGACCGAGAAGCCGCCGGTATTGCCGGAATAGCCCTCTGCCGCTTCGGCATAGTCGATATTGCCGACCACATCCGACATCCCCCAGCGCAGCACCATGGCGCGCGCCAGAGCCGAGGCTTGCTGAATGTCACCCGAAGGCCCGTTCGACACCGAATCCTCACCCCATTTGATGATCTCGGCGGCTTTCCCGGCCATGGTCATCGCGATGCGCTGTTCGCACTGATCGCGGTGCCAGTTCAGACGGTCCATCTCCGGCAGGCTCATCACCATACCCAGCGCACCGCCGCGCGGAATGATCGTTGCCTTGTAGACCGGGTCACACTTCGGCAAAGCCATGCCGACAACGGCGTGGCCAGCTTCGTGATAGGCGGTCATTTCCTTCTGGTCCTGCGTCAGCACCATCGAGCGGCGCTCGGCCCCCATCATCACCTTGTCTTTGGCATTCTCGAAATCGTCCATCGCGACAAAGCGACGGCCAATACGCGCGGCCATCAAAGCCGCCTCATTCACAAGGTTCATCAGATCAGCGCCCGAGAATCCGGGGGTGCCGCGCGCAATCGTGCGCAGATCAACATCCGGCCCCAGCGGCACCTTGCGGGCATGCACACCCAGAATCTTCTCACGCCCTTTGATGTCGGGATTTGGCACGTGAATCTGGCGGTCAAACCGGCCCGGACGCAGCAAGGCAGGGTCCAGCACGTCTTTGCGGTTGGTGGCGGCGACGATGATCACCCCCTCATTCGCCTCAAACCCGTCCATCTCGACCAGAAGCTGGTTCAGCGTCTGCTCGCGCTCATCATTGCCGCCACCGATGCCGACGCCCCGGGCACGGCCCACAGCGTCAATCTCGTCGATGAACACGATGCAGGGCGCGTTCTTTTTCGCCTGCTCGAACATGTCGCGCACCCGGGATGCGCCGACGCCCACGAACATCTCGACAAAGTCGGAACCAGAGATGGTAAAGAACGGCACGCCTGCCTCGCCGGCAATCGCGCGGGCCAGCAGGGTCTTACCTGTACCGGGCGGGCCAACCAGCAGCGCGCCCTTGGGGATCTTGCCACCAAGGCGGCTGAATTTCTGCGGGTTGCGCAGAAATTCGACAATTTCCTCAAGCTCTTCCTTGGCCTCATCAATCCCGGCCACGTCGTCAAACGTCACCCGGCCATGCTTTTCGGTCAGCAATTTGGCGCGCGACTTGCCAAAGCCCATCGCCCCGCCTTTGCCACCGCCCTGCATCCGGTTCATAAAAAAGATCCAGACCCCGATCAGCAACAGGAACGGCAGGAACGTCATCAGGATCGAGACGAAACCCGATTGCTGCTGCGCCTCGGCCCGCACTTCTACACCCTTGGCGACCAGCCGGTCGGTCACATCGGTGCCCTGCGGCACGATGGCGGCATAGGTATTGCCGTCACTGCCGCGCACCTGCAGCCGTTCGCCGTCGATGACCACGCTGGACACCTGACCCGCATCCACGCGCTGCACGAAATCCGAATAGGAGATCTGGCGCGACGAGGTGGCGGTCTGATTCCCGCTGAAAAGATTGAACAGCGCCAGGATCAGAAAAAACAGAACGACCCAGAATGCGATATTTCGTGCATTGCCCACGCAAGCGTCTCCCCACATGTCCGCCGCCCGGAACGGGGCGACGGTCTTCTTTCCTAAGATAGACAGAACGGCGCTGGGTTCAATGCGATAACAGGAATAAGCCAAAACCTGCCGTCAATGTCGCAGCAAATTCTTTACCAGACGTTAATCCTGATGCGAGGGCCGGGGCCGCCAGCAGCCGGTCCCCCAGCCAGACCCCCGGCGTGACCAGTGCGGCCTCGCGCGCGATCCCGCCCGCGCGCCAATCGGGCAGCTGCGCCAGCCCCTGCGCGCCCACCGCCCGCACCACGCCCGCGCCCGGCCCCGTCACCCGCCAGCGCCCGTCCCACACCGCACCCAAAGCCACCTCCCGCCCCAGCGCGCGCGGCTCGCGCAGCAAGAGCGCACGGCCCTTGCGATGCACCAGCCGGCTGCCCCACAGCGTGCCGTCCCGCCCGTCGCGCAAGCCCTGCACCATCCGCGCCAGCGCCCCGGCACGTGGCGGATAGTCGGCCCCCGACAGCCACATCAGCCCCGCCTGTACCAGCCGCCGCGCCAGCTCATCCGGCAATGCGGCAAAGCCCGCCCGGTCCATCTCCAGCGCACCCGCCCGCTCCACCACCAGCCGCTCAGCCGCACCGGCCACCAGCCCGCGCAGATCGGCCTGCACCGCCGCCAGATTGCGCGCCACCGTCGCCAGCCCGGTCGAGGTGATCCCCACCGCAGCCAGACCCGCCAGCGCAGCCCGCATCTTCACCCGGTCAAAGGCCGGGTCCTCATTGCTGGGGTCATCCACAAACCACAGCCCGCGTCGCTGCAAAAACCCACGCAACCCCGCCCGTGTCACCGCCAGCAAAGGCCGGTGAAACGCCACCCCCCCCTGCTGCCAGCCGGGACGCATGCCCGCCAGCCCGTCCAGCCCCGCCGCCCGCGCCAGCCCCAGCAGCACGGTTTCCGCCTGATCATCCGCCGTATGCGCCACCAGCACCGCGCCGATACCGCGCCTTCGCGCCCAATCGGCCAGCAGGCCATAGCGCGCGCGCCGCGCCGCTGCCATCAGATTGCCCTCGACCGCGCCATGCGCCCAGACCAGCACCTCATGCGGCAGCCCCAGCCCGGCGCAAACCTGCCCGACCTGCGCCGCCTCTGCCGCCGCCCCGGCGCGCAGGCCATGGTCCACCGTCGCCACCGCCAAGGGCCGCTGCGCCACCGCCTGCATCAGATGCAGCATCGCCATCGAATCGCCGCCGCCCGACACCGCCAACCCGACACTGCCCTGCCCCGGAATCAATGAAAGCGCCCGACGGGCGCTTTCAATCAGATCAAGGTCAGTGACCGTCCGGTCCGGGTCGCTCACTGGCATTGATACCCTTGCATCGCCACCTGTGCCTGCGTTGCCGCCAGACTGCCGGGATAGCGCGTGCCCACCTCGATCAGCGTCACGCAGGCTTCCGGCGTCTGCCCCAGCACACCCAGGGACTCACCCAGCTTCAACAGCGACTCGGCGGCAAACGGTCCGTCCGGGTTCACCGAAAACGCCTCCAGATAGGCCCGCGCCGCATTCGAGGTTTCCCCCAGTTGCACCAAGGCTTCCCCCCGGCTGAACTGCGCCTCCTGGCTCAGCGGCGAGCCAGGATAGGATTGGGTAAAGGTCGCAAAGAGGTCCGCGGCGGTGCGAAAGTCACCTTGACCGAGCACCGCCCGGGCCCGGTCAAAATCCGCCTGCTCGCCCACCGCCAGCTCCACCCCGCCCGCAACCGGGCCGGTCGGCTCTTCGATCACCACCGCATTGGGCGATTGCGCCGGGGCCGCAGCCCCACCGCCACCGCCACCGCCGCTATCGCCGCCCAACAGCGGCGTGGTGCCGACCGAGGCAATGTCACAACCCGGCGTCACTTCGCACAGCCGGAATTCCAGATCGCCGATCCGGTTGGTCCCATCGCTGACCACCCGGTTCAGCCGCAGCTCGATCTCTTCGGCCCGCGCGGTCAGCCGCGACAGTTCCGCCTCCATCGCATCCATCCGCTGCAACGCCGAGCCACCGGCCAGCGCCCCGCCAGAGGCCCCGGACTGCACCAGTTCCGCCTTCAGCCCGTTGAACGCGGCAGAAAGCGAGCCGAGCTCGGCCCGGATATCGGCCAGCGTCTGCGCGTTGGCCTGCGAAAACGCAGGCCCCGCCATCAACACCAGCGCCGTTACGGCAGCCCGCAGCATCCGCTTACGCCCCCGCGCCCATCGACAGCACCGTCACCGAGCGCCGGTTCTGCGAATAGCAGGCCTCGGTCGAGCACACTTCAATCGGGCGCTCCTTGCCATAGCTCACCGTGCGCATCCGGCCTGCAGGCACGCCTTGCGAAATCAGGTAGTTCTGCACCGCAGCCGCCCGGCGAGCGCCCAGCGACAGGTTGTATTCGCGCGTGCCCTGCTCATCGGCATGGCCTTCGATGATCACCGCATAAGAGGCGTTGGTCATCAGCCATTGCGCCTGCCCCGACAGCACCTGACGCGCCTGATCGGTCAGCGTGTGCTGATCCACCGGGAACAGCACGCGGTCGCCGACGCGCTGGTTGAAATAGGCAATCGACTGCGGATTGTTCGGATCACCCAGACCCGTGGTGTCAACAAAACCACCGCCCATGCCGCCGCCCGCACCACCTGCGCCGCCCGCACCGGCACCACCAGCGCCAAAACGGTCAGGGTTGTTACAGGCTGCCAGCCCAAAGGCAGCGACAAGGAGAAGGGCCTTGGGAAGAAGCGACATATTCAGTTTCCTTTATTCCTGGCTCGATGCCATGATCTTATCAGAGTTTGCGCGCCCTGTGAATCGGGCGCGCCATTTCAGCTCAGGGCAAAAGCGGCGACCACGCCGGGTCAGATGCCGCACCGTCCGTCGGGATCTGACGCAGGTTGCGCCCGGAAATATCCACCGAATACAGCGCCGCCGATCCGCCTGCCCCGCTGGTTTCGCGGGTGAACATGATCACCCGGCCATTCGGGGCCCAGGTCGGGCCTTCATCCAGAAACGACGCCGTCAGCAACCGCTCTTCCGAACCATCGGTGCGCATCACGCCGATGTGGAACCGGCCCTGATGCTGCTTGGTGAAGGCGATCATGTCGCCGCGCGGCGACCAGACCGGGGTGCTGTAGCGCCCCTGCCCGTTTGAGACCCGCCGCGCCTCACCGCCGCCTGCGGGCATGATATACAGCTGCTGCGTGCCGGAACGGTCGCTTTCAAACACGATCTGGCTGCCATCCGGGCTGAAGCTCGGCGCGGTCTCAATCGACGGCGCATTGGTCAGCTGGCTCAGATTGCCCGAGCCCACGGTCAGCATATACAGGTCCGAATTGCCGCCGCGCTCCAGCGAGAACACCACACGCCCGCCATCGGGCGAAAAGCGTGGCGCGAATGTCATCGTGCCCTGCTGCTCGGCCAGCGTCTGGGTGCGCAATGACCCCACATCCATCAGCGTAATACGCGGAAAGCCGGTGGCATAGCTGGTGTACAGAATACGGTCGCCGGTGGGCGAGAACCGGGGCGCCAGCACGATGGACGACGAGTCGGTCAGATACTGCACATTGGCACCGTCGTAATCCATCACCGCCAGCCGCTTCAGCCGCTGGTTCTTTGGCCCGGATTCGCTGACAAACACCACGCGGGTATCAAAATACCCGCCCTCGCCGGTGATCCGGCTATAGGCGGCATCCGCCACCTTATGCGCCATCCGCCGCCAGGTCTGGGTGGTGCCGGCAAATTGCAGCCCCTCGCCCAGTTGCTGGCCGCTGAACACGTCAAACAGCCGGAACTTCACCACGATCCGGTCGCCCGAAACCGTCACCGCCCCGGTGATCACCGCCTGCGCGTTGATCGCCTTCCAGTCCTCATAGCCGATAGAGCTGTCAAAGCTGCTGACCCGCGCGATATGCGCCTCGCGCGGGATCTCGCGGAACAATCCGGTGCCGGACAGATCGCTGGCGATAACGCGGGCGATGTTGCGCGCGTATTCGCCTGCGCCGCCCTCATCAACAAAATCTGGCACCGCAAACGGCAGGGGTTCAATCACCCCTTCGGTGATCTCGATGCGCAACGGCCCGGATTGAGCCTGTGCCGGGCTCTGCGCCCCGAACAGGCTCATCAAGACGATAGCCAGAACGGGGGCCAGAACCGGCGCAAGGGCGGGAATCAGAAAGCGTTTTACTGTCATCATGGCCTCGGGTTGTCCTCGGTCTGTTGCGGGCAGCATAGCGCAGCCATCGCCGGGGTCAGGGGGAAAAGGAACAGGCATTGCTCCGTTTCGGCAAAATCTGGCGTAAACGTGATCATCGCATCCGCATCCCGTCAGGATTGAACACAAGCTCCATCTCACGCCATTGGTCATATTTGTCGGCCGGCAGCGGGAAACCGCGCGCGCCACAGCGGATAATCGCCCGCCGCGCCGCTTCAAATGCGCCACGCGCGCCCGCCTCAGAGCCGCCGGTCGAGTCGATCAGACGGATCGAGCCTGCATCCGGCACCCCGTTCTGCGCCACCGAGACATACACCACCACGGTCGTGCGCAAGGCATCCGACGACAGCGAGCCGACGTTCCAGCACTGCTGCACCGCCACGCGCAAGGCATCCCGCTCGCCGCTGGTCATCGGCGGCCCCTGCGGCGCATTGGTGGCGCCGCCGGTCGGGGCCGGATCTTCTGCCGCCAAAGCCTCGGCCAGCGCTGCCGCCACGGCATCGGCATTGGTGTCAGGTGTCGGCGCAGGCGTGGGGGTTGGCGCGGGATCCGGCGTTGCCGCCGCCGTCTGGGTCGGCGGTGCTTCACTGCGCACCGGGCGGCCACGCGGGCGCGGGCTGCTTGGCGGCGCGCCAGAGGCTTCGACCTGCTCGGTCTGGTTGGCCTCGGTCTCCAGCACGGTGCCCGCCTCTTCGGGCTGCGCCTCGGGCTCTTCGGGCTCCACCACCTCGGGCTCATCGACCGGGTCCGGCGTCACCGCCTCGACCGGGGCCTCGGCCACATCGACCACCGGCTCGGGCGCATCCACCGGCACCGGAGCCACGCGCGGCGCGGGCTTGGGCCGGGGGCTGGCGGTCGGCGGCAACGGCACTTCGGGGATCGGGTCCGGGTCCACCGGCAACGGCAGCGCATCGGCCACGCCGTTGTTTTCCGGCAACGGATCAGGCACGGGTTCCGGCTCTGGCACAGGCTCCGGCTCGGCCACCGGCGCAGGCAGGTCCGGCACCACCGGCGGCGGCGGCTCTACGACCGGCTCAGGCTCAGGCTCAGGCTCAGGCTCAGGCGCAGGCGCAGGCTCCGGCTCTGCCGCAGGCGGCTCGGGCGCGGGTTCCGGCGCAGGCGCAGGCTCCGGCGTCGAGGGCGCCGCCGCCACCATCGCGTCAAATTCGGCGGATGAGATCAGCGACACCTCCGCCACCTCGACCGGCGGAGCATCCTTGCGCGTGAACAGCCAATCCCCCAGCATCACCCAGAGGATCAAAGCCGCATGGCCAGCGCCGGAAATGAGGGTGCCCGTCTGCATTGCGCGTGCGTTTTCCCAATCGGCCTTAGTTGCCGCTGCCGTTCATCGCAGGCCCGTCCGTATCGGTCACCAGACCGATCGAGTTGAACCCGCCCGCATTCAGCGCGCCCATGACTTCCGCCACCCGCTGATAGGGGATCGCCCCATCGGCACGCAAAAACACCTTGTTGCTGGTCCGCTCTGCCGCAATCGCCGTCAGCCGCAGAATCAGCTCATCAATCGCCACATCGGTATTCTGAATCAGGGTCCGCCCGTCCGCCGTCAGCGTGATGGTCAGTGGCTCTTCCTGCTCGGTCGGCAAGGCACTCGCCGCCGTGCGCGGCAGCTCCACCGGAACCCCCACCGTCAGCATCGGCGCGGCCACCATGAAGATGATCAGCAGCACCAGCATCACATCGACAAACGGCGTGATGTTGATCTCGGCCATCGCCGCCGACTTGCCCCGGCGACGGCGGCCCGACCCGCCGCCAGATTTCTGTTGAACCCCGCCCGCCATGGCTCAGGTGTCCAGCTGGCGCGACAGGATGGTCGCGAATTCATCGGCAAAGCTCTCATAGCCGCCCAGAATCCGCTCACTGTCAGAGTTCAGCTTGTTGTAGAACACCACCGCTGGAATAGCGGCAACCAGACCGATGCCGGTCGCCAGCAACGCCTCGGCAATGCCGGGGGCCACAACGGCCAGGTTGGTGTTCTGGCTGATGGCGATCTGCTCAAAGCTGTGCTTGATGCCCCAGACCGTGCCGAACAGCCCGATGAACGGCGCAGTTGCACCAGTGGTCGCCAGAAACGACAGCCCGGTGTTCAGCCGCTCGCTCTCACGCGCGATGGCCACGTTCATCGCCCGGTCGATCCGGGCCTGCGCGCCCGCGATCAGCGCGCCATCCTGCCGGTGGCTGCGCCGCCATTCCATCATCCCGGCAGCAAAGATCTTTTCGCTCGCCCCCTCGGGCGTCGGCCCGATCTTTTCAAACAGCTCGTCCAGCGGCTCGCCCGACCAGAACGCGCGGTCAAACACCTCGGCCTCCCGGCGCGCGGCGCGATAGATGATATGGCGCTGCACGATGGTCGCCCAGGACCAGAACGACATCACCATCAGCATCAGCATGACGACCTTCACCGTCAGCGTTGCGCGTGCAAAAAGGGCGATCAAGGAGAAATCAATCTCCTGCGCCATCGCAAGGGTTTCGGTTTCCATTACGCCTGCTCTTGTTATCGGGGCCTTGTTGACCGCCTGTTAGCAGTGATTCTATCCGGATTTGAAGCGGATTGCCAACACAACTGCGTCACAAGGCGGCAGATGGCTGAAACATCCTGTAACAGGCAAAGGGCGCGGGCCGGCTCGGGCAGTCGTCAGGCGGACAGGAGCCACGCGGCTGGACCGGCGGCACGGCGGCACGCAGCCTCCTGCCCTGTCTGCGCAAATCCGCCGGTGTGCGTCTCAGACCCGGACGCGCGTCGGGTTTCCATTGCTCACCCGGATTTCTCTTTTAATGTGGCACCATAGGAAGCCGGGACCGCTCCGCGCCTCCCCCACGATGCGTCTGGAGGAAACATGAACGCTCTCAAAATGTCTGGACCAGGCGTGATCGCCGCAAGCATGTTGCTGTCGGCGGCTCCCCTCCATGCCGAGGATTACGACCCGCGCAGCGGGATGTATCAAGGCGACTCCGGCCAGAATCTGAGCGTTCTGCTCACCCCCCTGTCCGAAGCGCGCTACGCGATCGACATCACCACAACCGTCCCGATGACCGGTGATCTGCCGGGATGCGGCGGCGGCATCAGCGGGGAGTTGGTCATCGAAGCGGAGGCAGAGACAGCTACCCTTGAGGTCCCGAATGAGGGATTTGTCGCCAGCGAAAAGGTGTCGCAGACGAACCAGGAGTTCTGCCGGATCAATCTGCAGTTTCTCGATGCCTACACCCTCCGCATGGAAGAAGTGTCCGGCTGCACCTATTATCACGGCGCGGCCTGCAGCTTCAGCGGCGATGTCGTCCATGACGCCAGCGGGATATGACCGGATGATCGCCGCCCCCCTGCTCCGACCCCGACATGGCGTCTTGGCCTGCCTGCTTTTGCTGGCCGCCTGTCAGGAGGATGTGACCCATGCCGACCTGTCATCGCCGGACGGCGATCATCATGTCGTTGTCAAGGAATGCCCACGAAGAGGCTCGGTCTTCCTGTCGGGGGATACCAGCATTCAGGTGTCCATCCTTCCCGCAGGCGTTTCCGAGGACTGCAACGCCTTCATGAATTCGCTGTATCAGTTTGAGGCCTATGCGCCTGCCGAACAGCTGGAGCTGGAGTGGATTTCGCCGACGGAGCTGCGCACATGGCATCCGGGCTTTGACCACAACTCCTGGCCGGGGCCCCTCAGATCGTCAGGAACGAGTCCGGTCACGGTGACCTTTTCGCCAAAGGCACCGCCGTCAGAAACGACGGCGGACTGACCGCCAGAGGTGCGAGCCAACGCCCCCCAGACCCCGTCCTCGCCTCCCTCAAGCGTTAAAACTTCGTTAAAATCAACCTATCAACCTCTTGATTTTACTCGCACAAACACCCTTCCCCCTGTGTTACACACCCCCCTGCAACACAGCCCTCACCCCGGCCGGTATCCTTACGGCCCCCTTCTCAGATCCCAGACAGACCAGCACCACCCGGGCCGCAAACAACCGTTCCTCCCCGCGCCAGACCGCCTGATCCAGCACGATCTTGGCGCCCCCCAGCTCTACCAGTTCCGTGGTCACCACCAACTGATCCTCAAAGACCGCCGGCCGCAGATAATCCGCCTCCACCCGCCGCACGGCAAAAACGATGCCCTCCTCCGCCCGCAGCCGCGCCTGATCGACCCCGCAGGCCCGCACCCATTCGCTGCGGCCCCGCTCGATGAATTTCAGATAGTTGGCGTAATAGACGATGCCCGCCAGATCTGTATCCTCATAGTAGACCCGGACCTCAAACCGATGCGCGCCCCTCTTTCCACTCTGCACAGCCATCCCCTTTTCCAATCCCACGGAACCCGCCCCGCCGCACCACGTTACCCCCCGTCCTGAACCGGAGACCCCCCATGCACCGCGCCGCCCTTCTGCTCGCCCTGACCCTCGCCACCCCGAGCCTTGCCGAAGAAGTCGGCCGTGTCGGCGTTGACTGGGTCGGCAATGACATCATCATCGAAAGCGTGGCTGACCCCAAAGTGCAAGGCGTCACCTGCCACCTCGCCTATTTCGACCGCTCGCTGATCGACCGGCTGTCGAACGGCAACTGGTTCGAGGATCCGTCTTACTCCGCTGTCGATTGCGTGCAGACCGGCCCGATCACCATCGGCGATATTGATGACGACAAAAGCGGCGAGACCGTGTTTTCCGAACGCCAGTCGCTGATCCTCAAATCCCTGCGCATCACCCGGATTTATGACGCAAAGAACAGCGCCCTGATCTACCTCGCCCACGCCAACGAACTGACCGAAGGCTCCGGCAAGATGTCGATCTCGGTCATCCCCGTCCCTCCGTCAAACTGATCCGCGCCGCCAGCCGCAACGCGTGGCTGGCATCGCGCGCCACCACCGGCATCATCGGGCCATAGGCCGCCCGGATCACCCCGGCAATGTCAGGCTTCAGCACCGCCGCGCCATCCACCATCCCCAATGGCGATGCCCCGGCAAACGCCCGCTCGCTCCATGACAAAACCGTCTGCACCGCCTGCGACAACGCCAAGGTCTCGGCGGGCAGGTCGCTCAGATGCGCATCCATCCGCACCAGCACGAAACAGGCCTTGATCGCCCCCGCCGCGTCAAACCGGAACACCCGGTACTGGTTGGCTTCTGCTGCCTCCAGCCGGTCCAGCAGCGCGGGCAGACCTTCGATCAGCCGGCCCAGACCGGGCACCCCGCGCAGCTCATCCCAGTCGCGCACGAAAAACACCATCAGGTTCGCGCCCAGCTCAGGGTCGGTCTCGTCGATGCTGTGCCCGGCCAAGGCCACCACCGCCTCGACCGCGCCCTTGATCACCCCCAGCGTGGCATCATCCACCCCGAACACCACCGGCACGATGGGCCGCCCCCAGCGGGCGCACAAATAGCTGCCATCCGCCCGCGTGAACAAAGCCCCGATCTGATCCGCGTCCATATCCGCCCCCATTTCGCTGCCCCGCCCTTACCGCCGCCAGCCACCACAGACAACGCCCCCGCATTGCTGCTTTCAAAATACTCCCGCCGGAGGCGTCCGAAGCCGCCGCCCGCGCTGGACTCGAAAGCCCGGAACCCCGATATAGACCCCATGTCCCTGCCACCCGGTTTCCTTGATGAATTGCGCACCCGGATCTCGCTCTCACAAGTCGTGGGGCGCAAGGTCACCTGGGACATGCGCAAGTCGAACATGGCCAAGGGCGATTGGTGGGCCCCCTGCCCGTTTCATCAGGAAAAATCCGCCAGCTTTCATGTCGATGACCGCAAGGGGTTTTACTACTGCTTCGGCTGCCATGCCAAAGGCGACGTGCTGACCTTCATCAAGGAGTCCGAAAACACCGGCTTCATGGAGGCGGTGGAGATTCTGGCGCGCGAGGCCGGAATGCAGATGCCCGCCCGCGACCCACGTGCGGCGGAAAAGCAGGATCACCGCACCCAGCTGGCGCAGGTGATGGAAGAGGCGGTGAAATGGTTCCGCCTGCAGCTGAAAACCGGCGCCGCCGCCGATGCCCGCGCCTATATCGCCAAACGCGGGTTGTCCGAGGCGGCGGTGGAGCGGTGGGAGATCGGCTTTGCCCCGGATGGCTGGCACGGGCTTCAACTGGCCATGAAGCAAAAGGGGGTTTCCGATGACCTTCTGGTGGCCTCGGGGCTGTGCGCCAAGTCCGACAAGGGCGGCGAGCCTTATGACCGCTTTCGCAACCGCATCATTTTCCCCATCCGCGATGCCCGGGGCCGGGCAATTTCGCTGGGTGGCCGGGCGATGGACCCGAAAGACAACGCCAAATACCTCAACGGGCCGGAAACCGAGCTGTTCGACAAGGGCCGCAACCTCTACAATCACGCCCCGGCGCGTGAGGCGGCGGGCAAGGGCCAGCCGCTGATCGTGGCCGAAGGCTATATGGATGTGATCGCCCTGTCCGAGGCCGGGTTTCAGGCCACCGTCGCGCCCCTCGGCACCGCCGTCACCGAAGACCAGCTGCGCCTGATGTGGCGCATCGCGGATGAGCCGGTGATCGCCCTTGATGGCGACACGGCGGGCATCCGGGCCGCTTTGCGGGTGATCGACCTCGCCCTGCCGCTGCTGGAGGCGGGCAAGGGCCTGCGCTTTGCCGTGCTGCCACCGGGGCTGGACCCCGATGACCTGATCAAGCAGCAGGGCGCGCCTGCGATGCAAAAGGTGATCGACACCGCCCAGCCGATGGTCAGCCTGCTGTGGCGACGCGAGACCGAGGGCAAGAATTTCGACAGCCCCGAACGCAAGGCCGCACTGGACAAAACCCTGCGCGCAGCACTCAAACGCATCGCAGATCCGTCGATCCGGGGTCACTACGGCGAGGAAATCAAGCGCCTGCGCGGCGATCTGTTCGGCACCAATGCCCGCCCGTTTGCCCCCTTTACCCCGCGCGCGCCCCGCGCGCCGTGGCAGCCGGGCCAAAGGGGCAAGCCGTTCCAACCCGTCGCGCCGATGGCCAGCACCAAGCTGTCCCTGCTCGCCACTCCCGAGGGTCTGGTGCAGGACACCCTGCGCGAGGCGGTGGTGCTTGCCGCCTGCATCCACCACCCCAGCCTGATCGCCCGGTTCGAATCAGCGCTGGAGCGGCTGGATTTCATCGGTCATGGCCATGACATGCTGCGCAGCCTGATCCTCTATCACCAGTCCGCGCCCGATCTGCCGGGGCTGCTGATGACCGAGGCGCCGCTGCCGACCGAAGCCGTTTTGCTGCACCCCCATGTCCGCATCACCGCCGCCATCGGACCGGGCGCCCCGGACGACGCCGCCGAGCATTGTCTGGCCGAAGCCTTGGCCCGGTTGCAGGCTGATCGCGCGCACAGACTTGAAATTGCCGATGCAGAAGACGATGTAACAGGCGTGGCTGACGAAGGCCTGACCTGGCGCGTGTCCAAAGCCGCCGAGGCCCGCCACTCCGCCGCCCGTGGTCCACAGGATGCCAAGGGCGAATCAGTCATTGCACCGAACGGTGTGGAACTGGACCGTGATGAGCTGACCCGCGCCCGTTCGCTGCACGACTCCATTGATTTCACCCGTGGCGGGCGTGGTGGTAAGCAATGAGTAACCCTTTTCCCGACCAATCGGGCAAGAAAATGCAGACTCCGACCTTTATCCCGGCGTGATTCGCGGTATTGATTCGGAAACGTCCGCACCGATTCGCCCTTCGCGCCCTCAAGGAGCACCCATGGCCCTGAAAGACACCGACGACGGCAAACCCGAAGCAGACGAGGCCGATGTCTCTCTCGACATGAGCCAGACCGCCGTCAAGAAGATGATCGCCGACGCCCGCGAGCGTGGCTACATCACTTACGAGCAGCTCAATCAGGTCATGCCGCCGGAACAGGTGTCGTCGGAACAGATCGAAGATGTCATGTCGATGCTGTCCGAAATGGGCATCAACGTGATCGAGGATGACGAGGTTGAAGACGCCGATCCGGTGATCGGCGGCGATCTGGTCGAAACCACCTCTACCTCGCGCGAAGTGGCGGTTGCAGGCTCTACCACCGAAACGCTCGACCGCACCGATGACCCGGTACGGATGTACCTGCGCGAGATGGGCAGCGTGGAACTGCTGTCGCGTGAGGGCGAGATCGCCATCGCCAAGCGGATCGAGGCCGGTCGCAACACGATGATCCTGGGCCTGTGCGAAAGCCCGCTGACCTTTCAGGCCATCACGATCTGGCGTGACGAACTGCTGAACGAAGACATCCTGTTGCGCGACGTGATCGACCTCGAGGCCACCTTTGGCCGCAGCCTCGATGGCGAAGAAGACATGGACGGCCCCATCGGTGCCCCCGGTCTGGAAGGCGTGGACGTGTCCGCCGCCGCCACCCCGCGCCGGACGGAATCGTCAGAGCCCGAGCTGGATGCCGACGGCAACCCGCTGATGCGCAGCGATGATGACGATGATGATGACGAAGCGTCGAACATGTCGCTGGCCGCGATGGAAGCGGCGCTGAAGCCAAAGGTTCTGGAAACCCTCGCCGTCATCGCGCGCGATTATGTCAAGCTGGCCGATATGCAGGAAGCGCGGATGACCGCCACCCTGTCCGAAAAAGCCCGCTTCTCCGCCACCGATGAAGCCGCCTATCAGAAACTGCGCTCGGAAATCGTGGTGCTGGTGAACGAACTTCACCTGCACAACAACCGGATCGAAGCACTGATCGACCAGCTTTATGGCATCAACCGCAAGATCATGACCATCAACTCGGGCATGGTCAAACTCGCCGATGCCGCCCGCATCAACCGCCGCGAATTCATCGACGAATATCAGGGCTATGAGCTGGACCCGTCATGGTGCGACCGCATGGCCGCCAAGGGCGGTCGCGGCTGGCAGGCGCTGATGGAACGCTCGCGCGACAAGGTCGAAGAACTGCGCGCCGAGATGGCCGTGGTCGGCCAGTATATCGGCGTCGACATTTCCGAATTCCGCCGCATCGTCAATCAGGTGCAAAAGGGCGAGAAAGAGGCGCGTCAAGCCAAGAAGGAAATGGTCGAGGCAAACCTGCGCCTCGTGATCTCCATCGCCAAGAAATACACCAACCGCGGCTTGCAGTTCCTTGATCTTATTCAGGAAGGCAACATTGGTCTGATGAAGGCCGTCGATAAATTCGAATACCGTCGCGGCTATAAATTCTCGACCTACGCCACCTGGTGGATCCGTCAGGCGATCACCCGGTCCATCGCGGATCAGGCCCGCACGATCCGGATTCCGGTCCACATGATCGAGACGATCAACAAACTGGTCCGCACCGGCCGCCAGATGCTGCACGAAATCGGCCGCGAGCCGACGCCGGAAGAACTGGCCGAAAAGCTGCAGATGCCGCTGGAAAAGGTCCGCAAGGTGATGAAGATCGCCAAGGAACCGATTTCGCTGGAAACCCCGATCGGCGACGAGGAAGACAGCCAGCTTGGCGACTTCATCGAAGACAAGAACGCGATCCTGCCGCTGGACAGCGCCATTCAGGAAAACCTGAAGGAAACCACGACCCGCGTTCTGGCCTCGCTCACCCCGCGCGAAGAACGCGTCCTGCGCATGCGCTTTGGCATCGGCATGAACACCGACCACACGCTGGAAGAGGTAGGCCAGCAGTTCAGCGTGACGCG
This sequence comes from Pseudotabrizicola sp. 4114, assembly GCF_031457365.1. NCBI lineage: Bacteria > Pseudomonadati > Pseudomonadota > Alphaproteobacteria > Rhodobacterales > Paracoccaceae > Pseudotabrizicola > Pseudotabrizicola sp. 4114. The sequence continues at coordinate 452,223 of NZ_JAVDWP010000001.1, read as the reverse complement.
CGAACGGATCCGGCAGATCGAGGCGAAAGCGCTTAGGAAGCTGAAGCACCCGAGCCGGAGCCGGAAGCTGCGGTCGTTCCTGGATCAGTGACGATGCACCGCAAAGTCTCTGCGCTCACAAAAGAACGCGCCTTTGCGACAATTAAGATTGTCGCAAAGGCGTCTTTGGCTGGTGAGCTGGCCCTTACCTATTCCGAACTGGCGCGCAGACTTGGCATGTCGAAAGTCAACGGCCAAGGTCTCAGCAGCTATCTCAACGAAGCCGCTGCACTCTGTGCCGAACACGGACATCCAAATGTTTCAGTACTGGTCGTGTCAAAGGACAGCCTTGATAGCGGTGCGCCAATGCCGTCAGAGGGTTCTTTCGCCGATGGGTTCTACGCCAGCACTGGACTAACGCGAGATGACATTCCCGCAGAGCAAAGCCGCGTCAGAGCATATGATTGGCGGTCCGTCAGGTCTTTGAACCTCGACTAACATGATTTTCAGTCTTCGTTGAACCCACCCATCCTGCCGCTCCGCCCGTCACCCGCGCGGACGTTCCCCGCCCCGGCCTGTCAAACCCATCCGTAAGGCGGGGTTCACCCCGCCGCGCGCCTCATGAGACCAATGGCGGAGTGAACCCCGCCCTACACCATCCGAAAGACGTGCTGGAAATTTTCCGGTACCGCTATCATTATGGTCCCTGAAACACCGGAGCCCCCATGACCTCATTCCTCTCCCGCCTGTTCGGCAAATCCACCACCGCACCCGCCGCTGCTGAACCCGTTCTGCACAACGACTTCCGTATTTTCCCCGAGCCGATCAAAGAGGGCAGCGTGTTTCGCATCGCAGCCCGTATCGAAAAGACCTTTGGCGACGAGGTCAAAACCCACCAGCTGATCCGTGCCGACACCCGTCCCAGCCTTGATGACGCGACCGGGGCCAGCATCGCCAAGGCAAAGCAGGCCATCGACCAGTTGGGTGATGCCTTGTTTTCCTGAACCATCCCTTGACGCTGTGCGCGGCGTGCGGGCGCTTGTGCCGCCCGACGCACGTGTCATGCGCAAAGCCATACGTCCGCCATACGCATCCCAGCCGCAAACCCGTCCCTCCTGAGTCTCCGACGCCACACATGCCCCCCCAGATCATGTGCCTGCAACTTCACCCTAGCCCAGATCGCCGACTTCCCCCTATAGTTCGTGGATACATACCCGGGGCAACACCGGGACCAGAGGCAGGCATATCAACGAACAAGCGAGGAGGGAGCCAATGCGCTGCCCATTCTGCGGCAATATCGACACCCAGGTCAAAGACTCGCGCCCGGCCGAGGATCACGTCGCCATCCGGCGGCGGCGGTTCTGCCCGGCCTGTGGCGGGCGCTTTACCACCTATGAACGCGTGCAGTTGCGCGACCTCGTGGTGATCAAATCCTCCGGCAAACGCGAAGATTTTGATCGCGGCAAGCTCGAACGCGCGATCCGCATTTCCATGCAAAAGCGCCCGATTGACCCCGAGCGCATCGACCAGATGATCTCCGGCATCGTCCGCAGGCTGGAATCCATCGGCGACACCGATATCCCGTCGCGCACCATCGGTGACATCGTGATGGAAAGCCTCGCCCGGATCGACACCGTGGCTTATGTCCGCTTTGCCAGCGTTTACAAGAACTTCCAGGCCGCCGACGACTTCGACAAATTCGTCAGCGAACTCCGGCCCGGAGAAAAAACCGAAGAGTGAACCCGACAGACGACACCCATATGGCCCACGCCCTCGCGCTTGCCGCGCGGGGGCTTGGCCGCACCTGGCCCAACCCGGCGGTGGGCTGCGTGATCGTGCGCGAGGGGCGCATACTGGGCCGGGGCTGGACCCAGCCGGGCGGCCGACCGCATGCCGAACGCCGCGCGCTGGACATGGCGGGCGATGCGCAGGGGGCAACCGCCTATGTTACGCTGGAGCCCTGCGCCCATCACGGCCACACCCCGCCCTGTTCCGAAGCGCTGATCGCCACCCGCGTTGCCCGCGTGGTGACCGCCCTCACTGATCCCGACCCGCGTGTGTCGGGCAAGGGGCATGCCATGCTGCGCGCAGCGGGGATCGCGGTTACCGAAAATATCCTTGTAGAACAAGCCACTCGCCTGAACGCAGGGTTCCTCAAGCGCGTGACCAAAGGCCTGCCTTTCGTCACCCTGAAACTCGCCACCACCATCGACGGGCGCATCGCCACCGCCAGCGGCGAGTCGCGCTGGATCACCGGCCCGCAGGCCCGCCGCTATGTACATGGTCTGCGCCTGAGCCATGATGCGGTGATGGTCGGCTCCGGCACCGCCCGCGCCGATGACCCCGATCTGACCGCGCGCGACCTCGGGGCCACCCATCAGCCGCTGCGCATCCTGTTGGACCGCACCCTGTCGCACCGCCCCGACAGCCGCCTTGGCGCCACCGCACGCCAGCATCCGGTCTGGATCCTCCACGCCCCCGACGCGCCCCATGCCGCCCAACAGGCCTGGGCCGCCACTGGCGCGCGCCTGCTGCCCTGCCCCGCACCACAGGGCCGGCTGGACATGACAGCGGCGCTGCGCCTGCTCGCCGCCGAAGGCATCACCCGGATCCTGAGCGAAGGCGGCGGAACCATCGCCGCCGCCCTGATCGCAGGCGGCCTTGTCGATGACCTGATCCACCTGAGCGCGGGCAAACTGATCGGCGCGGACGGCACCGCCGCCCTTGGCCCGCTCAAACTGACCCGCCTCGCCGACGCCCCCGCCTTCCGGCTGATCGGTCACGAAACTCTTGGTCCCGACACCCTCAGCCACTTGTCGCGCGCCTGAGGTCTTGCACCTTTTGAAAATACTCCCGCGCGGAGCGCTTCCACATCGGCCACAGGCTCACCCCTCGAACAGATCACCCTGCCCCGGCGTCCTTGGCGCTTCCAGCCCCAGATGCCGCCACGCCTTGGTCCCCAGCATCCGCCCGCGCGGGGTGCGCAGGATCAGGCCCTGTTGCAAAAGATAGGGCTCGATCACCTCTTCGATCGCATCGCGCGGCTCGCTCAGGGCCGCTGCAATCGTCTCCACCCCCACCGGGCCGCCGCCGTAATTCTCGGCCAGCAGCACCAGATAGCGCCGGTCGGCCCCGTCCAGCCCCAGATGATCGACCCCCAGCCGCGTCAGCGCCCGGTCGGCCAGCGCGCGGCTGATCCGCCCGCCCTCTTCCACCAGCGCGAAATCCACCACCCGGCGTAGCAGGCGCCCCGCAATACGCGGCGTGCCCCGGGCGCGGCGGGCAATCTCGCGACAGCCCTCGGGTTCGGCCTGCACGCCCAACAGACGCGCCCCGCGCGTCACGATCTCGAACAACTCGGCTTCGGTGTAAAACTCCAGCCGGGTCGGAATGCCAAAGCGGTCACGCAGCGGCGTGGTAAGCAAACCCAGCCGCGTGGTGGCCCCCACCAGCGTAAACGGTTGTAATTCAATGCGAACCGTACGCGCAGCAGGCCCTTCACCGATCACCAGATCCAGCGCGAAATCCTCCAGCGCCGGATAAAGCACTTCCTCCACCACGGGGGAAAGCCGGTGAATTTCGTCGATGAACAGCACATCGCGCGGCTCCAGATTGGTCAGGATCGCCGCCAGATCACCCGGCTTGGCCAGCACCGGGCCAGAGGTCATGCGAAACCCCACCCCCAGCTCGCGCGCCATGATCTGCGCCAGTGTGGTCTTGCCCAAGCCCGGCGGGCCGTGAAACAGCGTGTGGTCCATCGCCTCGCCGCGCATCTTCGCGGCTTCGATGAACACGCGCAGATTGGCCCGCGCCTCCTGCTGGCCAATAAACTCGTCCAGCCCTTGCGGGCGCAAGGCGCGGTCAGTGTCTTCGGGCAGGCGCTCGGGGCGCAGGGCGGGGTCTGGCTGCAACATGGCGGAACAATCCCCGAACGCCGGGGGTTTTGCAAGCGGTCAGATCACGCCCCCCGCATCAGGCCCATGGCCCCGATTTCGGCGCAACGCGCGCGCCCGCACGCGGCACCGAAGACCGTGACACCGAAGACTGCGCCACCGGCTGCATCGCCTCCAGCGCGGCAATCCGGTTGGCGGTGTTGGGGTGGGTGGAAAACAGCCTGTCATGCGCATGGGCATGCAGCGGGTTGATGATGAACATATGCGCGATCGCCGGATTGCGCTCGGCCGCGTTGTTGTCGATGCCCTTGGCAAAGGCCTCGATCTTGCGCAGCGCCGCCGCCAGCCAGGACGGATTGCCGCAGATCTCGGCCCCGACCCGGTCCGCCTCATACTCGCGCGAGCGGGAAATCGCCATCTGCACCAGGGCCGCCGCCAAGGGGGCCAGGATCATCAGCGCGATGGTGCCGATCATGCCGCCGGGCCGGTCACGGCTGCCGCCAAAGAACAGCGCGAAATTGGCCAGCATCGAAATTGCCCCGGCAAAGGTCGCGGTGACCGTCATGATCAGCGTGTCGCGGTTGCGGATATGCGCCAGCTCATGCGCCATCACCGCCGCCACCTCTTCCTCGCTCAGCCGCCGCAACAGCCCCGTGGTCGCTGCCACCGCCGCATTCTCGGGGTTGCGCCCGGTGGCAAAGGCATTGGGCTGGTCGGTGTCGATCACATAGACCTTTGGCCGCGGCATGCCCGCACCATCGGCCAGCCGGTTGACCATCCGCACCAGAGCCGGTGCGCTGGTCTCATCCACCGCCTTGGCCCCGGTCATCGACAACACGGCCTTGTCCGAGTTCCAGTACGCGAACACATTCATCGCTGCGGCGATGGCCAGTGCAATCACCGCCCCGCTGGCCCCGCCCAGCATCGCGCCCAATCCCATGAACAACGCCGTCAGCGCCGCCATCAGCATGAATGTCTTGACGTATCCGCCCATCACAAACCCCTGTGTCACAGCCCCTGATATGGGAAATGCCAGCGCCCTTGAAAAGAGCCACGCCCCCGACAGGCCCTGAATTGCAGCTTTTCCAAATACTCCGGGGGGGCCCGCAGGGCGGGGGGCAGCGCCCCCCTACTTCGGTGCCAGCAGGCGCAGCGCCTTGCGGATCAGCGTGGCGGTGTCCGCCTCCGGCTCTTCGCCTGCGACGGTGGCGACCGCCTGCGCGGCATCACCGTGCCCGTAGCCCAGGTTCAGCAGCGCCGACAGCGCGTCGGCGGTAAAGCCTGCGCGCCGGGCCGGGCCCTCATCAGCCCGGGCCGCCTTCTTCGGGGCGGCCCGGGCCGGGGCCACCGCCTCCGCCGCCATATCCTCAATCACCTGCTCATCCACCTCGGCCCGCGCCGACAGGCTGACGCCCGCCGCCATCACTGCCGGAGCCTTGGCCTTCAGCTCCAGAATGACCCGCTGCGCCAGTTTCGGCCCGACGCCGGGGGCCGCCTGCACCGCCCGCGCATCGCCCAGCGTGATCGCCCGTGCGACCCCTTCGGGCCCGAGCGCGCCCAGAATCGCCAAGGCCGCCTTGGCGCCCACACCCTGAACCGTGACCAACAGCCGGTGCCATTCCTTTTCCAGCATGGTCGGAAAGCCGAACAGCTGCAGCAGATCCTCACGCACCAGCAGTTCGGTATAGAGCGACACCGGCTCGCCCAGCAGCGGCAGGCCGGCAAGGGTGCGGTCCGACACATGCACGATATAGCCCACGCCGCGCACGTCGATCAGCACCTCGCCTGATCCCCGCCAGTCCAGCCGGCCCGAGATTTTTCCGATCATCCTGCAGCCCTTTTCAATGCGGCCTCCAGCCGGCCCGATGATTGCAGATGATGCGCGTGGCAGATCGCGATGGCCAGCGCATCGGCGGCGTCGGCCCCCGCGATCACCACGCCCGGCAGTTGCAGACGCACCATATGATCCACCTGCACCTTGGCCGCGTGCCCGACGCCCACCACGCATTTCTTGACCGCATTGGGCGCGTATTCCCCGACCGCCAGCCCGAATTGCGCCGGAACCAGCAGCGCAATGCCGCGCGCCTGTCCCAGTTTCAACGTCGCCACCGCGTCCTTGTTCACAAACGTATGCTCCACGGCGGCAGAATCGGGCTGCCAGACCCGCAAGACCTCGGTCAGTTGGGCGTGCAGGCTGCGCAGACGCTCGGCCAAAGACGCTTCGCGCCCGTCGGAATGACAGATGCCATTGGCGACATGGGTGATGCGCGCGCCTGCCACGTCGATCACGCCCCAGCCAAGGTTTCGCAACCCCGGATCGATTCCCAGCACCCGCATACCTGCCTTCGCCCCCGTTTTCCGGTTGTCCTGCTTTTTCAAGAGCTAGCACGAAAGGGGAACATTCGCCAAGCCAATTCCCCAGGGCCCGTGACGGCCCCGCCTGACCCTGCGCTTTGGTCACACACCTGTTACGCAGTCGCAGCAAAAGCGACCTTCGGCGCGTGATTGGCGACCAAACGACCCGGGACCCTTAAAATCAAGGCGGAATTGGGGCGAAGGCCCATGCAATTGGCGCATGGCTGCCATGCCAAGTGGCTATCTTGCTTTGCGCATGCCGCATCGTTATCTGGCAGAGCGAGGGCAAAAGTGCCTCTCACATAAGCAGTTTAAAAAGGATAACCGCCATGGCCGCCTATGAGACGACCCGCACGGCGCCGTTCGGCGCCATCTCGATTTTCCGCGCTGTTCAGGGCGTCAGCAGCATGTTTGCCGCTGTGTCTGCCTGGAACGACGCCCGCGTGACCCGTAAAGCCCTGTCCCGTCTGTCGGACCGTGAGCTGGACGATATCGGCCTGTGCCGCGGCGACATCGAGACTCTGACCCGCTGAACCTTTGGCTGACGGCCAATGGCTTCGCCCAAGGATCAGCCGAATACAAAGGCCGCCGAGCATCGCTCTGGCGGCCTTTTTGGTGTGCCCGTCGTGCCGGAACGGATCAGCCCTCGACACGCCCGAACAGCGCGATCTGGCGGGCCACAGCCAAGGTGACCGGGTCAGCCTGCATCAGCCAGCCGCCAATGCGATCAATCCCCTGCCCCGCCAACAGCCCAGCGACGCGCGCCTCATAGGCCGCTGCACCCAGTTGGTTCAGAAGCAGCGCCTTGAGCAAGGTGCCGAACACCAGCGCAAAGACCAGCGGACGCAGGACCGGCACACGCCACCTGCGACGATATCTTGGATCAGAGCGGGTGTAAAAAGATCGTCCAAGCGTGCCCTCGGCCTCAAAGCCATGGCCTTTGGCGCGGGCGTTTTGAATACGCGCAATGCGGGTGTTGAATTCTGTGATGCTTGGGTCAGACATGACCAGTCTCCACACTCATACGCCCCACCCTGTCAGGGTAGGGCGAAAATGTGGCAGCTTTCGGGCAATAAAGGCGGCTTTCCGGCGACAATCGCCGGCCTTTGTCTCACAAACGCCGCATAACCAGCGTGGACCATTCGCCGATATCCTCGCGCGCGGCCGGCTCAAACCCGGCCGCGACATAGGCCGCTGTGACCGCTTCGGCCTGCACCACCAGCAGCCCCGACAGGATGCACACGCCCCCCGGTGCCAGATGCGCCGCCATCGGCGGGGCCAGCTCGATCAGCGGACCTTTCAGGATATTGGCAAAGACCAGATCATAGGGCGCCGCCTCGGCCAGACGCGGATGGGCAAAACCCGCCGCCTCCATGCATTCGATCCGGCCGTCCAGCCCGTTGATCGCCACATTGGCGCGGGCCACATCCACCGCCACCTCGTCAATGTCACTGGCCAGCACCAGCGCATCCGGCAGAACCGCCGCCGCCGCCATCGCCAGAACGGCGGTGCCACAGCCGATGTCGGCCACTTTTGCAGGTGCGAAGCCATCGCTGAACAACCGGTCAAAGGCGCGCAGACACCCCAGCGTGGTGCCATGGTGGCCGGTGCCAAAGGCCACCGTCGCCTCGATCTGCAACGCCACACGGTCCGGCCCCAGATCTGCAGCGCGCTCCGCATCATGGCTGCCGAACACAAAGAACCGTCCGGCCTCGACCGGGGCAAGCTCGCGCCGCACCTTGGCCACCCAGTCGATCTCCGGCAGTTCCGAAATCGCAAAGGGTTTGGCCCCATGCGCCGCGCCAAGCGCGTCCAGCATTCCGGCGTCGGGTTGATCCAGGAAGTACGACCCCACCTCCCACAGCCCCGACTCGTCCTCAATCTCGAACGCGCCCACACCATAGGGCGGGGGCTCCATCGCCTCGATCGCTTCGGCCAGGGCCTTGGCCGCCGCCTCACCCGGCAGGGTGGTCAGCGCGGTAAAGGTGCGCTGCGCCTGTTCGGTCACGCTGAACGGGGTCGCGCCAAACGCCTCGGCCAGCACGTCAAGCAACGTGGCATCCGGCTCTTTGGCAAACAGCCCGACCACGCGGGCAAGGCCCGGCATCTCGGCATCATCATAGATTTCCACTTCCAGCGGCTCGGGCTGCATCCGCTCCAGCGCTTGGGCCAAGGCCTCGGCGGCATCGTCACCGGCAAGGGTGGTCAGGGCTGTGTAAGTGGGCATGGCAAAACCTCTGGCATGTGCGTCACTGGCCCTAGCTGCCGCTGCCGCTGGCGTCAAGGTGACTGGAACCGGCGCGCGCCCGCAGCACGCGCCACGCCACCCCGGCCAGTCGGCGCGGGCCAAGGTCAGCATAATCCATCTCGCCCGCCAGCAGCGCCAGATAGCGGCGCTGGAAATGGTCCGATGTCGCAAGCGCCCGCAGCAGGCGCGGCTGCAGCAGCGGGTGATACACCAGCTTTGCCAGCAGGCGCGCCCGCACCAGCTCGGCCCGGATCGGGTGCATCCGGTGCTGATAGCGCGTTAGCGCGGTCTGTGGGGCGCCCGCCTGCAACGCCTCTGCCGCCGCCTCTGCCGCCAGCTGCCCCGACAGGATCGCCCAGCCGATGCCCTCGCCGGTGATCGGGTCAACCAGCCCCGCCGCATCACCTGCCAGCAGCACCGCGCCCCGCCCCGGCACCGCCCGCGACGCGCCCGAAGGCAGATGGTGACCCTTGATCTTGACGGCAGCAGGGTCCACACCCCGCGCCCGCAGCCACGCGTGAAAGCGCGGGCGCATATCCTTGTCCTGCACTGATACCCCGCCGATGCCCAAGGTACGCCCCTGCGCCTTTGGAAAGTCCCAGCCATAGCCCCAGGGCAGCGCGGTCATGTCCAGCTCGGTCTCCGGCCCCGGTGGGCCCGGCACCTCTGCCTCCAGCGCAAAGCCGATGGTGGCGGGGTCAATCGCCCGGCCAAACAGGGCGCGGGCCACGCCGGAATGAACGCCATCGGCACCGATCATCATGGGGGCGGTCAGCACCTGACCATCCGCCAGCGTGACCCGCCCGGCCTGCGGCGCACACTCGTTCAGGCGCTGGCCGCAAAAATCCTGCGCGCCCGCAGCAATCGCCCGGGCGCGCAACTCGGCATCAAAGGCAGCCCGCATGGTCATGTAGATCGGCGGCGTATGGTCCAGCCGTGCGAGTGTGGTGGTGCCGTCCGAGAACCGCACCGCCCGGCTGATATGGAACACCCCCTCCGGCAGATCGCCGAACACCGCCTGCGCATGGGCATGCGCCCGCGCGGTCACGCCGCCGCCGCACAGCTTGTCACGGGGAAACGCGGCCTTGTCGATCAGCGCCACCCGCAAGCCTGCGCGAACAGCGGTGACCGCAGCAGCCGACCCCGCAGGCCCGGCCCCGATCACCAGCACATCATGGCTGGCCAAGGGGCTGGCCGCCGGCAAAATCAGGCCGTGACGCCGGTGCCGATCGGGCAGGTCACACCTGTCCCACCGATGCCGCAATAGCCGTTGGGGTTCTTTTCCAGATACTGCTGATGGTAGTCCTCGGCAAAGTAGAACTCCGGCGCGGGCAGGATCTCGGTGGTGATCGCGCCTTTGCCCGCCGCGTTCAGCGCCGCCTGATACACGGCTTTGCTGGCCTCGGCCGCTGTGGCCTGAGCCTCGGTATAGGTGTAGATCCCCGAGCGATAGGTCGAGCCCATGTCATTGCCCTGCCGCATGCCTTGCGTCGGGTCGTGGCCTTCCCAGAACAGCTTCAGCAGCTGGTCATAGCTGACCACCGACGGGTCATAGATCACCCGCACCACCTCGTTATGGCCGGTCAGTTGGGTGCAGGTTTCCTTGTAGGTCGGGTTCGGCGTGTAGCCTGCGGCATAGCCCACCATGGTCAGCCAGACCCCGGGGGTCTGCCAGAACTTGCGCTCCACCCCCCAGAAACAGCCCATGCCGAACATCGCCTCGGCCATGCCCTCGGGCACCGGCGATTTCAGCGGCAGGCCGGATATGAAATGCGTCTCGGCGGTGGCCAGCGGCTCGGCCCGGCCCGGCAGCGCGTCTTTCGGGTCAACCATCTGCGATTTGGTGCGGTTCATGAAGAACATCTTGAAACTCTCCTGAAGTCAGAAGGGATATATAGGATCAAACGCGCCAATCACCACTCACTCAGCCGGTTCTTGGGCCGGTTGCGGCAGGCCCCGGCCAAAAATCGTCTCATACCCCGGCTCCGGATGGCGCGGGATCAGCAGCACCAGCCCAAGTGCTACCAGCGCCATCCCGGCCCCCAGCAGGAACACGTAATCCGGCGAGGTTGCCCAAAGATAGCCCATCCCGGCTGGCAAGAATACTGCCGCGATATGGTTGATGGTGAAAGACACCGCCGCTGTCGGGGCAATGTCTGCCGGATCGGCAATTTTCTGGAAATAGGTGCGCAACGCAAACGACAGGGCAAAGAACATCTGGTCCGCGATATACAGAGCCCCCGCGATCACCAGCCCCCAGCCGAACCAGTAGATCCCGCCGTAGAACAGGAACACCAGCGTCAGGCCGGTGTATTCAAACGCCATCACCGACCGCTCGCCAAACCGGCCAAGGGCCCGGCCCATGGCAGGGGCGGCGACCATCTGCAGCACATAGTTGATCAGCAAGAGCGCCGTCATCTCTGACACCCGCATGCCAAAGCGTTCCACCATCATGAATCCGGCAAACACCACAAAGATCTGCCGCCGCGATCCGGCCATGAACTGAAGCGCATAAAACAGCCAGTACCGGCGGCGCAGCACGATGCTGTTGCGCTGCTTGATCGGGTTCACAAACTGCGGATAGGCAAGGGCTGCAAACAGCGTCAGCGCAATCGTCGCCCCGCCCGACACCATATACACCGTGTCATAGGTCAGCTCATACCTGTCCCACAGCAGCATCAGCAGCCCGTAGGCCAGCAAGGATGCCCCCGACCCCACCGCCACGATCCGCCCCAGCACCTGCGGTGCGCGGGATTTTTCCACCCATTGCAGCTGCAACGACTGGTTCACCGTCTCGAAATAGTGAAACCCGATCGACGACAGCAGCGTCACGATCAGCAAACCGCCAAAGCTGGGGAACCACGCCGTAACGATCGTGGCCAGCCCCAGAAGCAGCAGGCTGGACAACGCCAGCATCTGTTCGCGAAAGACCAGCAACAGCGCAATCACCCCCACCGCCAGCAGCCCCGGAATCTCGCGTACCGTATGCAGCCAGCCGATCTCGACCCCGGTAAATCCTGCCATTTCGATGACGAAATTGTTCAGCACCGCCGACCATGTGGCAAAGGCCAGCGGCATCGCCGCCGCCATCACATACAGCAGCGTCTCGGGTCTGCGCCAACGCGGCAGACGGTGGGCATCGTCAAGGGACATGCGCTCGAACATGGCAATTCCCTACACCCCCCACGCGCGCCCGACCAGCAAAGGATTGTCACCGATACAGAGCGCAGGCTTGCACCTTTGCGACCCGCGTCCTAACCAGATTCTGACAACAGGGGGCTGGATGTGAGCTTGGCTGTCTTTCTGGCCGTCCTCGGGGCCGCCTTTTTGCACGCATTGTGGAACGCGCTGATCAAGCTTGGCACGTCCAAGGTCGGCACCATGGTCATTCTGTCGGTCATCGAGATTCCCATCGGCCTTGCCGTCGTCGCGGTGTCACCGCCCATCGACGCCGCCGCAATTCCATGGGTCATTGCCGCAGGCTGCACCCATTTCGCCTACAAGTTCTTCCTCACCTACGCCTATGAGCGCGGCGATCTGTCCCGCGTCTACCCGATCGCGCGCGGGGCCGCGCCGATGGTGGTGGCCCTTGCGGGCGCGATGATGCTGCCCGATGCGGTCAGCGCGCGGCAGTATATCGCCATTGCCGTCCTCGGCCTTGGCATCCTGATGATGGCGCGGGGGGTGTTTTCCAGTGGCGAGGACCGCCGCCTGCTGCCCTTTGCCCTCGGCTCTGCCGCCGCCACCGCCACCTATACGATGATCGACGGCATGGGTGCCCGCATCTCGGGCGCACCGGCCGCCTATGTGGCCTGGGTCTTTGTCGCCGATGGCCTGATCTTTACCCTCGGCATGCTCGCCCTGCGCGGCACCTCGGTCTTGCCGCGCGACCGCCGGGCCTGGGGTCTTGGGTCCGTCGCCTCTGTCGCCAGCTACGGGGCCTATGCGGTGTCGATCTGGGCGATGACCATTGCCCCCATCGCCGTGGTCGCGGCGTTGCGCGAAACCTCGATCCTGTTTGCGGTGCTGATCGGCTGGATCGCCTTTGGCGAGAAGATGAGCGGCGAAAAGGCGCTTGCCGCCGGGGTCATCGTGGCGGGCGTGCTGCTGACCCGGCTCTAGCGCTGCCCCAGCCGCTCCGGGATGATCTGCTGCACGATCCCGGCAAAGGTCAGGTAAAGCGAGGTCAGGATCAGCCCCCAATGCGCCCATGACGCCGGGTGAAAGTCCACGAACGCGGCCCATCCGGCAAACACCACCCACAGCATCGACACCGGCAAAGAAATGGTGCGCCAGCGCTTGGTGCGGGTCGGGTGAATGAACTTCAGGTTGCAGAACATCGCCACTGTCAACGCAATCACGATTGCCAGAATAAGCGCCGTACCGGGGGCAACAGCAAACAACACCAGCACCACCATATTCCAGCAGGCCGGAAAGCCGGAAAACGACTTATCCTTTGTTTTCATCCGGGTATCGGCGAAATAGATCACCGAGCCATAGACGATCACAATGATCGCAATCCACCCGGTCCAGCCCGGCAGCAGCCCGGATTTGAACAGCGCATAGGCCGGAATGAACACATAGGTCAGAAAGTCGATGATCAGGTCCAGCAGCACGCCGTCATAGTTCGGCCAGTTCTTGTCGACCTCATAGCGCCGCGCCAAAGGCCCGTCGATGCCATCGACAAGCAGGGCGAACACCAGCCACAGGAACATCAGGCTCCACTTTTCCTCGACCGCTGCCAACATGGCAAACATCGACAAAACCGCGCCGCTGGCGGTCAAAAGGTGGACGGAGAGGGCTTTGTATCGAAGATCCATCCGGTTTTGATGGCGCAAACTGCCGCCGGGCGCAACCGCTCAGGCGCTGCTCGCACAAAGTTCAGGCGCGCGGATGCGCCTTTTCATACACGTCCATCAGCCGCGCGGCATCCACCGCCGTGTAAATCTGCGTGGTGGACAGCGAGGCATGGCCCAGCAATTCCTGAATCGCGCGCAGATCGCCGCCCGCCGACAACAGGTGTGTGGCAAAGCTGTGCCGCATGGCATGCGGCGTTGCCGTCGCGGGCAGCCCCAACTGCATCCGGGCCTGTTCCATCACCGCCGAGATCAGCCGCGCATTCAGCGCGCCCCCCCGGACCCCGCGAAACAGCGGCGCATCGGCGGCCAGATCATAGGGGCACAGCCGCACATAGTCGGCCACCGCCGCCCGCGCCACCGGCAGCACCGGCACCAGCCGGGTCTTGTTGCCCTTGCCGGTGATCCGCAGCACCTCGGGCAGCGGATGCGCCGCCCCGGTCAGGCCAAGCGCTTCGGAAATCCGCAAACCGCAGCCATAGAGCAGCGTCACCACCGCGCGGTCGCGCGCGCCGACCCAGTCTTCGCGGCCCTGATCGGCCACCGTGTCGATCATGTCCTGCGCGCCCTGCACAGTCAGCGGACGCGGCAGTTTGCGCTTGAAGCGTGGCGCACGGGCCGACAGCACCGTGGTCGCATCCGCCCCGGCCCGGTCGGCGACCCAGGCGGTGAAACTCTTGACCGAACTCAGCGCCCGCGCCAGCGACCGCGCCGACAGGCCCCGGTCGCGTTCATGCGCCATCCAGGCCCGCAGATCGCCCTGCGGCAGACTGGCAAGCCCCGCCAGCCCCTCGGTCCCGCCGCGATGGATCGCCAGAAAATGCAAGTACCCGGTCACATCGCGCAGATAGGCCGTCACCGTGTTCTGCGACGCCCCCTTGAGTGCCGAAAGCTGCTGCGCCCAGGTGGCCAACGCGTCCCGGACCTGAGACGAAATCGCGGTCATGCCCCCGGCCTCATGACAGCCAGCGGCGCATGGTCCGTTCGAAAACGCCCGCGAAAAATGCCAGCAGATCGGTCCCATGGGTCGGTTTGAACTGATGCGGGTCTTCGGCCCCCAGCACCAGCATCCCCGGCAGACGGCCCTTGCCGAAATCCAGCTTCAACAGCGCTTCCGAGCGGATCCAGCCCGCGCTGTCGCCATAGATCATGTCGGATGTCGGGATCGTCTGGCGCAGGGTGACCGGCCGCAGCGGCACATTGCGCCCGCCCGACAGGTATTCACCGACAAAGCCCGGCTCGGCCACAAATAGCACTTCGCCCAGTTTGCGCAGCGCCGGGTCTTCGGCATCCTGCACCGATTCCAGCACCAGCCGGATGCAATCCACCCGCAAGGTGGCGGCCACATCGGTCGAGAGGTTTTTCAGGAAGTCCTCAAAGCTCAGCGGGTCCAGCATCTGCAAAATCGCGCGATGCACCTGATTGGTCCCGGCCAGATTTTCATAGGCCGCCGCAATCACCGTGCGATGGGTGTCTTCCAGACGGTCCAGCCGGTTTTCCAGCCGCTCCATCGCGATGCCGCGCAGATCGACGATATTGCTGCCCATCGCCCGCTCATTGGCCCCGATCAGCGCGGCCATCAGATCGCGGTCTTCGAGAATCGTCTCGGGTTCCGCGATGATGCGGTCACGCAGGTCTTGTTCGATCATGGTAACTCTGCCCGGTTCTTCTTGGTGGTTTGAGGCTGAATATAGCGGAAAGCGGCAAGCATGGGGAAGTTTTTCCACACGCCCGCCCGGCCCGCAGCCGCATTCCGCCACAGCCCTGTATCTGATATGTCGCGCTGGTGACATGCACGGGGGCAACACCATGGCCAGACTTCTGATCCTTTACACCGGCGGCACCATCGGCATGGTCCCCGGCCCGGGTGGCCTGCGGCCCGGCGCGGGCGTGCTGGAAACCGCGCTTGCCGCCCTGACGCCCGCCGGGGTCATCACAACGGTCGAGCAGTTCAGCCCCCTGATCGACAGCGCCAATATCCGCCCCGCCGACTGGAACCACATGCTCGACCGCATCGAGGCGTGGCAGGGCGACGCGGTGATCATCGTCCACGGCACCGATACCATGGCCTATACCGGGGCCGCGCTGTCGGCGGCCCTGCCCGATCCGCGCTGCCCCGTGGTTCTGTGTGGGTCCATGGCCCCGCTGAACACCGGCGGCGATGCCGAGGGCAATCTGGCGCTGGCCCTCACCGCCGCGCAGACCGCGCCGCCCGGCGTCTGGCTGGCCTTTGCCGGCCAGCTGTTGCCCGCCGCCGGTCTGGTCAAGCAAGACAGCCATGCCGCCGACGCCTTTCGCAGCAAACCGCAGACCGCCGGTCCGGCAACCGCCCGCCGCTTTGCCGATCGCAAACTGGCGATTCTGTCACTCTCCCCCGGCCTGCCCGCCGCCGCGTTGCGCGCCGCTTTGGCCGAACTCGACGGCGCTGTGCTGCGGGTCTACGGCGCGGGCACGATGATGCAGGACCCCGCCATTATTGACGCGTTGCAAACGGCCACCCGAACTGGCTGCCGCCTCCGCGCGGTCAGCCAATGCGAAAACGGCGGACTCACGCCCGCCGCTTATGCGGCCGGGGCCGCGCTGTGGTCTGCCGGAGTGGAAAACGGCGGCACCGAGACGGCAGAGCTGGCGCTCGCCCGCCTCTGGCTGTCGCTGTCCTGATCCGCCCCCCACAAGGGGCCGAGAACCGCTTTGCGCCACCTGTACTGGCAAGCGCCTCCCTCCCCCCTTGTGGGGTCGGGGCATGCCCCCGACTGCCGGGGGGGGCTAGCCCGAAATCACAGAATCTTCTGACCGGTCTGCGCCCAGTCTTTGGTGAACTGATCCAGCCCCTTGTCGGTCAGCACATGCGTGGCCAAAGCCTTGATCACCGATGGCGGTGCGGTCATCACATCGGCCCCGATCAGCGCGCATTGCGTGACATGGTTCGCCGTGCGGATCGACGCCGCCAGGATCTGCGTGTCAAAGCCGTAGTTGTCATAGATCTGGCGGATGTCGCTGATCAGCTCCAGCCCGTCCAGGTTGATGTCATCCAGCCGCCCGATAAAGGGCGAGATGAACGTGGCCCCGGCCTTGGCCGCCAAGAGCGCCTGATTGGCCGAGAAGCACAAGGTGACATTGACCATAAAGCCTTCGTCCGACAGCACTTTACAGGTCTTCAGCCCGTCCCAGGTCAGCGGCACCTTGACCGCGATATTCTCGGCAATCGCGGCCAGCTTGCGGCCCTCGGCGATCATGTCCTCGGACTTGAGCGCGACCACTTCGGCCGAGACCGGGCCAGAGACGATCGAACAGATCTCTTTGGTGACTTCCAGAATGTTCCGGCCAGATTTCAGGATCAGCGACGGGTTGGTGGTGACACCATCCACCATGCCAAGGTCATTCAGCTCGGCAATCGCCGCGACATCGGCGGTATCAACGAAAAATCTCATGGGGCGCGTCCTTCGATGGTTGCGATGGGGGGTCGCGACGGGGGTTGCGACGGGTTCCCTGCGGGTTTACCCCATCAGCACCAAGAACGAAAGACGGGTGATGGCGCTAACAGTCACAGACCGGACCGCAGACCGGACCTACACGCCGGGCCAGACCGTGGGCGTGCTGACTACCGAAGCCCTTGGGCGGTCGGGTCTGGGTGTGCTGGATTACCGCGCGCCAGAGGGCGGCTGCGGCGATGGTGATCTGGTCGAGGTGCCGCTGGGCCCGCGCAAGGTGCTGGGCGTGGTCTGGGGCGCAGGGGAAGGCACCTTTGACCCGGCCAAACTGCGCAGCATCGCCCGCGTGCTTGATGCCCGCCCGATGCGGGCGGAACTGCGGTCGTTCCTGACCCGCGCCGCCGACTACACCCTGACTCCCCTGCCCGCCATGCTGCGCCTCGCCACCCGCGCGCCGGGGCTGATGTCGGGCACTGCCACCCGCCGGGTGTACCGCCTGTCCGGTCCGGTCCCGAACCAGCTGACGGATGCCCGCTTTCGCGTGATCGAGGCGTTGCGCGACTACGGCGGGGCCGCCGTGACACTGGCCGAACTGACCGAAGCCGCGGGCTGCACCGCCTCCGTGGTGAAGGGCCTCGTCGCCAAAGGCGTGCTGAGTGAAGAGGACGCGCCCAAGGATACCCCCTACCCGCCCCTGAATGCCCGTGCCGACGGACGGCTGGCGGGAGATCAGATCGCCGCGGGCGACGCGCTGGTGGCGGCGGTAGACCGGGGGGAATATTCCTGCACCTTGCTCAAAGGCGTGACCGGATCGGGCAAGACCGAGGTTTACCTTGAAGCCGTTGCCGAATGTCTGCGCAACGGGCGGCAAGCGCTGGTCCTGCTCCCCGAAATCGCCCTGACCGCCGATTTCCTGACCCGCGTGCAGGCGCGCTTTGGCGCGCGCCCCGCCGAATGGCACTCTGGCGTGACGATGACCGAACGCCGCCGCCTTTGGCGCATGGTGGCCGAGGGCGGTGCATCCTTTGTCGTCGGTGCACGCTCGGCGCTGTTCCTGCCGTTTCAGGATCTGGGCCTGATCGTGGTGGATGAAGAACACGACACCTCCTACAAACAAGAGGAAGGCGTCCTTTACAACGCGCGTGACATGGCGGTGCTGCGCGGGGCCATCGTCGGCTGCCCGGTGGTGCTGGCCTCGGCCACGCCGTCGCTGGAAAGCTGGGCCAACGCCGATGCCGGCAAATACCTGCGGCTGAACCTTGGCGCACGGTACGGCGCGGCAGAGATGCCCGAGATGCGGGCCATTGACATGCGGGCGGAAACGCTGTCGCACGACCGCTTCATCAGCCCCAGCCTCGCCGCCGCCGTCACCGCCCGGGTGGCACGCGGCGAACAGTCGCTGTTGTTCCTCAACCGGCGCGGCTATGCACCGATCACGCTCTGCCGCGCCTGCGGCCATCAGGTCGGCTGCGACCACTGCGACGCGCGGATGGTGGAACACCGCTTTCTCAAACGGCTGGTCTGCCATCAATGCGGGGCCACCAAACCGGTGCCCACCACCTGCCCCGCCTGCAAGGTTGAGGGCAAGATGGCCGCCGTCGGCCCGGGGGTAGAGCGGCTGGCCGAAGAGGTCACCGCCCGCTTTCCCGACGCCCGGGTAGCGGTGCTGTCCTCCGACCTGTTCGGATCGGCGCGCGCGCTGAAGGCCCAGATCGAGACGATTGCCGCCGGGGGGGCCGATATCATCATCGGAACCCAGATCGTCGCCAAGGGCCATAACTTCCCCCTCCTGACCCTCGTCGGCGTCATAGACGCCGACCTCGGGTTGCAGGGCTCTGACCTGCGGGCCGCCGAGCGCACCTTTCAGCTGATGCGTCAGGTCGCGGGCCGCGCGGGCCGGGCCGAATTGCGCGGCACCGCCTTGCTGCAAACCCACCAGCCCGACCACCCGGTGATCCGCGCCATCCTGGGCGGCGATGAAGAAGCGTTCTGGAAAGCCGAAGCCGCCGAGCGGCAATCGGCAGGTGTGCCGCCCTATGGCCGCATGGCCGGCATCATCCTGTCCGGCCCCGACGTGGCGCAGGTCTTCGACCTTGGCGCCGAACTCGCCCGCCGCGACGGCCCGCTGCGCCGGATCGGCGCGCAGGTCTTTGGCCCCGCCCCCGCCCCGATCGCCCGCGTGCGCGGCCGCCACCGGGTTCGGTTGCTGGTCAAGGCCGACAAGGGCACGGCCCTGCAAACCGCGCTGTCGGAATGGGTGGCGCAGGTGAAGCTGCCCGCCAACCTGCGGCTGGCCATCGACATCGACCCGCAGAGTTTCTACTGACCCGACGCCGCGCCCGCGGCTGTCTGCGGATGCCTCCGGCGGGAGTATTTTCAAAGCAGCAATCCCACAAAGCGCGCCCCTGATGACTTGCTGCTTTCCAAATACTCCCGCCGGAGGCAACTGTCCGTCAGGCCGGGCGCTGACCCCGAAGGATCAGCCCAGAACCTCGTTGCAGCGCTTGCAGACGCCGGGGTGGCTGTGCGTGCCGACATCGGGCAGGATCTGCCAGCAACGGTGGCATTTCTGACCGGCAGCGGCGGCAAAGACTACGCCGACACCGGGCACGTCCGGCAAAGAGAACGCGCCCGCCGGGGCCGCGCCCGCGATCAGCGACAGAGCCGAGGTGATGGCGACGTTCGTCATATCCACCTTGTCAAGCGCCGCCTGCACCGCAGGGGCGTCGACATACACGGCCGGAGCCGCTTCCAGCGACGAGCCGATCACCTTGGCGGTGCGCTGCACCTCCAGCGCGGCGGTGACCACGCGGCGGACCTGCCGCACCTGCGCCCATTTTGCGCCCAGTGCGTCGTCGCGCCAGTTGACAGGGGTTTCGGGGATATCGGTCAGGTGGACCGATGAGTCCTCGCCCGGGAACCGTTCCAGCCAGACCTCTTCCATCGTGAACACCAGGATCGGGGCGAGCCAGGTGGTCAGACGGTGGTAGAGCAGATCCAGCACGGTGCGCGCAGCGCGGCGGGTGACCGCATCGGGGGCATCGCAATAGAGCGTGTCCTTGATCACGTCGAAGTAGAAGGCCGACAGGTCGGTGGTGGCAAAGGTGAACACCTTCTGGAACACCCCCTGGAAATCATAGCGCGCGTAGCCATCGCGCACCTCGGCATCCAGCTCGGCCAGACGGTGCAGCACCCAACGGTCCAGCTCCGGCATCTGATCGACCGGCAGCCGTTCGGCCTCGGTAAAGCCGTGCAGCGCGCCCAGCATGTAGCGCATGGTGTTGCGCAGACGGCGGTAGCTGTCGGCCACACCTTTCAGGATCTCTTTGCCGATCCGCAGATCGACGGTGTAATCCGACTGCGCCACCCAGAGCCGCAGGATATCGGCGCCGTATTCCTTGATCACCGCTTCCGGGGCGACCGTGTTGCCCAATGACTTGGACATTTTCATGCCCTTTTCATCCAGCGTGAAGCCGTGGGTCAGCACGCCGCGATAGGGCGCGCGGCCCTTGGTGCCGCAGGCTTGCAGCATCGACGAATGGAACCATCCCCGGTGCTGGTCGGTGCCTTCGAGGTACAGATCAGCGATGCCGTCGCTTGCGCCATCCTCGCGGTCGCGTAGCACGAAAGCATGGGTCGAGCCGGAATCGAACCACACGTCCAGCACGTCAAACACCTGGTCATAGTGCGACGGATCGACGATGCCATCGAGCATCCGTTCCTTGAATCCTTGCACATACCAGACATCCGCGCCTTCGGCCTCGAACGCGGCCTTGATGCGGGCGTTGACCTCGGCGTTGCGCAGCAGAAAGTCGGGCGCATCGGGGCGGGCGGCGGATTTGACGAAACAGGTCAGCGGCACGCCCCAGGCGCGCTGGCGCGACAGCACCCAGTCGGGCCGGGCCTGGATCATCGAATGCAGGCGGTTGCGGCCGGTCTGCGGGGTCCAGGTGACCAGTTGGTTGATCGAGTTCAGCGCCCGGGTGCGGATGGTCTCGCCATAGGTGCTCATGCCATCGTCCAGCGGCTTGTCGATGGCGACAAACCACTGCGGCGTGTTGCGGAAGATCACCGGCGCTTTGGACCGCCAGGAATGCGGGTAGCTGTGTTTCAGCTTGCCCTTGGCCAGCAGCGCGCCTTGTGCATGCAGCGCCTTGATATTGCTGACGTTGGCCGGGCCTTCCTTACCCTCGGGCGTCAGGATCGCCTGACCGCCAAACACCGGCAGATCGGTGCGATAGCTGCCATCGGCCTCGACGTTATAGGTCATCGGCAGCTGGAACCTGAGCCCCATCTGATAGTCATCATCGCCATGGCTGGGCGCGGTGTGGACAAACCCGGTGCCCGCGTCATCGGTGACATGGTCGCCGGGCAGGAGCGGAACGTCATAGTCCCACTCGCCGTTGCCATCGGGGATGCCACGGTAGGGGTGGGCGAGGAACACGCCCTCCATCTCTGCCGCCGTCACATCGCGCAGACGGGTAAAGCCCTCGACCTTGGCCGATTTCATCACGCCATCGGCCAGAGCGTCGGCAAGGAGGATTTTTTCACCTGTCTTCGCCGTCGCACCCTCGACCACCGCATCGACCGAATAGAGGCCATAGGCGATGCTGGGGTTATAGGCGACAGCCCGGTTTTGGGGGATTGTCCAAGGGGTTGTGGTCCAGATCACAACCGATGCACCGTCCAGCGCCCCATCCTGCGGGGCAAACCGCACCCAGATCGTATGGCTGGTATGATCATGATACTCCACCTCCGCCTCGGCCAGTGCCGTCTTCTCCACCGGCGACCACATCACCGGCTTGGAGCCTTGATACAGGCTGCCGTTCATGACGAATTTCATGAACTCATCAGCGATCACCGCTTCGGCGTGGTAGTCCATCGTCAGATACGGGCGGTCCCATTTTCCGGTGATGCCCAGCCGTTTGAATTCGGCGCGCTGGATGTCGATCCAGCCCTCGGCAAAGCGGCGGCATTCCTGACGGAAATCGACGATATCCACATCGTCCTTGTCCAGCCCCTTGGCGCGGTACTGTTCCTCGATCTTCCACTCGATCGGCAGACCGTGGCAATCCCAGCCCGGCACGTAGCGGGCGTCTTTGCCCATCATCTGCTGGCTGCGTGCCACCATGTCCTTGAGCACCTTGTTCAGGGCGTGGCCGATGTGCAGATGGCCGTTGGCGTAGGGCGGGCCATCGTGCAGCACAAACGGCGCGCGGCCTTTGCCCGTCTCGCGCAGGCGGTCATAGACCCCCAGACGCTCCCACCTTGCCAGCCACTCGGGTTCCCGCGCGGGCAGGCCCGCCCGCATGGCAAAGCTGGTTTCGGGCAGGAACACAGTGTCGCGGTAATCGGGCACAGCAGTTTCAGACACTGCGGTTTCAGGCACTGCGGTTTCAGGCGTATCGGCGCACATCGGCGGAATCCTTGGAAGGGGGTGTGGCGACTGCGGCCAGAGCTGGCCGCGCGCAAGGCAAAGGGCGTCCCGGACGTTTCAACGAGGCCGTCAAAACGCCGGGCGGCTAATTCGCGCTATGATCCGGATCATCCACATGCCGCGCCTTATACGCGGCAGATCGGCGGCGGTCCAGATCACCGCTTGCACTTGATGGATCATCGCGGCATGCCTGCGACATGCGCAGCACCCTTGCCATCGTCGGGGCCGGAATTGGCGGTCTGGCCACCGCCGCCCTTGCCCATGATGCGGGGCATGCGGTCACGCTGTTTGAGCGGTTTGACGCGCCACGCCCTCTGGGGTCCGGTCTGGTGATCCAGCCGGTGGGTCTGGCGGTGCTCGACGCGATCGGCGCGGGCGCGGCGGCGCGCCACATGGGCCAGCCGATCACCCGGATGCTGGGGCATGAGGTGTCGGGGCGTGAGGTGCTGAATGTCGGCTACCGCGCCACCGCGCCCGGTCTGGCGCTGCACCGCGCGAGCCTGTTTCAGGCGCTGTGGGATCAGTGCGTGTCCCGCGGGATCACGGTGGTCACCTCGGCCACGGTCGAAGCCGCGCCGCTGCACGCGGGCAAGCGCGAGCTGACCCTGACCGATGGCCGCCGCTTTGGCCAGTTTGATCTGGTGGTTGATACCAGCGGTGCGGCATCGCGCCTGTCGCCGCTGCGGGCCCGCGCCCTGCCGTTTGGCGCGGTCTGGGGCACGGTGCCCTGGCCCGAGGGCACCGGTTTTGCCCCCGACCAGCTGCGCCAGCGCTACCGCGCCGCGCGCAATATGGTGGGCGTGCTGCCGCTGGGCCAACGCCCCGGCCTGCCCGGCCGCCATGCGGCGATCTTCTGGTCGCTGCCAACGGCGGCGCTGGACCATTGGGCCAGCACCGATATGACCGCATGGCGGGCAGAGGCCGCCACGCTCTGGCCCGAAATCGCGCCGTTCCTCACGCCCCTGACCACCGCCGCCGACCTGACCCCGGCGCGCTATACCCACGGCACGCTGCGCCGCCCCTTTGCCCCCGCCCTCGCCTTTGTCGGCGATTCGGCGCATCGCGCCAGTCCGCAGCTGGGTCAGGGCGCGAATATGGCGCTGCTCGACGCCATGGCGCTGGTCACCGCGCTTGGTCTGGAAGACCCCCTGCCCGCCTATGCCGCCATGCGCCGCTGGCATGTGCGGAGCTATCAGGCGATGAGCGCGGTCTTTACCCCGATGTATCAGTCGGGCAGCCGCAGCCTGCCCCTGCTGCGTGACCACCTGCTCGCGCCCTTTGCCCCCTTGCCGGGCATCCGCCATCTGCTGACCCGACTGGTTGCGGGCGACATGTTGCCACCGCTGGCCGGCCAAGCCTTTCCAGACCAAAGCTTTCCCAAAGCGTGACTGGACCCCTCCCGCCGCCTCGCCTATCATCGGGGCAAGCGAGGGGACTGCCATGAAAGAACCATCCGTAAACGTCCTTGGCGGCCGGCTGGAGCCTTGCTCCACCGACCCGGTCACCGGGTTTTTCCGCAACGGCTGCTGCGACACCGGCCCGATGGACCGGGGGCTGCACACGGTCTGCGCGGTGATGACGGCGGAGTTCCTCGCGTTTTCCAAATACCTTGGCAACGATCTGTCGACGCCGCGCCCCGAATACGGCTTTGCCGGCCTGCGCCCCGGCGACCGCTGGTGCCTGTGCGCCGGACGCTTTCTGCAAGCGCATGAGGAAGGTGCCGCGCCGCAGGTCAACCTGACCGCCACGCATCAGATCACCCTGCAGGTGGTGCCGCTGGAGATCCTGGCGCAATACGCCGAACCTGACGCATCCTGACCCCACGACACCGCGCCCGCTTGCGATCCGGCGCGCAAAGGCGCATCCCCGGCCCATGATTCCGCCGCGCTTTCCCATCACGCCTCAGCAGATCGACGCCACATTGGCCGAGTTCTACCGTTGCGTCCGCGAACACCCCGGTCTTGGCCCGGTGTTTCACCGCCATGTCACCGACTGGCCCGCGCATGAAGCGAAAATCGCCCGGTTCTGGCGCAATGCCATCCTGTTCGAGCGCGCCTATGACGGCAACCCGATGGCCGTTCACATGGCCGCAGGCGACGTGCGCGCGCCGATGTTCGCGGTCTGGCTCGGGCTGTTCGACTCGGTGCTGCGGCGCACCCTGCCCGCCGACACCGCCGCCGCGTGGTCGGCGCTGGCGCATCGCATCGGGCGCGGCATGCAGATGGCGGTGCAGGACCGCGATGGCGCAGGTCCGCCAAAGCTGCTCTGACGCGGCAAAGAAAAACCCCGCAAGGCGTGGCCTGCGGGGTCTTTCATGGGACAGACCTGAAAAAATCAGATCTTCATGTCAAAGCCCAGATGCTTGGCCACGGTAAAGATATCCTTGTCGCCTCGGCCACACATGTTCATCACGATGATATGGTCTTTCGGCAGCGTCGGCGCGATCTTCATCACATGGGCCAGCGCATGGCTTGGCTCCAGCGCAGGAATGATGCCTTCCAGCTTGCACGACAGCTGAAACGCCTCCAGCGCCTCGACATCGGTGATGCTGACATATTGCGCGCGGCCCACATCATGCAGCCAGGCGTGCTCCGGCCCGATGCCGGGATAATCCAGACCCGCGCTGATGCTGAACCCCTCCAGGATCTGCCCGTCTTCATCCTGCAAAAGGTAAGTCCGGTTGCCATGCAGCACGCCGGGCCGCCCGCCGGTCAGGCTGGCGCAATGCTCCATCCGGTCATCGACACCCTTGCCGCCCGCTTCCACGCCGATGATTCCGACCGAGGGATCATCAAGGAACGGATAAAACAGCCCCATGGCGTTCGAGCCGCCACCAATCGCCGCGATCAGCGTGTCGGGCAACCGCCCCTCGCCCTCTTGCTCGGCCAGCTGCCAGCGCACTTCCTTGCCGATGATGCTCTGGAAATCGCGCACCATCGCGGGGTACGGATGCGGCCCCGCCACCGTGCCGATGCAGTAAAACGTATCGCGCACATTGGTCACCCAGTCGCGCAGCGCATCGTTCATCGCATCCTTGAGCGTGCCGCGACCGGAGGTCACCGGCACCACCTCGGCCCCCAAGAGCCGCATCCGGAACACGTTCGGCGCCTGCCGTTCCACATCATGCGCGCCCATATAGACCACGCACTTCAACCCGAACTTGGCGCAGACCGTTGCGGTCGCCACGCCATGCTGGCCCGCGCCGGTTTCGGCAATGATCCGGGTCTTGCCCATACGCCGCGCCAGAATGATCTGCCCCAGCACATTGTTGATCTTGTGCGCCCCGGTGTGATTCAGCTCATCGCGCTTCATGTAGATCTTCGCGCCACCCAGATGCTGGGTGAGCCGTTCAGCATAATACAGCGGCGACGGACGGCCCACGTAATGGGTCCACAGATCCTCCATCTCGGCCCAGAACGCCGGGTCGGTCTTGGCGAACTCATAGCGCTCTTCCAGTTCCAGGATCAGCGGCATCAGCGTTTCCGACACAAAGCGCCCGCCAAAGATGCCAAAGCGCCCGGCCTCATCCGGCCCGGTCATAAAGCTGTTGATTCCGTCCTCGGCCATGGCCCGCCTCCCATATCTCTTGGGTGTTACCTAGCGCGCCCATGCCACGCGGTAAAGCCACGCCACACGATCCGGATAACGCTTTCGTTATCACACCGCCTGAAACTTGGCCGCCAATCCTTCCGTATCCATGGGGCAACGGGCCGAAAGGCCACCCAACCAAAACGGAGTGACCCCATGACACGTACCCTCGCCGCCCTTCTGGCAACCGCCGCCCTGACCGCCCCGGCCTATGCCGACACCGCCCTCGGCCTGACCGGCGACCGCACGCTGGTGATGATCGACACCGCCACCGCCGCTGTGACCGGCACGGTCGAAGTGCAGGGCGTCACCCGCCTGCACGGCATCGACTACCGCCCCGGCACCTTGACCGTGATCGGCGTCACCGACGAGCAGGCCATCGTCACCATTGATCCTGCGACGGGGGAGACCACGCCGCTGTCGACCATGAACACCATGATGGAAATCGCAGACGGCGCGCCGGTGATCGTCGATGTGAACCCGGCGGCTGACCGTCTGCGCTTCATGTCGGGCAGCACCAACCACCGCATCAACATGGACACCGGCGAAGTCACGGTTGATGGCGGTCTGGCATGGGAAGCGGGCGACGCCAACGCAAGCGCCGGTCTGATGGTCGCCGCAACCGGCTACAGCAACAGCTTTGGCAAGCCCGAAGCCACCGCGATGTATAACATCGACACCGGCCTGTCGGCCCTGCTGCAGCAAACCGCCCCGAATGACGGCACCAACGCCAGCATCGGCATGCTGGGCGCCACGCTCGAAGGCCCGGTCGGCTTTGACATCGCCACCACCGAAGACGGCACCAACACCGCATGGCTTGCCGCCAACGGCGCCCTGCATACGGTCGATCTCGCCACCGGCGCGGTGACCCAGTCCTGGGCCATCACCGGCACCGATGAAGTGCTGCGCGACCTGACCATCCTGCCCGCGATGTAATCCTGCGGCTCAGGACTGAGAGACAAAGGGGGGCATGACTTGCCCCCCTTTTCATATCTGACCTGCCGCATTCATCTTGGCAAAAATACTCCCGCGCGGCGCGCTCCCCCAGCCTCAGCCAGCGCCACCGCGGAAACCTCAGCGCAACCGTGGCACCGCAGGCGCTCGGGTGGCCGCAACAAACGCCGCGATCTTTGCCGCATCCTTGACACCGGGTGACATTTCCACCCCCGACGAGACATCCACCTGCCGGGCGTTGGTCAGGCGAATCGCTTCGGCCACATTTTCCGGCGTCAGGCCCCCGGCAAGCATCCAGGGCCGCAGCCAGCGCCGTTGCGCCACCAGCCGCCAGTCGAATGACAGCCCGTTTCCGCCCGGCAGATCGGCATTCTTCGGTGGTTTGGCATCGACCAGAATCTGATCGGCCGCCAGCGAATACTCCAACACCGCCGCCAGATCGCCCTCATCCGCCACACCCACCGCCTTCATCACCGGCAGACCATAGCGCGCGCGGATTTCGGCCACTCGGTCGGGGCTTTCATGGCCATGCAGCTGCAGCATATCCAGCGGCATCGCCTCGGTGATCGCGTCCAGCGTGGCGTCATCGGCGTCCACCACCAGCGCCACTTTGGCCAACCCCACCGGGGCGGCCAGAGTCAATTCGCGCGCCTGCTCAATGGTCAGATGGCGGGGGCTTTTGGGAAAGAACACAAATCCGGCATAGGCCGCGCCCGACGCGGCCACGGCAGCAACATCCGCCACGGTCCGCAGACCGCAGATCTTGACCCTGATATCGACCATGACCCCTCAGCCCGCCTTGCGCTGATCCAAGAGCGCCAGCACATCATCCTGCTGCCCCGGCTTGGTGTCGCGCATCACCGCCAGCTCACGCTCCAGCTTTGACACCTCGCGCGATTTGGTGCTGGCGACCACCCGGTGCTTGTGCTCGCGGAACCATTCCCAGACAAAGCCGATCAGCACCCCCGCCAGAATGCTGGCAAAGATCACGGCGTAGAGCGGCAGGTCGATCTGCCAGCCCACGCCGGCAAACCCCGCCAGATCACCCGGCAGCGCCTTGAGTGTCACGGCCGCACGGTTGGCCAGCGCCACCGTCAGCAGAACAATCGCCAGCAAGGCCAGCAGCACATAGCGCAGATAACGGATCATGGACGCACTCCCCGGTGACAGGTCAGATCCCGAGTATCGGCGCTGAGGCCGCCGGGTGCAAGGGCCACGGGGCACAAGCGGTCAGACCGCAAGCCGCCAGATCGCAGGCGGTCAGCCCTTGCCGTTCAGCCGGTCGCGCAACAGTTTGCCGGTCTTGAAGAACGGCACCTTCTTGTCCTCGACCTCCACCGCTTCGCCGGTGCGGGGGTTGCGGCCGACGCGGGCATCCCGCGCCTTGACCGAGAACGCGCCAAAGCCCCGCAGCTCCACCCGGTCGCCCTTGGCCAGCGCCTCGATGATCTCTTCAAAGACGGTGTTCACAATACGCTCGACATGGCGCTGTGTCAGATGCGGGTTCTCGTCCGCGATTTTCTGGATCAGTTCCGAACGGATCATCCGAAGTGTCCCCCCCTGTGGCCGGTTCGCGATCTGAACACGCAAATGCTGCCGCCACCGTGATTATTGTGACCCGACTATAGGCAAAAAAATCGGTGCCACACAAACGAAAAGGCTGGAATCCCCGTTAGATACGAAAAGGCCCCACCTTTCGGCGGGGCCTTTCGTCAACATTTGAGGGTAAACCTCAGTTCTTGTCGCCTTTCAGCGCCGCGCCGAGGATGTCGCCCAGCGATGCACCCGAATCGGACGAGCCATACTGCTCAACCGCTTCTTTCTCTTCGGCGATCTCGCGGGCCTTGATCGACAGGCCCATGCGGCGGGTTTTCGGGTCGATGTTGGTGACGCGAACGTCAACCTTGTCACCGACCTGGAACCGCTCGGGGCGCTGGTCGCCACGGTCACGGCTCAGGTCGCTGCGGCGGATGAACGACTTGGCGCCGTTGTAATCCACCTCGACGCCACCCTCTTCGATCGCGGTCACTTCGACCGTGATCACCGAGCCGCGCTTCACACCATCAACCGCATCGGTAAAGGTGTCTTCGCCCAGAGCCTTGACCGAGAGCGAGATACGCTCTTTCTCGACGTCGACTTCCGAGACAGCCGCCTTGACGGTGTCGCCCTTGCGGTAGTTGGCAATGGCGTCTTCGCCGCGCTGGTCCCACGACAGGTCGGACAGGTGAACCATGCCGTCGATGTCGTTTTCCAGACCGATGAACAGACCGAATTCGGTGATGTTCTTGACTTCACCCTCGATGGTCGAACCGACCGGGTTGTTCTCGGCGAACACTTCCCACGGGTTGCGCTGGGTCTGCTTGAGGCCAAGCGAAACGCGACGCTTGGCGCTGTCGATTTCCAGAACCATGACGTCGACTTCCTGCGAGGTCGACACGATCTTGCCGGGGTGCACGTTCTTTTTGGTCCAGGACATTTCCGAGACGTGAACCAGACCTTCGACACCAGCTTCCAGCTCGACGAATGCGCCGTAGTCGGTGATGTTGGTCACGCGGCCCTTGTGGACCGACTGCAGCGGATACGCACGCTCCACCGCATCCCACGGATCTTCCTGCAGCTGCTTCATGCCGAGGGAGATACGGTGAGTTTCCTTGTTGATCTTGATGACCTGCACTTTGACAGTCTCACCAATGGCAAGGATTTCCGACGGGTGGTTGACGCGGCGCCAGGCCATGTCGGTGACGTGCAGCAGACCATCAACGCCGCCCAGATCAACGAACGCACCGTATTCGGTGATGTTCTTGACCACACCATCGACAGTCTGACCTTCGGTCAGGTTGCCGATGACTTCGGCGCGCTGTTCGGCACGCGATTCTTCCAGGATGGCGCGGCGCGACACAACGATGTTGCCACGGCGACGGTCCATTTTCAGAATCTGGAACGGCTGCTTCAGACCCATCAGCGGGCCGGCGTCACGCACCGGGCGCACGTCAACCTGAGAGCCGGGAAGGAAGGCAACAGCGCCGCCCAGATCGACGGTAAAGCCACCTTTGACACGGCCAAAGATCGCGCCATCGACGCGGGTCTCGGATGCATAGGCTTTTTCCAGACGATCCCAGGCTTCTTCGCGCTTGGCTTTCTCACGGCTGATCTGGGCTTCGCCGCGCGAGTTTTCCACGCGGTCCAGATAGACCTCGACTTCGTCGCCGACATTGATGTCTGGCTGTTCGCCGGGGTTTGCGAATTCTTTAAGATCGATGCGGCCTTCCATCTTGTAGCCGACGTCGATGATGGCCTGGCCCGCCTCAATGGCGATAACCTTGCCTTTGACAACCGAACCCTCTTCGGGGGTGTCAATTTCGAAGCTTTCCTTCAACAGGGCTTCAAAGTCTTCCATGGTAGCTTTAGCGCACATATGCAGTTTGTCCTTTTTCGTGGTTTTCTGGCCATGCGGTTGGCTCCGCCGGTCTTTGGATGGGCCATCAGATCAAAACCATTGCCCGGCAAACCGGGACAGAGAGACCTGTCAGGATTGGGGGGCCTATAGCCCGTCCGGGCCAATGTGGCAAGGCTTTGCACCAGAAAGGCGCGACATCCTGCGATGCCGCGCCTGCTGAAAATCCGGGATCGCCTCCGGCGGGAGTATTTTTGCCAAGATGAACGGGGCAAGCTCAGAGGCGGCTGGCCGGGTCAGACGACTTCCGACACCAGTTCGGCCAAAGGCTTGCGCACTTTCTTCATGCCTTCCAGCCAGTCCCCCTCGGCCGCGCGGTAACCCAGCGGCAGCAGCGTCACCGACCGCAGGCCACGGGCGCGCAGGCCAAGGATCTCGTCGACGGCGGCCGGATCAAAGCCTTCCATCGGGGTCGAGTCCACCGATTCGAACGCAGCAGCGGTCAGGCCGATGCCAAAGGCGATATAGGCCTGACGGGCGGCATGCTCAAAGTTCGCCTCGGCCGCGCGCGGCAGCAGCATCGACTTCAGATTGTCGTAGTATTCGGACAGGGCTTCGCGCGGCAGGCCACGCTCTGCAACCAGCTGATCGACCACGGCGTCGATACGCTCTGCGGTGTAATTGTCCCAGGCGGCAAACACCAGCACATGGCTCGCATCTGTGATCTGCGCCTGACCATAGCCGACTTCGCGCAGCTTGGCCTTGACCTCGGGGTTGGTGACCACGATCACTTCAAACGGCTGCAGGCCGCTGGAGGTCGGGGCCAGCTGGATCGCCTCCAGAATGCGGTCAACCTTGTCCTGCGCCACTGGCTTGGACGGGTCCATTTTCTTGGTAGCATAACGCCAGTTGAGTTTTTCGTGCAGCATGATGTCGCGCCTTGTGCTGGCCGATCCGGGGCTGGATCGCCTCTGTTGTTTCGCTGCATGATGTAAGACACGAAAGGGCGAAACCAAAGTGCATCGGCGCACAGCGCCTGTTCGGAATGGGCGTCAGCCCTGGGTCTGCGCCAGCCGTGCCCGCACCTGCGCGACTGCGCGCGCGGTGGCCGCTTCGACCGACAGCTCGGAGGTATCCAGCATCAACGCATCCGCCGCCGGTTTCAGCGGCGCATCCGTGCGGTTCATGTCGCGGGCATCGCGCTCCTGCACCTCGGCCAGCACGTCATCCAGCGACCGCGACGCCGCGTCGCCGCCCAGTTCCAGCCAGCGCCTGCGCGCCCGCACCAAGGCGCTCGCCGTCACAAACAGCTTCACCTCCGCCTCGGGGCAGATCACGGTGCCGATGTCGCGCCCGTCCAGCACCGCGCCGCCGTCCCGCCGGGCAAAGCGGCGCTGAAACGCCAGCAGGGCCGCGCGCACCTCGGGGATCACCGCCACCCGGCTGGCCGCCTGCCCCGCCTCCAGCGTGCGCAGATCGTCGCGGGCCAGATCTTCGGGGCCCAGGGTCTGGGCGGCCAGAACAGGATCGCCGCCCTTGACCCCGACCGCCCGATACAGCGCCCCGGTGTCCAGATGGGCAAAGCCGAACGCTTCGGCCACCGCGCGGCTGATGGTGCCCTTGCCCGCAGCTGCCGGGCCGTCGATGGCGACTGTAAAGATCATGCTCTGCCTTTCTGTCCTGTCAGCCCCTGCCCGCACTGCCGGAACGCCTCCGGCGGGAGTATTTCAGAAAGGTGCAATCCACAGCACCCGTCTTGCATTGCAGCTTTTCCAAATACTCCCGCCGGAGGCATCCGACGGCGCAGCCCGGCGCACCCTCAGATCATCTCGCGCCTACCCCCGCCGGATCGCGGCCCCAAGACCGTTCATCAGCCCCTCGAAGATCGGAAACGAGGTGACGATGGGCGAGGCGTCATCGACGGCCACGGCGGCCTTCGATGCCATCCCGGCGACGAGAAAAGACATCGCAATCCGGTGGTCCAGATGGGTGGCGCAGATTGCGCCCCCCGGCATGCCGCCCGGACCCATGCCGTGCACGATCAGCGTATCCTCGTCTTCCTCGATGGTCACGCCGCAGGCCTCCAGCCCGCGCGCCATCGCGTCGATGCGATCGGATTCCTTGACCCGCAGTTCCTTGACGCCGCGCATCACCGTGCGGCCGTGCGCGAACGCCGCCACAACCGACAGGATCGGGTATTCGTCGATCATCGACGGCGCGCGCTCCGGCGGCACTTCAATGCCCTGCATGTTGTCGGAAAACCGCACCCGCAGATCGGCGACCGGCTCGCCGCCCTCTTCCCGCGGGTTCCGGAATTCGATCTCTGCGCCCATCTCAGACAGGGTGATATAGAGCCCGTTGCGGGTCAGGTTCTGGCTGACACCGGGCACCAGAATATCGGAGCCCTCGACAATCAGCGCCGCGCAGGTCGGGAACGCCGCCGAGGACGGGTCACGCGGCACTGCCACAGTCTGCGGGCGCAGTTCGGGGCGGCCGGTCAGGGTGATGACATGGCCCTCTGCGGTTTTCTCGACCGACAATTGCGCGCCAAAGCCCAGCAGCATGCGCTCCGAATGGTCGCGGGTCGGCTCGCGTTCGATCACCACGGTCTCGCCGGGGGCGTTCAGCCCGGCCAGCAGCACCGCCGATTTCACCTGCGCCGAAGCCACCGGCAGCGCGTAGCGTACCGGGACCGGGTTCGCCGCCCCAACCACCGTCATCGGCAGGCGCCCGCCCTTGCGACCGTAGGCTTGGGTCCCGAACAGCGACAGCGGGTCGGTGACCCGCCCCATCGGCCGCTTGCGCAACGACGCATCACCGGTAAAGGTCGCGGTCATTGCCGTGGTCGCCATGCAGCCCATGATCAGCCGCACGCCGGTGCCGGAATTGCCGCAGTCGATCACATCAGCCGGTTCCGAAAACCCGCCGACCCCCACGCCATGCACCGACCACGCGCCCGCCCCGTGCTGCACCAGCTCGGCGCCAAAAGCCCGCATCGCCCGTGCGGTGTCCAGCACATCCTGCCCTTCCAGCAGCCCAGTGATCTTTGTCTCTCCCACCGCCATCGCGCCGAAGATCAGCGCCCGGTGCGAGATCGACTTGTCACCGGGAACGGCAGCGGTCCCCGTCAGCGGTCCGCATTTGGCGGAGGTCATCGGTTGCGCTTCGCCATGGCCGGACATCATCTTCTCCCGAATGTGAACGAGCGGGTGATAGCGCAAGCAGCGGCGGCGGTCCATGGGGGGTTGATGCGGGGCAGGCAAGCCGCATATCGACAGGGCATGAAACGTCGCAATTTTCTCAAAGGGACCGCCCTTCTCGCCACCCTCGGGCTGGGCGGCGGCGCAGGAGCCATGGCCATATCCTCATCACGCAACCGCTATTACGCCGGGCCGCCTTCGGACCATTTTGACGGCACGCGGTTCTTCAATCCGGGCGGCACCCCAGTCAGCGGGCTGTCCGATGTGCTGAAATGGCAATTCGGCGGCAACCGCGCGAAATGGCCCGCTCAGGTGCCGGTGGCCGCCACCCGGCCCGCCGCGCAGGTGGATGATCTGACCATCACCATGGTCGGCCATGCCACATTGCTGATCCAGACGGCGGGGGTGAACCTGTTGACCGATCCGGTCTGGTCCGACCGCGCCAGCCCGCTGGCCTTTGCCGGGCCAAAGCGGGTGGCGGCCCCCGGCATCGCCTTTGCCGATCTTCCAAGGATCGACGCGATCCTGCTCAGCCACAATCACTACGACCACCTTGACCTGACCACGCTGGCCAGCCTGCACGCGGCCCACGCGCCGCAGATATTCACGCCTTTGGGCAATGATGCGATCATCCGCAGCGCGGTGCCCGAGGCGCGGATCACCGTGGCCGACTGGGGGCAGGCCGTGGATTTCGGCCCGCTGACCGTGCATTTCGAGCCCTGCCATCACTGGTCCGCACGCGGGATGGCCGACCGCTCGATGGCGCTCTGGGCGGCCTTCGTGATCGCCGGGCCTGCCGGCAAGGTGCTGCACATTGGCGACACCGGCTTTGATCAGGGGCGGCCCTACCGGGCATTGAGCGAGAAACACGGGGTCATCCGCGCCGCGATCCTGCCAATCGGAGCCTACGAGCCGCGCTGGTTCATGCAAGGTCAGCACCAGAACCCGGCAGAGGCGGTCGAAGGCTTCCTTTTGTCCGGCGCAGCCCATGCCATCGGCCACCACTGGGGCACCTTCCAGCTGACCGACGAGGCGCGCGATGCGCCTTTGGCGGCATTGGAAACCGCCCTCGCGGCCAAAGCGATCCCCTCCGAACGCTTCCGGCCGCTCGCCCCCGGCGAGGTCTGGGCGATCCCGCAAGGCTGATCGGCCTGCGCGTCTGATCCGACTGCGCGTCTCCCCCCTCCCCCAGTCCCTCCCCACAAGGGGGAGGGGAGGCACTCCAAACCCCACTGCCCCCCTTCTGCATCGGCCACAGGCGCACCTGCTGACCGCTGATGCGCCTCCCTCCCCCCTCGTGGGGGAGGGCCGGGGTGGGGGGGCCGCGTCAGGCCGCGCGGTGAAAGGTCAGGTAGTGCGGCGCGCGCCCCTCGCGCAGGGCTTTTTGCTCATAGCGGGTCGAGATCCAGTCCTCCCAAGCTTCGCCCACGCCGGTCTGGCGGTCCAGCACAAAACTGGCCTTTGGCAGCTCTTCCAGCGTCTGGCGCACGTAATCAGGAATGTCGGTTGCGACCCGGAACTCTGCCCCCGGCTTCATCACCCGCGCCAGCAGCGCCAGATAGCCCGGCGTCACAAAGCGGCGGCGGTGGTGGCGGGCCTTGGGCCAGGGGTCGGGATAGTTCAGAAACACCTTGTCGACCGAGGCGGGTGGCAGCACGTCGAACAGATCGCGCGCATCGCCGGGGTGGATCGCCAGATTGGTGACCCCCGCCGCCCGGATCTTGCCCAAGAGCATGGCAATGCCGTTCACAAACGGCTCGCAGCCGATCAGCCCGACCTGCGGGTAGCGCGCCGCCATATGCACCAGATGCTCACCGCCGCCAAAGCCCACCTCCACCCAGACCGGGCGCGGGGTCTCAAAAACCGCTGCCAGATCCAGCGGGGTCCGCTCCGGGTTCTCCGACGGCGCCACCCCCTGCAGGCGCAGGCTTTCCAGATCGTTGGCCAGATAGTCCTTTTGACTGGCGCGCAGCGTCTTGCCATGCACCCGGCCATAAAAGTTGCGACGTTCCGTTGGCTCGGCCATGCGGTGTGATCCTGTTCCCTTATCTGCCGCGCCTAGTGTCAGGATGAACAGCGCGGGTCAAGACCGGGCCCGCCCGCACCCTCTGCCCCGTCTGACAGGCACTACAGCATGTCTGCAGGCCCTTGCCCGTTGACGACCGGCGCCTCCGGCACTGCGGGCACCTCGGGTGCCGGGGGCGGTTCGGGCAACGCCTCGGTCACGACCGCCGCCTGTGGACCACGCCCGCGCGTGCCCCGCCGCCCCATATCCCATTCCAGCCAGCTCAGATAGCCGATCAGCTGCGGCATCGTCGGGTCAGAGCGTTCGATGTAGTCGCGCGCCTCGCGCATACCTGATTGCAGAACCGCGCCCGGCAACGGCGACTCTGCCCGCGTCTCACGCCGGTCATGCACCTCCCAGCGTGGCCCGCCCAGCCAGACCGCCGCAAACATCACCTTGGCGCGGACAGGTTCGGTGCCGCCCACAATCAGCGAGTCGTAAAACACCCGGTGAGTCTCCTGCCAGGTCCGCGAATGATACGCCGCCCCCTCCTCGTTGCCGACCCCGCAAAACGCGTCATGCACGGCGGCGGCATTGATGAACTCCCGCGCGCGCGGGTCACCGACGATGGGGATGAACACCTTGGGGATCGACGCGCCATCGGTCAGTGTGGCCTTAGGGGCCACCCAGTCGCGCCCGCTGCCATCGACAAATTCCAGCGGCTCGGCGATGGGGCGAAACTCCAGCGCCCGCCCCGGCAGACGGATGACACGCTGTTCCAGACGCACCGGAGAGTTGCGGAAAAAGCAGGCGGCAGAACTGTCGGCAAGATCGCGACACTCGCGCGTCGATGCGCTGATCCGCGTGGCGGACAGCTGAGTCTGTGTCGGGACACAGGCCAAAAGCACGCCCCCGGCGACAAGGCTGATCAAGGCCGGGCGGGTAAAACCTGCAATTGCTGAAAAAAGCATGATGTCCATCCTGAAAAAAGGAAGGGAAGCAAAAACAAGACACGCGCGCCCGATAATAGCCGGGCGCGCGCAAAAATGTCAGACGGCTTTCTTCAGCGCCTCGACCAGATCGGTCTTTTCCCAGCTGAAACCGCCATCCGCATCCGGCATGCGGCCAAAATGACCATAGGCGCTGGTGCGGGCATAGATCGGGCGGCTCAGGTTCAGATGGGTGCGGATGCCACGCGGCGTC
Source organism: Pseudotabrizicola sp. 4114 (assembly GCF_031457365.1). Classification (NCBI taxonomy): domain Bacteria; kingdom Pseudomonadati; phylum Pseudomonadota; class Alphaproteobacteria; order Rhodobacterales; family Paracoccaceae; genus Pseudotabrizicola; species Pseudotabrizicola sp. 4114. Next base: position 415,680 of record NZ_JAVDWP010000001.1, on the reverse strand, counting down.
AGGTCCATGCAAAGGGCGACAGCGCGTTCGATCTGCGCCGCCTCCACCTGACCGGTGCCGTGGGTATCGACATAGATCGACAGCGGCTCGGCCACGCCGATTGCATAGGACACCTGCAAGGTGCAGCGGTCGGCCAGCCCGGCCGCCACCACATTCTTGGCCAGATAGCGCGCGGCATAGGCGGCCGAGCGGTCCACCTTGGTCGGGTCTTTGCCCGAAAACGCGCCGCCGCCATGCGGGGCGGCACCGCCGTAAGTGTCCACGATGATCTTGCGCCCGGTCAGCCCGGCATCGCCATCCGGCCCGCCGATCACGAAAATCCCCGTTGGGTTCACGTGCCATTTGGTCGCGTCGGTCAGCCAGCCCTCGGGCAGCACTTCGCGGATATAGGGCTCCACAATCGCGCGGATATCATCCGAGGTCTGGGTTTCCAGCGCATGCTGGGTCGACAGCACGATCGAGGTGACCTCAACCGGCTTGCCATCCTCATAGCGCAGCGACAGCTGCGATTTGGCGTCCGGCCCCAGCGTCGGCTGCTCGCCCGATTTGCGCACCTCGGCCAGACGGCGCAGGATCGCCTGCGCGTATTGCAACGGCGCGGGCATCAGCTCGGGGGTTTCTCGGCAAGCGTAGCCAAACATGATGCCCTGATCACCGGCACCATCCTTGTCAACGCCCTGTGCGATATGGGCCGACTGGCCGTGCAGGTAATTCTGCACTGTCAGGGTTTTCCAGTGAAACGCGTCCTGCTCATAACCGATGTCCTTGACGCAGTCGCGGACAATGCCTTCGACACGCTCCAGCATGGCATCGGTGGCAGCTTTGCTTGACAACCCCACCTCGCCGCCGACAACCACGCGGTTCGTTGTCGCAAAGGTCTCACAGGCGACACGGGCGTTGGGTTCTTCGGTCAGAAATGCATCGAGAATGGCATCAGAAACGCGGTCACAGACCTTGTCGGGATGCCCCTCGGAAACGGATTCCGAGGTAAAAACGTAATTCTTGCGGCTCATGGGGTCGTGCTCCAATTGAATGATCCCTGCCACGTCAGGAAGCCGTTGTGACAGTTCAGCATGGTGCGTAGAGCCTATGTTACAAAGCGTCAAGCAAAGGCGGCCCTGCCCCGGCGCAAAGCAAGCGCAATAAGACTCAACAGCAGCAGAATTGCCGGGATCTCGCCCCATCTGGCATAAGGCGTCGCCGCCAGCGCCCCGGGCACCGAAGCCACATCCAGATAGCCCGCCGTACCAAAGACCAGTGCCTGCAGCACCCGGCCCCGGGCATCTATCACCGCCGTCACCCCGGTATTGGCCACCCGGATCAGCGGCAGCCCCTGCTCGATTGCCCGCAGCCGCGCCTGCTCGAAATGCTGAAATGGCCCGGTCAGCGTGCCAAACCACGCATCATTGGTGATCTGCAGCATCCAGTCCGGGCGCTCTGGCGCGCCGCGCGGGATTTGCGGAAACACCGCTTCATAGCAGATCAATGGCAGTACACGGCCAAGCTCTGGCCCCAGATCCAGCACCTGCGGCCCGGTTCCCGCCAAATAGCCATTGCCGACCTGCGCCGCAAACGCCCCGATCCCGAACCAGTTCTGCAACAGATCGCCCATCGGCATGTATTCGCCGAACGGCACCAGATGAAACTTGTCATAGCTCGCAACCAGCGCCCCGTCGCCCTCCAGCACGCGCAAGGAATTCCAGCCCCGGTCCCCCTCGACCCGCTGAATGCCGATTGCCACCTTGTTCCCGCCCGAGGCATCCGTGATGATCGGGGCCACTTCCGGCGAATATTCCAGCAGATAGGGCACCGCCGTTTCCGGCCAGATCGTCAGATCGGCGGGGGTGCCGTCACGGGTAAACGCCAGCTGGCGGTGGAAAAGGATTCGCGCCTGATCGGGATCCCATTTCAGATGCTGCTCGGCATTCGGCTGCACCAGCCGCAAAGACGCCGGCCGCGCCGGCGGCTCGGGCTGATCCAGCTGCCACAGGCCAAAACCGGTTCCCGCAACCACCGCCGCAGCGGCCATCCCTGCCCCCCACCAGCGGTGCATCAGCGGCAAAGCGGCCAGCGCCAGCGTCAGCACCGTCAGCCCGGTTGCCCCGACCAGCGCGGTGACCTGCACCAGCGGCATCGCGTGCCACATGTGCCCGACCAGCGCCCAGGGAAACCCGGTCAGGATATAGCCGCGCAGCAGCTCCACCGCGCCCAGCCCGGCGGCCAGCGCCAGGGGCCGCAGCGGAAAGCGGCAGGCCGCAGCATTCGCCGCCGCCCAAAACAACCCAAAGCCAAAGGCCATCAGGACAACCGCAAACGGCGCCATCCAGCCATAGACCCAAGGGTCAATGAAAAACGGTGACACGATCCAGGTGAGCGAGGCCCCGAAATACCCCGCCCCCACCAACAGCCCGGCCCATCCCGAACCCGCCACCGAAGCAGGTCGCAGCATGCGCGCCATCGCCCAGACCAGCGCCGGAAACGCCAGATACCACGCCGAAAGCGGCGCCTGCCCCAAGGCAACCGCCGCCCCCGCCAGCACATCCAGCGCCGCCGCCCGACGAGCGGGCATCGCGCCAAAGATCCGTTGGCGCATCGTCAAGAGACGGCCTGCTCCACCAGTTTCGGAACCGGAGCCGCCGTTTCGGTCACAGCATCGGGCAGACTGCCCGGCAACCGCACCCTCAGCCGCTTGATCCGGCGCGGATCAGCCTCGACCACCTCAAACTCGGCGCCCGACTCGTGCGGCACGATCTCTCCGCGGACCGGTACGCGGCCGGTGCGCACAAAGACCAGCCCGCCCAGCGTGTCGATCTCTTCGTCATCCTCGCCATTGCGCAGCTTGAACCCGATCAGGGCCTCAAACTCCTCCAGCGGAGCGGTGGATTGCGCCAGAAACACCCCCGGCTTTTCCTCTTTCCAGAGCAGACCTTCGTCTTCGTCATGCTCATCCTCGATCTCGCCGATGACGGTTTCGATCAGGTCTTCGATGGTCACCAGCCCGTCAACGCCACCATACTCGTCAATCACCAGCGCCATATGGACCCGTTCACGCTGCATCTTTTGCAGCAAGACGCCAATCGGCATCGACGGCGGGGCAAACAACAGGGGCCGCAACAACTTGCGCAGGGAAAACCGGCCTGACGAGCCGAACCCATGCTGCAACGCCAGATCTTTCAGCAAAACCAGCCCCTGCGGATGGTCCAGCGTGCCCTTGTAGACCGGCAACCGGGAAAATCCCTGTTCGCGGAACACCTCGACCAGCTCATCACGGCCAATGTCAATGGGAACGGCGGCAATATCGACCTTGGGGATCGCCACATCATCGACCCGCAGCCGCCGCAGATTGCTGAGGCCCGGCACCGAGGGCCCGCCCGCAGGCATCGCAGCCAGGGTATCGTCGGATTTGCCACCAGACGGGCTGTCGGCCCCGGAAAACACCCCCATCAACCGCCCGAAAAGACTTCTACTCGGAGGTTGATCTTCTTCGGCCTGCACATCAGACGGCGCGCCCTGCGCCGCCGTAGACCCGTCGTTACTACTGCCCATCGGTCCTTTTCCTAAAAACACCCGCCGTTCGGGTGCCGGTTCAATATGGGTCATCAACCCCAAGCGTGGCAAGTATCGCCACCTCATGTTTTTCCATCAGTGCTGCATCTGCATCGTCAATGTGATCATACCCCAGCAAATGTAACACACCATGAACCACCAGATGCGTCACATGGTCCGCCAGCGGCTTGTCCGCCGCTGCGGCCTCACGCGCGCAGGTGTCATAGGAAATCGCAATGTCGCCCAGCGACCATGGCTCTGCCACGTCGCCTGCCAGCGGCAGCGCGGGGGCCACACCCGGCACGCCTTCGGACAGATCTTCCGACGGCCAGCTCAGCACATTGGTCGGCGCAGGCTTGTCCCGGAACTCGGCATTCAGCACCGAAATCCGCGCATCATCGCAGCCCATGACGCACAGGGTGAACCCCTGTTCCGGCAATCCCAGCCCCGTCAGCACCGCCGACGCCGCGCGCAAGGCAAGGGGCTCCAGCCCCAGACCCTCCCAGCGGGCATCCTCAATCACGCAATCGACCAGCGGTTCCATGCCCGCGCCCTACTCCAGACCACGTGGCCAGACAAGCCAATCTACGACCAGCCCCTTTATCTTGGTAAAAATATCCTCGGGGGGGGTCCGGGGGGGGCAGACAGCCCCCCCCGGCGTTTTCAGCAGTCCCGACCCTCAGGCCTGTGGCGCCTCATCCGACTCGTAAGCCTCGATGATCCGCGCCACCAGCGGGTGCCGCACCACATCTTTGGAAGTGAAGTAGTTGAACGTTACCCCGCGAACCCCCTTCAGGATGCGCTCGGCATCGGCCAGCCCCGACGGCATGCCGCGCGGCAGGTCTACTTGCGTGCGGTCGCCGGTGATCACCATGCGCGACCCTTGCCCCAGCCGGGTCAGGAACATCTTCATCTGCATGGTCGTTGCGTTCTGTGCCTCATCCAGCACCACAAAGGCATTCGACAGTGTCCGCCCGCGCATAAAGGCCAGCGGGGCGATCTCGATCCGTTTTTCCTCCAGCAGCTTCTGAACCTGCTTGGCGGGCAGGAAATCGTTCAGCGCGTCATAGAGCGGCTGCATGTAGGGATCGACTTTTTCCTTCATGTCGCCGGGAAGAAAGCCCAACCGCTCCCCCGCCTCAACCGCCGGGCGGGACAGGATGATCTTTTCGACCGCGCCCGACACCAGCATGGTCACGCCGACCGCCACCGCCAGATAGGTCTTGCCGGTGCCCGCAGGCCCGATGCCAAAGCCAAGCTCATGGCTGAACAGGTTGGCGACATAGGCCTTCTGCGCCTCTGTCCGCGGCTCGACCGGCTTTTTGCGGGTGCGGATTTCCATGCCGGGATTGAACAGCTCGATCTGTTCGCCCTCGGCCCCCAGCGTGGACTGACCAAGGCGCATCGCCCCGTCAATATCGCCAGCCGCCACCGTGCGGCCGGACTCGAGCCGGGCATACAGGCTGCGCAGCACGGCTGCCGCCTGCTCCCGCGCGCCCTTGTCCCCGATCACCGCAAGGCGGTTGCCGCGCCGCAGAATGTGAACGCCAATCTGATGTTCAACCTGTGCAAGATTGCGGTCAAACTCGCCGCACAGATCTATCAGCAAACGGTTGTCCGGAAATTCGAGAACTGACTCGATCATGTCCTCGGGTTTGGTCGGGGGGGTCAGCGCGCTGATGCCCAATGAGGTCTCCTTTAGCTAGGGCCTGTATGTATCGTGCGCCGCGTCACATGATCTGGCAAGCACCGATTTCGTGTCGCTTTGACTTTATGTCCAGCACCCGCACGGAAATGTGACAGCTGCCCAAATGACAGGCAAAGGCTCCAACTGACAAAAAGGGCCACGGTTCCCCGTGGCCCCTCAGAATTTTGCAGACTGCGTGCGTCAGTTGCCGCGCCGCACCACGGTACGGATACCCGGACCGGGCACATAGTCCCGGATGCCTTCGGTTCCGGTCTGATAGTTGCGGATCACGGTTCCCGGCGGGAAGTGGTTGTTGCAGACCGGCAGACCCGACACCGGGTCGTAGCGCGGGCTGGAATAGCCTTCCACGCCGTCATCCATGATCCAGTTCTGGCAGCCGTCCGGGTCATAGGCAATGGCCGCCTGGCCATTGCGCAGAACGCCCGTGTCGCGCCCCTTGTCCACCCCGGTCGCGATGACCGAATCCGGGCCGCGATAGGGCGACAGCCCATCGCCGGCCACGCAGCCGCTCAGGGCCATGGCGGCAAACATTGCACCGATTTTGAATGTATTGTTCATGCTGATCACCACCGGTAGCAGACGACTTCGACCCGACGATTCTTCTGCATGCCTGCAGCCGAATTGTTCGAGGCGACAGGCTGACGTTCGCCAAAGCCGATTTCGCGTTCCACATGGGCACCGACCGAACGGGCGACATTGGCCACGGCAGCAGCACGACGCTTGGACAGACCCATGTTGTATTCATCCGACGCGCGGCTGTCGGTATGGCCATAGACGGCATAGCCGAATGCGCCTGCGGACTGGAAGAACGACTGCAACCGCGACCGACCATGCGAGGTCAGCTGCGCCGAGTCGGTTGCAAACAGCTGATCGGTGTTTTCCACCAGACAGGTGTTGCGCTTCAGACAGACCGGCTTGCCGTCTTTCGGGTTGCGGCGCGGAACCATATACCCTTCAAGACCGCCATCGGCCCACCAGTGCATGCAACCGTCATCGTCGATCCACACACCCCATTCGATTTTGCCGGTGACCTGAGGAGCGCCCTGCGCCATGGCGGATGTCGCACCCGACATACCGACCGCGAGCGCCGCTCCCCCCAGGATCATCCGCAACGCTTTGGAAAAACGTTCCACAGCAGCAGCCCCCTTCAATTGTGACTATTTACGAGCAGACTTATCAGACCAGAATTGCCGTCGAGGAAAAGTGAAGTAAAGCGAAATCTGAACAATTCAGGGCATTTATGTGGCAGAGGCTTGGCAATACCGCCCCGCGCGCCCAAATATTTTCCGAGACTGTTTCCGAAGGCAAAACAACCTGCCCCCAGGCGGGCAATTGGGCAGGTTTACGAAATTCTGACTGCCGACAGAGAGTTGGCAGACGAAGCTAAGACACGCACACGCGCCAGCTCTCCCACCCGCCCCGTCGCGTCATTCACGTGAACGGCATGCAGGTGGTCAGATTTGCCAACCATCTGACCGGGTTGGCGTCCGGGCTTTTCATAAAGCACCGTCACCTCACGCCCGACCATCGACTCCTGGCCCGCGCGCTGCTGCTCCAGGATCAACGCCTGCAGTTCCTGCAAGCGCCGGTCAGCCACGGCAGCCTCCACCGGGGGCTTTTCCGCAGCCGGGGTGCCGGGGCGGGCGGAATACTTGAAGGAATACGACTGACCAAAGCCGACCCGACGCACCAGATCCAGCGTCGCCTCGAAATCGGCATCGGTTTCACCGGGAAAGCCGACAATGAAATCAGACGAGAACAGCGTATCGGGCCGCGCCGCCCGGATCCGGTCGATCACCCGGAAGTAATCGTCGCGGGTGTGCTTGCGGTTCATCGCCTTCAGAATCCGGTCAGACCCGGACTGCACCGGCAGATGCAGATAGGGCATCAGTTGCGGCACATCGCCATGGGCGGCAATCAGGTCATCATCCATGTCATTGGGATGGCTGGTCATATAGCGGATCCGCTCCAGCCCGTCGACCTCGGCCAGGGCGCGGATCAGCCGGCCCAGCGTCCAGTCGCCGCCCTCACCAACGCCATGATAACCATTCACATTCTGCCCCAGCAGCGTGACCTCGCGCACCCCGCGCGACACCAGATCGCGCGTCTCACGCAGGATGCGGTCGACCGGGCGGCTGACCTCGGCCCCACGGGTATAGGGCACCACGCAAAAGGCGCAGAACTTGTCGCAGCCTTCCTGCACCGTCAGAAACGCCGTCGGCCCCCGCAGCGCCTTGCGCTCCGGCAGATGGTCAAACTTGTCCTCGGCGGGGAATTCGGTATCGACCTGCGGACCCGTCGCCCGCGCCAGCGCGGGCAAGCGATGATAGGCCTGCGGCCCGACCACAATATCGACCAAGGGCATCCGCCGCTGAATTTCTGCCCCTTCGGCCTGCGCCACACAGCCCGCCACCCCGATCTTCAGACCGGGCTTTGCGTCCTTCAACGGCCGCAACCGGCCCAGATCGGAAAACAGCTTTTCGCTGGCCTTTTCGCGGATATGGCAGGTGTTCAAAAGCACCATGTCGGCATCTTCCACCACCTCGGTCAGCGTATAGCCGTCCGCGCCCATGGCCTCGGCCATGCGCTCGCTGTCATAGACGTTCATCTGACAGCCGTAGGTCTTGATGAACAGCTTCTTGGCATCAGACATGGCTTACCCCGCCGTGGATCAGCGCGCCTTCTACCGCGAACTGCGTCCGCGCGCAACGCAGGGCCGCACGGCCACGAATCCCGCAGTGCCAGAGAACCAGCCCCTTGCAATACGCGCCCCCATCGCCGATTCTGCCGTCAACCAAGCGGGATCGCCATCCCCAGCGGAGGACACATGCGCCACACCGGGCTGACCGCCTTTCTGACCGTCGCCAAAGAGATCATTGGCAAAGGCCCGGTCGCCGTGATCATGGCCGAAGATGAGGTCGAGGTGGATACCACCCTGCGCCACCACCAGACCGCAGGCTTTCCGGTGGTCGTGCTGCTGGCCCCGCCCGAAATCAGCCTGCCCGCCGGGATCGAAGACAGCGTTCACCGCGTCGATCACGATGTGCATGCCGAAGGCGCACTGGTCGAGGCGGTCAACCAGATCATCGAAGCGGCCCCCGGCATCTGGCTGTTCTACTGCTACAACGCCGAATACCTGTTCCACCCGTTTTGCGAGTCGCGCAACATACCGGAACTGCTGACCTTTCAAAGCGAAGAGCGGCGTGACGCCATTCTGACCTACATGATCGACCTTTATGCCGGCGATCTGCAACGCTTTCCCAATGCGGTGTCGCTGGCCGACGCCCATCTGGACAAGTCAGGCTATTACGCCCTTGGCCGCCCCGATCCCGCCAATCACAATTACCCCAAGGAACGTCAGCTGGATTTCTTTGGCGGTCTGCGGTGGAGGTTCGAGGAACATATCTCGCCCCAGCGCCGCAAGATCGACCGGATCTGCCTGTTCAAGACCAGACCCGGCCTGACCCTGAGCAGGAATTTCACCCTGTCCGACGAAGAGATGAACACCTACGCCTGCCCCTGGCACAACAACATCACCACCGCGCTGGTGTCGTTCCGCACCGCCAAGGCCTTGCGCAGCAATCCGGGGTCACGTTTTGATATCCATGATTTCCGCTGGCACAATTCTGTCCCGTTTGAATGGCACAGCCAGCAACTGATGGATCTTGGCCTGATGGAACCGGGGCAATGGTTCTGACGCCCCCGCCTGCCTGATCAGTCGGGCGCAACAAGGCGACCCAGCACCCGCCCCCCCAGAATATGCAGATGGTAATGCGGCACCTCTTGCATGCCGTGCGTACCGGCATTGGTGATGGCGCGATACCCCTCTGGCCCGGTCAGACCCAGCATTTCGCAGATCTGCGCGCAGGCGCGGTGGAAATCGACCATCTCTTCGGCAGAGGCTTTTGCCGCAAACTCGGCAAAATCCACATAAGCGCCCTTGGGGATCACCAGCACATGCACGGGTGCCTGCGGGCCAATGTCGTGAAACGCCAGCGTATGCGGGGTTTCCAGCACCGTCTTGTTGGGAATTTCGCCGCGCAGGATGCGGGCAAAGATGTTATTGGGATCATAGGGTTTTGTCATTGGCTCAGTCCACAAACAGATTCAGTCCACAAACAGATATTCTGTGCCCACAATCTCGCGGGCCTTTTCGACCGGGATATCAAGAAACTCGGCCAGCGGCAGTGTGTTTTCATCAACCGATGCCGATTGGCGGATGCGGTGCATATCCTTGAATCCGGCGTCGCGGATGCGGTCGGATTCAAACTTTACATCATAGCGGATGGTCGGCAACAGCCGGTCAATGGTTTCCTGCGGGGTGCGGTCGCCGGCCAGCCCGACCCGCCGGGCATGGCCGATCAGGTAATCATCGGTAAAATCGCAGTCGATTTCCAGCAGGCGGACCGTCGCCTTGTCATTGTAGAAATCCTGCATCAGATCGACATTGGCCGGGTCGATGCACAGCACCAGCTTGTCGGTCTGCCAATAGTCGAACAGCATCCGCACCAGTGCCCGGCGGTGCCGGGTACGCTTTTCCAGCGTGGTCTGGATGCCGCCCAGATCGGGCAAGGGCGTGCTGTCTTCGTTGAACAGGTATTCAATCGCCGGCATGTTGGTCACCTGCCGCACCCGGTCGACCAGCCGTTTGGCGACATGCCATTTCTTGCAGGTCACCATCATCAGCTGCCGTTCGCGGCCCAGCGTGCTTTCGCGCTCCCAGAACCGGGGCGCAAAGCGGCGGCCGATCCGGCCCCGCCCGGTCAGAAACCTGAACAGGCTCCGCCCCTCGTTCGAGATCTGGAACCGCACGTTCCGGGTGGTGTACAGCTTGCCAAGCCGGGCTTTCAGATCCTTGGCCTGCGGGCTGATCTTGCGGGCAAAGATGTAATCCTGACTGAGCAGCAGATCGTAGTGATCGTTGTAAAACGTCACCGGCATCCCGTAATCGGTGAACATCAGAAAGGTCAGGGTCCGGCAGCGGATATCATGCTCGGGCACCAGATGGCGCACCAGCGTCTGAAAGAACGTCTCATCCGGGATCCATGTCGTGCGGAAAAACCGCATCACATCGCGGCGGCGGTCGCAGAACTGCAACAGCTGTTCAATCGTGCGGCGGCGCAGGCACCACCATTGCGACCCGATCTGCATCTGGATATCGGCGGGCACCTTGCGCGTCAGGCCCAGTTTGCGCTGCCAGTCCATCGAGCGATAGAACCAGACCTTCTGGCTGCGCTCGTTGAAATAGTGGCGAAAGATCAGCCGCTCTTCCCGGATGCCGGTCTTGATCCAGTCAGAGTTGAAGAAATCGACGCTTTCGATGTAATCGACATCGTCCCGGTCCAGAAAATCATGCGCGTATTCCGCTGATTTGATCGGCATGCAATCGCCAGACAGCATGTAGAAATGCGTGGCCTTGGGAAACGCCTCAACGGCCGCGCGCACCGCCAGCAGCGACGCCTCCACCAGGCTCCACTCGCCCCAGCCGCATTTGACCCGGCGCTTGGCAAACACCACCGATGTGTTGGAGGCCAGAGCCGTGCGGATCTGGTCAAAATCCTTTTGCACCGCATTTGCGTCAAAATGGATCGACACGAAATCGCCCGCAGCCGTCAACCGCTCTGCCTGCGCGATGATGCCATCAGGGTCTTTGTGGGTCAGCAGGATGTAGGCTATTCTTGCCATAGTGGCGACGGTCCCCGAGGCGGCAGAGTCACTGTTTCTCTAAATAGCTTTATCACACGTTGAAACGACAGAGTTTATTTGCGAATCTGACCGCAAGAATGCATCGGGTGCCCAAGCCCGGCAGGAATGGAGCAGTTTGATATGGGTTTTCCCGGCACCTGGATGACGGAAAGCGAAAGCATGGTGTATCGGGTGGTTCCGAAATGCGCCTGTTCGACCATCGGGCAGATCATGTACTACTCCGACCATGGCAGTTTTTTTGATGGTGACATTCACGATTCGAAAAACGGCCTGCACAAATGGGCGCAAGACGACAGCCAGCCGCTGATAGAACGCAATGTAAAGGCGCATAAATCCTTTGCCTTTACCTGTGTGCGCAACCCCTATCAGCGCATTCTGTCGTCGTTCTTTGACAAGATCTGCGGCATTCAGCGCAACGGCAAACGCTATCGCGGCAATCTGGTGCCGCAACTGGCGCAGAAATACGGGGTCGAGGTCGGCAGCCCCGAGACCGATTTCGACTTTGACCAGATCAAGAGCTTCCGCCGCTTTCTGCTCTTTGCCCGCGACACCATCCGCTGGCGCAAACCGATGGAGCCTGACATCCACTGGTCGGCAATGTCGGGCCATATCTCGACCTTTATCGTCAATGGCGGGCAGTACGACCACATCTTCTTTACCGAGATGTTCAACGACGGCATGCAAGAGGTGCTGGACAAGACCAGGCACAAACACGCGGTCGATCTGAAGAAAATCCCCCGCTTCAACGAAAGCGAAGGCCACGGGCCAAAGCGCGCGCACCCGGTCGAAGACTATTTCGACGACCTGTCGCGCCATCTGGTCTGGGAGATCTACAAACGCGACTTCCAGCTGTTCAAATATGATTTCGACAATCCGGGCAACAAGCTGCCCATCGGCCAGATTGATCTGGATGAGGTTCACGCCAAGCTCGGCGACTGAATCTCTGGTGGCTTTGCGGGCAGGCCGGTCTAGATTGCTGCGCAGCAGAAACGGGGCAGCCACATGCGCACAGTCATTATCATGGGCTCTGGCCCCGGCGTGCTGGCCGCACAGGGCTGGGCCAAGGATGGCGCCACTCTGGTTGCCATCAACAACGCCTGGCAGGTGCGGCCTGACTGGGATGTGCTGATCCACCCCGATGACTTCCCGCCAGAGCGGCGGCCTGCATCCCCCGCCCCCGGCCAGCGGATCGTGACCTCGGCCGATTATGTCCCGCTGCAAAACACCTTTGGCGGCTTTGTCTATGCCGGCGGCACCATGGCCTTTACCGCCGCCTATTGGGCGCTTGGCGCGCTGCGCCCCAATGTGATCGGCTTTGTCGGCTGCGATATGGTCTATCCCACCACCGGCCATACCCATTTCTACGGTACCGGCACCGCCGATCCACTCCGCCCCGACATCACGCTGCGCTCGCTGGAGGCGAAATCGGCGCGGTTCATGGTGCTGGCGGCACAAGCGGGTTGTGCGGTGGTGAACCTGTCTGACGCGGTAGAGAGCCGCCTGATCTTTCCCCGCACTGATCGCCCGGACCTGCTCACCCGGCGGCCGCAGCCCTATGACGCGCACCTGACCGACGCCGCCCTGCACCGCGAGGCAGAGCTGGGCTATCTGGTGCCCTCGGGCAAATACTGGAAAGAGGCTGACCGCTTTGATCCGGCGGAAATCGACCGCATCGACGCGATGTGGGTACAGGCGGCTGGAGTCAGATCAGCCCTTCACGCCTGAACAATGCTTTCAGGTCCGTCTCTGGCCGCGCGCCAAAATGGCTGATCACCTCTGCCGCCGCCACGCAGCCCATCCGGCCCGAGGTGGCAAGGCTCTGCCCCGTCGCCATGCCATAGATGAACCCGGCGGCAAACTGGTCCCCTGCCCCGGTCGCATCCACCGGCACGATCCGCTTGACCGGTGCCACGGCCCGCTCTTCGCCCCGCACCAGAATGACATCGTGACCAGACCGCGTGCAGACCACCAGCCCCGAATCCTGCGCCGCCTGTTCCAGCGCGGAGCTCAGGTCGGTCTGGTACAGCGATTCCCATTCGTGCTCGTTGCCGATCACGTAATCCAACTCCTTGACCAGACGGCGGAAACTGTCGCGGTGCCGGTCCACGCAGAACGGGTCTGACAACGCGATTCCGGCCTTGCCGCCATTGGCCCGGCACAGCTGCGCCGCCCGCTCAAACGCCTGTTTCCCCTTGGGCTTGTCGTAAAGATAGCCTTCAAGGAACAGGATCTCGGCCTGCCCCGCCACCTCATCCGCCACATCCTCGGGGCCAAGCTCGGACGAAATCCCCAGATAGGTGTTCATCGACCGCTCGCCATCGGGCGAGACAAAGATCATCGAACGCGAGGTCGGCAATTCGCCCCCCGGCACCGGCGCATTCACAAAGCTGGTGCCGTTATCATCCATCGCCCTGGCATAGAACCGCCCCAGCGCATCGTCATGCACCCGCCCGATAAAGCCTGTGCTCAGCCCCAGATTGCCCAGACCCGCCAGCGTATTGGCCACCGATCCGCCCGGCGCCTGCTTGCGGTCTTTCATCGCGGCATAGAGCAATTCGCCGCGCTCGCGCTCCACCAGTTGCATGATGCCTTTTTCGATGCCCATCAGCTCCAGAAAGCTGTCATCCGACTGGGCAAAGACATCAACGATGGCATTGCCGATGCCGACGACCTGATACGTTTTCATTCGGTTTTATCCTCGTAAAGGCACCAGTCCCGGATCGGGCAGATACCGCATTTGGGTTTGCGCGCGACGCAGATATACCGGCCATGCAGAATAAGCCAGTGATGCGCGTGATGCTGAAATTCCGCAGGCACGTTATCCTCAATCGCGCGTTCGACCACATCGACATCGCGGCCGGGGCAGATGCCGGACCGGTTGCCGACGCGAAAGATATGCGTATCCACCGCCTGCGCCGGTTGATGAAACCACATGTTCAGCACCACATTCGCCGTCTTGCGCCCGACGCCCGGCAAAGACTGCAGCGCCGCCCGGCTTGATGGCACCTCGCCCCCGTACTGATCCACCAGAATCTGGCTCAACTTGATCACATTCCGGGCCTTGGTGCGGTAAAGGCCGATGGTCTTGATATAGTCCATCAGCCGCTCCTCCCCTATGGCGAGCATCCTGGCGGGCGTATCGGCAATCGCAAACAGCGCCCGCGTGGCCTTGTTCACCCCTATGTCCGTCGCCTGCGCCGACAGCGCGACCGCGACCACAAGGGTAAAGGCATTCACATGCTCCAGTTCGCCCTTCGGTTCCGGCTCCGCCTCTTGGAACCGGGTAAAGACGGCGCGCATGTCGTGGTAATCAAGCTGTCTGACCATAGGTGTTTGCACCACACTCCGCCCCCTATCGCAAGCCGGGAAAAGCCGCAGGAAACGGGTCGCAAAGCGATAGTCCCGGCCTTAGGGTAAGGGCCAAGGAGAGCCGCAATGTCAGACCTGTCACCCGACTATCATTACAACGTCATCGGCCGTGCCATCCGCGAGATCGACGCCGCCGGACCGGGCCTGACACTTGACGCTCTGGCCGCCCGCATGGGGATGAGCCCGGCGCATTTCCAGCGGTTGTTTTCGGCCTGGGTCGGGGTCAGCCCGAAGCGGTATCAGCAATATCTGGCGCTCGACCACGCCAAATCGCTGCTCGCCACCCGACACACCACGCTGGCGGCGGCAGACGGCGCGGGGCTGTCCGGCTCTGGCCGCCTGCACGACCTGTTCCTGACATGGGAGGCGATGACACCCGGCGACTTCGCCCGCGCGGGCGAAGGGCTGACCATCCGGCACGGCTGGTTCGACAGCCCGTTTGGCCGGGCCATCGTCACCGGCACCGAACGCGGCATCTGCGGCATCGGCTTTGCCTCTGAGACCGGCGAAGACGCGGCCCTGCAAGACCTGCTCAGTCGTTGGCCAAAGGCGCAGTTCGTGCACGACCCCGCCCTGTTGCGGCCATGGGTGCTGCAAGCCTTTGGCGCGCGCCCCGGGCAGAACGCCGATACGCCGCTGTTCCTGATCGGCGCGCCGTTCCAGATCAAGGTCTGGGAGGCGCTTTTGCGCATCCCCTCGGGCCATGTCACCACCTACAGCGACATCGCCACCGTCATCGGCCACCCAAAGGCCGTGCGCGCCGTCGGCACCGCCGTCGGGCGCAACCCGATCAGCCTGCTGATCCCCTGCCACCGCGCCGTACGCAAAAGCGGGGCCTTGGGCGGCTATCACTGGGGCCTGCCGGTCAAGCGCGCCATCCTTGCCCACGAATCCGCCCGCGCAGATGCCGCCAACACCGCAATGTGATGCGCGGAATTCTGCGCAATTCAGATGGGAACTGTATGGTGGGCCGATGCATTGGTATACAGCGCAAGCAGTCGGCGGGTGTTACCCGCGACGCATAGTATTCATGAGGCGGCAGAAATGATCTTCAAGACCCCCCTTCTTTTGTCCGCGGCTTCGCTTCTGGCGCTGACCGCTTGTGTTGACCCGAACGCCTATCCCGACAATCCGAACGCCCGCACCCAGCAAGGCGCGATCATGGGCGGCCTCGTCGGCGCCGCAGCCGGCGCCAGTGGCGGCGGCAGCGACAGCTTTCGCAAGGCGGTCGTCGGCGGTGTGATCGGCGCAGCGGCGGGCGGTGCCATCGGCGCCACGCTCGACCGTCAGGCGTCAGAGCTGCGCAGCTCGATCAACAATCCGAACGTGACCGTGACCAACAACGGCGACTACCTGACCGTGAACCTGCCTCAGGATCTGCTCTTCGCCGTCGACAGCACGTCGCTGCGGCCTGACCTGCGCTCGGATCTGGGATCGGTGGCACAAAGCCTGATCCGCTATCCCAACAGCCGGATCGAAGTGATCGGCCACACCGACAACACCGGCTCGGCCGCCTATAACTACGATCTGTCGCAGCGCCGTGCATCTGCTGTGTCATCCGTGCTGACCCAGAATGGCGTTCCGTTCAACCGGATCACCAATGTCGGTCGCGGCTTTGACCAGCCGATCGCATCCAACGCCACGCCGCAGGGCCGCGCCCAAAACCGCCGCGTGGAAATCCTCATCCGCCCGACCTCGTAAGGTCTCGGCGATCACCGACCGGGCCGCCCCTGACCGGGGCGGCCTTTTTTATTGGATTTCAGCGGCAGAGATTGGCCTTGAGTGCCGCGCGCTGCGGTCATAGATTCTGACCAATCCAATCAGGTGCCCGCGCCCATGCCTTTTACCAAGATCCAGACCGAAAAGCTTTCGCAGTCCGTGGTGCGCCAGATTGAGCAGCTGATCCTGCGCGGCATCCTGCGCCCCGGTGAACGGCTGCCGTCCGAGCGCGAGCTTTCTGACCGGCTGGGCGTTTCCCGCCCCTCCTTGCGTGACGCGGTGGCCGATCTGCAAGCGCGCGGCCTGTTGTCCAGCCGCGCCGGCGCCGGCATTTATGTCGCCGAAGTCCTCGGCTCTGCCTTTTCCGGTGCGCTGGTCCAGCTGTTCGCCACCCATGACGAGGCGGTGTTCGATTACATCGCCTTTCGTCGCGACATGGAGGGGCTGGCTGCCGAGCGCGCCGCGCGGCTTGGGTCCGACACCGACCTCAAGGTCGTCGATGTGATTTTTCAGAAGATGGAAGCCGCCCACCTCAAGCGTGACCCGACGGACGAGGCCGCCCTCGACGCCCAGTTCCATCTGGCCATCATCGAATCCAGCCATAACGTGGTCATGCTGCACATGATGCGGTCGATGTATGACCTGTTGCGGCAGGGGGTGTTCTACAACCGGCAAATGATGTTCCGCAACCGCACCACGCGCGAGTTGCTGCTGGACCAGCACCGCGCCATCAACACCGGATTGCAGGCGCGCGACCCTGCCGCCGCCCGCGCAGCGGTCGAGGCGCATCTGACCTATGTGGAACAATCGCTCTCCGATCAGCTCAGGGCCGACCGGAATGAGGCGATTGCCCAGCAACGCTTTCAGCACGAGCAGTCCCGCACATGAAAAAACCGGCCCAAGGGCCGGTTTTTGATTTGTTACACGCTCAGGATCAGATCAGTGCAGTTTGGCGTCAACCTGCTGGATCGCCGCGTCGATCGAGGCTTGTGCCGCCTCGGCCGTCATCTGCTTGGCCAACACCGCACCGGCCGCAGCAACGGCGACCGAAATCGCCTCTTCGCGCACAGCCCGCACAGCCGAATTTTCGGCGGCCTGAATCTGCTCTTCTGCCGCTGCCATCCGGCGGGCGATCGCCTGATGCATATCCGCCTTGGCCTGCGCCGCAGCGCCCTCTGCTTCGGCCTTCGCCGCTGCAACGATCCGCTCCGACTGTTCCTTGACCTCTTTCTGCTTGCGCTCATACGACGCCAGCAGGGCCTTGGCCTCTTCGCGCAGGGCGCGGGCCTCTTCCAGATCGGCCTTGATCTGAACCGCGCGTGCATCAAGCATGCCGGTGATCTTGGACGGAACCTTGAAGTAGACCAGAATTCCGATGAAGACGATAAAGGCGATCGTCACCACGAAATCAGAGTTGCGCAGGCTGAAGAACGGGCCGGTTGCCGCAAACGCAGGGCTTGCCGCCAGTGCCAGGAACATGGTGGTCAGTCTGGTCATCGCATCACCCCTTCATGCGGGCGGAAACCGCCGCAGTGACAGCACGGGCATCGCGCGATCCGCCCAGAGCCGCAACCAGTTCCTGCGCAGTATCCTTGGCAACCTCGGACACAGCCGCCATTGCACCGGCGCGGATTTCCGCGATCCGGCCTTCGGACTCGGCAGATTTTGCCGAAATCTCGGCATCGGCTCGGGCCAGAGCAACATCCAGATCTTTCTGGATCTCGGCCTTGGCCTCTGCCACGATCTTGTTGGCATCGGTCCGCGCCTGCGCCAGCGCGTCGGTATAGGCGCGTTCAGCGGCAACCGCCTGCAGCTTCATCTCTTCGGCGGCAGCAATGTCATTGCTGATCGTGCCCTGACGTTCGGCCAGAACCGCGCCAATGCGCGGCAGACCGATCCGCGACAGAAAGAAGTAAATCGCGATCAGTGCAACCAGAAGCCAGAAGATCTGGTTCGGCATCCAGTCGGTGCACAGCTGCGGCATGCCGATGGCACTGCCGTTCAGCCCAAGGCAAGAGCTGACAGCAGCCCCGCCATGCGCAACACCTTCTGCGAGTGTTTCAGTAGCCATCATGTCCTCCATCGGACCCTTTGAAACTCAAGGGGGCAACGCATGCGCGCTGCACCCCTGTTTCGCAAGACGTCAAAGGGTGATCAGGCTGCGAACATCAGCAGGAGGGCGACGAGGAAGGCAAAGATGCCCAGAGCTTCGGCGAACGCCAGACCGATGAACAGGGTCGCGGTCTGACCGGCGGCTGCCGACGGGTTGCGCAGTGCGCCTGCCAGGTAGTTGGCGGCCACATTGCCCACGCCGACGGCGGCGATGCCCGCACCGATGGCTGCAATGCCGGCGCCGATGAATTTGCCAAGTGCGGCTGCTGCTGCGAGTTCCATGTGATGCTCCTTACGATGGAATTTGGATTTCTGAGAGAGGGAACCGGATCAGTGCCCCGGATGCAGTGCATCCTTGAGGTAAACACAGGTCAGGATGGTAAAGACGTAGGCCTGAATCACAGCCACCAGCACTTCAAGCGCATAGATGGCGGTAATCGCGAGGATAGAGGCCGGCGCGATCAGCGCGATCCCGGCAAAAGCGGCAAACACCTTGATCACGGCGTGACCGGCAGTGATGTTGCCTGCAAGACGAATGGAATGGCTGACCGGGCGCACAAAGTACGAGATCACTTCGATCACCGCGATGATCGGGCGCAGGAACAGCGGCGCGTCCTTCATCCAGAACAGCCCGAGGAAATGCGCGCCGTTCTTGACGAAACCGATGATGGTCACCGCAAAGAACACGCCAAAGCCCAGAACCGCCGTCACCGCAATCTGCGACGTGGGCGAGAACGACATCGGGATCAGCGCCAGCATGTTCGAGAAAAAGATGAACAGGAACAGCGTCATGACCCAGGGGAAGTATTTCACCCCGTCATGGCCGGTCACATCTTCGACCATCTTGTAGATAAAGCCGTAAAACACTTCGGCGACCGACTGCAGCCGGGTCGGGATGACCGCGCGGCCACGGGTGCCCAGCACGAACAGCGCCACGACGCACAGCACAGCCAGCATCATCCACAGGGTCGCGTTGGTCGGCGTGTACCACATCACCGGACCGTCGCCGAACAGCGGCTTTACGATGAACTGGTCCATCGGATGGAACACCAGATCACCATCCTTGGTGTGTATGTCTTCTTCCACCTCAGTCATCCCTCTGATCGGCTGCGTCTTTGGCCAGCCGGCGTTCCTGCAACTCGTTCGCCGACCGCAGCATGGTTTTCACCCCCGCGGCCAGACCGAACCCGATAAACAGCACCAGGAATATCGGCATGGTCCCCAGCAGGGTATCCAGCCCGTACCCGATGCCAAAGCCGATCACCAGACCGGCCACAAGCTCGATGACCATCCGCCAGGCCACCTGAGCCTGAGAATAGTCTTTCTTCATATGGGGCACCGGTTCGGTGGCTGCCTTTGCCGCTGCGATCCGGGCCTCCAACACCTTTAACCGGGCGTCATCGGACGGATCGTGCGGGTCGGACACCAGTCTTGCCCCCATAAAGATGGTTGAGGCGGTGCTAATGGCACAGCGGCTCCGAGTCAAGCAGGCGTGGTTTTTATAATTGCTGTTTATAATCAATGATTTGACCCTTACCCTCAACACACTTTTCAGCTCAGGAACCCCGGACAGGCCGCATTTTCATATTCAACCTATCAGTTGATTTACCATCCGGGCCCGGCCACCCCACCAAACCCTTAACCGCGTGGTTGACCTTTTTGCCAAACAATGCCCATGGTTTGCGCCATGACCGATCGCTTGTCCCCCGTCTTTGCCGCTCTCGCCGACCCGACGCGCCGGGCGATCCTGGCGATGTTGCTTGAAGACGACATGGCGGTGACCGACGTGGCCGAACCGTTTCAGATGAGCCTCGCCGCAATCTCCAAACACCTGACCGTGCTGACCGATGCCGGCCTGATCAGCCGCGAGAAACGCGGGCGGGTGATCTGGTGCAAACTGGAACCCGACGCCCTGCGCGCCGCCAGTGTCTGGATGCAGGGCTTCGGCCAGTTCGAACCCGTCGATCTGGATGCGTTCGAGCGGTTTCTGGTGGGGGAATTGGCGGAGGATCTGACGGATGAGGGCGAAGAAGCAGACGGCGCCCTGCCCCCAAGCCCATCGGTTTCCCGAACCGATGGCTGACCCGGCATAGCTGGAGGCATAAAAGGGTGGCGGTCCGGATCTGGCGCAGCGTTGCACCGTCTCAAAATGCCATGTCTCCGGCCACAGCCTGCCGCGATTTCGCCGTAACCGCCGGTGATCCTGAACGCACCGGAAACGACAGCCACGGGAGGCGGACATGACCTTTGTACGCACACTGCTTCAGAAACTCGGGCTGTTTGCCCCGAAAGTTGACACGACCGAGGCCTTTGGCAACCGGCTGGCCCGGATCGGCTCCCGCGACGCACGGCGTGAGGTGCGGGCCGCCGTGTTCTTCAGAACTCCGGCGTAACACCCGGCAGGCGCAGCTCGCGCATCAGGTCGCGCACTTCCTGTCGCGCCGCGATGTTCGAGATGTTCAGCTGATCGACACCGGTATCTTTCAGATCCAGCAGCGTGATGCCGCGCGGGAACAGCTCGCGAAAAATCACACGCTCGGAAAACCCGGGCGAGACGCGAAAGCCGATGCGTTTCGACAACTCCTCCAGCGCGGCGCCGACCTTTTTCTTGTTGTGCATCTGTTGCGCACCCAGACGGTTGCGCAGCACGATCCAGTCGATCGGCTTGAGGCCCGCCTGCGCCCGCAACTGCCGCGCATTCCAGACCATTTCCGAATAGATCGACGGGCCTTTGACCTTGCCGGTTTCCGGATCGGTCCGCGCCAGCAGGTCGAAATCCACAAAACTGTCATTCAGCGGCGTAATCAGCGTGTCGGCCAGAGAATGCGCCACCTGTGATAGCCGGGTATGGCTGCCGGGGCAGTCGATGATGATGAAATCCGACACCGGGTCCAGCGCCGCCACTGCCGCCGACAGCCGCGCGTCAAACGGGTTTTCCCCCGGCGCAAGGCTTGCCTCATCCACATCGGGCAGGTCACGATAATCGGGCGTGGCCAGGTCCAACCCGGTACGTGCGAGGTACGCGCGGCGGTTTTCCACATAGCGGCCAAAGGATTTCTGCCGCAGGTCAAGGTCCAGCCCGCCGACCCGGTGCCCTTGCCGCACCAGCGCTGTGGCCACATGCATGCAGGTGGTCGATTTGCCCGACCCGCCCTTTTCATTGCCCACGACGATGATATGCGCCACGCCCTGCCCCTTTATTCCGGTCTGTGCGCCCTTTTAGGCAGGTTCCCGCGCAAGGGAAAGCGCGAAGGCGCGCTTGGCCCCGCACGACAGGGCCATTGTGTCAGCCACGCGTCAGCCAGTTCTGCCAGACCGGTGCGGGCCAAGAAAAAGCCCCGCAAAAGCGGGGCTGTTCCATAACACCAGATCGTTTGGATCAGAAACCCAGACCGGCGTATTTGTTCTTGAACTTCGACACACGGCCGCCGGTGTCCATCAGCTTGGCATTGCCGCCGGTCCATGCCGGGTGTGCCAGCGGATCGATGTCCAGCGCGAGGCTGTCGCCGTCTTTGCCATAGGTCGAACGGGTCTGATAGGTCGAACCGTCGGTCATCTTCACGGTGATGAAGTGATAGTCGGGGTGAATGCCTTCTTTCATCGGTCCGATCCTTATTCAGATTTCGGTTTATAGGTCGTATCTTCCGAGATACGTGCCGATTTCCCGCGACGGGTGCGCAGGTAATACAGCTTGGCGCGACGGACTTTGCCGCGACGCACCACATCAATCGAGTCGATGTTGGTCGAATACAGCGGGAACACACGTTCCACGCCTTCGCCGAACGAGATCTTGCGCACGGTGAACGACGCAGAGATCGTCATGCCACCCTGACGGGCAATGCAGACGCCTTCGTAGTTCTGAATACGCGACCGGGTGCCTTCGGTCACTTTGTAACCGACGCGGACGGTATCCCCGGCCTTGAAATCCGGGATGGTCTTGCCGAGCGCAGCAATCTGCTCGGCTTCGAGTTGGGCGATCAGGTTCATGCCTGGTCCTTTCGCAACCTGCGGTGGGTCCGCAGAGGTGATGCCATGCCTCAGAGCTCTCGGTCTTCACCGGGTCCCCATCGCACGCGATGAGCCCGCCAGAGATCAGGCCAGCTTTTCCATAACAGCCGCCCTGCCAGCCTGCGCACCGGGGAAGAAACCCGGCGAAAGAGCCAACAGGAATCGGGTCCGACGGATCATGTTGATCCCGGACAGGCGCGTATAAGGGCAAGCCGGGCGAGTGGTCAAGGGGGCAAAGCTGCGGTCAGGTTACCAAGGGGGGTTCTTGCGGCGATGCTCTTCTGCCTTGAGCTGTTCCCGCGCATCGAACTCCGCTTTCTTTGCAGCTTCGCGAAGTTCATAGGCCAGGTCTTCTGCCGCCTTCTGGGCGGCGCGTTGCGCAGACCTTTCCTGCTCTTGCTGCTTGCGGCGGCGTTCTTCCTCATCGGCGCGGCGCTTTTGCTCGTCCTTGTCGCGCTTTTCCCAGATCTCGCGCTCCCCCTTGCGCCACTTTTCCTCGGCCTCCTTGGCGGCCTTGGTGTTGCGCTCGTAAATCTTGGCGATGACATCTTCTTCGCCCGTGTCACGCCCGGGTCGATCAGATCCGGCCCCTGACCAGCCACCGCCAGATGCCCCGGACGAAGCGCCTGACGACCCGGACCCGCCGGAAGCCGCGCCGGAAAACATGCCGATCAGCGCAAAGCTCAGCACAACCATGACAACGGTAAAGAAAGGCCGGTCGCCCATTCCTGCGGGCCACCAGTACACCACCGTTGCGACCCCCAGAAACCCTTCAGCAAAGTTCCGCACGACCGCCCAGACCGCTGGCCAACGGTCCCGCACCGTGATCTGTCCGCGCAATGCCGCCCGCAGCATCAGCCCGACAAAAATCACTGACCCGACAAGCAAGAAAATCCGCATCCCCCAGACCGGCGTGCCAAGGGTGCCGCGATACCATATCCACGGCCACTCGCCGAACAGGCCCGTTGCGAACCCGGGCAGGAAATGGCCGAAAAACTCGCCCAGATGCGGCACGCGGGGCAAGGTGCCCGGCACTGCGCCCATGGTCAGCCACCAGTGCAATCCAAAGCTGCTTGTCATCGCCAGCACAACACCCGTCGAGGCCGCTGCACGCTGTACCAGCCACTCTGGCGGCGTATGGCCCCAGCCACCAAGGGTGGCGACATCCGCGATGGCCATGGCGGAATGAAACATGTGCCGCAGCACAACAAACAGGGCGAGAGCGAAAAGGCAAAGGGTCAGAACATTCGAAACGACTTGTCCCAGAAAAACCATCTCAGCTCCGTTTTGATTGCGTCACATGTCGTCGTCATTCGGGTAAAGCCGCGCCCACAGATCGGGCCGCCGCTCTGCCGTCAGCGCCTCGGCCTGCGTGCGCCGCCATTTGGCGATCTTGCCATGATCCCCCGACAGCAGTACCGGCGGAATCTCCCGCCCTTCCCATTCGGGCGGGCGGGTATAGTGCGGATGTTCCAGCAAGCCGTTGGAATGGCTTTCCTCTTCGATGCTCTCGGCATTGCCCAGCACGCCGGGCAACAGCCGCACCGTCGCATCCAGAATCGCCTGCGCCGCGATCTCGCCGCCGGTCAGCACGAAATCCCCCAGCGAGACCTCTTCGACCGCGTGGTGATCCAGCACCCGCTGGTCCACGCCTTCAAACCGGCCACACAGCAGCGTCAGCCCCTCGCATGCCGCAAAGCGCCGGGCCATCGCCTGATCAAACGGTTTGCCGCGCGGCGACAGGTACACCACCGGCCAGCGCGCCCGGTCGGGGTTGGCCCCGACACTGGCTGCGTTAAACGCCGCATCCACCACATCGGCACGCAGCACCATGCCCGCGCCGCCGCCGGCGGGCGTGTCGTCGACATTGCGGTGCTTGCCGATGCCGAACTGGCGCAGGTCATAGCTTTCCAGCCGCCACAGCCCCAGATCCATCGCCTTGCCGGTCAGCGACTGCTCCAGCACGCCCGGAAAGGCCTGCGGAAACAGCGTGATCACCCGCGCCGCCCATGCCCCGCGCACGGCGCGCGCATCGTCGAACAAATCACGCGGGCGCAACACCGGCCTGGCCGACAGCCGCCCGTGCGAACGGGAGGGAGCTTTGGCCAGCGACGCATCATCGGGAATTTCATCAGACATAAGCTGCTCTTACCCAACGGCCCGCAGGCGTGCAAAGAAAATCCGGTCAGAACAGCCAAGGCAGGACAGCGCGCAAAGCGCTGGGGCTACTCCAGCCCCTCGGGCAGGTCCGCCACAATGCGCCGCGCTGCCAGATCTACGGTCGGCACCGCCGCTTTGGTAAACGGGATCAGCAAGGGCTGCTTGCGGGTCGGCGCATAGACCTCCAGCAGATCGCCCGCGCCGTGATTGTGTACCGCGCGCAGGGTGCCCAAAAGCACACCGCCAGTGTCATAAATCTCCAGCCCGATCAGGTCGGAGTGATAGAATTCATCGTCGGGCAACGACGGCAGACGCGCGCGGTCGACATACAGATCGGTCCCGCGCAAGGCATCGGCCTGATCCTTGGTCGCCACCCCGGCAATGCGCGCGCCAAGCCCCCCCGCCACCGGGCGGGTCAGCTTGATGCTGAATGAGCGGCTGCCATCAGCCGTATACAGCGGGCCATAGTCGGCAATCGCCTCCGGGTCCGCGCAAAAGGATTTCAGCCGCACCTCGCCCTGCACGCCAAAAGCGCCCGCGATGGAGCCGACACAGATACGTTCAGGATGTGTGGTCATGACTGATCCCATAGGGGTCGTGGCCCCCAAAAGGGGCCACGCAAACACTGATCACTCTTCAGCAGGCGCTTCAGCGCGAGCGGCTTTTTTCGCAGCGCGTTCTGCCATCTGCTTGCCGGGAACTGCCGATTTCGGGTTGTTGCGGGCTTTCTTGTCCAGCACGCCAGCCGATTCCAGGAACCGGGCCACACGGTCAGTCGGTTGTGCGCCGGTTGCCAGCAGTTCCTTGATCCGGTCAAGGTTCATCACAACGCGCTTTTCGTCGTCCTTGTTCAGCATCGGGTCATATACGCCCAGCTTTTCCAGAAAACGGCCATCGCGCGGGTTGCGCGAGTCGGTCAGAACGATCGAATAGTGCGGGCGCTTTTTCGAGCCGCCACGGGCAAGACGAATTTTAACAGCCATGGGTAGTCTCCTTGAGGTTTCTTGACTT
The DNA here is from genome assembly GCF_031457365.1 of Pseudotabrizicola sp. 4114. Taxonomy (NCBI): domain Bacteria; kingdom Pseudomonadati; phylum Pseudomonadota; class Alphaproteobacteria; order Rhodobacterales; family Paracoccaceae; genus Pseudotabrizicola; species Pseudotabrizicola sp. 4114. The sequence continues at coordinate 390,341 of NZ_JAVDWP010000001.1, read as the reverse complement.
GGGTAGGGCGGGGTTCACCCCGCCGATAGGGTCACTTTTGCAGTTTCTCGTGATGCCTGATGACTTCAGAGATGATGAAGGTCAGGAATTTCTTGGCAAATCCGGGGTCGAGGTCGGCGTCCTGCGACAGCTGTTCCAGCCGTGCGATCTGCCGCGCCTCACGCGAGGGGTCGCTGGGGGGCAGGTCGTGTTCGGCCTTCAGCCGCCCCACCGCCTGCGTATGCTTGAACCGCTCGGCCAGCGTATACACAAGGATCGCATCCAGCCGGTCAATCGACTGGCGATGCTCTTTCAGCACCTCGGCCGCGCGTGTGGCAGTATCGGTCATTCAGATCTCCTGACATGTCGCCATACCTGCGAGCCATCAATCTCGCCCTCCGATACGGCCCCCATACGTGCGGCCAGCGATTGCGCCCGCAGATTGGCCGGATCAATATAGCTGACCAACGTGGTCAGGCCCAAAGCGGCAAACGCATGGTCACGCGCCGCCGAGGCCGCTTCAAAAGCCAACCCCTTGCCCTCAAAGCCAGGCAGGAACATGAATCCAAGCTCTGGCTCCAGATCACCGGGTTCAAAGCCGATCAGCACAAAACCCGCGACCACGGCAGGTTTCGCCTCGACCGTCCAGACCCCATGCCCTCGCAGCAGCCAGATGGCAGTCATCCGGGCAAAATCATCCCAGGCATCAGCCACCGGCATCGGCCCGCCGAAGTACTGGCCGCGATCGGAGCAGGCAATCGCCCGATATGCGTCGAAATCCGACAGACGCGGCGCGCGCAACGTCAGCCGCGCGGTGTGCAGCACCGGCAGCACTGCGCCATGCCGGGCAGCTTCGGCCTGCATCTGCGGCGTCAAAGGGGCGGACCACGGCATCAGGCGCCACCCCTCGCATGCCGCCAGACCAGATCTTCCGGGTCCGGTCGTGGCGCCTTTGTATCCAGCACCGCCCCCAGCCGCTGCGCCACCCGGATCGAGGCGGCGTTGTCAGCGTCGATATAGCTTACCAGCGATGGCACCGGCAGGCTGGCAAAGGCCCAGTCGCGCAAAGCGCCTGCAGCCTCGGCGGCATAACCCTGACCGGCATGGCCCTGATACACCAGCCAGCCCAGCTCAACCTCGGGGAATTTCGGCCCGCCGTTCAGGCCGACCTGCCCCACGGTTTGCCCGCTGGCGGTGTGGTCCACCATCAGCGCGCCATGCCCCAGCAGTGCCCATTGCGCGACATCATGGCAAAACCAGAACCACGCGCCCGCAGCATCCCGCGGCCCGCCCATATAGGCAACGCGATCTGACGCCCAGAACGCCGCATAGGCCGGGAAATCGGCCATGACGGGGGCGCGCAGCGTCAGCCGCTGGGTATGCAGAACCGGCGCGGTCATTTCTTTTTCATCAGCCCCGACAGGCCCGATGGCAGGCTCATACCGCGTGGCATGCCGGGAAATCCGCCCTGCCCCATCGACTCTTTCATGCCCTTTGCCGCCGCTTCCAGCTCGGCAGGCGACATCTTGGACGGATCAGGCATGCCGCCCTTGCCCATCATCTGCTTGATGGCCTGCTTCATGCCGCCACCCTTGCCCATCTTCTTCATCATTTCGGCCATCTGCTTGTGCTGTTTCAGCAGACGGTTCAGTTCCGACACCTCAAGCCCCGCACCCGCCGCGATCCGCTTCTTGCGGCTGGCGGCCAGCAGATCGGGGTTGGCCCGTTCCTTTTTGGTCATCGAATTGATCAGCGCGACCTGACGCCGCATCATGCGGTCGTCAAAGCCGGCCTCTTCCGCCTGCTTTGCCATCTTGCCCATGCCCGGCAGCATGCCCATCAGGCCCTGCATGCCGCCCATTTTCTGCATCTGCTCCAGCTGGCCCTTGAGGTCGTTCATGTTGAACAAGCCTTTGGAGAACCGACGCGCCATGCGCTCGGCCTGTTCGGCCTCGAACGTCTCCTGCGCGCGCTCGACCAGCGCGACAATGTCGCCCATGCCAAGGATACGGCCCGCGACCCGCTCGGCCTCGAACGTCTCCAGCGCATCCATCTTTTCGCCAAGGCCGACGAAGCGGATCGGCTTGCCGGTCACCGCCCGCATCGACAGCGCCGCACCGCCGCGCCCATCGCCGTCCATCCGCGTCAGGACCACACCGGAAATGCCGACCTTGCCGTCAAACTCGGCCGCGACGTTCACCGCATCCTGCCCGGTCAGACCATCGACCACCAGCAGCGTCTCGCGCGGCTGGGCGATGTCGCGTACAGCCTGCACTTCATCCATCAGCACTTCGTCGATGTGCAACCGGCCTGCGGTATCGAGGAACAGCACATCATAGCCGCCCATCGCAGCCTGAGTCTTCGCGCGCCGCGCAATCTGCACCGCCGACTCACCCTTGACGATCGGCAAGCTGTCCACGCCGACCTGAGCGGCCAGGATCGCCAGCTGCTCCATCGCCGCCGGGCGGTTGGTATCTAGAGACGCCAGCAGCACCCGCTTTCCGTTGCGGTCCTTCAACCGCTTGGCCAGCTTGGCGGTGGTGGTGGTCTTGCCCGAGCCTTGCAGACCCACCATCAGAATCGCGGCAGGCGGGTTGTCGATCTTCAGCGCATCGGCGGGTTCATCCCCCGCCAACACCCGGATCAGCTCGTCATGCACGATCTTGACAACCATCTGCCCCGGCGTGATCGACTTTGTCACCGCCGACCCGGTCGCCTTGTCCTGCACCCGCTTGATGAAATCGCGCGCCACCGGCAGCGACACGTCGGCTTCCAGCAGGGCGGTCCGCACCTCGCGCAGGGCGGCAATCACATCCGCCTCGGACAGCGCGCCCTGTTTGGTCAGGCGATCAAAGACGCTGCCAAGGCGGTCTGAAAGGCTCTCGAACATGGTCGTCTCCCGCAGAGGGCGTTACAGCAATGGCCAAGGGCACCTGCGGGCGCAACGCGCTGGCAGATGGCGATCCCGGCAAAAGCCAAGGGACCGGAAGCGACAGCCTCCGGGGGAATTGGATGCCTGATAGGCCGACCCGCCGCGCGAGTCAAGTCACGCCAGCCGCGTGGCCTTGCAGACAAAGGCCCGCACCTGGGGGGTGCGGGCCTTCGGGCATCCGGGGAAAAGCGCGGGGAGCGCGCGCGCCCCCCGGAGCCGCAACCTGTCTTACGAACGGTTGCCGACGGTTTGCTGATACAACGCCGTCAGTTCGGTCAGCGTGTATTGCGAGGCATCGACGCCCAGCACAGCTGCCAGCTGCGCTTTACCGGGGGTCACAACCTCGGCGGGCTTGCCATTGGCGCGGTTCTGGCCCGACAGGATGAAGTTGGTCATCTGGGTGTCATTGTCGCGCTTTGCCTCGATCAGAAGCTGAAGCTCATTGATGGTAAAGCGGCCCGGCTCCACACCGGCCGCAGCAGCCAGCTGTACGTCGGTCGAGGCCGCACCGGTGCCTTCACCGGCTTGCGACATGATAAAACGGATACGGGCCTGATCATTGTCTTTCTGAGCCTGCAACAGCTGGATCAGCTGGCTCTGGGTGTAATCATTTGCCGAAACGCCGGCCTGAGCGGCCAGCTGGTTGGTGCCGGGGTTGGCGGCAGCAATGCCAGCGGTCAGTGCAAGGGCGGCAGCAGAAATCATCAGAGTACGCATTTTGGTCTTCCTTCATCGAGATGCTGCGTATGTGCAGCGGGTGGTTATGGAACGGGGCCGCTTCTGTAAAAGTTTCGCGGCAACCCGTGTTTTGTTCGGTGAGAGGAAGTTAGTCGTTTCATTTTTCCTTTACATTACAGAACTCTGCCCTCAGTCTGTGCATTAGCGCACAGCAAAATTATGTGATAATCCGTGAATAACAAGGGAGCTGCCACCATGGCCCAACCTGCCTGGGATGAGATCAGAACCGCGTTTCAGGTAGCCCGGCTTGGCACGGTTTCCGGTGCCGCCGAGGTGCTTGGCGTGCATCACGCCACCGTGATCCGCCACATAGACGCCCTGGAAAAAACGCTGGGGACCAAGCTGTTTCAGCGCCACGCGCGCGGTTACACCCCGACCGAGGCGGGGCGGGATCTGCTCACCGTAGCCCAGACCACCGAAGAACAGTTCGCCCAGCTGTCCAGCCGGATCAAGGGTCAGGGCGAGGTGGTGGGCGGCGAGCTGACGATCACCTCGATTGCCGGTATCGCCGACCTGCTGGTTCCGTTGCTCACGGAGTTTCAGGAGCTGTATCCGCTGGTGCAGGTGCGTTTCCTCACCGACATGCGGGTGTTCCGGCTGGATTATGGCGAGGCGCATGTCGCGATCCGCGCCGGAGCCACCCCGGAAGAACCGGACAATGTGGCGCAACCGTTGCCACCGATCCGGACCGGGCTTTATGCCTCCCGTGGCTATATCGCCCGACACGGGCAGCCAAAGGACGAGTCAGAATTTGCCAACCACCGCTTTGTCTGCGTCGACAGTGAAACCACCCGCGCGCCGTTCTACCGCTGGCTGCGCAACACGATTCCGGCCTCTGCCATCAGCTTTCGCGGCACCGAACCCGCCGCGCTGGAAGAGGCGGTTTTGCAGGGCGCGGGCATCGGCTTTTCTGCGGTCTACAAGGCCTCGGCCAACCCCGATCTGGTCGAAATCCTGCCGCCGCGCCCCGAATGGGATGCGCCGCTGTGGATCGTTACCCATGTTGACCTGCACCGCACGCGCAAGGTGCAGGCCTTTCTGACCCATCTGAAAGAGGCGGCAAAAACCTGGCCGGTCTGACCCGGCCGGGACGTTCCGCACTTTCACCCGGCACCACACCGGGGTCAGCCGCAGGTCACATTTGCGCCCGAATCAATCGCGACTCTGATCCTGCAATAACAGGAGGATCTGATGGCTGCGGTTTTCATTCTGGCAGGTGGCATCTTTGGTTTCGCATCGGCCATCGCCTCGCTGATCCTGCTGGATACCAGCCTGCTCCTCGCGCTTGCGATCTGGTCCGGCGCGGGTCTGACAGTCGTTGTTCTGGGCCTCGGCCTCTCGCTTCTGAACCGCCGTGCCGCCCGCGCGCGGGCCAAGCCGATCAGCGCCGATGCCCACGCGGTCTGACCGGCAATTCCCGCAAATATTCTTGCCTTTTTTGGCGTCTGACGCCATATTTACAGGGCGACGTTAACTATTTCGACCACTGTCTCCGCCTCACGGCCACAGCAATCGACGATCAGCTGACTGCGCCGGGTCGCCGCAATCCCGCGGGCGACATTTCTACAGGAGACTTCACGATGGCCAAGGGCACCGTGAAATGGTTCAACGAGACTAAAGGCTACGGTTTCATTGCCCCCGAGGGCGGTAAAAAAGATGTCTTCGTCCACATCACCGCACTGGAACGGGCCGGTCTGCGCGGCCTCAAGGACGGTCAGGCCGTGACCTTCGATATCGAAGCCGGTCGTGACGGTCGCGAATCCGCCACCAACCTGTCGCTGTCCTAATCCCAGCCCAGGCGCGGCAGCCTGCATCGCCACAGCATTTGACTTCGAAAGGGCGCACCTCCCCGGCTGCGCCCTTTTTCATGCGCGCGGTGCGCAGGTTGCAAGGGTTGCCCCCCAGCCCCGCCAGAGCGCGATGCAAAGGCCCGCGTCCATCAGCCCATAGCCGCGCCCAACCCCGGGCCTGCATGGGCATAAAATGACCCCCCTCTTCAAATTCGACCCAAGTTTTGGGAAACTTTTAACAGTTTTCATGCGATCTCTCCTCTGCACCGCCTGTGGCGCATCCGGCTTGCCCCGCGCGCAAGCGTTCACGCCAAGGCTGACTCTGGCCAGCCCCTTCCGGCCAGCCCCCGGGACAAAAGGACGGACCGTCATGACAGACCCAAAAAACACCGATGCCACGCCCCAGCGCCCTAATATCCTGATCCTCATGGTGGACCAGCTGACCGGAACGCTGTTTCCCGACGGCCCCGCCGATTTTCTGCACACGCCCAACCTGCGGCTGCTGGCGCGCCATGCGCTGCGGTTTCAGAACTGCTACACCGCCTCGCCGCTCTGCGCGCCGGCGCGGGCCTCGTTCATGTCGGGCCAGCTGCCCAGCCGCACCCGGGTCTATGACAATGCCGCAGAATTTGCCTCGGACATCCCGACCTATGCCCATCATCTGCGCCGCGCCGGCTACTATACCGCGCTCTCGGGCAAGATGCACTTCGTCGGTCCCGACCAGTTGCACGGGTTTGAGGACCGGCTGACCACCGACATCTACCCCGCCGATTTCGGCTGGACCCCGGATTACCGCAAACCGGGCGAACGCATCGACTGGTGGTATCACACCCTCGGCTCGGTCACGGGCGCGGGCGTGGCCGAAATCACCAACCAGCTGGAATATGACGATGATGTCGCGTTTCAGGCTGTGCAGAAACTCTACGACCTGTCGCGCGGAAAAGACCCGCGCCCCTGGTGCCTCACCGTCAGCTTCACCCACCCGCACGACCCCTTTGTCGCCCGCCGCAAATACTGGGATCTGTATGACGGCGCGCCGGAACTCACCCCGCCCGAGCCGATCCCCTACGCGGCACAAGACCCCCATTCGAAACGCCTGATGGATGCCTGCGACTGGCGCAGCTTCGACATCTCACCCGAGCAGATCCGTCGTGCGCGGCAAGGTTACTTCGCCAACATCTCCTACATCGACGACAAGATCGGCGAACTCTTCGCCGTGCTGGAGGCGTCGCGGCAAGAAGCGGTGGTGGTCTTCCTGTCGGATCACGGCGAAATGCTGGGCGAACGTGGCCTCTGGTTCAAGATGAACTTCTTTGAAGGCTCCGCCCGCGTCCCACTGATGATCTCTGCCCCCGACCTCGCCCCCGGCCTGATCACCGACCCGGTCTCCACCATCGACCTCACCCCCACCCTCGCCGCTCTCGCCGGCGTGGATATGTCCGGGGTGATGCCATGGACCGATGGCGTTGACCTGACCCCGATGGCCACTGGTGGCAGTCGCCCGATGGTCGCCATGGAATACGCCGCCGAAGGCACGATCACCCCGATGATCGCCCTGCGCGAGGGCGCATGGAAATACATCCGCTGCGCCGCCGACCCCGAACAGCTCTTCGATCTCGCCGCCGACCCGGAAGAACGCAACAATCTCGCCACCGATCCCCGCGCCGCTCCGGTCCTCGACCACTTCCGCGCCGCCGCAGATGCCCGCTGGGATCTGCCCCGGTTCGACGCCGCCGTCCGCGAAAGCCAGGCCCGCCGCTGGGTGGTCTATGATGCCCTGCGCAACGGCGCCTATTTCCCCTGGGATTGCCAACCCCTGCGCGCCGCCTCCGAACGCTACATGCGCAACCACATGGACCTCAACGTGCTGGAGGACACCAGCCGCTATCCTCGGGGCGAATAGTGCGCTGCCACCGACAGACGCCTCCGGCGGGAGTATTTAAGAAAGGTGCAAATGGCTTGCAGCTTTCAAAAATACTCCCCGCGGAGCGTCCGCCGCCAAAGCCGCGCCACACTGCAAGTCTTGCGGCACCGTCCCGCATCCCGTGGCAACGCCGCCGAGCGGGGGCTCGATGCCCCCCGAGGCGGCACCCGGCGCAAAGGTCACGCTAGCGTGCATCTTCCAGCACGATCTGCGCGCCCTTCCACCCGGTCAGGATCGCCGGGGCATTGGTGTTGCCCGCGATGATGTTGGGAAAGCTCGCGGCGTCTATCACCCGCAGCCCCGCCACGCCCCGCACCCGCAGCCGCGCGTCCAGCACGCTGGTCGCGGGGTCCGCCCCCATCCGGCAGGTGCAGCACGGGTGATAGACCGTCCCCGACCGCGCCCGGAAATCCGCGATCAGATCTTCGTCCGCGCGCACCTGCGGCCCCGGACGCAACTCTTCCTTGATCAGCCGCGCCATCGCCGGTTGCGCCGCGATCCGGCGCAGGAATTTGACCGCATCCAGCATCTCAGCGACATCATGCTCGGTCGCAAAGGCATTCGCCACGATCACCGGATGCGCCAGCGGATCAGGGCTGGCCAGCCGGATCTCCCCGCGCGAGGTCGGGCGGCAGTTCGACAGCCCCAGCGACAGGCCCGACCACGGGTCCGGCGACAGGATCGGGCGCTCGCCATCGCGCGGGATCAGCGTCGAAAACGCCTGCATGTACAGTTGCATGTTCGGCCGCGCGAGGCCCGGATCGGTGCGGAAGAACCCGCCCGCATGGTTGATGGACTTGGCCAGCGGCCCCCGCCCCCCCAGCAGATATTGCAACCCCACCAGCGCCTTGCCCCACCAGGGGCGCAGGATGTCGTTATAGGTCGGCACCCGCATCGACCAGGTATAGTTGATGCCCTGATGGTCACTCAGATGCCTGCCCACATTGGGGTTGTCGACCACCACCGGCAGCCCCATCGCCTGCAACAGCGCCCCCGGCCCGATGCCCGACAACTGCAACAGCTGCGGGCTGTTGATCGCGCCGCCCGACAGGATCACCTCGCCCCGCGCCCGCAAGCTGCGCGTCTCGCCGTTCTGTCGCAGCTCCACCCCCACGGCGCGGCCGGCCTCGATGATCACCCGTGTCACCTGCGCATGGGTCAGCACCCGCAGGTTGGGCCGCTTCATCGCCGGGCGCAGAAACGCCCGCGCGGTGGAATTGCGCCGTGCGCCCTTGATGGTCATCTGATAGACACCCGCGCCTTCCTGCGACGCGCCGTTGAAATCCGCCACCTCCGGCAGCCCGGCCTCGCCGCAGGCGGCAATGTAGTCGCGCACCAGCGGATGCAGCCCCTGCCGGTTGGCCGAGATGAACAGCGGCCCGCCCTGACCGCGCCAATCATCGGCCCCGGCCTCGTTGTCCTCGATCCGGCGATAGGCGGGCAGGCAGTCGTCCCAGCCCCAGCCCGGTGCCGCCGTGCCCCAGTCGTCGTAATCGGCCCGGTGCCCCCGGATCCACACCATCGCGTTGATCGCCGATGACCCGCCCAGCAGCCGCCCGCGTGGCCAGTGATCACGGTTGCCCGCCAGCCCCGGATCAGGCTCGGCGCGGTACATCCAGTTCACCGCCGGGTCATAGAACAACTTGCCATAGCCCAGCGGCATCTGCACATAAAACCGCCGGTCACTGCCCCCGGCCTCGATCAGCGTCACCTTGTGCCGCCCCGAGGCGCTCAGCCGCTCGGCCAGCACACAGCCGGCCGACCCTGCGCCCACGATGATGTAATCGCTGTCTTCCATATTGCCCTGACTGCTGTGCCACGTGTTGACCAGCCGCCAGCCTAGCCGCGCGTCGGGCCGCCACTTGCGCGAATGCGACATCCGGCGTCGCAGCTATGCGCTGACCTCAAGGCGCGGCGCATAGCTGACCGGAAACGCCACCGAACGCGCGATGAAACAGACCGCGTGAATGCGGTGGTGAAGGGCTTCTGCGATCCCCAGATCCGCCCCCGGCGCGACCGTGATCACCGGCCGCAGCTCCACCGCCGTAAACCGCCCCGCGCCGCCCGGCCCGATTTCTCCGGTGCCGACCGGGCAATCCTCATACCCCGTCACCACAATTCCCGCTTCCGAGGCGTAATGCAGATACCACAGCATATGACAGGCCGAGAGCGCCGAAAGCAGCAGATCCTCCGGGTTCATCTTGCCCGGATCGCCGCCCAGCAGCGGATCGTTGGAGCACTGCACCACCGCCTTGCCCGGCACCGCAATCTGCCAGGTCCGCGCATAGCCGCGATAGCTGCGGGTGCCCTCCCCCGTATTCCCGGTCCATACGATCCGGCTGGTATAGTCATGCTTTGCCATTGCGATGCCCTTTCCTCATGGTCAAAAAACGCTGCACATCTGTCAGGCCAAACGATGTCAGCTGCTCCTTTGCCCGACATGACGGCCCGCCGCTTCGGGGCGCGGCAGGGCGGCATGGGCCTGCGCGATCGGCAGCAGCCGGTCGAGGATCGCCTGAGGCGCTGCGCAGGTCTTGCCGCGTGCCATATCGACATGCAGCAGCATCTGTTCCAGCGTGGCCACCGGCTGGCCGTTTCGCAGGATGCGGATAAAGAGGTGCAGCCGTTTCTCATCCGCCGCCAGCACCTGCACGGTGCCGGTCAGCGCGTCGCCCAGCTTTGCCTCGCCCAGATGCACCAGATGGGTCTCGGCGGTGTAATAGCTGAAGCCGGTGCCGACATAGGCGATATCCGCGCCGATATGGCGCAGAAATGCATCCACGGTTTCGGAACAGGCGAACAGGTAGCGGCTTTCGGTCATGTGACCGTTATAGTCGATCCAGCCCGGCAGCACCGTCAGCCGCGCCGCCTCCATCGGCCCGTCGCCCGGCACCGGCGCGGGCAGGTTGGCCCGGCGGCGGGCGTCATGCTCCAAAAGCACCTTGCCCGCGCCCCAGTTGCGCTCTTTCAGCACCCGCAGAAACCCGGTCAGGTTCTGGTCGCGGATGCGCTCCAGCGCGCGGATGCTGTGGTGCCCGGATTGGGCATCCGACTGGCCCGCGATCAGATCGACCAGCTCCTCGGTGAACTCCGGCACATCGGTCAGCCGCGACCACGGCCATTGCAGGCAGGGCCCGAACTGCGCCATGAAATGCTTCATCCCGGCCTCGCCGCCCGCCACCCGATAGGTCTCGAACAGCCCCATCTGGCCCCAGCGCAGGCCAAAGCCCATGCGGATAGCCTCGTCGATCTCTTCCGTGGTGGCCACCCCGTCCTTGACCAGCCACAACGCCTCACGCCAGACCGCTTCCAGGAAGCGGTCCGCGATATGGGCGTCGATCTCCTTGCGCACATGAAGGGGGAACATGCCGATCTCGCGCAAGATCTCTTTTGCCGCCTCGATCACGGCCGGGTCAGAGGCGGGCGACGGCACCACTTCGGCCAGCGGCAACAGGTAGACCGGGTTGAACGGATGGGCGACAAAGATCACCGCCGGGTTGGCGGCGTTTTGTTGCAATTGTGAAGGTTTGAAGCCGGAAGTCGAGCTTCCCAGCGGCGTATCGGGGGCAACTTGCTGGATTTGTGCAAAGACCCGGTGCTTCAGCTCCAGCCGTTCGCTGACCGATTCCTGGATGTACTCCGCGCCCTCGACCGCCTCGGTGATCGTCCCGGCAAAGCTCAGCCGCCCCTCGACGGGCATCGGCCCGCCCGACAGCGCGGGCAGCGCCGCACGGGCGTTGTCCAGCACCTCGCCCAGCTTGCGCGGGGCCTCGGGGTCGGGGTCGAACACCGCCACATCCCAGCCGTTGAGCAGGAACCGCGCCGCCCAGCCGCCGCCGATCACCCCACCGCCAATGATTGCCGCCTTGCGCGCCATGCGTCATCCCCTGTCACTTGCTGTTACCGGCGGCGCGGCCCCCCACCCCATCCCTCCCCCACAAGGGGGGAGGGAGGCGCAAAAGACCCCACCGCCGCGCGGGATGCTACCGCTGATCCGTCCGCTGCAACGCAGCCTCATCATAGCCGTTCTTGCGGAACACCTGCCCCGCCCAGCGCCGCTCGGCTGCCGTCACCTCGCGGTCACGGTGCAGCATCCAGCCCGCCAGCCGGGTCGGCGTGCCGACCAGCACCGTGCGCCCGTCCGGGCTTTGGCCGATCACCCAGTAATCCCCGGCAAACGGCACCCCGGCCAGCCTGACCTTGAACTGCCCCGGCCCGACCTGTGCCGCCGTTCCGGTGATCTGCACCAGCTGACCATCCCGGCGGCAGCGGTTGACCACGCTCAGCCCACCCTCGGCCACGCCATAGGTGGCGGTCGTATGGCTGCACCCGTCCTGAAACGGCGCGGGAAAGCTTGCCACCTCGTACCACGTTCCCAGCAAGCGCTCTGGCGCGAGATCCAGCAGATACATCGGTGCCGCGGCATAACGCGGCGATGGCGTATGCGGGTCGCACCCCGCCAAAGCCAACACAGCCAACAAAAGAAGTCGTTTCATAGCGGGGCCCTTTTCTCCAGTTTCAGCCGCGCCCGCACCTCTGCGGGCGTGATCACCCGCGCGCCCATGGTCTCGATGATCGTGGCCGCGCGCTCGACCAGCTGAGCATTGGTCGCCAGCACCCCTTTGTCGAGCCAAAGGTTGTCCTCCAGCCCGACCCGCACATTGCCGCCGCCCAGCACCGAGGCCGCAACATAGGGCATCTGGTGCCGACCCAGCGCAAAGGCCGACCAGTGCCAGCCGGCGGGCACATTGTTGACCATGCCCATAAAGGTGTTGAGGTCATCCGGCGCCCCCCAGGGCACGCCCATGCACAGCTGCACCAGCACCGGCTCGGGGATCACGCCCTCGCGCACCAGTTCTTTCGCCAACCACAGATGCCCGGTGTCAAACGCCTCGATCTCGATCCGCACGCCCGCCGCCGTCATCCGCCGCGCCATGTCGCGCAACATGCCCGGCGTGTTGACCATCACATAATCGGCCTCGTTGAAATTCATTGTGCCGCAATCGAGCGTGCAGATCTCGGGCCGACACTCAACGATATGCGCCACCCGCTCGGCAGCCCCGGCCATGTCAGAGCGCGGGCCGATCCGGCCCATATCCTCGGTGCCCTCGAAAAAGATGTCGCCGCCCATTCCGGCGGTCAGGTTCAGCACCACATCCTCGCCCGCATCACGGATGCGCTCGGTGACTTCGCGGTACAGCGCCAACGCGCGCGACGGCCTGCCGGTCTCGGGGTCGCGCACATGGCAATGCACCACCGCCGCCCCCGCCTTGGCCGCATCAATGGCAGAGTCGGCAATTTGCTTCGGGCTGCGCGGCACATGCGGGCTGCGGTCTTGCGTGGCCCCCGATCCGGTCACGGCACAGGTGATGAAAACCTCGCGGTTCATGGTCAATGGCATGGGATCCCCTTTTGTTGCCACCAGCGTAGCGCGCCACTCAGCCTGCGCTTTGCGATTTACGAAATCCGCATGGCGGAAAATGCACTCTTTTGCCCCGGCCCGCATCCCGCCCGACATCGCCGTGCTGATGCTGCCGCATTGCTCGATTCCAAAGATCGCCCCGGTGCTGGCCAGCGCCGATATGGTCGAAGGCCACCGCGCCCGGACCCATGACCGTCAGCATCGGCCTGCCGGTCCGCCGTCTGGTAAGCGGTTCCTCGCCCCCCCGCCACCACGCCCCGCCGCCGCACTGTCCGCCAACGGCGCAGGGGGGCGCTGCCCCCCGCCTTCGGCCCCCCCGGAGTACTTAGAAAGCAGCAATGCAAAGACTGTCCCTGCTGAATTGCACCTTTCAAAAATACTCCGGGGGATGGGCCAAAGGCCCAAGGGGGCAGCGCCCCCTTTCCCCAGAAGATGAAGAAAGTCTTAAACCGGCAGGATCAAGTCCTTGATTTCGTTATAGCTGGCAGAATGTAACACAGGGGGCACTCAAACCTCCTCCAGCAACCCCCGTCCCTTCAGCAAAGCCTCCACCCCAGGCATCTTGCCCCGGAACTGCAGGTACAGCTGCTCCGCCTCCTCCGACCCGCCCGCAGCCAGAATGAACCGTTCCAGCCGGGCGGCGGTGGCCGGGTCAAAGGCATCCCCCACCTCCTCAAAGGCGGCAAAGGCGTCGGCATCCATCACCTCGGACCACATGTAGGAATAGTAGCCGGAGGAATAGCCGTCGCCGGTGAAGATATGGGCGAAATGCGGGGTCGCATGCCGCATCCGGATCGCCCGCGGCATCCCCAGCGCCTCCAGCACCTCGGCCTGTTTCTGCATCGGATCGGCGGGGGGCGGGCCTTCATGGAACTCCAGATCGACCATGGCAGAGGCGATGAACTCCACCGTGCCAAAGCCCTGATCATAGGTACTGGCGGCGAGCAATCGTTCCAGCATGTCCGCAGGCATCGGCTCCCCCGTCTGCCAGTGCCGGGCGTGCTGTTCCAGCACGGCAGGCACCTCCAGCCAATGCTCATAAAGCTGGCTCGGCAGTTCCACGAAATCGCGGGCGACCGAGGTGCCGGAAATGAACCCATAGGTCACATCCGACAGCATCTGATGCAGGGCATGGCCGAACTCATGGAACAGGGTCCGCGCATCGTCATAAGACAGCAGCGCCGGATCGCCCTTGGCGAAGTTGCAGACGTTGACGACGATGGGCCGCACCTCACCACCCAGCTTGCGCTGCGAGCGCATGGCCGAGCACCACGCGCCAGACCGCTTTGACCCGCGCGCAAAGTAATCGCCCAGGAACACCGCCACATGCGCGCCGTTGCGGGTGACCTCCCAGCCGCGCACGTCCGGGTGATAGAACGGGCCGTCCAGTTCACGGAATTCCAGCCCGAACAGCCGGTTGGCGCAGTCGAACTGCGCGGCCAGCATCGCATCCAGAGACAGATAGGGTTTCAGCGCGGCCTCATCCAGATCATGCTCGGCGCGGCGGCGTTTTTCGCTGTAAAAGCGCCAGTCCCACGGCTCCAGCGGCCCGGCAATGCCATCGGCCAGCAGCATCGCCTCCAGCACCTTTGCATCTGCTTCGGCCTTGGCCCGCGCAGGCTGCCAGACCCGCATCAGCAGATCGCGCACCGCCGCCGGGGTTTTCGCCATCTCCGGTTCCAGCTTGTACGCGGCAAAGCTGGCATAGCCCAACAGCTTCGCCCGTTCGTCCCGCAACGCCAGGATTTCTGCCGCGATTCCCCGGTTGTCATGGTCATTGCCATTCGCCCCCCGCGCGCCCCAGGCCTCATAGGCCAGTTTGCGCAACGCGCGGCGCGGCGAGAACTGGAGGAACGGCACGATCAGCGAGCGGTTGAGGGTCACCACCGCGCCATCGGCCCCGCGCTCCTGCCCGGCGGCACGGGCGCTTGCCACCACGAACTCGGGCAACCCCTCCAGATCGGCCTCGGCCAGCGGCAGGAACCAGTCGCGCTCATCCGCCAGCAGGTTCTGGCTGAACTGGGTGCCCAGCACGGCAAGCCGCGATTTCACCGCCGTCAGCCGCGCCGCCGCGTCGCCCTCCAACTGCGCGCCGGAGCGGACGAACATCTGGCGGTACAGGGTCAGCACCCGCATCTGCTCCGCCGTCAGGTCCAGCGCGTCGCGCCCCTGCCACAAGGTCTCGATCCGGGCAAACAGCGCCTTGTTGTTCGACACTTCGGATGAAAACGCGCTCATCTTCGGGGCCAGATCACGCATCAGCGCCTCGCGCGCGTCATTCGAGTCTGCCCCGGCAAGGTTGTAAAACACCCCCGCCACCCGGTCCAAGCTGCCCTCGGCCAGCTCCAGCGCGTCGATCACATTGGCGAAGGTCGGGGCCTCGTCACTCGCCGCGATCACAGCGATATTGGCCCGCGCCTCGGTCAGGGCCGCGTCGAATGCGGGGGTAAAATCCTCGTCCCGGATCAGGTCAAACGGCGGCAGGCCAAAGGGCGTGGTCCAGTCTTGGGCGAAAACGGTCATGGGGGTCTCCTTTGACCGCAAAGCTAGGCACGCCAGCGGCAAAGGTCCACACCCCATGCGCTTGCACCTTTCTGAAATACTCCCGCGCGGAGCGCTTCTGCCCGTGTCGTTAGCGAAACCGGTCTAGAAGTTTCTGCATCGGACTGCGGTTGTCGGGTTCCTCGGCGGCGGGTGCCGGTTTGGCCTCGGGTTGGGCGTCTGACTTGGGCTCCCGTTTCGTCTCAGGCCGCGCCTTGTCTGACGACCTTGGCGGGGCCACGCGCAGGGCGACGGCGTTCATGAATTTCTGGCCGTCGCCTGCCGCCAGATGCGCCGCCCCATCTGACAGACCGCGCAGCAGATCCTCCAGCCAGTCCTGATCGGCCTTGGCGAAATCGTGCAGCACGTAAGCCGCCACCGCATCCTTGTGCCCCGGATGGCCGATGCCAAGCCGCACCCGGCCATAGCCCTCGCCCACAGTGCCACTGATCGAGCGCAGCCCGTTGTGTCCGGCATGACCCCCGCCCTGCTTGATCCGGCATTTGCCGGGGGCAAGGTCCAGCTCGTCATGAAACACGGTGATATCGCCCAGTGCCAGCTTGTAAAACGCCATCACCGCCTGCACCGACTGGCCCGACAGGTTCATGAAGGTGCCGGGTTTCAGCACCAGCACCTTTTCATCCCCCAGCCGCCCCTCGGCCACCTCGCCCTTGAACGCCGGTTTCCACGGGCCAAAGCTGTGATCCGCCGCAATCCGGTCCACTGCCATGAATCCGATATTGTGCCGGTTGCCCGCGTATTTCGCACCCGGGTTGCCAAGACCTACAAGCAGTTTCATTGCGTTCTCCTGTTGCCCCTTCCTTGACGAAGAGGGCGGCAGCCGTCAAGCATCGGGCAGGAAAAGGGAGCCATCATGCGCTTTGCCGTTGTCTGTTCTGTCCGCAACGAAGGGCCGTTTCTGGTGGAATGGGTGGCGTGGTACCGGCATCTGGGCTTCACCGATATTGTGGTGGTGACCAATGACTCCACCGATCATTCGCCCGGATTGCTCGATGCCATGGCCCCCGCAGGCGTGACCCATCTGCGCCATGACGTGCCGGGCGGCACCAACATCTGCGCCCGCAAGCTGGAGGCAGCCAAGGCGCTGCCACAGGTCAGCGGTGCCGATTGGGTGCTGGTCTGTGATGTGGATGAGTTTCTGGTGATCCACCGGGGGGCGGGCCGGATCACCGATCTGATCCCTGATGATGCCGGGTTTCTGGGCATGGCGATCAACTGGCGGGTGTTCGGCACATCCGGGCGGGTGGCGTGGGAGGATGGGCTGGTCCACCGCCAGTTCCTGCGCGCCAGTGAAAGCCGGGATTTCCCCTCGACCTGGATCAAGACGATCCACGCCCAGCCCAGCTGGTTCCGCCGTCTGGGGGAGCATGGGCCGAAACGACTGCTGCCGCGCCATGCGGGACGCTGGGGGCAAGACGGCATGGCCTGGGTCAACGCCGATGGCGATGCCCTGCCGGAATGGACGCCGGATGGCGACTACCTGCGCCGGGTGCCGATGGCGCGGGTCAGTCATGCGACGGCGCAGATGAACCATTACATGATCCGTTCCGAAGAAAGCTTCGGGCTGAAAAAGGGCACGCTGTCTTCGGTCGCGGGCAAGGACCGCTACACCGACAGCTTCTTTGACCGCTACAACCGGAATGAGATTTTCGACAACAGCGCCCTGCGCCATGCAACTGCGTTTGAAGCAGAGCACAGCGCACTGATGGCCCTGCCCGATGTCGCCCGCCTGCATCACCTGTGTTGTGCCGACTATGTGGCGCGGCTGGCGGCCAAGGCGGGCAGGTCCGCCGGGAATGACCCGCGCCACGAACATCATCTGGAGATGGCGGCACGAACGTAAGACCGCCTCATATTCAAAAAGCGCGGCAGGTTTCCCTGCCGCGCCTCTATCTGTTGCGACCTTCAGGCCCGGAGGCCAAAGATCACTCTTCGGCTGCGTCGTCCGCGTTGTCTTCCGACCGCAGACCCGACGGGGCCGCGATGTTGGCGATGACAAAGTTGCGCGCGATCGAGGGCTTGACGCCTTCGGGCAGCACAACATCGTCGATGTGGATGACGTCGCCGATGTTCTTGCCGGTCAGGTCAACCGTGATGTGATCCGGGATTTCCCCGGCGGTCACTTCCAGTTCGACTTCCTGACGCACCACGGTCAGCGTGCCGCCACGCTTCAGGCCGGGGGCCTTGTCCTGATTCTCAAAGTTCACGTGAATGAACAGATTGATCCGCGAGGTGCGACGCAGGCGCATCAGGTCGACGTGGGTCGGAAGATCCTTGACCACATCGCGCTGCACACCGCGGCAGATCACGCGGACATCTTCCTGACCTTCAACTTTCAGGTTGAACAGCGTCGAAAGGAAACGTCCCTTGCGCAGTTTGGTCAGAAGATAGTTGTATTTGATGTTGATCGGTTGCGGGTCTACACCACCACCGTAAACAATACCGGGCACGAGTTGCTCACGACGAGCTTGACGGGCGGCCCCCTTGCCTGTCCCCGTACGTGCCTCGGCGATCAGATCAGGGATCTCACCAGCCATTGCAGTTCTCCATATAAATAAGTCCACCGCCCTCCAAGGGTGCGCGGCGCGACCGGGGGGCTATAGCGGGGAATCAACGCGGGGGAAAGCGCAAATCGCCTTTTTTCTTTGCGCCCTGCTCCATGGCCTGCGCCAGATCGGCAATGGTGCGGCGGGCAAAGTGGCGGCGCAGCACCGCTTCTGCCTCGGCCACCGCTTCGGTCATCGTGCTGTGCAGCGCGGCCACGATGGCGCAGCCATCCGGTGCCGCCAGCGGCTCCACCGTCATCAGCGGCGCGCCGATGGCCGCGTAGACATCGGCGACGGTGATGCTGTCGGCCGGCTTTGCCAGCCGCCAGCCACCCGCATGACCCTTGCCCGACACCACAATCCCCTGCACCCGCAGCAGGCCAAGCACCCGCCGCACCACCACAGGATTGGTCGCATTGTGCCCGGCAATCACCTCTGACGTGAACGCCTGATCCGGGGCTGCCGCCATATGACCCAGCGTGTGCAGGGCGAGAGAGAGCTTGTTGTTTCGCTTCATGTAACTATCATAGTTACGTGATTCGCGAGATGCAAGGAAAACTCATGAGCAACGAGATTGATGTGGCCATCGTGGGCGGCAGCTTTGCCGGACTGGCGGCGGGGCTGATGCTGGCACGGGCGCGCAGGCGGGTGGTGGTGTTTGACGACGGCCAGACCCGCAACCGCTTTGCAGCCGAGGGGCATGGCTTTCTGGGCATGGACGGTCTGGCCCCGGCGGAAATGCAGCGGCGCGGGCAGGCCGATCTGCTGGCCTATCCGACCGCCCGGATCGAGCGGGCACGGGTCACCACCATCCGCGCCCGCGACGGCGGGTTTGAACTGCAGGCCGGTGCGCCGTGGCGCGCGGCCAAGGTCATTCTTGCCCATGGCATGCGCGACATCCTGCCCGATATTCCGGGGCTGGAGGCAGGCTGGGGCCAATGGGCGATGCAATGCCCCTATTGCCACGGGTATGAGGTCGCCGATCAGCCCACCGGCATCCTGATGACCAGCCCCGCCGTGCCGCATCACCTGACCATGCTGCGCGACTGGACCCATGATCTGGCGCTGTTCTGCAACGGCCACCCGCTGCCCGATGAGGTACGGGCCAAAGCGGCAGGATGGGGCATTCCGATTTATGATCTGCCGGTTGTGGCGATCCGGGATGAGGGGAAGAGCCGGACCCTGCTGCTGGCAGACGGTCAACAGGTTCAGCGGGCGGTGGTTTATCTGGTCTCCCGCTCCGAGCCGTCCTGCGATCTGCCCGCACAGCTTGGCTGCCGGACAGAGGACGGCATGACCGGCCCGTTTGTCAGCGTGGACATGATGCAGAACACCTCGGTGCCCGGAGTATTTGCGGCGGGCGATCTGTGCCGTCCGATGTATGGCGCGCTGTTTGCTGCCGCAGACGGGGCACGGGCCGGATCGGCGGCGCATCACGCCTTGCTGTTTCACGACGCATAGACCGCAACGCGCAAACCGCGTCTCGCGTTCAACGCTATCCCCTGCAACCCGAACGCGCTTGCAAAAGCAAACGCTGCCCCGGGCTGCGGGGATACAAGAAGATGATCAAACGTGGCACTCTGGGATGGAGATCACACCGGGGCTCTGCTATTTGCGGCGGGCAAGAACGGAGTCCCCCCGATGGCCAGCATCCTGACAATCGCACGCGCGCCGCTGGCGGCTTTTGCTGCCATGGGTGTGATCTGGGGCACGTTTGCGGCTGCTTTGCCGGACATCAAGACGATGCTGGCGGTGGATGAGGCGCAGCTGGGGTTCCTCTTGCTGTTCACCCCGCTGGCAGCGGTCACGGCGATGCTGCTGGCCCCGGCTTTTGGGGCCGCGATGGGGCGTATGGCCCTGCCCTTGGCCGCGCTCACCATGGGTCTGGGCATTGCCTTGCCGGGGCAAACCGCCAGCCTGCTGTTGTTTCCGCTGGCGATGATGGTCTGCGGCGCGGGCACTGGCCTGACAGATGTGCTGATGAACGCCCGCGTGGCCGAGTTGGAAAACACCCGCAAGATCCACCTGATGAACCTGTGCCACGCCGCCTACAGCTTTGGCTATGCCGGGGCCGCGATTGTCACCGGCATGATGCGCGGGGCCGACTGGGGGCCGGGTTGGGTGCTGGGGGTGATGGCGCTGGTGGCAGGCAGCCTCGCACTGATGACGTGGGAGCATGATGGCCAGATCGACGGATTGCGCAAACCGAAAGGCCCGGGTGCCGCCGCTCTGGGCTGGTTGCCGGTGCTGGGCGGTGGCGTGGTGCTGATCGCCTTCATGACCGAAAACGCCGCCGAGGCATGGTCCGCGCTGCATATCGAGAAAACGCTGGGCGGCAGCCCGGAGCAGGGCGCGCTGGGGCCTGCCGCACTTGCGCTGACCATGGGCTTTGCCCGGCTGGCGGGCCAGGGGCTGGTGGCGCATGTCAGCCCCTACCGGCTGCTGACCGGCGGCGCGGTGATTGCGGCGATCGGAGCCCTGGGCGCGGCGGCGGCGCAGACACCGCTGATGGCCTATGCCGGGTTCATCGTGATGGGCCTTGGGGCCTCCGTCATCGCCCCGACCGCGTTTTCGCTGGTGGGGCGGCTGGCGCGGCCCGAGGCACGGGCGCGCGCCGTCGCCCGCGCCACGTTGTTCGGCTATTTCGGCTATTTCTTCGGCCCGCCGATGCTCGGCTTTATCGCGGGCAGCTTTGGCTTGCGCATGGCCTTTGTCTTTGCCGCCTGCCTGCTGATGATGGTGCTGGTGCTGTCACCCCTTATGGCGCGCATGCAGCGCTGATCACTCCCAGCCGTCAGAGAACCCCTTGGGGATCAGCAGGTTGTGGCGGCCAAGGTCATGCACATCGCGCTCGCCACACAGCGCCATGGTGGTGTCCAGCTCTTTGCGGATCACCTCCAGCGCCTTTGTCACCCCCGCCTCCCCCATCGCGCCCAGACCATAGACATAGCTGCGCCCGATCATGGTGCCCTTCGCCCCCATGGCAAGGGCCTTCAGCACGTCCTGACCGGACCGGATGCCAGAGTCCATCCAGACCTCCACCCGGTCGCCCACCGCATCGACAATGCGCGGCAGCATGCGGATGGAGGATGACGCCCCGTCCAGCTGCCGCCCGCCATGGTTGGACACGATAATCGCATCGGCCCCGAAATCGGCAGCCTTGCGGGCGTCATCCTCATCCATGATGCCCTTGATGATGAACTTGCCGCCCCATTGGTCGCGGATCCGGGCGATCTTGGTCCAGTCGAGCTGCGGGTCGAACTGGTCGGAAATCCAGCTCATCAGGCTGGAAGTATCGCCCACCCCCTTGACGTGCCCCACGATATTGCCGAACTGGCGGCGCTTTGTCCCCAGCATCTCCAGCCCCCAGCCCCATTTGGTGGCAAGGTCGAGCAAGACCGGCAGCGTCAGTTTCGGCGGGGCAGACAGGCCGTTTTTCAGATCCTTGTGCCGCTGGCCCAGGATCTGCAGATCCAGCGTCAGCACCAATGCGCTGCACTTTGCATCCTTGGCGCGCTGGATGATGCGGTCAACGAAATCCTCATCCTGCATCACGTAAAGCTGGAACCAGAACGGCGCGGGGGAATTTGCGGCGACATCTTCAATCGAGCAGATCGACATGGTCGAAAGGGTATAGGGCACGCCAAATCTGGCAGCAGCCCGCGCAGATTTGATCTCGCCATTCGCCGCCTGCATTCCCATCAGGCCAATGGGGGCAAGCGCCACCGGCATGGTGACCGGCAATCCTGCCATGGTGCTGGCAATGTTGCGGCCCAGCATATCCACCGCAACCTTCTGGCGCAGACGAAGCTGGGCGAAATCCGAGGTGTTTTCGCGAAAGGTCTGCTCGGTATAGCTGCCCGATTCCGCGTAATCGTAGAACATCTTTGGGGTGCGGCGTTTGTAGATGCGTTTGAGATCCTCGATACAGGTAATCACTGGCATCTTCCGTTCCCTCTGATGTGGTCAGTCCGGATTACCAATTGGCGCTGATCCGCGCAATTGCAATCACAAGCGGGCCAAAGCCTGTTTCCCCTTTGGTCAGGATGCGCTAGCACCGCCTCAGACAAAGGAGATCCCCATGACAGCATCGGTGTTCATTGACGGCGAAGCAGGCACCACCGGGTTGCAGATCCGGGACCGACTGCTCGCGCGCAACGATATCGCACTGGTGCAGGTGGACCCCGCCCGGCGCAAGGACCCCGAGGCGCGGCGCGAGGCGTTTGCGGCGGCTGATGTGGCGATCCTGTGCCTGCCCGACGCGGCGGCGGTCGAGGCGGTCGCGCTGTGCGAGGGGTTGCCGACGCGGATCATCGACGCCAGCACGGCGTACCGGGTCAACCCGGACTGGGCGTTTGGCTTTCCGGAACTGTCTGCGGCCAACCGCGACCGGATTGTCTCGGCGACCCGCGTCTCCAACCCGGGGTGTTTTTCCACCGGGGCCATTGCCCTGCTGGCCCCGTTGGTGGCGGCAGGTCTGATCGACCCGGATGCGGCCCTGTCGATCAACGCGGTCTCGGGCTATTCGGGCGGCGGCAAGGCGATGATTGCGGAATTTGAAGCGGGCACCGCCGGGGCGTATTTCGTCTACGGGCTGGAGCACAAGCACAAGCATGTGCCTGAGATGATGGCCCACACCGGCCTGACGCGGCGGCCGATCTTTGTTCCCTCAGTCGGGAATTATGCTCAGGGGATGATCGTGCAGATCCCGCTGCATCTGCCTGCCGGCCAGACGGCGGGCGATCTGCAGGCGGCCCTGACCGCGCATTATGAGGGCGGCCCGTTCGTGAAGGTGGTCGACGCGGCCAGCCTGCTGCCCCGGGTCAACCCGGAGCGGCTGAACGGCACCAATGTGATGGAGCTGTCGGTCCACGCCGGGCCGGACGGCGACCGGGTGGTGCTGCTGGCGACGCTGGACAACCTGGGCAAAGGCGCGTCAGGGGCGGCGGTGCAGAACCTGAACCTGATGCTGGGGATGGACGAGACGGCCGGGCTGTAACGCGAGGGCTTCCCCCTGTGTTACAGGGGGAAAGTTCTTTTTCAGTCAACCGGTTATAGCTGTAAAATCAGGAATCGGTTGACGTCCTGACCCTGATGCTCATCGGTCCCTTGCGGTCCCGCTTCGCGAAAAGCGACCGTCAGGGAGCGTTGAGCCGCCCGGCGGCATCACACGCCCGCCAACCTAGCGCCGCCGGAAGGCGATCCGCAAGTCGGCGATGGCCTCTTCCTGCCGTGCGGACATGGTGTCGCCGCTGGCGGCACCGAGCGCCTCGGTCAATTCGCCCCAGGATTTGTCCGCATCAATCTTGAACAGCCTGCGTCCGACGCGGCTGATTGCAGCAGACGGGCTGCCGCATTGGTCCTGCAACCAGCGGGCCAGCACGTCCATCTCTTCGGCCTGCTCCGGGCTCAGGCTGTACAACCGGCGCAGCGCCTCGTGCAGGCGGTGCCGGGCTTCCTTTGTCGGCAGATCGTCAAGATGGAGAAACGCCTCGGCGATGGTTGCGACCGCCAGTCTTGCATCGTCGATGCCTTCGACGGCATGTTCCTGGGCCTGCCGCCGGAAGGCGATCTTGCGGGGGGCATTGCGCACAACCGTGATGGCATCGTCTGCGAGGGACAAGGCGTCGCGCGGGTTTGACCGGATCCACCACCAGATGATGCCTCCGGCAGCGGCGAGCAGAGCAATGAGGAAGGGCAAGGCGATCTCCTGTCGGTTCGGTCTGACGATTTGTTCAGGGTCTGGAGAGACTTACCGTAGGGACACACGCCTGGAGGCGCAAGGCGCTATGCCGCGTGCGCCCCTGCCGCCAGAGCCGCGACATTCGCCAGCACCTCGGCCACCGGCTTGCCTGCGCCGATATCCTTCACAATCGCGGACCCCACCACGCAGCCATCGGCGACGCCTGCAATGGCCCGTGCCTGATCCGGCGTGTTGATACCAAAGCCGACGATCACCGGCAGGTCGGTGGATTGCTTGATGCGTGCGACCTCTGGCCCCACGTCGGCGGCTTGCGCGGCGGCGGCGCCGGTGATGCCGGTGACCGAGACGTAGTAGACAAAGCCGGAGGTGTTTTTCAGCACGGCAGGCAGGCGTTTGGCATCGGTCGTCGGCGTGGCGAGCCGGATGAAGTTAAGCCCGGCGGCCTGTGCGGGCAGGCACAGCTCGGAATCTTCCTCGGGCGGCAGGTCGACCACGATCAGCCCGTCGATGCCTGCCGATACCGCATCCACCAGAAAGCGGTCGACGCCACGCGCATAGATCGGGTTGTAATAGCCCATCAGCACAATGGGGGTGGTCGTGTCGGCGCTGCGGAAGTCGCGCACCATATCCAGCACCTGATCCATCTTCATATGGTGGTCCAGCGCGCGCTGACCGGCCAGCTGGATCGTCGGGCCATCGGCCATCGGGTCGGTAAACGGCATGCCGAGTTCGATGATATCGACCCCTGCCCCCGGCAGACCCTTCATCACCGCTGATGAGGTGGCAATATCCGGATCACCGGCCATGATATAGGCGACGAAGCCCTTTTTCCCCTGCGTGCGCAGGCGTGCGAAGGTATCGTCGATTCTGGTCATGTTCAGCCCCATCCCGTTGTTCCCCAGCGGTTTGCACGGCTGGCGCGGGAAAATCAATGGCCGCGTCAGGCATCGGCCGTGGCATCAAGCGGCGCCTCGGGTGTGACAGAGACCATCCAATGCGTGCCGTAGCGGTCTTTCAGCATGCCAAAGCCGCGCGAAAAGAAGGTGGAGCCGAAATCCTGAATGACCGCGCCGTCCTTTGCCAGCGCGGTGAAGATGCGCTTTGCCTCTGTCACGGTGTCGGCCACGGTCATCAGCGACACGGCGGCCTGCGGATCGCCGGTCATGCCGGGCGGGAAATCCGACGCCATCAGCACACCATCCGGCAGGGTCAGCTGGCCATGAATCACACGGGTGGGATCGCGGAGGGTATCATCCATTTCGGGCGCGTCCGAGTAGCGCATCATCGACAGGTCACTGGCCCCGAACACATCGGCATAAAAGGTCAGGGCCTCGGCGCAATGGCCCTGAAAGTGGATATATGGCATCGGCATGGCATCGCCTCCGGTCTGGGGCGGTCAGGCTAACACGGCGCCCCCGAGTCGCGGAACTTGATAATCCCGGCACTGGCCACTAGAAGCGGCCCGGCATGGTCAGGGAGTGCGCGAGATGGGTTTCAAGATGGGTATCGTGGGTCTGCCGAATGTCGGCAAATCGACCCTGTTCAACGCGCTGACCCGGACGGCGGCGGCGCAGGCCGCGAACTTTCCGTTCTGCACGATTGAACCCAATGTCGGCGAGGTGGCAGTGCCCGACGCGCGGCTCGACAAGCTGGCGGCGATTGCCGGGTCAAAGCAGATCATCCCGACGCGGATGACCTTTGTCGATATTGCAGGGCTGGTGCGGGGTGCCAGCAAGGGTGAGGGCCTGGGCAACCAGTTTCTCGCCAATATCCGCGAATGCGATGCGATTGCCCATGTACTGCGCTGCTTTGAGGATGGCGATATTACCCATGTCGAAGGCCGGATCGACCCGGTGGCCGATGCCGAGACCATCGAGACCGAGCTGATGCTCGCCGATCTGGAAAGCATCGAGCGGCGGCGGGCGAACCTTGCCCGCAAGATGAAGGGCGGCGACAAGGAAAGCGCGGATCAGGACCGATTGCTCGCCATGGCGCAGAAGGTTCTGGAAGAGGGTAAACCGGCGCGCACCATTGCCGTGGCGGCGGATGACCTGCGCGCCTGGCGGCTGCTGCAACTCCTGACCTCCAAACCCGTGCTCTATGTCTGCAACGTCGAAGAGTCGTCGGCGGCCTCTGGCAACAGCCAGTCGGCGCGGGTGGTCGAGATGGCAAAGGCCCAAGGCGCGGGCACGGTGGTGATTTCCGCCCGGATCGAGGAAGAGATCAGCCAGCTGCCCGAGGATGAGGCGGCGATGTTCCTTGACGAAATGGGGCTGACCGAGGCGGGGTTGGACCGGCTGATCCGCGCCGGGTACGAGCTGCTGGAATTGCAGACCTATTTCACGGTGGGGCCGAAAGAGGCGCGGGCCTGGACCATCCTGAAGGGCACGCTTGCCCCGGCGGCGGCGGGCGTGATCCATGGCGATTTCGAAAAAGGCTTCATCCGGGCCGAGACGATTGCCTATGCCGATTACATTGCCGGCAAGGGCGAGGCTGGCGCGAAAGAAGCCGGCAAGTTCCGGGTCGAAGGCAAGACCTATGAGGTCAAGGACGGCGACGTGCTGCACTTTTTGTTCAGCGGCTGAGCGGCTTTCGCGGATGGCAAAAGAAACGGCCCGCCAGAGCATGCTCCGGCGGGCCTTTTTGTCAGATCTGCGCTGCGATCAGACCGTGGTGGTTTCCAGCGCCTTGGCCTCGACATCGGCGGGGCGGCCGATTTCAATGCGGCGGGGTTTCAGCGCCTCGGGCGTTTCGCGGATCAGGTCGATGTGCAGCATACCATGCTCATGCACAGCGCCGGTCACACGGACATGATCGGCCAGCGCAAAGCGCCGCTCAAACGCGCGGGTGGCGATGCCACGGTGCAGATAGGTTTTGCCCTCTGCCTCGGCGGTTTTGCGGGCGGTGACATGCAAAGCGCCCTCTTTCACCTCGACCGACAGCTCGTCAGGGGTGAAACCGGCAACGGCGACCGAGATGCGATAGGCATCATCGGCGGTCTTTTCGATGTTGTAGGGCGGGTAGGTCGGCTGCGCCACATCGGCGGTCAGCGCACGGTCCATCAGGTCGGCGATGCGGTCAAAGCCGACGGTGGCACGATAGAGCGGGGCAAGATCAAAGCTACGCATGGGTCATCCTTTTCAAAAGCGATGTCAGAGATGGCCCCCCGGTCAGGGGCGGGCCAGTCGGTGATCCGGGCCCGTTGTGGCACCCGGATGACAGATATCTGGGAAGGCTGATGCGGCGTTTCAAGGGTCTTTTTGCAGACCAGCGCGCGAGCCCTGAACGCTCAGGGCTGCACGAATTTTCCGCCCGATCCGCCCGACAACACCCGCACATTGGCGGGCCGCAGACGCGAGCCGCCCTCGGCCAGTTTTGCGCGCAGAAACGCGACATGATCGGCCAGCGGCGTGCCCAGCGACACTTTTTGCCCGTCCACCTCGGCCTTGGCCGAAATCACCGACACGATCCGCAAGGTGCCATCACGCAGCGAAAACACCGGCGCGCCGGACGAGCCGAAATCGACATCGCAGGACAACACCAGCGTGTCAAAGGTGTCGCTCCGTTGCACCATCACCCCGGCCCGCTGAAGCGATTGCCGCCCCAGCACATGGCAGACCTGTTGCAGCGACGGGGCCTCGGCCCGGTCCTGCGCATAGGACACCACCCCCACCTCATCGCCGGTCTGCGGGCGGGCATCGGTGGCATAGGGTTGAACCGACGGCAGGCGGATCGGCTGATCCAGTTGCAGCAGCGCCAGATCAAACGGCGCCCGTTCGGCACTTTCACGCCCGCCGTAAACATATTCCGGATGCGCCAGCGCCTTGCGGACACCGCGATAGGCCGTTGCCCGCCCGTTGCGCCATCCGGCCAGAAACTGCATGTCCCGCGCGTCGATGCTGGCCCCCGACTCCTTGTCAAACAGGCAATGCGCGGCGGTCAGCACCAGATCTTCGGCAATCAGCGCCCCGGTGCAAAAGCCCCGGTCGCCCAGATTTATCCGCCCCACCGCTTCCCAGCCGCGCGAGTCGTCGCCGGTCTGCAGGCTGCGCAGGCCGAAATCCTGCGCGCCGACCGGGGTGCAAAGGGTGAGCAGGGTCGCAAGACCAGCGATCAGGGCGCGAATGGGGTGCATGGAACCTCCGTTAACCGAGACTTGCGCTGTGCCAGCCGAGTTTGTCGGATTTGTGGCCGGGATTGGCCGGTTTGACCAGAGCCGCCCACCCCGGCCATGCCAATGGTTGCCGGAATGCCGATACAGCGCTAGGCTCCTTGTGCAAACCGGAATGAGCCGGCCCGCCGGAATTACCCGGTGCAGCAGACAGGTCATAGTGAATGCAGAAAAAATCTTCCTTTATCGCACTTGCAATGGTGGCGGCGCTGTCAGCCCCGGCGGCCGCCGATCCGGCCTTGGGTCTTGGCGTGACCTTTACCTGGGGCGGCGGCTCCAGGGGCGACACCGGCATCGGCCTGCGGGTGTTTTCCGATGATGAGCGCGGGACGTTTGTCGGCTCTCTGGGGGTCGACTACATGCTGGGCACGCAGCGGGTGCGGCCCAATGTCGGCGTCGCCTATCTGGCCACGAAAAGCTATGTCGGCATGGATATCGGCTTTGATTTCGGCAGTGGCGGTGTGGATGTCGGTGTCGGCCTTGGTCTGGCCAACAGCCGCAAGAAATCCGCTCCGGCACCAGCGCCTGCCCCGGCGCCTGCCCCTGTCACACCGCCGCCACCGCCTCCGCCACCACCGCCGCCTCCGCCACCACCGCCTCCGCCGCCACCGCCGCCACCACCTCCGCCGCCAACCCAGATATAATTCGCGGATCCCCCCCGCCGGTCAGCGGGCGCACCACACCAGTCTAGCCCTGCGCCGCCAGCGCGCGGGGCTTTGGCCCGCCAGTGGCCCAGTCCAGCAGCTCGACCGTATGCACGATGGGCACAGCAGTGCCCGAGCCGATCTGCATCATGCAGCCGATATTGCCCGCCGCGATGACATCGGGGGCTTTCGCCTCCAGCGTCTGGACCTTGCGGGCCTTCAGCTGCTGGCTGATCTCGGGCTGCAACAGGTTGTAGGTGCCCGCCGAGCCGCAACACAGATGGCTGTCGGCAGGCTCCACCACGGTAAAGCCCGCGCGTTTGAGCAGGTCTTTCGGCAGGGTCTTGATCTGCTGGCCATGCTGCAGGCTGCAGGCGGCGTGATAGGCAACGCGCAGCCCCTTCGGCGCGCCCTCGGGCAACCCCAGCTTTGTCAGCACCTCTGACACATCCATCGCCAGCCCGGCGATGGTCGCCGCATCCGCGGCCAGCGGATCGTTGCGGAACATATGGCCATAATCCTTGACCGTGGTGCCGCAGCCCGAGGTGTTGATCACGACAGCATCCAGCCCCGCGTCCTCCCGCTCTGCCATCCAGGCCCGGATATTGGCAGCGGCAGAGGCATGCGACAGATCGGCCTTGCCCATGTGATGAGTCAGCGCGCCGCAACAGCCGGCACCTTGCGCCACCACCACCTCGGCCCCCAACCGGCGCAGAATGCGGATGGTGGCGTCGTTGATATCGGTGTTCAAGGCCTTTTGCGCACAACCGGTCAGCAGCGCCACCCGCATCCGCTTTGGCGCGGTCGCGGCAAACACCTGCGGGTCATCGTTGCGGCTGACTGGCGGGATCGGCACCGCCGCCATGTCCAGCATGGCGCGCAGGCGGGCATCAGGCACCAGCGCGCGGAACGGCCGCGCCAGTTTGGCCCCCAGCATCGCCAGCCGGAACCGTTTGGGATAGGGGATGATCCGCGCCAGCACCGCGCGCAAAGCCCGGTCCATCAGCGGTCGCTTGTAGGTCGCCTCGATATACTCCCGCGCGTGGTCCACCAGATGCATGTAATGCACCCCCGACGGACAGGTGGTCATGCAGGCAAGGCAGGACAGGCAGCGGTCGATATGCTTGACCGTGTGGGCATCGGCGGGGCGGCCCTGTTCCAGCATATCCTTGATCAGGTAGATCCGGCCGCGCGGGCTGTCCAGTTCGTCGCCCAGCACCTGATAGGTCGGGCAGGTCGCGGTGCAAAAACCGCAATGCACGCAGGAGCGCAGCACCTCATTGGCCCGGGCAATGCCGGGGTCTTTCAGCTGTTCAGGGGTAAAGGTGGTCTGCATGTCATGCCCCCATCAGGCCGGAATTCAGAATGCCGCGCGGATCAAACTTTGCCCGCAGCCCTTGGGTCAGCGCCGCCACGCCCGGCGGCTCGGTGGCAAAGGCCCCCCGATAGGCCCCCGGCCCGTCGCCCCGCACCCGCGTCGCATGGCCCGCAAACTCGCCCAGCTGCGCCCGCAGGTCGCTGCCCGGCGCGGTCAACGCCCAGATCAGCCCGCCGCCCCAGTCATACAGCACCGCCTCTGCCCCCATGCGCGCCACCAGTGCCGGCGCGTCGGAGGGTTTGACCGCCACCCGCCAGACATCGCCCGCTTGCGCGTGAAACGGCTCAACGTCGCGGATCGCCGCCCAGCGCGCGGTGCCCGGCTCCACCTCCGCCGCGCCGAACGCGGACAGATGGCGCTGCAACTGCGCGGCGCGGTAGGCGACCGAGGCCGTAAAGCCCTCGATCCGCAGAAACGTGCCCTGCCCCGGCCAATGCGCCGCCCCGTTCACCTCAAAGGGCGAGCCCAGCGCCGCCGCCATCGCCTGCACCGCCTGCGCGTCGCTCAAACCCGGCAGGATCAGCGTCGCCCCCGCCTCCGGCACCGGCAGCAGCTTGAAGCTGACCTCGCTCAGCACCCCCAAGGTGCCCCAGGACCCGGCCATCAGCTTGACCAGATCATAGCCGGTGACATTCTTCATCACCCGGCCGCCATTCTTGATCACCGTGCCCGCGCCATCGACAAAGCGCACCCCGATCAGGCTGTCGCGGCAGGCCCCGACCTGCACCCGGCGCGGGCCAGAGGCGTTGGCCGCCACCACCCCACCCAGCGTGCTCTCGCCCGTCCGCCCCAGCAGCCCGCGCATATCGGGCACCTCGAACGGCAACCGCTGCCCCTCGGCGGCCAGCAGCGCCTCGACCTCGGCCAGCCGCGTGCCCGCGCCCGCCACCAGCGTCAGCGCGCCGGGCTCATACAGCGCGACGCCTGACAACCCGCTGGTCTCCAGCACCTCGCCCCGGCACGCGCCGACAGAGCGCGTACCGCCGCCCCGCACCACAACCGGCCCGGTCACGTCACGGATAATCCCGGCCAGGTCGGCCTCAGTCGCAGGACGCATTCCCTGCCCTTTCATCTTGGCAAAAATACTCCGGGGTCTGGGGCAGCGCCCCAGTCCGCATTCTCAACCCGCGCGACGACTGGCAGTCACGCTCAGCGGAAACACCTTGGCGGGGTTCAGCAGCCATTTCGGGTCGAACACATCCTTTACCCGCAACTGCGCTTCCAGATCGTCGGGCGCAAACTGCACGCCCATCAGATCGCGTTTCTCGACCCCCACACCATGCTCGCCGGTCAGGCAACCGCCGACCTCGACACAAAGCCGCAGGATGTCGGCGCCCAGCGCCTCGCACCGCTCCAGATCACCGGGTTTGTTGGCGTCGAACAGGATCAGCGGGTGCATGTTGCCGTCGCCCGCGTGGAACACATTGGCCACATCCAGACCCACCGCCTTTGACATCTCGGCAATCCGGCGCAGCACGAACGGAAGCGACGACACGGGGATGGTGCCATCCAGGCACATGTAGTCATTGATCTGCCCCATCGCGCCAAAGGCCGATTTGCGGCCCAGCCAGATGCGTTTGGCCTGTTCCTCATCCGCCGCCTCGCGGAATTCGACCGGGTTGTGGCGCAGCGCAATCGCCTTGATCAGCGCCAGCTGTTCGTCAATTTCAGCCGGGCTGCCTTCGACCTCGATGATCAGCAGCGCCTCGCAATCGGGGTAGCCGGCCTTGGCAAATGCCTCGCAGGCGCGGATGCAGGGGCGGTCCATGAATTCGATCGCCACCGGCAGCACGCCGGCCTTGATGATATCCGACACGCATTGCCCGGCGACTTCGTTTGAATCGAAGCCGACCAGAACCGGGCGCGCGCCCTCTGGCTTTGGCAAAATGCGCAAGGTCGCCTCGGTCACCACGCCCAGCTGACCCTCAGATCCGCAGATCACGCCCAAAAGGTCCAGCCCGCCGGGGTCCATATACGGCCCGCCGATCTCCAGCACGGTGCCATCCATCTGCACCAGCGTCACGCCCAGCAGATTGTTGGTGGTCACCCCGTATTTCAGACAATGCGCCCCGCCCGAATTCATCGCGATATTGCCCGCGATGGCGCAGGCCAGCTGGCTGGACGGGTCGGGGGCGTAGAAAAAGCCATCGGATTCAACGGCGCCGGTCACCGACAGGTTGGTGCGGCCCGACTGCACCCGGATATAGCGGTTGTCATAATCGGTCTCGATCACGCCATTCATCCGCGCCACGCCCAGTATAACGCAATCCGCCGTCGGCAGTGCGCCCCCCGCCAGCGACGTGCCCGATCCGCGCGGCACCACCGGCACGCCCTCTTCATGGCAGATCCGCAGCACTGCCGAGACTTCTGCCGTGGTGCGCGGCAGCACGGCGGCCAGCGGTGGGCAGCGATAGGCGGTCAGCGCATCGCATTCATAGGCCCGAGTCTCGGCTGCGTCGTCGATCACGGCGTCGGCGGGCAAGACCGTGCGCAGCCGCGCCACGATGCGGGCTTTGGCCGAAAGGACCATGGTATCGGGCACTGGCATTTCCATCGGCAACCCCTGACCTGCGAGAGTGTGATCTGTCTTAGACTGCCTTAATGTATAGCAGCAATTGGTAAAACGAAATAACCAATTTTGGGCATAGGAAAGCGGAAACGCTCCGGCTATTCTTGGGTCATGACACCGGTTTTTTCAACGCTCTCCCTTGGTATGGCTGACGCCATCGCGCTTTCAGTGCTGATCCTGACATGGGTTCTGACCGGCTGGCTCGTCGAGCACCCGCCAAAATCGCGGCCTTCGGTCACGGTGCTGATGGCCCAGTACCGCCGCGACTGGCTGCGGCAGTTCGTGACCCGCTCGCCGCGCATCTTTGATGCCAATATCATCGACTCACTGCGGCAGAGCACGGCGTTCTTTGCCTCGGCCTCGATGATCGCCATCGGCGGCGGGGTGGCGCTGATCGGCAATGTCAGCACGCTGGAAGGGCTGGCGCATGACCTGACGCTCGAGGCGGCTGGGGTGCGGGTCGAGCTGAAGATCATTCTGGTGCTGCTGTTTCTGGCCAATGCGCTGCTGAAATTCGTCTGGTCGCACCGGCTGTTCGGCTATTGCGCTATTCTGATGGCGGCGGTGCCGAATGATGTATCCGACCCGCTGGCCTATCCGCGCGCGGCGCAGGCGGCGGCGATCAACATCACGGCGGCCAAAAGCTTCAATCGCGGGCTGCAGGCGATCTACTTCGCTTTGGCTGCGATCACCTGGCTGCTGGGGCCATGGGCGCTGCTGGCGGCGACCGGCATCACCTGCATCGTGCTGTTGCGCCGCGAATTCGCCTCGGCCTCGCGTCAGGTCATGCTGGCGCGCTGATCCGGATCAGCGCTGCGGCGGCGCGCAACCCCGTCAGGTCAGCTTGCGCGCGCCCTTGCGGCCCTCGATCAGCCAGGCGGCGATGGCAAACACCGCCACCAGCAGCAGCCAGGCCCAGCCGGGCAACAGCGCCGCGACCCGCACATCCTGCGTGACATAAGCCCCGCGCGGGGTGATCCCGATCCAGCCCCGGCCAGAGGCTGGCCGCCCGTCGCGCACCAGACGCACATCGGGCGCGCCGTCTGACAGGCGCATCACGCCGCCATTGGTCGCCGCCACGGTGGCCGCCAGCGGCTCGCCCGAGGCGATGGTCTCAATGAACTCGCGTGGGGAGGAGGGGCCGATGGCGACCACCCGGCTCAGCTCGCCCTGCTCCATCCGGTACAGGCCAACGGTGGGCGCATCGAACACGCCCTCATGCCGGCCGGGGGAGATCTCGGTCAGCGGCACGGCGGTTTCCGCGCCATCCGGCCCGGTGATGGTGACATCACCGGGCGGAGTTTCCTCGATGCTGCGCCGGGTCACGGTCAGGGTCTGGCCCGAGACGGTGGCAGACAGGGTTTCTTCCTCCAGCTCCGGCTCTTTCAGCATCCAGTGCGCCAGACGGCGCAGCAATTCCAGCTGCGGCCCGCCGCCCTCATACCCGCGCCCCCAGAGCCAGGCGTGATCGGACGCGAGGATCGCCACCCGCCCTTCATCCACCCGGTTCAGGATCAACAGCGGCCGGTTGTCCGGCCCTTCCATCACCACCTGCCCCTCGCGCGGGATCACATCCACCATGCGGAACCAGCGGCCCCAGCCGCCTTCGGGGGCCAGATCTTCCAGCCCTTCGGTCACCGGATGACGGCGGCCAAGGTCGGTCAGCTGCGGCTGAAAGCCGCCTTCGATCACGCGGGCGGTGGGGTCGGCGGGCAGGATTTCGGCAAGGGGGGATCGCCACAGGCTGTCAACCGCGCCATATTCCGGCCCGGCAGCGACCAGAACTGTGCCGCCCCCGCGCACATATTGCACGATATTGTCCATGTAAGACATCGGCAGGATGCCCCGCATGGAATAGCGGTCGAACACGATCAGATCGAATTCCTCGATCTTTTCCACGAACAGTTCGCGCGTGGGAAAGGCGATCAGCGACAACTCGCTGACCGGAATGCCATCCTGCTTTTCCGGCGGGCGCAGGATGGTGAAATGCACGAGGTCAACGGAGGCATCCGATTTCAGCAGGTTGCGCCAGACCCGCTCGCCCGCATGCGGCTCACCCGAGACCAGGAGCACCCGCAAGCGGTCGCGCACGCCGTTGATCTGCACCACGGCGGCATTGTTGCGGTCGGTCAACTCGCCCTCGACGGTGGCGACGGTGAATTGCAGCACGTTCATGCCGCCATGCGGCAGGGTGACGGGCAGCTCCAGATCTTCGCCCACCGGCACGGTGTAGGTTTGCGGCGCGTCGGCATCGACGGCGATGGTCAGCTCGGCCATCGGGCTGATGTTGGCGGGCACGTCGCCCTGATCCTCGACCCGCAGGGTCAGCATCACCTCTTCGCCCAGGATGGCAAAGGCGGGGGCGTTTTTCACGATCAACCGGCGGTCCCAATCCTCTGGCTCGCCGGTCAGCAACAGGTGCAAGGGCGCGGGCATGTCGGGGGCAAGCTCCAGATCATGCACCTGCCCGTCGCTGAGGATCACCGCGCCTGCCACACGGGCGCGCGGCTCTTCGGCCAGCGCTTCGGCCAATGCGGTCATGGCAAGCGTGCCCGCATCCTCGGGCCCGTCGGGCACGCGGGTGACGCGCAACTCGGTATTGTCCAGCGCCGCGACTTCGGCCTGAAGTGCCGCCAGCGCGCGGGCGGTCTGGTCGGGCCGGTCGGCCAGCTGCTGACTGGCGCTGTCATCGACCACCGCGATCACGATATCCGACTGCGGGCTGCGGTCTTCCTCCTGCAAGGCCGGGTTCGCCAGCGCCAGCAGCACCACGCCCGCCGCCACCGCCCGCAGGCCCCAGCCCGACAACCCGCGCACCACGGCCAGCGTCAGCAGGACGATGGCAAAGGCCAAAGCCCCCCAGATCAGCGGCCACGGGATCAGCGGGGCGAAGATAAGGCTTTGCGTCATTGTCCCAACCTGTCGAGCAGCGCAGGCACGTGGACCTGATCGGATTTATAGTTCCCCGTCAGCACATGCATGATCAGGTTGACGCCAAAGCGATATGCCAGCTCGCGCTGCCGTTCCCCGGCAAAGCCGCGCCCTACCGGCAGAAGCGGCGCGCCAGAGGCATTCACCGCCCAGGCCGAGGCCCAGTCATTGCCGCCGATCACCACCGGCGTCACCCCGTCATTCAGGTTGCGGAACGGCATCCCCTCCACCTGTTCGGCATCGGGCGGAGCGGCCTCCACCCACAGCGGGCTGCGCTGGTGGCGGCCCGGAAAGTCCTGCAACAGATAGAAGGTGCGGGTCAGCACGTGATCTGCCGGAATCTGCTCCAGCGGCGGGATGTTCAGCCCGGCAGCAAGCCGTTGCAGGTGCTGGCCTTCGGGCGAAGACCCGCCAGCCATATCCGCGTCGCGGGTGTCAAACAGGATCATCCCGCCGGTGCGCAGATAGTCGTTCAGTTTCGAATAGGCGGCAGAGGACGGCAGCGGCTGCGCGGTAGACACCGGCCAGTACAGGAACGGAAAGAACGCCAGCTCATCGGTTTCGATGTTCACGCCGATGGGCTGGTCCGGCTCGATCGAGGTGCGCTGCCACAGGATTTCACCCAGTCCCGTCAGCCCGGCGGCAGCCGTGTCATCCAACCGCGCATCGCCGGTCAGCACATGGGCCAGCACCAGCCCGGTCGTGGCTTCCAGCGCCTTGGCATCATCCGGCATGTCCTGCGCCTGAGCATCCGGCGTGGTCAGCAGCAATGCCGCCAGCACCGCCGCGCCGCGCGCAAAGCCGCCCAGACGGCCAGACACCCAAAGCGCCGCCAGAATATCGAGCATCAAAAGCACCAGCGCGCCCGACAGAAACGCGCTTTTCAGCGCCTGTTCGGGCGGGCTTTCCAGCCCCTCGATCACCGTGCCCTGCGGCCATGCAGCGGCGGTCAGCGTGGTATCTGCGTTGATCACGTTCAGCGCCACCCGGCGGTCAGACCCGGCATACAGCCCCGGCGGTTGATCCGGGCCGGGGCCTGCGGTCATTGCCTGCGCCAAAGCCTCGCCCGGCTGGCCGGGCAGATCGCCCGCGTCCTGCAACTGGCCATAGGCATCCAGCACGATTTCCGGCACCCAGGTCTGGCCCGCCAGATCGGCCGCTTCGGGGGCGGCAGGGCGGGTAGAGACCGCCAGCCGTTCCAGCATCGACATGAACAGGCCCGACAGCGGCAGGTTGGACCATTCGGCATTGGCGGTGACATGCACCAGCACCACCTGCCCCTGCCCCACGGTCTTGCGCGTAACCAGTGGCGTGCCATCCGCCAGCGCGGCAATGGTGCGGTTCGCCAGCTCGGGGTCGGGCTGCGCCAGCACCTGTGCGGTGACGGTCACATCTTGCGGCAAGGGCAGACCGTGGAACGGCGAGTCCTCGGGGAACGGCGCGAGCGCCTTTGGTTCGCCCCAGCTCATCGCGCCACCGACCGCGCGCCCGCCTTCACGCAGGCGCACCGGCATCAGCGGGTCTTCACTGGTGCGGCTGAGGTCAGAGGCCGCCAGCTGCGGCCCGGCAAAGCGCAAGAGCAGCCCGCCGTTGTCGAGCCAGTCGAGCAAGGCATCGGTGTCGGTTTGCGACAGCCGCGCCACATCGGCCATGATCACCACATCCGGGGACGCAAGCAGCAGGTCGGTCAGCGAGCCTTCCATCAGATCCGCCACCGGCTCCAGCGCCTGGCGCAGATAGTGCAGCGGCGACAACAGTTGCAGCCCTTCACGATCCGCCCCGCCGCCGATCAGCGCCACCTTGCGGCGTTTCAGGCTGTCATCGGTCAGGCTGACCGACCCCGCCGAGCGCAGGCCCGCGATTTCAAACCGGGTAATCCGGTTGCGCAGTTCCGGCGGCAGCGACAGCGCGGCCTCGGCCCGCTCATCCCCAAGGCCAAAGTCGAGCGCGATGCGGGCCAGTTCGCGTTCAACGCCC
This sequence comes from Pseudotabrizicola sp. 4114, assembly GCF_031457365.1. Taxonomy (NCBI): domain Bacteria; kingdom Pseudomonadati; phylum Pseudomonadota; class Alphaproteobacteria; order Rhodobacterales; family Paracoccaceae; genus Pseudotabrizicola; species Pseudotabrizicola sp. 4114. Next base: position 353,074 of record NZ_JAVDWP010000001.1, on the reverse strand, counting down.
GACGGATCGGGACCGCGCGCCGACACCTCGACCGACACCGGATCAGCGGCGGGCAGACGGGTGGCGGCCAGCTGGATCGCGCCCTCATCATAGGTGGCAGGGTGCAAGGCAAACACCGGGCGGGGGCTCTCAAACACCGTCACGCTGCCCTTGGCCCCAAGTGCTGCCATCAGCGCCGCGCGGCCCGGATGATCCAGACCGTCCGACAGCCAGAAGGTGTCAAACCCGCCCTCGGGCAGCGCACCAGCCCAAGCCCCCAGATCACGCGGCGACCATGCCTGCGGCGTGACCCCGCCCAGCCGGGTGGCCACCGCATCGGCGGCCTGAAACGCCACCTGCCCCGGCGCGTCGGTCAGCCGGATCACCGCCACCGGGCGGCCATCGCGCGCCGCCTCATCCACCAGCGCCGCGGCGCGGTCGATCCGGCGCGGCCAGTCGCGGGCATCGGCCCAGGTCGCATCCATCGCGATCAAGAGCGGCCCGTTGCCCGCCTGCCGTTCGACCGGGTTCAACACCGGCCCGGCAAAGGCAATGATAGCGGCGGCAATCGCCGCCATCCGCAGCAAGAGCAGCCACCACGGCGTCTTGTCCGCCTCGGCCTCGTCATCGCGCAGCCCCAAAAGCAGCGCGACACCGGGAAAGCGCCGGCGGATCGGCGCGGGCGGCACGGCGCGCAAGAGCAGCCACAGCAGCGGCAGCGCGATCAGACCCAGCAACAGCAGGGGCGTGGCAAAACCGACGGGGCCAAGCATGAACATCAGCGCCCCCCCTGCAAGGCGGTGTAAATCCACAGCAAACCGGCCTGCGCCGGTTGCCCGGTGTGATGCGTGGTCACATGCCAGCCGACCGCACGGGCCAGATCGGCCAGCCGGTCCTTACGTTCGGCCAGCCGCGCCAGATAGCGCGCCCGCAGATCGCCCGCCTGCTGCGTCTCATGCCGCATGCCGCCGCCCATCGATTCAAAGATCGTGCGGCCCGAGAACGGAAACTCTTCCTCTGCCGGATCTAGCACCTGCACCAGCGCGCCACGCACGCCACGGTCGGCGGCGGCGGTCAAGGCCGCCTCCAGCGCGGTCAGATCGCCAAAGAAATCCGACAGGAACAGCGCGCGGCCATGGCTGACCATGCCGGTCGCCGTGGGGGCACCATATTCCGCGCCCTCTGCCGCACCCGACAGCACCGCCGCCAGTTTCACGATCTGCGCCCGGCCGGGACGCGGGGGTGCGGCATCACCCGCCAGCCCCACCCGTTCGCCCGCGCGCAACAAGAGCACGGCCGTGGCCAGCCCCAAGAGCTTGGCCCGGTCAGATTTCGGCGCGCGGGATTTGTCACCCGAAAACGCCATCGACTTCGCCGGATCGACCCAGAGTGTCACCGACTGCGCCGCCTGCCATTCGCGCTCGCGCACGAAATGCGCATCGCCCCGCGCCGAGCGGCGCCAGTCGATCAGCCGCGCCGAATCGCCCGCGTTCACCGGACGGTATTGCCAGAATTCATCCCCCTGCCCCGCGCGCCTGCGCCCGTGCTCGCCCATCATCACGGTGGCGGCCAGCAATTCCGCCTCTGCCATCAGCGGCGGCAGCGACTGGCCAAGCGTCTCGGCGCGGGACTGGAGGTCAAGGCTCACGCAGCAGCCTCAAGCCGCAGGATGCGCGAGGTCACCCGGTCGATGATGCCCGACAAGGTCTCGCCGCGGGCGCGTGCGGCAAAGGACAGCGCCATCCGGTGCGTCAGGACCGGGCGGCTCATCGCCGCCACATCGGCCACCGACGGTGCCAGCCGCCCGTCCAAGAGCGCCCGCGCCCGGACGGTCAGCATCAGCGCCTGCGCGGCACGGGGGCCGGGGCCCCAGCTCAGGCTGCCCTCCAGATCGCGGCCTTCGGCCTCACCGGGGCGGCAGGCGCGGACGAGGTCGAGGATCGCCTCCACCACCGCCTCCCCCACCGGCATCCGGCGGATAACCGACTGCGCCGCGATCAGTTCATCGGCGGTAAACACCTGCGTCGATTGCGCATCTTCGGCCCCGGTGGTGGCGATCAGAATGTCGCGCTCGGTCGCGCGGGTCGGATATTCGACATCGACCTGCACCAGAAAGCGGTCCAGCTGCGCCTCGGGCAGCGGATAGGTGCCTTCCTGTTCAATCGGGTTCTGGGTCGCCAGAACATGAAACGGTTGCCCCAGCTTGCGGTGCTGGCCCGCGATGGTGACTTCCTTTTCCTGCATCGCCTGCAACAACGCCGATTGGGTGCGCGGGCTGGCGCGGTTGATCTCATCCGCCATCAACAGCTGGCAAAAGATCGGCCCTTCGATGAAGCGGAACGCACGCGCGCCGCCCTCTGCCGTTTCCAGCACCTCGGAGCCCAGAATATCGGCGGGCATCAGATCGGGGGTGAACTGGATGCGGTTCGCCGACAGACCCATCACGGTGCCCAGCGTATCGACCAGCCGCGTCTTGCCCAGACCCGGCAGGCCCACCAGCAGCGCATGGCCGCCGCAGAGCATCGAGGCCAGCACCAGATCGACCACCTTTTCCTGCCCGATAAAGCGCTGATTGATCGAGGCCTTGGCCTGCCCCAGCCGGTCACCCAGACCTTCAATCGCTGCCACAAGATCGGCTTCGGGGGGGGAAATGGCCATGTCGATGCCTCCTTGGGGTTGGTTGCAGCCCATTAGAGCGAAGTATGGCGAAAGGCACAAATGGCAAAAGCGGATGAGAGACAAATGATCGTGAGAAGGAGGAGAGCGGCAAAAGAAACGCCGCTAGCGCCTGCACAGACGGCAGACGATAACCGAACACCCGAAGGTGGCATGCAGAGTGTCGATCAAGGAAAAGTGGCAGCCCGTAGGGCTTCCATTGGTATGTCTGCCAGCGTCTAGGACCGTCTAAAATACCCATTGTTTCTAATTGCTTGCCCCATTGTGTCGTCTGCCGCCGTCTTGTGTTGTCCACCTGTTTCTGCCAAATTTCTGTAGTAGGAATTGAGTAGGATAGCACATGGCACGGGGTTCCGATCTTCTGGACGACAAGACGGTGAAGGCCAAGACGAAGCCCGGTCACTACCGCGACGGCAGGGGGCTTTACCTGCAAGTGTCGGTTTGGGGCACGAAGTCTTGGGTCTTCCGCTACACCATCAACGGCAAAATGCGCGGCATGGGCCTTGGGTCGTATGAAGACGTTTCGTTGAAAGAAGCCCGCATTGAAGTTGATCGGCTACGGGTCGTCGTTCGGGAAGGGCGTGATCCTGTCGAAGAACGCCGCGCAAAGAAGGTCGTGCCCGACGCGCCAAAGGTCGTAACCTTTGCCGACGCGCTTGACGAATACATGAAGTCGGGTCGTATCGAAGACTTCCGCAGCGACAAGCACCGCAAGCAATGGCGGGCAAGCCTTGACCTTCATGCCGTGCCGAAGATTGGCGACAAGGATGTGGGCACCATCACGATTGACGACGTGAAGGAAGTTTTGAAGCCGATTTGGGCGACGAAGACCGACACGGCCCGCCGGGTTCGCGGTCGCATGGAAAGCGTGTTCGCATGGGCGATTGACGAAGGTTGCCGCGAAACAGACAACCCGGCTTCGCCGAAGACGCTTGAAGTCTGGATAGGGAACCAAAAGAAGGCCGAAGCGCAGAACCATCCTGCTATCCCGCAAGCCGACTTGCCCACATGGTTTGCCGATCTTCGCCAGCGTGAAGGCATGGCAGCGCGGGCGCTGGAATTTGTGACCCTTTGCGCGTCGCGGTCGGGCGAAGTTCGCGGCGCGACATGGGGCGAAATTGACCTTGCCGCGAAGATTTGGACAATCCCCGCCGTTCGCATGAAGATGAAAAAGCCGCATTCGGTGCCCTTGTCCGACGCCACGATTGCCGTCTTGAAGGCGCTTCCGACCTTCGAAGCCGATCACAACGACCCGAAGGCGCTTGTCTTCCCGGCCCCCCGTGGTGGCGAAATGTCAGACGCCACCATTTCCGCCGTTATGAAGCGCATGAACGAAGCCAAGGCGAAGAAGAACGGCAAGGGCTGGATTGACCCGCATGTTCTGACACAACCCGAAGACCCCGCCGAAACCCCGCAACCGCGCCCCGCCGTGCCGCATGGCCTTCGCAGCACCTTCAAGGATTGGGCGACCGAAGCGGGTATCGACAACATTCAATCCGAAATCGCCTTGGCGCATCGCGTCGGCAACGAAGTCGAACAGCGTTATCGCCGAACCGATCTTGTTGAACAGCGCCGGGCCATGATGGCGGCTTGGGCGGGCTTCTGTCGGGGCGAAGCGGTTGCCGCGAAGGTCGTTCAAATGCGGGCGGGGGTTGCGTGATGGCTGAATGGATAATGCCCCCGGAAGTTCCCGAAGACGTGCTGCATGGGGCGCACAACCCCGACAAAGGCGGAAGGCCGAAAGGCGCAACGGATAAGGCAAAGACGGGCAAACGAAACAGATCGCGTAAAACCCACAAATCTGCGGTCATTAGTAAAGCCGCAGAATGGCACGTTGCTACTGCCGAAGCGAACGTTGAAATCACTGTCGAAAAGTTCTTCGCCGAATACGCGCAAGGCATGACCGTATCGCGTCGCTACTTCAAATCGCAACTAACGTCGGAAATTTCGAAGCTTTCACAATAGCTTAACCGAAGACGTTTTTTGTTCGACTTTGCCGGGCATGTGCTGCCCAATCTATGGTGATCCTCAGAAACATATGAGGACTGCACCAATGAACACCCTTGCTAACACGACTGCCAGCCCGCAGCCCGATCATCCGAAAGGCGCAATGCAGATTGTGCCCAACGCCTTGCTTGGGGTGCCTGACTTGGGCAACGTCGCCCGTGCTTCACGCGCCACCATCTACGCTTGGATTGCAGCCGGGCTTATGACCCCGCCGATTAAGTTGGGGTCGAAGTCTTCGGCGTGGCCCGCGTTCGAAGTGAACGCCATTCTTGCCGCCCGTATCGCCGGAAAGTCTGACGACGAAATTCGCGCCTTGGTCATTCAACTGACTGCCGCCCGCAAGCATTGCGCGTAATGGCAGCCGGATAGGCTGCCGAAATAACAGCTAAGAGTTTGAAGCAAAAGGGGAAAAATTATGCCCGCGATTGCTATTAAGAACCTAATACAGAATGGCCCAAAAGATGCGACCGCAAAAGTTCGAACACATTCCCGACGAAATGAAGCCTTGGGCGCAATGGGTCATTTGGCGTTACGAAGTTCGCGACGGTAAACAGACTAAAGTTCCCTACTGCGCCCGAAGCAATCGCGGGGCTTCCGTTACTGACCCTTCGACATGGGCTACGTTCGCCGAAGTTTGCGCGGCATATGCGGCTGGCAACGGCGACGGTATCGGCTTCGTTCTGACCGAAAGCGACCCCTTCGCGTTTATCGACTTGGACGTTGAAGACGGGGAAGACCCGAGCGACGCGCAACAGTCGATCTTGGAACGCAGCCGGGGCTATGTCGAACGGTCGCCTTCGGGTCGCGGCGTTCACATCATCGGCAAAGGTCAGGTTCCGTCGGGTCGTCGTCGCGGCAAGGTCGAAGTCTATTCGTCCGAACGCTACATGACCATGACGGGCGATGTGTTCCGCCCCGGCCCTGTGGAGCCGCAACAAGACCTGTTTCAAGCCGTGTGGGCAAGCTTGGGTGATAGAGCCCCGCAGGCTTCGCAGGACGTGCCTGACGCCCCGCAAACCGCGTCTGACGAAGACGTTGACCAATGGGCAGCATCAGCCGTCAACGGCGACAAATACCGCGCCCTGCGGGCGGGGCAATGGCAGATCGACTATCCGTCGCAGTCGGAAGCCGATCAAGCTTTGGTCAATATCATCGCGTTTTACACGAAGAACAAAGCGCAGATTGCCCGCATGTTCCGAAGTTCAGCTTTGGGTCAACGCGATAAGGCGAAACGCGACGACTATATGAACGGCCTGATTGCGAAGGGCTTGGACCGCGAATTTGAAGCCGTCGATCATACCGCTCTTGTCGAAGCGGGGCGCGAAAAGCTTGCCGCGACGCAACCTGTTGACTTGTTTGGGCAGTTGCAACCGCCGACTGTGCCCACAGGTTTGCCGCCCGCGATTATCGAATGGTGGGCGAACGCAAAGGCCAAAGAACTTGGCTGCGACCCCGCCGGGTTGATCGTGTCGGCCTTGGTCACTTGTGCCGCCGCAATCCCTGACAGGCATATGGTCAAGGTCAAGCCGAATGGAAATTGGCTGGAAAGTCCCCGCGTGTGGGCAAAGCTTATCGGCCCGCCGTCGGCGAAGAAGACGCCGACCCTCAACGCCGCGACCGAACCTTTGAGCCGAATAGACGCCCGACTTGTTCGGGATTATCTGCGCCGCAAAGACGAATACGACGCGCTTTCCCCCGAAGAACGTAAGGCGAAAAAGCCGCCTGTAATGACCCGCCTTCGGATCGAAGACGCAACTATTGAAGCCATGCAGGAAGTTTTGGCCGACAGCCCGAACGGGGTTATGTCGAAACAAGACGAACTTAGCGGTTGGTTTGCGTCGCTTGAACGCTACGGCAACAGCGCAGGGGCCGACCGCGCCGCATGGCTGAAATCATATGACGGAGGCGAATATGTCGTTGATAGGATCAAACGCGGAACGCGGGTTGTGCCGAATTGGTCGGCCTGCATTCTTGGGGCTATTCAGCCCGAAGCTATCCGCAAAGTTGCGGCGAATACGGCTGACGACGGATTGTTGCAGCGTTTCTTGCCGATCATCCTTCGCCCGGCAACCGTAACTAGCGCCGAACCATCGCCACACGGTTTAGACGAATGGTATTCGAAGCTTGTTGAAGGCTGTCATAGCTTTGCGCTTGTCGCAAAGCCGTTTGAGTTCACGCCAGAGGCGCAGGCGGTGCAGCGCCGGACTGAAATTCGGCATAACGAACTTCAATCCATCGAAAGCGTTTCGCCGAAGCTGGCATCGCATATCGGAAAGTATGACGGCATCTTCGCCCGGCTTTGCGTCGTCTTTCATGTCGTTGACCATCTTGCGAATGGCTTGAACGGCAGCCCCGTTGATTTTCAACGGATAGCGAAAATTGAAGAAGACGTCGCCGTTCGCGTTTATCGCTTCATGCACGAATTTCTTCTGCCACATGCCGCCGCGTTTTATCAGAATATCCTTGGGCTTTCGTCGGATTGGGACAGGTTGCAGGACATTGCCGCCTATATCGTTGCCCACAAGTTGCAGGAAATCGACGCCCGCACTGTGCAGCGTGGCGACCGGGCTTTGCGCAGTTTGAAGAACGACGAAATCAAGCCAATGTTTGAACAGCTTGCCGCGTTGGGTTGGATCGAAAGCATTGAAGGCCCGCGCCGAAATTCGACAAAACACGTCGTAAACCCGCAAGTTCATGCACTTTTTGCAGAACGTGCAAACGCCGAAATGACCCGTCGCAACAAGGCGAAGGCTGAATTGCGGTCACTGTTCGGGAAAGGTGGCGACAGTGTGTGACAGATCACCCCGCCAAACCCCTATTTGTCGCCATTGTCCCTTGCGTGTGCGGAAGAACAGGGGGGTTCCCCTTTCTCTTATTAAAGGGACAGCCCGGACGGCTTACCCGCCCCACACACGCAAGGGACAGAGTGTGACAGTCGGCCTGCCCCGTGTGGGCACTACGGCAGCACCCACGGCTGCCAAACACCCTTACAAAACATAGCTGAAATGACGGTCGAAGAAACCTACTACATACCTACTAAGGAAATGCCGAAATGAAATCGAAAGCCAAGACCGTTGCGCAGCAACAGAAATACGCCGACTTTATCGAAGAAGCCAAGTTTGCCTCCGTCGTTGATGCCTTCGCAAAAGGACAGTCGCCGCTTGCCGTCATGTTCGCGCCTGATTGTGCTGTTGCCGACGAAATGGAAGACGCGGCAAACCTGACCATTCGCTTGATGCGCTGCGATATGGGCATCGCAATGCGCGGGTTTGTCGGCGAAGCGTCGAACCTTTTGTTCAAGCAGAAGGGCAAGCAATATGGGTCGAAGTTCCTGTTGTCAGCCGCCGAATACCTTATCGACAACTACCCGCTGCATTTCGACAACTTGGGCCATGTGCTGCGCCTTCGATGGCTGGCGCAACTAATGCAGGCAATCACCAATCGCGATTGTGAAGCCTTGGCAGGGCGCTACGCAAAGCATTTTCAGATCAACCCCGAAGACCCGACCGCGCCCTATGAACCCGGTTCACATCCCCATGCGCTGCGGGACAAGATTGTTGCCGTTCTGGCAGACCGACGGAAGGTTGCGAAATGAACGACCGTCTTCGCACCGCTTTCGCGAACCCGGCGCAGCTTACCGACCAAGACCTTGCCGATATGGCCGCAGCCATGAAGCGGGACGCTTCGACCGCAGCCAAGCGCCACAACCGCCTGCAAAACGCGGGCGGGTCGGATGATCGGGGCAAGGCCCGGAATGACGCCGAAAGGCAGCGCCGGGCCGACCTTCGCAAGCTGAAATTGGCATGGCTGTAGGGCGCAGAAACTTTCTTTTGTCCGGGTTTGTCTGCCGTTGTCTGACCCCAATTTGCCCCCTTGCCAGCCTGAAAACGACCGCCCTAAGTGACCCTTAACCCCGCCTTGCATGTCGAATTTGAACGGTATTTCGATGGAAAACCCCAAGCCTGTATGGCCTTCGCCCGTCACCCCCATACCCCCGGAAGCGAAGAAGCGTATTCAGCCCATTTCCAACGTAATTCACGTTCGGGAACATATGGTTCGCATCTTCAAAGAAGCCCGCCGGGGCGAATGCAAGGTCGAAGACGCCAGCCGCCTAATTCACATGCTGTCGTTGATCCAACGTTCTTTTGAAAGTTCGGATTTGGAAGAACGGCTTCGTAGCTTGGAAGGTGCCGCATGACCCGGAACCTTGCCGCCCGGATTGACCGCCTTGAAGCTGCGAAGCGCGTCGCGGTGAAAGTTCTTGGCGTGTCAGTGGATGGAACGCCGATGTGGCGCGAAGTTATGCGCGACGGGGTTCTTCACTGTTTGCCGCGTTATGAACACGACGAATGGGCCGAACGTTGCCGAACGCAACAAGCCGAACTTCAAGAACAGCTTCGCGGGTTTGCCGCCCTTCTTGGCGAAGACCCGCAAGCCGAAGCCCCGGCCATTGTGGGCAATGATCGCCTTGCGCCGCTTCCCGCTGGAAAGAAACGGCCCCGCTATCTGGAAATTCAAGGTCGCGAAATCGACGCTTTTAACCTCACAAGGAACTGAAAAAATGGCCCTAGTTAAGACCCCCCAAGCCCTGCAAACCATGCAATTCCTTTCGACCGACGCCGGGCGCAAGGCTATGATGGGCGATTTTACCATTTACGACGCCGCGCCTGCGACGAAGCTTGCGAAGCTGCACTATGCGGTTGGCGACGCCGTGAAGCGCGTTTCGGCGCTAGAATGGGACAAGACCCGTTCCGAACCGCAGCGCCACCAAGCCGGGCGCAAGATCGCCGAAGCGGTCGTTGCCGAAGTCAACAAGACCCGCGCCGAACTGAAAGCTTGGGCCGACCAAGAAACAGTCGTCGCAATGGCTGAAATCGACCGGGCGCTTGCCCCTTCGATTGATACCGCCGCGCAAGTCGTTCGTTCCGAAATCCGCGCGTTTGTGCTGTCGAAGAAGGGCGACCCGGATTTCATCGGCGAACTGCGGGGCTTGGTCGAAACCGACCTTCGGTTCGCGACTGCGATTTTCGAAGCACCGCCCGCGCTTTCCGGCATTTCGCCCGAACGCATGAACACCCTTCGCATGAACGCTGCCGTTGCCCATGCCCCCGAAGCGTCGGAACGGGTTCGCGTTGCATCTGAAATCGCTGGGCTTGACCGCAAGCTTGCCAGCGTCGCAATGGAAATCCCCCGCACGTTCTACAACCCCGGCGTTGAAGCTGGCATGGCGTCGCGGGTCGAAGTTGACGCCCCGCTTGCGACGGGCGAAGGCCAATGACCGCCGCCGCCGAAATCGCCGCATGGCTTGCCGCTTCGTCACGCGACCGCACGTCGCCGAAGGGTGATCGCATCCCCGTTGGGCCGTTCGGGGAATTGGTCACGGTCGGGCTTGACGACGTGCCGTCGGAAGCGCCTGCGGGCTGTCTGCCCCTGTTCACCCTGGCATCGGGCTATGTGCCCACATGGGCCGCGCCAGAGGGGCAGCCAAGGCTTGCAGACAGGGCGCAACACGTCGCTTGGCTTGCAGGGGCAGGACGGCCCGATTTCCCCGCTGTTGCCGTGCTGCGGGTCGCCACAGGGGCCACCATGCGCCAAGCCTGCACCGCTGCGGGTATCGACCCCGACGGCAATGTCATAGGCATTCAAGTTGCTTATTTCGCTAGGTCTTGAGACTCAATCAATCACAAAAGTTGGTCTTTAAATTTGTGATACAGCTTCCATGGTGCCAAGTGGGCTTTCCGGCACTTTTTCGTTGGAGCGCAAAGCTTTTGCCGATCCAATTACTATCACAGAGTTGCGGATCACGCCGAGCAAACTTCCTGTATCGGAAGTTCGGTCCATGCGCAGAGTTTGAAGCGCAGAAGTCTCGCGATAAACCAAAGTGGCATCGGTTGTGTCTCTGAAAGAAATCATAGCGTTTTCCATCCCTCGAAAATGCGTTGCTCTTCGATTTGCTCTTGTGGCCCTTGGGGTGTTTGAACAGGTCGCCTTGTGATGCTTCCTTGCGTCACAAATCCGTATGACCCGGAATCCACGCTCTCAACTATCCCGCGAACCAAAGAGTAGTTTGTAGTTTGGTTAGGAACTGCAACTGCCATCAGATCAAATGGCACACCTAACAGCATTTCTTCACTGTAACTTTTATGAATTGCTTTCAGCGTTTCATAAAAGTCCGTGCTAGGTTTTTCAATTGGCAGACCCAGCGCCAAAGCCTCTCGTCGGTTTATTGTATAATCGTGGCTACCTGAGTCTGCACACAAGAAGTCAATTATAGCCTGACGTTTTGCCAACTCTTGCACATGCTCGTTTAGCAATTTTTCGGCCAAAAATCGAATTTGAGTGCGTGACCGAAAGATTTCGCCCAATACTAACGGGTGAACCTTGTTGGACAGATCGTTAAGTATGCCGCCCAGCACTGACGGGTCATTGACGCCTAGGTCTTGTTTAGCGGCATCAATATAACCCCGAACTGCTTCAACGCTGACCGGGACACGTGCGAGTTGGTTTCCATTGGGCACCTGTGGCCCAAGTGGGTGAATTAAGCTGGGGTCGATTGGTCCGAGGGCCGCTTGCTTTGTCATGACAATACGGTGTGCTCCGAGCGAAATAAGTGTTCCAGCACTCATCGCTTTGTAAGGAATCAGCACCTCAAACTCGTCGCAAAATGTTTTTATTAGGTTAACAAGTCGCCACGCGGCGGCGGTGTTCCCGCCATTGGTATGCAATAAAAGCGAAATTCGCTTAGTTGGTCCTATGGCGTCAAGCGCATCGACAAACATGTCGATACAATCTGAGCCGATTTGGGTCTCTGCATTTGGTCGATCACCTGTGACGTAGGCCACTACCTTCGTATCGCGCTCCTGCTCTATCTTCTGATACATAGGCAAACGCGCTGCGAAATTCATGCCAACCTCACTTAATCTCTCTTTGGGTCAGCATTTCCACAACATGTTGTAGCCTGTCAACCTGCAAGACCAACGCTCGCAAGAAAACGTTGGTTTTCGAACCTTACGCAGTTGTTGGCGTTCCAGCGACCTTGGTGGGTGAGGCATCAAAGGCTACAAGTGGACGAGAGGAACACAGATGCGTGATCGCGCGCAACGCATTGGCAGGCCCAAGCGGCCCGCTCTTAGCCGTAGCAGATCTGTAGTAGGATTTTGGCACTTTGATATTTCGCAGCAAAATCAACAGCTTACAGAAGGAAGTGGCAGCCCGTAGGGGAGTCGAACCCCTCTTCCCAGGTTGAAAACCTGGTGTCCTAACCGATAGACGAACGGGCCACTGGCGGGGTCAATAGGGCAGCCGCCGCCAACGCGCAAGGGGAAAAGTGACGGCAAAGTCACGACTTTTGTTGCGGCAAAGCCGCGACTCTTGTTGCGGCTCTGCCGTCACTCTTGCTGCGGCTCAGCCGTCGATGCGTTTGCCCATGATCGCAATGGCCTGCTGATAGACCGTCGCTGCGTTCCACTGCTTGATCACGGCAAAGTTCGGCTCGCCCTCCTGATAGCCTGCGCCAGGGCGCCAGCCTTTTTGCCGCAGGAAATTCGCGGTTGAGGCCATGGCATCGGTCAGGTTGTTCAGATCGACCGTGCCGTCGCCATTGCCGTCCACCCCGTACATCAGCGCGTTGCCGGGCAGGAACTGGGTATGGCCCCATTCGCCATGCTTGGCCCCCACCGACCGCGCGGTGATCGAGCCTTCGTCCACCAGCTTCAGCGCGCCGATCAGATGCGGGCGGAAAAAGCCGCTGCGTCGGCAGTCATAGGTCAGCGTGGCAATGGCCGAGACGATGTTGGTATCGCCCATGTAGCCGCCAAAGGCGGTTTCCATGCCGTGAATCGCGATCAGCACACCGGCGGGCACGCCATAGCGCTGCTCCAGCGCGTCATACATTCCGGCATTCTTGGCCTTGCGCGATCGGCCCTGCTTGATGATCGTGTCGGCCCCGCGCACCTGCAGGAACTTGTCCAGCGAGTAGCGAAAGCTTTTCTGGTTACGGTCGGCCCCGATGGTGGCCTGCGAATAGGACGTGCCCATCAAGGCCGCGATCCCGCGCTCGCCGACGCCTTCGGCGCGGGCCTCGGCGGCCATCTCGGGCTTCCACGCCTCATACCGGCCCCCGGTATCAGAGCAGGACGCGGCCTGTGAGGCCGTGGCGGTAATCGCAAAACCAATGGCTAGAAAAAATGGCTTCAGGGCAGACATAAACGCACTCCGGCATGGATCATTGCGCGCCACTCTAAAGCGGCCCTGACGCGGATCAAGCGAATGCTGGCTCCGCCCCTGACCTTTGCTGTCAAGTTTGCGTCAGAACCCCTGCCCGATGCGGATCAGACCGCCGGTTTGGCTTTCTTGCCGGTGCTGCCCGCTTCGAGCGCGGCAATCCGCGCCTCAAGGGCTGCGTTTTCTTCACGCGCTTTGACCGCCATGGTGCGCACTGCGTCAAATTCCTCACGCGTGACGAAATCGCGGTCGGCCAGCCAACGGTCCATCAGACCCTTCATCGCGGTTTCCGCCTCGGTCTTGGCACCTTGCGCCACGCCCATGGCATTGGTCATCAACTGGCTGATGTCGTCGAGGATCTTGTTGCGGCTTTGCATGGGACTGGTCCTTGTTGCTCTGCAATCCTTATATGGCCCCGCAGACCCATGCCGCAAGTCAGTGCGGCACATTGACAAGTCGGCCCCACCTGCCGACAACCCCCCTGCCGACATATCGGACAACCGACAGCCGAGGTGCCATGTCTTACCTTCCGTTCCCGCAGATCTCGCCCGAGATCTTTGCCATCGACATCTTCGGCATGACCTTTGCCCTGCGCTGGTATGCGGTGGCCTATATCGTCGGGCTGATCGGCGGTTGGCGGCTGGCGCTCGATACGCTGCGCAGGCCCGCGCTGTGGTACGGCGCGCCGCCGATGAACGCCGATCAGGTGGAGCGGTTGCTGACCTGGGTGATCATCGGCGTCATTCTGGGCGGGCGCTTCGGCTTTGTGCTGTTCTACCAGCCGGGGTTCTATCTGCAGAACCCCGCCGCGATCCTCAAGGTGTGGGAGGGCGGCATGTCGTTCCACGGCGGCTTTCTGGGCGTGGTGGTGGCCGGCATCCTCTTTTGCCGGCGGGAGGGTATCCCGATGCTCAAGGCCGCCGACATCATGGCACTGGCCGCGCCGCTGGGCCTGTTTCTGGGCCGGGTGGCAAATTTCATCAATGCCGAGCTCTGGGGCCGCCCGACGACACTGCCTTGGGGCGTGGCCTTTCCCGGCGATGCGGCGCAGACCTGCCCCGGCGTGACCGGCATCTGCGCCCGCCACCCGAGCCAGCTCTATGAGGCGGCGCTGGAAGGTCTGCTGCTGGGCCTTGTGCTGGTGTGGCTGGCTTACCGGCGCGGCTGGCTGAAATGGCCGGGCGCGCTGACCGGGCTGTTCCTGACCGGCTATGGCGCGGCGCGCTTTGTGGTCGAATTCGTCCGCCAGCCCGATGCGCAGTTCATCACCGACGGCAATCCGCTGGGCCTTGCCCTGCACATCGGCGGCTATGGGCTGACCATGGGGCAGATCCTGTCACTGCCGATGATCGCGGTAGGGCTGTGGCTCCTGCTGCGCGCGCGGCCTGCATGACAGAGCTGGGCCGGATCATCGCGGCACGGATTGCGGCCACCGGCCCGATGACGCTGGCCGAGTATATGGCCGAATGCCTTTTGCACCCCGATCACGGCTATTACACCACCCGCCCCCCGTTTGGCGTGGCAGGCGATTTCACCACCGCCCCCGAAATCAGCCAGATGTTTGGCGAGCTGTTGGGCCTGTCGCTGGCGCAAAGCTGGCTGGATCAGGGCGCACCCGCGCCCTTTACGCTGGCCGAGCTTGGCCCCGGTCGCGGCACGCTGATGGCCGATGTCTTGCGCGCCACCCGGGCCGTGCCGGGCTTTCACGCGGGCGCGCAAGTGGTGCTGCTGGAGGCCTCGCCCGCCCTGCGCGCGCAGCAACGCAAGCGGCTGGAGCCGCATGCCATCACCCACGCAGGTCAAATCGACGATCTGCCCGAACAGCCGCTGTTTCTGGTGGCGAATGAGTTTTTCGACGCCCTGCCGATCCACCAGTTCCAGTTTGACGGAACCGTGTGGCGCGAGCGGCTGGTCGGGGTGCAGGACGGGCGCTTGGCCTTTGGCCTGTCCGACCCGATCCACCAGACCCTTGATATCCCCGCCTTCAACGATCCGGTGCCGGGTCGGGTGGTCGAGGTCTGCCCGGCCGCCCGCCCCTATGCCGAGACCATCGGCACCCGCATCCGGGACCATGGGGGTGCTGCCCTGATCGTCGATTACGGCGGCTGGCGGTCCACGGGCGATACGTTTCAGGCCCTGCGCGCCCACGCCTTTGCCGACCCGCTGGCCGAGCCGGGCATGGCCGATCTGACCGCCCATGTCGATTTTGAGGCGCTGGCGCGGATGTGTGGCCTGCCGCATGTCTTTACCAAACAGGGCCTGTTCCTGTCCCGCCTTGGGGTCGACGCGCGGGCGGCGCGGCTTGCCCAATCCTTGACCGGGCCAGCCCTGCAATCGCACCTTGCAGCGCATCGGCGCTTGACCCACCCCGAAGAAATGGGTTCGTTGTTCAAAGTGCTTGGGCTTTTCCGCCCCGGCACAGCCCCACCACCCGGATTTGCCTGACACCATGCTCGACATCATCACCTCAGACGCGCTGCCGGTTCGCCACGGGTTCTTTACCCGCAAGGGCGGGGCGTCTTCGGGCATTTTTGCCGGGCTGAACTGTGGGGCTGGGTCGACCGATCTGTCGGATGCGGTCGCGATCAACCGCGCCCGCGTGGCCGCCGCGATGCAGGTGCCGCTGGATCACCTGATCGGTGTGCATCAGGTGCATTCGGCGCAGGTGATTGCGGCCACTGGCCCCCTGCCGGTGCGCCCGCATGCCGATGCGCTGGTGACCGCCACCCCCGGCGTGGCCCTGTCGGTGCTGAGCGCCGATTGCCAGCCGGTGCTGTTCGCCGATGCAAAGGCGGGCGTGATCGGCGCCGCCCATGCCGGATGGCGCGGCGCATTCAATGGCGTGCTGGAGGCGACGCTGGACGCGATGGAGACGCTGGGGGCAGACCGCGCCGACATCGCCGCCGTCATCGGCCCCTGCATCAGCCAGCGCGCCTATGAGGTGGGACCGGAGTTTTTTGAGACCTTTACCGATGAAGACCCGGCCAACAGCCGCTTTTTTGTCAATGGCACCGGCGACCGGATGCTGTTTGACCTGCCCGGCTTTGGCCTGCACCGGCTGCGCACGGCAGGCGTGGGCCATGCCGAATGGACCCGGCACTGCACCTATCACGACGCCGACCGTTTCTTTTCCTTTCGCCGTACCACCCATGCGGGCGAGGCCGATTATGGCCGCCTGATCTCGGTGATCCGGCTCTAGCGGCACTCCGTCCGCGATCTGCGGCAGGATTGCGGCAAAACTGGCGGCGCAGTCCGGAAACAATCCCGCAGATTTCGCCGCGATTGTTTCCGCGCCCCCTTGTTTTACGGGTGATCCGCGCGGCACTCCGCCTGCCACATTTGCCAGCCGCCCCACCCAGCCTGACCACAATCTTTCACATTTGCCGCCCCTTGGCTGCCCCAAAGACCCGTCAGATTTGTCTCAAGGTCGAAAGAGACAGAACAAGGGACACCGGATCATGAAAAAAGAACGCCGCTGGCTGAAATCCGCAATCACCGCCAGTTTTGAACAGCAAGTCTCGCTGCCATGGGCCCGCGCGTCCCGCCGCAAGCCCGAGGCCCTGAAAGCCACCCCGGCCAAACCGCAGGCCATCGCCGCCCGCTGACCGACCCACTTACCGAATCAATTTCGATACAAAACGGGCCGTGCACTGCACGGCCCGTTTTGCTTTTGACCCGCAACCAACACGGTCCGGCCATAATTGGCCGATTTGCGGTGCCAGCGCCGCAACAATACGGCCGCCCGGCCCGGTTTGGTCGCAAATGGCCGTCAATTGCGAAAACCCTTTGACCATGCGCCCGATTCTTGCCATTATCTCCTCATCACGGTCTACCACCTGCTTGGTGGTCTGGCCGACGGTGTAAGACCCACGCGAAGAAACGGGGGCAGCGTCGGACAGCAGGATTGTTGCTTTGGCAAAAGCGGTCCCGGTGCTCCTCTGGCACATTAACGGGACCGTTTTTTGCTTTTGCAGCCCTCTGATACAACCCTCTGATTCCTGTGTCAGGCCGCCACAGCGCGCGTCAAACGGCTCAGGCCGTCTTGGCCAGCCGCGCCTCCAGCACATCAAACGGCACACCGGGGTCATCCTTGGCGCAGCGGATCACCAGCGAGGTTTTCACATTGGCCACATTCTCGGCCTTGAGCAGGTCGCCGGTCAGAAAGCTCTGGAACGACGACAGATCCGGCGCCACGCATTTCAGAATGAAATCAATCTCGCCGTTCAGCATGTGGCACTCACGCACCAAGGGCCATGCCCGGCAGCGCGCCTCGAATGTCGCCAGATCGGCCTCGGCCTGGCTTTGCAGCCGCACCATGGCAAACACCTGCACCTCGAACCCCAGCTCGCGCGCGTCGATGTCGGCGTGATAGCCCTTGATATAGCCCGCCTCTTCCAGCGTCCGCACCCGGCGCAGACAGGGCGGTGCCGAAATGCCCACACGCTTGGCCAGTTCCACATTTGTCATCCGCCCGTCAGCCTGCAATTCAGCCAGAATCTGACGGTCGATCGGATCAAGCTTTGACGCGGCCATGGGGAACTCCTTTTGCGCTTATCTAGGCCCGCCTCCGCTGTCGCGCAACAATGTTTCACCAACGCGCAGGATTATTTCACAAATCCATCCGCCAGCCACATATATCCATCCGCCAATCACATAATACTGCAACGCTGCTGCCCGTCACGGGGGGTTTCCGCCCTGCCCGCAACCGCCTATATCAAAGCCGCACGGCAAATGATGAGGGCACCATGGGCAACACTCGGCATACACGCGTTCTGATCATCGGCTCCGGCCCGGCAGGATACACGGCGGCGGTCTATTCCGCCCGTGCCATGCTCAACCCCATTCTGGTGCAGGGTCTGCAACCCGGCGGCCAGCTGACCATCACGACCGAGGTCGAGAACTGGCCCGGCGATACCCATGTGCAGGGCCCCGATCTGATGGTGCGGATGCAGGATCATGCGCAGGCTATGGGCGCCGAGATCATCAGTGACTACATCACATCGCTCGACCTGTCGCAGCGCCCCTTTGTCGCCAGCGCCGATTCCGGCACCACCTATACCGCCGATGCGGTGATCCTTGCGACCGGCGCACAAGCCAAATGGCTGGGCCTGCCGTCGGAAGAAAAGTTCAAGGGCTTTGGCGTCTCGGCCTGCGCCACCTGCGACGGGTTCTTTTACCGGGGCAAAGAGGTGGTGGTGATCGGTGGCGGCAATACAGCGGTCGAGGAAGCCCTGTTTCTGACCAACTTTGCCACCAAGGTCACGCTGATCCACCGCCGCGACAGCCTTCGCGCCGAAAAGATCATGCAGGACCGGCTGTTCAAGCACCCCAAGATCGAAATGCTGTGGAACTCCGAAGTCACCGAGATTCTCGGTGATGAAGCCCCCCTGTCGGTCACCGCCGTCCGCACCCGCAATCTGCTGACGGGTGAGATCAAAGACGTGCCCTGCCACGGCTTTTTTGTCGCCATCGGCCATGCCCCGGCGTCAGAACTGGTCAAGGATCAGCTGGATCTGCATTCGGGCGGCTATGTCACCGTTGAGCCCGGCACCACCCGCACTACCATTCCCGGTGTGTTTGCGGCGGGCGACCTGACCGATCATATCTACCGTCAGGCCGTCACCAGCGCCGGCATGGGCTGCATGGCGGCGCTGGATGCCGAACGTTTCATCGCGGCGCAAGACTCCGTCCTGAAAGCCGCAGAGTAACGCCCTCACCACCAGCGCGCCCGATCAAAATCGGGTGCGCGACCGCTCACGCGAGGGCAATTCGCCGCCGTGATCCAGCGCGCCCGATGGCGCGATATTGCGGGCGGTGTCCGCCATCGCACCCTTGCCGGGGTCAGCCTCCGGGTCTTGCGGGTGCAGCGGGCTGCCGTCTTCCAGCATCGCACTGGCCTCTGCCCCCGCCTGCTTCATCTCCATCGCGCGCTCCGCCAGCTCCCGCTGGCTCGGGGCGGCGGAGTCAGCCCCTTGATCTGGCCCATCCTGCCCGGAACGGCGCTGCCGTTCCTGCGTGACCAGATCCAGCGCAAGACCCAGCACCCGGGCCTTGCCCTCAGTCCCCGCGTTCTGGCTCGCCGGTGTCACGCCCGACGGATCGGCCTTGCCCCGCGCCTCGCGGCGCTGCCGGTTGGCCAGATCGCGCGCCCGGTCACGCCGGTCGCGCAACCGTTGCAGCGTGTCATTCAGCTCGGTCTGGCCGATCTGATCCAGATCGCCGCGATGGGCGGTTTCAACCAGCTTGGCCTCTTCCTGATCCAGCAGACGCAGATCATCCGCCGTGAATCTGGGGGTGTCTTGTGCGGTCATCTTGCGTCTCCTTCTGAAATCCATGGTGTCAGAAAGAACGCACAACCACCCCGCCGGTTCCCCCCGGCAAAACCACGGCCCCTCGCGCAGTTGACGCAGCGCCACCGCCCTCAGCGCTGAAAGAAATCTCACACCCTGCACGCTTGCGCGGAAACACTCCCGCTTTGCGACCTTGATGCAGCATTTCCGCCCTTGTTTGCACCGTCATTGCCTGTTTCACTTGAATTTTGCCGCAAGGGCAGGCTACAGCCCCACGCGAAAGACGAGGGTGATCCCTTGCCCGGCAGTGCATTTGAAAGGCCAGTATACGATGTCGCTTCCCCAGCTCGCTCCGGTTCCGGAGCTTTATGTCTCATATGATTCTGCCCAAAAGCTGAAAGCCGAGGCGGGCAATCTGCCGTCCTGGGATATGACCCCGCGTCAGATCTGCGATCTGGAACTCTTGATGAACGGCGGCTTCAACCCGCTCAAGGGCTTTATGTCCGAAGCCGATTATGACGGCGTGGTAGAAAACATGCGCACGGCAAGCGGCGCGCTGTTCCCGATCCCGATCACGCTGGACGTAAACGAGAAATTTGCCGAAGGCATCGAGCCGGGGCAGGATATCGCGCTGCGCGATCAGGAGGGTGTGATCCTTGCCATCCTGTCGGTCACCGACAAATGGGTGCCGAACAAGGCGCTGGAGGCGGAAAAGGTGTTTGGCGCCGACGATCTGGCCCACCCGGCGGTGAACTACCTGCACAATCAGGCGGGCAAGATCTATCTGGGCGGCCCGGTCACCGGCATCCAGCAGCCGGTTCATTACGATTTCAAAGGCCGCCGCGACACGCCCAATGAACTCCGCGCCTTCTTCCGCAAGATGGGCTGGAGCAAGGTCGTCGCCTTCCAGACCCGCAACCCGCTGCACCGCGCGCATCAGGAACTGACCTTCCGCGCCGCGCGCGAAGCACAGGCCAACCTGCTGATCCACCCGGTTGTCGGCATGACCAAGCCAGGCGATGTTGACCATTTCACCCGGGTGCGCTGCTACGAGGCAGTGCTGGACAAATACCCGCAATCCACCACCACCATGTCGTTGCTCAATCTGGCGATGCGCATGGCCGGCCCGCGTGAGGCGGTGTGGCACGGCATCATCCGCAAGAACCACGGCTGCACCCATTTCATCGTCGGGCGCGACCATGCCGGACCGGGCAAGAACTCAGCCGGTCAGGATTTCTACGGCCCCTATGACGCGCAGACCCTGTTCGCGCAGCATGCCGAGGAAATCGGCATCGAGATGGTCGATTTCAAGCACATGGTCTATGTGCAGGAAAAGGCACAGTATTACCCCGCAAACGAAGTGCCTGAAGGCACGACCGTTCTGGATATCTCGGGCACCGAACTGCGCCGCCGTCTGCGCGAGGGCATCGACATCCCCGAATGGTTCAGCTTCCCCGAAGTCGTCACCGAATTGCGCCGCACCTCGCCGCCGCGCGCCAAGCAGGGCTTTACCGTGTTCTTCACCGGCCTGTCCGGTTCGGGCAAATCGACCATCGCCAATGCGCTCATGGTCAAGCTGATGGAAATGGGCGGTCGCCCGGTCACGCTTCTGGATGGCGATGTGGTGCGCAAACACCTGTCGTCCGAACTGGGGTTCTCGAAAGAGCATCGTGACATCAACATCAAGCGCATCGGCTATGTGGCGTCAGAGATCACCAAGAACGGCGGCATCGCGATCTGCGCGCCGATCGCGCCCTATACCTCGACCCGTCGCGCCGTGCGCGAGATGATCGAGGCGTTTGGCGCCTTTATCGAGGTGCATGTCGCGACCAGCATCGAGGAATGCGAAAAACGCGACCGCAAGGGCCTGTACAAACTGGCGCGCGAAGGCAAGATCAAGGAATTCACCGGCATCTCCGACCCGTACGAGGCCCCGACCAAGGCCGAACTGGTGGTCGACACCCAGGATGTCGATGTCGACCATTGCGCGCATCAGGTGATCCTGAAGCTGGAATCGATGGGCCTGATCCGGGGCTGATCCGCACTTCAGAACTTGAAACAGCGCCGTCCGGTCCCCCGGGCGGCGCTGATTTGTTCAGAGCGTCTGAGTGGTGTCAGATCGTCACTTTGCCCCACCTGCACAGCGATTGCCCTTGCAATCGCATCCGGAGGACCGGGCAATGAAACGCGGGCCCGCCTTAATGCGTGCTGACCGGGGCCAGATCGTGCTGGCGCGCCAGCGAAAACGCAAGGCTGCGGTCGCGCACCAGCGCCACCCGCTCGCCATCGGGGCGGTTCACTGAATACACCGTCTCGACATCACCGATCTGCGCGCGCAGCTCGTCAGGCAGGTCTGCCACTGTGACCGGACGTACATAAACGATCTGGCTTTCGACCCCGGCAACGGGTTTGAAGGGACTGTTCATCAGAAAAACTCCTTATCCACGCCCGATACGGATGGTCTGCACCACCGCATCCGGCACCGATCGTTTCAGATCAATATGCAGCAGTCCATGGTCCATGCTGGCCCCGGCCACTTCGACTCCATCTGCCAGCACAAAGCTGCGCTGAAACGCGCGCGCGGCAATGCCCCGGTGCAGGAACACACGGTCTTGTGTCTCATCGGGCTGGCGTCCGCGCACCACCAGCTGCCGGTCCTCGACCGTGATTGCCAGATCTTCCTCGCGGAACCCGGCCACCGCCAGCGTGATGCGATAGGCATTGTCCGCCGTCGCTTCGATGTTGAACGGCGGATACCCCTCGCCCGAAGATTTCGCGGTCCGCTCGACCAGACGTTCCAGCTGTTCAAACCCCAGCAAAAACGGGTGCGCCCCAAAACTCAGTTTCGTCATCTGTCTTATGCCCTTTTGCAAAAGCGACATTTCCACGCGCAGGCCCCGCGACAGGCACCCGCACCTGTTGAAATATGGGGCGGGCAGGCACCGCCTGCAAGGGCAGCCTGTGGCACCGGCCCGCCTTGCCCCCGGGTCCAAACCACCAATTGTGCAATTGATGCCCGGTTCCACGCCATAAACTTTGCCGAACGGTCAAAGAATCACTATATTCTGTGACAGGACCAAAAGCCGACTCAACCCAAGCGCCACACCCAGCAGAACACCAGCCAGTAAGCGAACCCCATGAACGCGCCCAGCGAACTCAACTTCGAAGACATGCTCCGCATCCGGCTGGAGGTGCTGCGCCGTGAGCATCGCGATCTGGATGCCGCGATTCACGCGCTGGAAGAGACGGGCCGCCCCGATCAGCTGACCCTGCGCCGGTTGAAAAAGCAAAAGCTGTCGTTCAAGGATCAGATCGTCAAGATTGAAGATCAGCTGATCCCCGACATCATCGCCTGATCCGCCACAGGCCTGCCGCCAGCACCGTCAAACCCTTGCCCTGACGCCCATCCTGTCGTAATCGCGCCCAGAGCACTTGGCACCAAGGCACTGGGGGAACGCGCATGGCCGTTGACGTGGGACTCATCATGGGATCGCAAAGCGACTGGCCCACGATGAAAGAGGCCGCCCTGATCCTGGACGAGTTGGGCATCCCCTATGAGGCCAAGATCGTCAGCGCGCACCGCACGCCGGACCGGCTCTGGTCCTACGGGCGCGAGGCGGCAGGCCGCGGGCTCAAGGTGATTATTGCCGGGGCGGGCGGGGCGGCGCATTTGCCCGGCATGATGGCCAGCAAGACGCGGGTGCCGGTGATCGGCGTGCCGGTGCAGACCCGCGCGCTGTCGGGGGTCGACAGCCTCTATTCCATCCTGCAGATGCCAAAGGGCTATCCGGTTGCCACCATGGCCATCGGCGCGGCCGGCGCGGCCAATGCCGGGCTGATGGCGGCGGGGATCCTCGCGCTGATGGACCCTGCCCTTGCCGAACGGCTCGACGCCTGGCGCGCCGCGCTGTCGGCCAGCATCCCCGAGGAGCCTAAAGATGACTGACGCGCATCACCCCCCGCTGGCACCGGGTTCCACCATCGGCATTCTTGGCGGCGGCCAACTGGGCCGCATGCTGTCGGTTGCCGCCAGCCGCCTTGGCTTTCAGTGCCACATCTATGAGCCGGGGGCCGCGCCCCCCGCAGGCCATGTCGCCGCCCGGGTGACCACCGCCCCTTATGACGACCTCGATGCGCTGCGGGCCTTTGCCCAAAGCGTCGATGTCATCACCTATGAATTCGAAAACGTCCCCGCCGCATCGCTTGATACGCTGGAGGCGATCCGCCCCATCCGCCCCAACCGCCGGGCGCTGGCGGTGTCGCAGGAGCGTATCGCGGAAAAGGACTTCCTGACCGGCCTTGGCCTCAGCACCGCGCCCTATGCGCGGGTGACGGATCTGGCGACGCTCCAGGAAGCCCTGGGGCAGATCGGCACCCCGGCGATCCTGAAAACCACCCGGCTGGGCTATGATGGCAAGGGTCAGGCCCGGATCATGACGCCAGCAGACGCCCCCGCCGCATGGGAGGCGATGAACGGCGCCGAGGCGGTGCTGGAAGGCTTCATCGACTTCAGCCATGAGGTCAGCGTGATCGCCGCGCGCGGCCTTGACGGCTCGGTCGCCTGCTATGACCCGGGCGAGAATGTGCACCGCGCCGGCATCCTGCACACCACCACCCTGCCCGCCCGCCTGTCGCCCAGCCAGCGCACCGACGCGGTGCTGATCGCCGCCCGCATCCTGAACGCGCTCGATTATGTCGGTGTGCTGGGGGTGGAGCTGTTCGTGACTCCACCGGGTCAGGCCGGCGGCCTGATCGTCAACGAAATCGCGCCGCGCGTCCACAACTCGGGCCACTGGACCCAGGCCGGTTGCACCGTGGACCAGTTTGAACAACACATCCGCGCCATCGCGGGCTGGCCGCTGGGCGACGGCACCCGCTATGCCGATGTGGTGATGGAAAACCTGATCGGCGACGACGTGGACCGCATCCCCGCCCTCGCCCGCGAACGCGGCACCCAGATCCACCTCTACGGCAAGGCCGAAATCAAACCCGGCCGCAAGATGGGCCACATCAACCGCGTGCTGCGCGGCCTGACCTGAGCAAAGGGGCCGTCCGCGGGGGCATCGAGCCCCCGCAGACGGCATTGCCATGGCGTCTTTCGGACATCGCGGGGGTTCGGACATGGCAGGAGCCTCCGGCGGGAGTATTTTTTACCAAGATGAAAGCGCAAGCGGGTTCATCTTGGTAAAAATACTCCGGGGGTTTGGGGGCAGAGCCCCCATGGCTACGTCCCCACGCCCACCGAGGGCAAGAGTTGCACACCGTTGATCTGCCAGCCATCCGCCGTCTCGACCATCTGGTAATCGAGCAGATGGGTGCGGCCCTCAAGGTCAGTGATCATCACCCGTTGCCACAGGTTGCCCGCCACCTCGCGCAACTCCAGCATTTTTACACTGCCCGGGCGGTGGACCATCGGATAGCCTTGGCGGACCATGCTGCCGAAATTGTCGGCGGTGCCGAAAAGGCCCTTTATGGTCGGGCTGGCAAAGCTGAAGGCGGTGATGAAATCATCCTGCCCCAGAGCGGTCAGCTGATTGCGGATGGTGGTCTGGATCGGGTCTTCCTGCGCGGCGACGGGCAGGGCAAACAAGGCAGAGGTCAGCAAGGCGGTGGTCAGCAAGGCGGTGGTCAGCAAGGCGGCAGGCAAACGCATGGCCGTAGTCCTTTCGCAAAAGCGTCCCTGCGAAAAGGATAGACCGGGCGCGGGCCCGGTCAATGCCTCGTCTCACTGTCAGACCAGCCCTCAGGCTTTGACGAAATCGCCCGCCAGCCCCTTGTCGATCAGCGCGATGCTTTCCGGCACCCCGTAAAGCGCCACGAATCCGCCAAAGCGCGGGCCGTCGGAGGCACCGAGCAGCACTTCGTACAGCGCCTTGAACCAGTCGCGCAGCGGCTCGAACCCGTGCTCCTTGCCGACGGCAAAGACCATGGTTTGCAGCGCATCGGCATCATTGCCGCCGTCCCATGCCGCCAGCCGGGCGCGCAGGTCTTCCATCGCCGCCCGTTCCTGATCGGTCGGCAGGCGGAACACGCGCGAAGGCGCGATCTTGTCGGCAAAGTAGCGCACGGCAAATCCGGCAGCGGCATCCAGATCGGGATGCGTTTCGGGCGAGGCATCCGGCGCATAGGCGCGGATATAGCCCCAGAGACCCTTGGCATCCTTGGCCCCGGCCACGCTTGCCAGATTGAGCAGCATCGAGAACGGCACCACCATCTTCGACTCCGGCGGCTGGCCGCCATGGATGTGCCAGACCGGGTTGTTGACCTGGGCCTCGACCTCTTGCTCCGGATAGGCGCGCAACTGCTGATGATATTCATCCACCGCCCGCGGGATCACGTCGAAGTGCATCCGCTTGGCGGTCTTTGGCTTTTGGTACATGAAATACGACAGCGACTCGGTCGCGGCATAGGTCAGCCATTCGTCGATGGTCAGGCCATTGCCCTTTGATTTCGAGATCTTCTGGCCGGACTCGTCCAGAAACAGCTCATAGCTCATGTGGTTGGGCTTGCGGCCGCCCAGAACCTCACAGATGCCGTCATAGATAGGGGTGTTGGTCGAATGGTCCTTGCCATACATCTCGAAATCGACGCCCAGCGCCGCCCAGCGCGCGCCGAAATCGGGCTTCCACTGCAGCTTTACGTTGCCGCCGGTCACCGGCAGCGTCCATTCGCGCCCGGTCTCATCATCAAAGGTGATCTCGCCGCGCACCGCATCGACGTTCTTCATCGGCACATAGAGCACGCGGCCCGTTTCCGGGTGGATCGGCAGAAACGCCGAATAGGTCTGCTGCCGCTCTTCGCGCAAGCTTTTGAGCATGATTGCCATGATCGCATCATAGCGTTCCGCGCACAGGCGCAGGGTGTCGTCAAACCGGCCCGATTTGTAGAACTCGGTGGCCGAGATGAACTCATACTCGAAGCCGAAGGTGTCCAGAAAGCGCCGCAGCATGGCGTTGTTATGCGCGCCAAAGCTGTCGAATTCGCCATACGGGTCCGGCACCGATGTCAGCGGTTTTTGCATATGCTGACGCAGCATGTCCTGCTGCGGAACGTTTTCCGGCACTTTGCGCATGCCGTCCACATCATCCGAGAAGCAGATCAGCCGCGTCGGAATGTCGCTGATCACCTCGAACGCGCGGCGGATCATCGTTGTCCGAGCCACCTCGCCAAACGTGCCGATATGCGGCAGGCCCGATGGGCCATAGCCGGTCTCGAACAGCACATATCCCTTTTCCGGGGCCTTTTTTTCATAGCGTTTCAGAATGGCGCGGGCCTCTTCAAAGGGCCAGGCCTTCGATTTCATCGCCGCATCACGCAAAGCAGACATTGCTTTCATCCTTGAACCGCCCCCGCACCCCATGCGCGGGAAAGCCCCTTCCTCTATTGCCGGAACCCCGGCGCGTCAATATTGTGCGCCCAAAACCAAAAAGGAATGCGCCATGCCCGATACGCCCCCGTCCCTGTCTGCACCCGATGCGCTGGTGGCCGTCATGGTGGCCGTTTCGGCCGCGGATGAACAGATGCGCACGTCGGAACTGGTGGCGATCCAGCGCATGGTCAACCATATGCCGGTGTTCTCCGGCTATGACAGCGACCGCATCCGCACCGTCAGCCAGACCGTGTTCGACCTGTTCGAGGTTGAAGACGGGCTGGACGCCCTGTTCGGACTGATCCGCGATGCCCTGCCGGAACGGTTGCGCGAAACCGCCTATGCGCTGGCCTGCGATGTGGTCGCCGCCGATGGCAAGCTGCCGGATATGGAACTGCGGATGCTGGAAGAGGTGCGCGAAGAGCTGGCGATTGACCGGCTGCACGCCGCCGCCATCGAATGGGGCGCCCGGGTGCGGCATCTGAAGCCCTGAATGCCGACGCGCAACCCGATGCGATTTGCGAAGCGTATCCACTTGGGTAGGGCGGGGTTCACCCCGCCTTGCCTGCCACATAAGGCGGGGTGAACCCCGCCCTACCCCTGCTGAACGCAGCCAACACGCTTCTCAGACGTAGGATTGCGACCAGCGCGCCAGCAACTGCCATTGCAGGTGGCGCGCGCGCCCCAGCCAGGCCGCACCGCCGGGCGGGCTTTCGCGCTCCGCCTCGGGCAGCGCGTCACGGCGCGCGGTGTCGCCAAGGAAGATGGCAAAGATCAGCTCGCGCCCCTGTGGCGGCCTGATATGGCCCGCCAGCGCCGATACAAAGTTCAGCGTGCCGCTTTTGGCGGTGACGCGGGTGGGGTGGTTGGCAATCTCTTTGCCCTTTGCATCGCGCAGCCCCATGTCGCGCAACAGCGGTTGCAGGCCCGAGGCACGGGCCTGGTGGATGATCTGCGCCATATCCTGCGCTGTCACGCGCGACGCAGACCCCAGCCCCGAATGATCGACAAAGCGGCAGCCCACGCCATAGGTTGCCCGCGCCCAATCCGACATCGCTGCACCCGAGCCTGCCAGATCAGCCGCACCTGACGCGCGCAGGCCCACCGCCTCGGCGGTGATATTGGTGGAAAACCGCAGCATGTCGCGCAGGATCTCGGTCAGCGCCTCACTGTCGACCGCCGCCAGCTCCTGCCCCGATGGCTCGGCCTGCAAGGGTTGCGGCGCGGACAGGGTGATGCCCTGCGCCTTTGCCAGCGTCTGGAACACCTCGCCGACATACACCGCCGGGTGGCGCACCGGCAGCCAGCGGCTGCCACCCTTGCCCAGCGCGCCTGCCGCAACCGTCCAGTCATCCGCCGCGTCAGCGGTCTGATAGGTAAACACCGGCGTCTCGCGCGCCACCACCTGCATCCGCGCCATGCGCACGGCAGGCACGAACCTTGTGCCGCGCGCATCCATCGCGGTAGACCAGCCGTCATTCGCGCGCTTCCATTCAAAATGCACGCGGTTGAAATTCAGGTTCAGCCCACTGATCGACGGGTTATAGCCGACCTGCACCGGCTGCTCGTCGCTGATCCGCAGCACCGGCGGCAAGGCGCGGTCCCAGGTCAGAAAGCGCCCGGTCGCCGATCTGACCCCACGCGCCGCAAGGCCTGCCGCCAGATCGCCCAGCTGATCGGTCTGCAAGGTCGGATCGCCCGACCCCACCAGCAGAATATCGCCCTGCACCACGCCAGCCACCACCGGCCCGGTTGCCAGAACCCGGGTGCGAAAGCGGAAATCGGGGCCGAGCCGCGTCAGCGCATACAGCGCCGTCACCGCCTTGGCCACGCTTGCGGGCGGCATCGCCACCTGCGCCTCGCGCTGCTCCAGCACCGTGCCCGTGGCGGCATCCATCACCACATAGCTGGCAACCGCCGCCGCCCCCAGCTTTGCCTCTGCGATCAACGCCTCAGCCGATGTGGCAGCCAGCGCGGGGGTCTGCCCGCCGCGCGGCACCGGGCGGGGCGACCGGGCAGGCGCTTCGGCAAAGCCCGGCGATGCGCTAAACGCCGCGCCCGCCAGCAACCCGCCCAAAATCTGCCGCCGGGAAATACCCTTGGAAATCATCGTCCGCCCCATTCCTGTCGCCGCATCCTAGGCGATCTGCCCATGGGCAAGCAACCGCGCGGCCATCACGTTCCCGCGCCAGAGCGCCAGTCGCCCCGCGCGCGAATGGCCGTGCTGCTGGCCCCGTTCATCGGCAGGTTGATGAACGCCCAGACCGGCGGCCGCCGTGATCCGCCCAGCCACTCCCCCCGGTCCAGCTGCTTGCCGCGAAACGCCTGCGCCGCACGGCTCAACCGCGCCTTGACGCCCAAGCCCGGCCGCGCCAGCACCGCCACCGGCACGGCGCGCAGGATATCGCGCCAGCGGTCCCAGCGATGAAACTGCACCAGATTGTCCGCCCCCATCAGCCAGACAAACCGCACCCCCGGATACAGCGCCTGCAACCGCACCACCGTTTCATAGGTAAACCGCGTGCCCAGCCGCGCCTCCAGATCGGTCACCGTCACCTTCGGGTGCCGCATCACCGCCCGCCCCCGCGCGATCCGGTCGGCCATCGGCGCCGGTTGCCGCGCCTTCAGCGGGTTGCCGGGCGACACCAGCCACCAGACCTGATCCAGCCCCAGCCGTTTGATCGCCTCGCGCGTGATATGGGCATGCCCCTCATGCGCCGGGTCAAACGACCCGCCCAGCAACCCCACAACCTGCCCTTTTCCCGCAACCGGAAAGCCGATCCGCATCCGATGTTCCCCTTGGCCCCCATTTGGCGGGCCAAAGTGCCCCTGCCGCGTTGCCCTTGTCCAGCAATATCGCTACATCAGGGGCAACCCAAGCACACGCGCGCATCAGTCGCCCCGCGACACCGGAGAGTACACATGGCCAGCTATCAATACGTTTACCACATGGAAGGCGTCTCAAAGACCTATCCCGGTGGCAAGAAATGCTTTGAAAACATCCACCTGAACTTCCTGCCCGGCGTCAAGATCGGCGTCGTCGGCGTCAACGGCGCGGGTAAATCCACCCTGCTGAAGATCATGGCCGGCATGGACACCGATTTCAAAGGCGAAGCCTGGGCCGCCAAAGGCGCCAAAGTCGGCTACCTCGCGCAGGAACCCTACCTCGACCCAAGCCTGAACGTGAAAGAAAACGTCATGCTCGGCGTGGCCAAGCAGACCGCCATTCTGGAACGCTACAACGAACTCGCCATGAACTACTCGGACGAGACGGCGGATGAGATGGCCGCCCTGCAAGACCAGATCGACGCCGGCAACCTGTGGGAGCTGGAAGCCACCGTCGGCGTGGCAATGGACGCCCTGCGCTGCCCGCCGGATGAGGCCAATGTCGATGACCTGTCGGGCGGCGAACGCCGCCGCGTGGCTTTGTGCAAACTGCTGCTCGAAGCGCCCGACATGCTGCTGCTGGACGAGCCGACCAACCACCTTGACGCCGAATCCATCGCCTGGCTGCAAAAGCACCTGATCGCCTACAAGGGCACGATCCTGATCGTCACCCACGACCGCTATTTCCTCGACGACATCACCAGCTGGATTCTCGAACTCGATCGCGGCCGCGGCATCCCGTACGAGGGCAACTATTCCGCCTGGCTGGACCAAAAGGCCAAGCGCATGCAGCAGGAAGCGCGCGAGGACAAATCCAAGCAAAAAGCGCTGGAAAAAGAACTGGAATGGATCCGCTCCGGTGCCAAGGCGCGTCAGGCCAAGGGCAAGGCCCGGATCGCGCGCTACAACGAGATGGCGGGTCAGACCGTGCTGGAACGCTCGTCCAACGCGCATATCATCATCCCCAACGGCGAGCGCCTCGGCAACAAGGTGATCGAGGTTGTCGGGCTGAAAAAGGCCATGGGCGACAAGCTGTTGATCGAGGATCTGACCTTCACCATCCCGCCGGGGGCCATCGTCGGCGTTATCGGCCCCAATGGTGCCGGCAAATCCACCCTGTTCCGCATGCTCACCGGGCAGGAACAGCCCGATGAGGGCACGGTCACGCTGGGTGACACCGTGAAGCTGTCCTACGTCGACCAGTCCCGCGACGCGCTGGACCCGAACAAAAACGTGTGGGAGGAAATCTCGGGCGGCTCGGAAATCATCCAGCTCGGCGACATGCAGATGAACAGCCGCGTCTACACCGGGGCGTTCAACTTCAAAGGCACCGACCAGCAGAAGAAAGTCGGCCTGCTGTCGGGCGGCGAGCGTAACCGCGTCCACATGGCCAAACTCCTGCGCTCGGGCGGCAACGTGCTGCTCCTTGACGAACCGACCAACGATCTGGACGTGGAAACCCTGCAAGCACTGGAATCCGCCATCGAAGACTTCGCCGGCTGCGCCGTGATCATCAGCCACGACCGCTTCTTCCTCGACCGCCTCTGCACCCATATTCTGGCGTTTGAAGGCGACGCCCATGTCGAATGGTTCGAGGGCAATTTCCAGGCCTATGAGGAAGACAAGATCCGTAGGTTGGGGCCGGATGCGCTGGAGCCGAAGCGGGTGAAGTACAAGCGGTTCAGCCGATAAACGTGTAAGGCGGGGTTCACCCCGCCTTTTTCGACCACCCGGGGCGGCGGGGTGAACCCCGCCCTACGCTATAAACCAACCGGATATCCCGTCGGAACGATACATACGACTAACCGACGGGCTGCTGTACCAATCCGCACTTCAACGACTTTCCGTAGGGCGGGGTTCACCCCGCCTTTCTTTCAACCAACCGTGGCGGGGTGAACCCCGCCCTACTCCCCAAATTCACCTGCCTCACACGACCCACCCCATTCCGGCTCCACCAACCCCAACCGGATATCCCGGTGGATCGACGAATGCGGCCAATCGACGGGCCGCGCAACCAACCCATGCTTGACCGGGTTGCCCCAACAATACCGGACGTGGGCCTGATAATCCGCCTCATCGCGAATATGATGCTCCCAAAACCGCGGCTGCCAAACCCCGACCTCTCCCTTGCGCCGTAGGGCGGGGTTCACCCCGCCATGCCGAGGCCCCACCGGCAAAGGCGGCACAAACCCCGCCTTGCCCATCTCCATCGAGAACCGCGCCTTGATCGCCCCCCACCGCACCGCATACGCCCCGTCCCCCGCCGGCATCTGCCACACACAATGCAGATGGTCGGGCAGCACCACCCAGGCCTCAATGCCAAACGGCCGCTCCGCCCGCGTCTGCGCCACCGCACGGCGCAACAGGTCAACCTCGCGCAGCAAAAGGTCGCTGCCGCGCGTGGCAAGGCAAAGGGTAAAGAACACCCGGCAGCCGGTCGATATGGGGCGCTGAACCTGTGGCATCCCGCAACCCTGACCGATCACGGTTAATCAACCGTTACCGCCCCCTGCCCGCGCATAAACGTCATGACGTAAACCATACGCCCGCCAGACCCGGATCAGACCCAAAGCATACCCGAGAAACGACACGTTTTCAAACCACTACGGCTTTCCCGCCTGCCAATGGAACCTTCCCCTCAGTTCGGCGTTTTCCATTCAGACATATGAAAGGACGGCACCATGAAAGGCGCATTGGCTTGGCTGATCGGCATTCCGATCCCCATCATCATCATTCTCTACCTGATCGACGTGTTCTGAACAGCCCCCGCCTGACCTGACCTCAACACGCCCGGAAAGCCCCCGCCCTCCGCAGCCGTCCCTTCGGCCATCGGCCCGGCGGGGGCCACCGAAACGCGTAGCGCGCTCCCGACAACGATCTTCAAATCAGGCTGCTGCGCGGCGGCGGCTCATCGCCGCAGCCGCAGCCGCAGCCAATGCGGCCAGACCCGCGCCGATCATCGCCCAGTCAAGGACATGTGCTGTCAGATCGCCCTGATTTGCCTCCGAGATCCGGCGCGCTGTTGCCTGCGGATCATCGCCCGATGCCTGCGCCTCCATCATTGCCACAATACCGACATCGCTGCAGTTCGGCAGCAAAAGCGCCAACGCTTCGGCGTCGGTGCCGCTTTGCGCTCGCACCTGCTGTTCGCACCGCATCTGGTCTGCTGCGCTGACGCCCGCCCCGGTAAACTGGCGATAGCCACCCAGGCCCAACAGCGCCAAGCCGATGATAACCAGCAAAAGTTTCTTCATAGGGCATTCCTGTTCCGGGTTTTGTCGCCCCCTGTAGCACAGATGTCCGGCCCGGACAGTCACCCCGGATCCTGGTACGGCGCTGCCCTCTGCCGGTCGGCAGGATTGTGCCTGATGACGGGTTTCCCTGCTTGGAACCGGCCGCCTTCCGGTCCATCCTGCCCAGCATCCGAAGGAGGCCTCTGATCCGGGGCCAAGACGTATTCATGGGCGGGTTTTGATGATAAGGTTCACGCTGTCTGCCCTCGCCCTGCTCTCGTTCGGGTTCGGCCTTCCCGCTCTGGGGCAGGAGCTTTCGCCACACCAGCCGGCAGACACCCGCCATATCTGCACGGCGCAGCCCATTTACGCCGCGCCGGGCGGGGCAGAAGCGCGCGTTCTGACGGCGGGGGAAGTGGTCACGTTGCGCGACCTGACCTTCGGTCCGGGCGGCGCGGCGTGGTTCGCGTTGGAGTATGCAACCGGCAAAGGGCTGGAGCGGGCGGTCGGGTATCTGCAGATTGCTGCCGTCAGCCATTTCTGTCCTCCCTCGGCCAGCCTGACCGCTGATGGTCGCGGTCAGACCTATCGTGCCCCGCCGAACACCTGCCATCTTGTCGCGGGCCATGCCGATACGCTGCGGGTGCTGAACGCCCTTGCGGCATCCCTGCCTGCCTTTGGCCGCTCGGCTTCGGCGTATCGGCTGCAGTCGGGGGGCTATGCGCTGGTTCTGGGCCTCCTCAGCACCGGGGTCAGCGAGCGGATCCTCCGGCTTTCCGATCAGCTGCCCGAGGGCAGTTCCTGCGCCTCCGGTGCTGATTTCAGCGAGGCCTTGATCCCCCAAGGCGCCGGATTTGTCGAAGCGGGGCGCGACGGGCTTCAGGATGCGGCCGCCTTGCTGGCAGAGGCCCGTCAGGCCCGTGATCCGGCAGGGATGAAACGGGCCTGCGATCTGGGTCTCGGCGCGGCCTGCACCGCCTTTGCCAGCCTGATCTATGACGCGCCGGACGGGCCGGACCGGGGGCCGGCTGTGGTCACACGTTATGCCCTGCTGGGCTGCATGGCCGGAGATGCGGAGGGGTGCAAGCTGGCGATCAACCGGCAGGACAACACGACAGAACTTGCGCGGGATCAGGCACTTGCGGGTGGGGCGGCGGACGACCGCTTGACGACGGAACTGGCGAAACGGCTGTGCGATGCGCAGGACGGCGTCGGCTGTCTTTTGCTGGCGCGGAACACGGCGGCGGATCGCAGCCCGACGCTGGCTGAGGCTGCGTCGAAGTTCGCGGCCAATCTGACTGCCTGCCAGCAAGGGATCGGCTGGATCTGCGAGGCGTTGGAAGAGGGGTTCGGCGCGGTGACAGCGGCGCGCGGCACGGGCCCGACCATGGATGAACGTTTTGCACTTGCGGGCATCGAGGCGGGGCTCTGCACCCAAGGGCCGCGCGACCCAAATCAGCGCAGCTGCAAGTCCGCCTATTATCTCTACCGTGATTTTCTGACCTATGGCGATCCTGCCGCACGCGATCCGGCGCGGGTGTCGCAGGCCCGTGCCTTCCTGACCAGCGGCTGCGCCGCAGGCGATCCGGCGGCCTGCGCCACCCTGTCAAATCTGCCGGACATCTGGCCAGCGGCCGAGCGTCAGGCCGCCACCGCACGCGCGATTGCGCTCTGCGACGCGCAGGAGAGCAAGGACAGCCTCTGCGAAAGCCTTGGCGCAGCCATCGACGCGACCCTGCCCGAGGCCCGCCCGGCCTTGCGTGCAAGATATGACGCGCTCGCGCAATCCTGCCTGTCGCCGGAGGGCGCATCGTCTCAGGATTGCCGTCAGGCCCTTTCTCTCTATGCCGCGCTGAAAGCACCGGATGGTCTGAACACGGTCGAGGCGATGCTGAAAGAGGCTTGCTCACCCGCCAGTACAAAGGGTTGCGCGTCGCTGGCCGAGATGTACGGCAAGACCGGGTATGAGGCGCAAGGCGTGACGATCCCCGGCCGCGACGACCCCGAGGCCTATCTTGCAGCCCTGCGCATGGGGTGCCGGGACGCGCGCGACATGACGGAAGCGGACAACACCTGCAGCCTGCTTGCCGATGCGGTGGCAGCCCGTGGGGATGAAGAAGGCGCGCTGCAGGTCCGCGCCATGGCCTGCGAGGCGATGATTGCCCGTGGAGCCGAGCAGGACGGCTGGGCCTGCTATGATGCCGCAAAGCTGGCGCTGGACCAACAGGTGCGCCTGCCCGAGGCCCTGCGGTGGGCCGGGTTCACCTGCAATGGCACCGATGCTTCGGTGGCCCCCTATGGGTGCAAGCTGGCAGGCCATCTGCTCTCCGACGCAAGCGCCCGGCCCGCCGATCCGGCACTTGCGCTGGCCGCCTATCAGCGCGGCTGCTTCCATCATCGCGTGGACACCACCGATGGCGAGGCCTGCCTGATTTATGGCACCATGCTGATTGATGCCGTCCGCCGGGGTGAGACGGTGACACACCCCCTCGCCTTCGCGCATCACGAGGAGGGCGAAGACCCCCTGCCCCCCCGGGTGCTGGCCGAAGCGTCGCGGGCGTTCGACATGGGCTGCATGGACACGATCGCGCAGGCTTGTGCGGCCAATGCGCAGCTGCTTGAGGACTGGAGCCGGGGCGATCTGCCCTCTGACCCGTTCACCTGCCAGGTCAGGGCCGTGAGTGGGGAGGTGACCTCGACCAAACCCTGTCGTGGCCTCATCTTTTATCAGGCCTCGGATGAGATGCAAAAGCTGCGCAGCCAGATCGCGCTGAACGTCTATGTCTGGCCGGATGGCGACCGCAGCGTCACTTACGTGCAGGACGGCATCTGGCGCCTGAACGAGATCAGGACCGATGATCCGGTGACCCAAGCGGATGATCGCTGCTGGCACAACCCGATCTCGACCCGCAGTTTCTGTGTGGCGCCGAGACGCTGACGATTGAAGGGCCCTTTGGCGTCTTGGTTCGCGGCGCTGTCAGCCGGGTTTGACTGACGGCGGGGTCGATACCCAGACCTGCGCCTGTGGCGTTCCCGGCCCATGCCCGCCCGTCAATCCAGTTCACGTGTCGCCCTTGCGCGGCGGCGAACCTGCGCATGATCACGAAACCGCGATCCCTGTAATGACTGCCCGCCGCCCGCCGAACTGTCTGGTGAAGGGCAGATGACCTTTCGGCTTTACAGGGAGATTGACATGACTGCGATGACGTCCCGCCTCGTTCTGGGGGCTTCTCTGGCCTGCGCGCTTGGCGCGATGGCCACGACGCCCGTGATGGCTCAGGAAATGGAGAAGTGCTTTGGAGTGGCGCTGGCCGGGCAGAATGACTGCGCTGCGGGTCCGGGCACGACCTGCGCCGGCACCTCAAAGGCTGACTATCAGGGCAATGCCTGGAAGCTGGTGCCGGCCGGCACCTGCCTGACGATGGAACTGCCCGCAGCCGCAGACGGCATGGCACGGTCCGGCTCGCTTGAGGCGCTGGAGCGTGACGTGCCAAAGGCCTGATCCCACCGGGGCGCGCGGATTTCCGCGCGCCACACTTCATTTGGACGGATGCGCCATGGTGCCACCTTTGCTTCCCAAACTGCCCGGTGTGGGCTTCAAACCTGAACATTTCGCCGCCATCCGCGCCGATGCGCAGGGCATCGGGTTCTTCGAGGTTCATGCCGAGAATTACATGGGCGCCGGTGGCCTGCCGCATGCGCAACTTGCGGCGCTCCGGGCGGACCATGCAGTGTCGATCCATGGGGTGGGGCTGTCGATCGGCGGGCCTGATGGGTTGAACCGCGATCATCTGGCGCGCCTGCGCCGCCTGTGCGACAGGTATCAGCCCGAGAGCTTTTCCGAACATCTGGCGTGGTCCAGTCACGGGGCGGAGTATCTGAACGACCTTCTGCCCTTGCCCTATACAGCAGAAACGCTGGGTGTGGTCTGCGGCCATGTCGATCAGGTGCAAGAGGCGCTTGGGCGACAGATGCTGCTGGAAAACCCCGCCACCTATCTGTGCTTCGCGCAATCCACGATTCCCGAAACCGAGTTCCTGACCGAGGTGGCCCAGCGCACGGGATGCGGGCTGCTGCTCGACGTGAACAATGTTTTCGTCTCCTGCACCAATCACGGCACCGACCCGCGCGCCTGGCTGGCAGGGTTCCCGCTGCATCTGGTGGGGGAAATCCATCTGGGCGGCCATGATGCCGAAGAGTTGCCGTCTGGCCCGCTGCTGATCGACAGCCATGGCACGGCTGTTGCCGATCCGGTCTGGGCGTTATTCGCCGAAGTGATCGCAAAGGTCGGGCCGATGCCAACGCTGGTCGAATGGGACAATGACCTGCCCGAGTGGCCGGTCCTTGCCGCCGAGGCGGCACGGGCCGGAGACATCCTGGCGGCGGGGAGGACCGGCCTTGAACGCGCATCCTGACTTCGTTGCCGGGTTCGATGGCGCGCTTCGCGGCGGGCCACTTCCTGCGGGACTTGTGGCCCGAGACCCTACCGAAGTTGAACGCCGCTTCGCGGTCTATCGCAACAACGGGGCCGTCAGCCTGACCCAGGCGCTGGCGACGCGATTTCCGGTGATCAAGCGGCTGGTGGGAGAAGAGTTCTTTGCCGCCCTCGCGCGGCTTTATATCGACAGGGATCGCCCGAAATCGCCCATCCTCGCCGAATGGGGTGACAGCTTTGCCGCGTTTCTGGCGCAGTTCCCGCCCTTGGCGGCTTATCCCTATCTGGGCGATGTCGCCCGGATCGAATACGCACGCGGGCGGGCGTTTCATGCAGCGGACGCGCGGCCTGTCGATCCTGCCATCCTTGTCTCTGTCGATCCTGACAGGGTTCGCCTTGTGCTGCACGCGTCGGTCACTGTTCTGGGGTTTGCCCATCCTGCCGTTTCGATCTGGGCGCGCAACCAGCCGGGGGGAAATGAGGTGCCGCTGGCATCAGGCCCAGAGACCGCCCTGATCCTGCGCGACGCTGGCTTTCAGGTGCCGGTGCATTCCGTCGGACCCGGCGATGCCGCCCTGCTGCGGTCGGTGGTGTGCGGCGACACACTCTCGGTGGCAGCCGCAACGGCGAGGGGTGCCGAGGCAGGGCATGACCCACACCCCTTGCTCGTGTCGCTGATGCGGGCGGGAGCAATCGTCGATGCGCGGGAGTGAAAGAGCATGATCACAAGGCTGAACCTGACTTTATCGGCCATTCCCGACGCACCGGTTTTCCTGATGCTGCGGGTGTTTCCTGCGCTGGTGTTCTGGCAGTCGGGGCGAACCAAGGTGGACGGGTTCTCGATCAAGGACTCCACATGGTTCCTGTTCGAACATGAATATGCCCTGCCGCTGATCCCGCATGAGATGGCGGCAGTCATGGCAACTCTGGCCGAGCATCTTTTGCCCGCACTCCTGATCCTTGGTCTGTTCACCCGGTTTTCCGCGCTTGGGCTGCTGGCCATGACGGCCGTTATCCAGATTTTTGTCTATCCCGATGCCTGGATGACACATGGGTTGTGGGCCGCGCCGCTTCTGGCCGTGGTCGCGCGGGGGCCGGGGCGGTGGGCGGTCGATCATCTGGCCGGGTTTGATCGCGCGGCGGGGCGCTAGATGGCAATCGTCTTTGCCTATCTTGCGGGCGTATTGACGCTGATCAACCTTTGCGTCTTGCCGGTGTTGCCCATCGTTGTCGCGAGCAGCCTTCAGACCGACGGGCGCGCACCCTTGGCCCTTGCCGCAGGGATGGGGCTGTCCTTTGTCGTGTTCGGCATGGGCGTTGCAGCCATTGGCCCGGCGTTTGGCATTCATTCTGACGATCTCACGCGCATCGCCGCGCTGGGGATGGTCGGCTTCGGTCTGGTTCTCGCCGTGCCAGCACTGGGGCGACGGTTTTCCATGGCATCGGCGGGGCTTGCAGCCGCAGCGGATGCCCGCATCACCGCCACCCCGCGCGGGATCGGGGCCGAGTTTGCGGGCGGCGCGCTTCTGGGTGCGGTCTGGAGCCCGTGCATCGGCCCCACGCTTGGCGCGGCCATCGCGCTGGCCAGCACGGGCGAGAGCCTTGGTCATGCCGCTGCCGTCATGGCCGCCTTTGCCGCGGGGGTGGCAACCCTGATCCTCGCCGCTGCCTATGGTTTGCGGGGGTGGCTCAGGCAGAACATGGCGCGGATGGTGGCACTTTCGGTCCGGGCGCGGCCGGTCATGGGCTGGGTTTTCATCGCCGTCGGCACCGCGCTGTTCCTTGGCCTGAACCACATGCTCGAGGCCACCGCGCTGCGCATCCTGCCCACTTGGCTCGTCGATCTTTCCGTCAGCATCTGAACACGAGGTATCCCATGAACCGCCGAACGCTGCTTTTGTCCACCGCCGCCCTGCTGCTGGGCGGCCCCGTGCGCGCCGATGACCGGACGTTCTATTCTCCCGGCCTCGCCGAAGCAGCGATGGATGCGGGCGAAGTGGTCATCCTCGACTTCTGGGCCAGCTGGTGCAGCACCTGCGCGGCACAGGAACGCGTGATCGCGCGGCTGATGGCCGAAACCCCGGCCTATGGCCGCAAGATCCGTTTCATCGTCGTGGACTGGGACCAGTATGGCAAGGGCAAGCTATCGCAGGCATTGAAGATTCCGCGGCGGTCGACCCTCGTCGCGCTCAAAGGGCATGCAGAGATCGGCCGCATCGTCGCCGGAACGGGACAGGCGGAAATCAGGACGCTCTTCGATGCTGCGCTGGCGGCGGCCGGATGATGGCGACCAACACCCTTTCACCAAGCCGTGATTGCTCTGTGCGGTCCGCTTCAGTTAGGGTGGTGCCCGTGGGCATGGAGGTTCGGTTGCAGCAGGACGAGACGTGGGAAGTCTTGCTGGCCCGCGCAAATGATGGCGACGGCGCGGCCTTTGCGCGGTTCCTGCACGCCGTCACGCCCACGCTGCGCGCCGTGATCCGGCGGCGGGGCGACGGGCTTCCCCCCGACGAGCACGAGGATATTCTGCAAGAGGTGCTTCTGGCGATCCATCTGAAGCGGCAGACGTGGCGACGGGATGCGCCGGTCAGGCCGTGGCTTTATGCAGTGGCGCGCTACAAGGTGGTGGATGCCTTCCGGCGGCGTGGGGCCTCGGTGACCTTGCCGATCGAGGACTTTGCCGAGGTGCTGCCCGAAGAGAATGCCGCGGCTCCCTTGTCCGGACGGGATGCCGAAGTCATGTTGAAAATGATCGACGCGCGATCAGCCCGGCTGATCAGGGCGGTGGCGCTGGATGGAAAGACCGCCGAAGAAGCGGGCGAGACGGTCGGCATGACCGCAGGTGCCGCGCGTGTTGCGCTGCACCGGGCGATGCGGCGGCTGTCGGACCTTGCCGAAAGGATGATGAAATGACGAACAGGCAAAGCACCCGGGATCTGATCCGCGACCTTGCCGCAGCCCCCGCGCCCGTGCCGTTCAATCCCGTCGCCACGGCGGGCGGGATGCTGACTTTGCTTGTGATCGGACTTGTCCCGTTTCTGGCGGTCTCGGGTCTGCGGCCCGATCTGGCCGCCGCATGGGAGCAGCTGCCGGTGCAGGCCAAGACAGTTCTGCCGGTGCTGCTTTCAATCTCGGCGATCTGGCTTGCTCTGCGGTCTTCAAGACCAGAGGCGCGACTTGCACTGTGGCCCTTGGCTGTTCCCGCCGCGCCGGCCATTGCGCTGGTCCTCTGGCGCCTTGCCGGCGCTGAGGGTTCCTTGCTGTCGGAAACGATGGGGCAGACTGCGCTTGTCTGCCTTGGCTCGATTACACTGCT
Source organism: Pseudotabrizicola sp. 4114 (assembly GCF_031457365.1). Classification (NCBI taxonomy): domain Bacteria; kingdom Pseudomonadati; phylum Pseudomonadota; class Alphaproteobacteria; order Rhodobacterales; family Paracoccaceae; genus Pseudotabrizicola; species Pseudotabrizicola sp. 4114. Next base: position 312,660 of record NZ_JAVDWP010000001.1, on the reverse strand, counting down.
CTCGGCGCTTCCTCTGGCGGCTGGCGTCTGCCTGCTGCGACGCGCGGCGCCGACGCGCCCCGTCCTGACCGGCACACTGTTGGGCATCGCGGCCGCAGCAGGTGTCACAGCGGGCTATGCTCTGCACTGCACAGAGGATTCCCCGCTTTTCTTCGTGACGTGGTATGGGCTTGCCATCGGAATCGTCGGCATGACCGGTGCGTGGCTGGGGCATCAGTTCTTGCGCTGGTGACCGTCGTCGTGCTCCGACCGGATCAAGCCCCTGTTGCGCCAGTTTCAAGCCGGACACATTTTTATCTTGCTGCAACCGACCGGTTTCCGCCCGTCACGTCGCGCGCCGCAGCCGATCTTTCGGCCCGCGAGTGCGCCTCTTGTGTCGGTCTGCAGGGCGATAAATCGGTCCGGCGCTGGCCACAAGGCCAACGCTTTCGCACGTGGAATTTTGCGCCGGGCCGAGAGAGCAGTGTACCGGCCCTGGGGCCCCCCGGGCCGGCACAAATCAGGTCACGCCCCCCTTGCAAGTGCCACGGCGTCAGATCCTGCGGAAGAGTGCGATCGGTCTGATCCATGGTAATCCCCCATGTTTAATGGGGTGCGTGCCGCCCTTTTTCAGTTCACCCGCATTTGGAATAACCGCAGCTGGCGCAGGTCATGCAGCCTTCGATCATGCGCATGTCAAAGCTGCCGCAGCTGGAGCAGCTTTTGCCGCGCGGCGCGCCGATGGCGACGACTTCGGCATGGGGGTCGGATTTCAGCCCCATGCCTTCGCCTTCGATAAAGCCGATCTCGATCAGGTGGCGTTCGACCACGCCACCGATGGCGGCGAGGATCGACGGGATGTATTTGCCTTCCATCCACGCCCCGCCGCGCGGGTCGAACACGGCTTTAAGCTCTTCAACCACAAAGGAAATATCACCGCCCCTGCGGAACACCGCCGAAATCATCCGGGTCAGCGCCACGGTCCAGGCAAAATGCTCCATGTTCTTGGAGTTGATGAACACCTCGAACGGGCGGCGGTGGCCAGAGATGATGATGTCGTTGATGGTGATATAGAGCGCGTGTTCGGAGCCCGGCCATTTCAGCTTGTAGGTCGCGCCCTCCAATGCGGCGGGGCGGTCGAGCGGTTCCGACAGGTAAATCACCTCGCCATCCTGCTGGCCATTGGCCGGAGCCTCGGACGGAGCTTTGTCTGACGCTTCGGAGACGGTCAGCACCGAGCCGGTCACATCGTTCGGGCGGTAAGTGGTGCAGCCTTTGCAGCCCTGATCCCAGGCGGCCATGTAGACCTGCTGGAAATCTTCAAAGCTGATGTCTTCCGGGCAGTTGATGGTTTTCGAGATGCTGCTGTCGACCCATTTCTGTGCAGCTGCCTGCATGCGCACATGATCCAGCGGCGGCAGGGTTTGCGCATTCACGAAATGCTCCGGCAGCGGCGCATCGCCCATTTTCTCGCGCCACAGGCGGACGGCGTAATCGACCACCTCTTCCTCGGTGCGCGAGCCGTCTTTTTGCAGCACCTTGCGGGTGTAGGCATAGGCGAACACCGGCTCGATGCCGGACGACACGTTGCCGGCATAGAGGCTGATGGTGCCGGTCGGTGCAATCGAGGTCAGAAGCGCATTGCGGATGCCGTAGGTGCGGATCGCGTCCTTCACATCGGCGTCCATATGGGTCAACGACCTGGAGGCGAGGAATTTGTCGGCGTCAAACAGCGGGAAGGCGCCCTTTTCGCGGGCAAGGTCGACCGACGCGAGGTAGGAGGCGCGGGCGATGGCGTGCATCCAGGTGTCGGTGATCGTCGCGGCCTCGACGCTGCCATAACGCGCGCCGACCATCAGCAGCGCATCGGCAAGCCCGGTGACGCCAAGACCGATCCGGCGTTTTGCCCGCGCTTCGGCCTCTTGCTGCGGCAGCGGGAAGCGGCTGGCATCGACCACGTTGTCCATCATCCGCACGGCGGTGCGGACCAGATCATCCAGCGCGTCCAGATCAAGGGCGGCACCGGCGGCAAAGGCATCTTTTACCAGCGCGGCCATGTTGATCGAGCCCAGAAGGCAGGCACCATAAGGCGGCAGCGGCTGTTCACCGCAGGGGTTGGTGGCGGCGATGGTCTCGCAATAGGACAGGTTGTTCATCGTGTTGATACGGTCGATGAAGATCACACCCGGCTCGGCGAAATCAAAAGTGTTGCGCATGATCTTGTTCCACAGATCGCGCGCCTGCAGCGTTTTGTAGACCTTGTCGCCGAACACCAGCTCCCACGGGCCATCGGCCTTGACCGCCGCCATGAACGGGTCGGTGACCAGCACCGACAAGTTGAACATGCGCAGACGGGCCGGGTCTTTCTTGGCCTCGATGAACGCCTCGATATCCGGGTGGTCGCAGCGCATGGTGGCCATCATCGCGCCCCGGCGGCTGCCGGCCGACATGATGGTGCGGCACATCGCATCCCAGACATCCATGAAGGACAAGGGACCAGAGGCATCGGCGGCGACGCCCTTCACCTCGGCCCCGCGCGGGCGGATGGTGCTGAAATCATAACCGATGCCGCCACCCTGCTGCATGGTCAGCGCGGCCTCTTTGAGCCCGTCAAAGATGCCGCCCATGTTGTCGGGGATCGTGCCCATGACAAAGCAGTTGAACAGCGTGACCGACCGACCGGTGCCCGCGCCTGCGGTGATGCGGCCGGCGGGCAGGTATTTGAAATCTTCGAGCGCGTGGTAGAATTTTTCCTCCCACTTGGCCGGATCCTTCTCGACCGAGGCGATGGCGCGGGCGATCCGGCGCCAGGTGTCTTCGACCGAACCGTCGATCGCTGTGCCATCCTGCGCTTTGAACCGGTATTTCATGTCCCAGATCTGTTCGGCAATGGGCGCAGCGAATCGGGACATGGGACAGCCTTGTATTTGTGGGGAATGAAGCGGAACGCACAAAATACGCCCCTATGGCGCGGGGGTCAACCGAGCGCGACGCCTTGCCGTTGCAGCGCCACGCCCTATTGTGGCCTTTCAGAAACAAGGAAGCGAGTCGGTGGCAGATCACATTCACATCCTGAAACTCTGTGTCGGCGCCGAAAGCGTGGAGGATCTGCTGGACTGGCAGCGCAGCCAGCGGGCGCGCTGGCCCAAGGACCGTGCCGTGCACGTCACCCGGATGTGGCCCAAACGCGCCGATGAGGTGCTGGCCGGTGGCTCACTCTATTGGGTGATCAAGGGCGTGGTGCTGGCGCGGCAGCGGATTGTCGGGCTGGAGCCGGTGACGGGCGAAGACGGCATCTCGCGCTGTGCCATCGTGCTCGACGCCGAGGTGACCCGCACGCAAGCCGTCCCCCGCCGCCCGTTTCAGGGCTGGCGCTATCTGGACCCGAAAGACGCCCCGCCCGACCTGCTGCCGGGCCGGGAGGCCGAGGAGGCTCTGCCGCCGGGGCTGGCGGAGGCGATGGCGGAGTTTGGGTTGCGGTGAGGGGGCGCTTTTAGCTAAAGAGCTTTCCATAGGTGGGTCGCACTACCCGCCAGCGGCTGATAGCCGCGCCGCTCATAGAATGCTCGTGCCGTTTTGGTACTCTCCAGCAGGCACCTTTGCGCATGATGCATCCGCGCTTCGCTTTCAAGCGCGGCCAGCACGGCCTTGCTGACACCACAAAATCGCGCGTCAGGGTGTACATAGTTCAAAAGTACATTGCCGAGCTGATCCACCATCCCGACACCGGCAATGCGATCTTTCAGTTCTGCAACAAATACCGCAGCGTCAGGACGATCAATCCACGCCATCCAGGTCGCCTCTGTCTTATTGCGCAACCAGTTTGTGAGCCTTTGCGGATCGTCCTCGTAGTCGGCAACGCACAATTCGGAAATAGATCGACGGATTGTGTCGATTGCTGAATGCGCATCTGCCTCGGTGCCCCGTCGGACCAGCGTTTCCATGACCTTCTCCTTCTCCGAAGAGCGAATGTGGGGACTGATACAGTCTCCCTCAAACCTCCTCAATCATCACCACCCCCTGCATCGCCTTGATTGCCCCCTTGATCTGCGGGGTGATCGGATAGGGCTGCGGCAGGATCAGGTCGATTTCGCGGCCCTGATCGTCGGGCACGCAGAGGGTGATCTGGGCGCGGTGGCGGCCTTCGACCTTGGCCAACAGGGCGGCGAGGGAGGGCACCGCCTCGGCGCGGTTCAGGTGGATGCGCATGTCGGCGGACCCGGCCTCGGCCGCGACCGCGTCGATCGGCTGCACGCCATTGGCCAGCAGTTTGACGCCATCACCATCGGGGTCAACCTTGACCGTCAGCACCACATTGCGGCCCGGTTCGAGGAAATCGCGCGCGGCTTCCAGCACGTCGGAGAACACGGTGACCTCATAAAGGCCCGTGGGGTCCGACAGCTGGACAAAGGCAAAGCGGTTGCCACGGGCCGATTTGCGCTCCTGCTTTGACGCGACCGATCCGGCGATTTTCGCAATCAGCGGGCCGCGTTGGGCCAGTTGCGTGATCTCGGTCAGCGTCTTCACATCCTTGCGCTTCAACGGCCCCATATAGTCATCCAGCGGATGGCCCGACAGGTAAAAGCCGACCGCCTGATGTTCATGCCCCAGCCGTTCCACCGGCTGCCAGTCGTCGCGGAACGGCAGGCGCGGTTCGGGAATGTCGGCCCCGGCCTCGCCGAACAGCGACACCTGATTGCTGGATTTCGCCTCATGGATCGCGGCCGAAAAGGCGACCAGCGGGTCAAGGCCTTCGAACACGCGGGCGCGGTTGGGGTCAAGCTGGTCAAAGGCCCCGGCGCGGGCCAGCATCTCCATCGGGCGCTTGCCGACCCGTTTCAGATCGACGCGGCGGGCAAAGTCGAACAGGCTGGCAAAGGGCTTGTCCCCCCGCGCCTGCTCGATCAGTTTCATCGCCTCGACGCCGACGTTTTTCAAAGCGCCAAGGGCATAGATCAATGCGCCCTCGCGCACGGTAAAGGTGGCAAGGCTGCGGTTTACGCAAGGCGCGACCATCGCGATCCCCAGCTTGTCGACCTCGCGTTTGTAGACAGCCAGCTTGTCGGTCAGGTGGATATCGCAGTTCATCACCCCGGCCATGAATTCCGCCGGGTAATTCGCCTTGAGATAGGCCGTCTGATACGACACCACCGCATAGGCAGCCGCGTGGGATTTGTTGAACCCGTAGTTGGCGAATTTCTCCAGCAGGTCAAAAACCTCACCCGCCTTTTTCGCATCAATCCCGTGGGTCTTCTTGGCGCCGTCGATGAATTTGGGCCGTTCTTTCGCCATTTCCTCGGCGATCTTTTTTCCCATCGCGCGGCGCAACAGGTCGGCGCCGCCAAGCGAATAGCCGCCCATGACCTGCGCGATCTGCATCACCTGTTCCTGATAGACGATGATGCCTTGGGTCTCTTTCAGGATCGGGTCGATGGTCGGATGCAGCGATTCAATCTCGCGCAGCCCGTTTTTCACCTCGCAATAGACCGGGATATTCTCCATCGGGCCGGGACGGTACAGCGCCACCAGTGCCACGATATCCTCGATACAGGTCGGCTTCATCCGGCGCAGCGCATCCATCATGCCGCTGGATTCCACCTGAAATACCGCGACTGTCTTGGCGGCAGCGTACAGCTCATAGCTGGGTTTGTCGTCCAGCGGGATCAGGTTGATGTCGAAAGAGATGCCGCGCAGGGCCAAAAGGTCCATCGCGTTCTGGATCACGGTCAGGGTCTTCAGCCCCAGAAAGTCGAACTTGACCAGCCCCGCCGCCTCGACCCATTTCATGTTGAACTGGGTGGCGGGCATGTCAGAGCGCGGATCCTGATACAAGGGCACCAGCTCGTCCAGCGGGCGGTCGCCGATCACCACCCCGGCGGCATGGGTCGAGGCGTTGCGGTACAGCCCTTCGATCTGCTGGGCAAAGCCGAGCAGGCGACCCACCACCTCCTCCTTGGCGGCTTCGCGCAGGCGCGGCTCATCGGCGAGCGCCTTGGTGATGCTGACCGGCTTTACCCCCTCGACCGGGATCATTTTCGACAGCCGGTCCACCTGGCCATAAGACAGCTGCAACACCCGGCCCACATCGCGCACGGCGGCTTTCGACAGCAAGGCACCAAAGGTGATGATCTGCCCCACCTTGTCGCGGCCATAGCGGTCCTGCACGTAGCGGATCACCTCTTCGCGGCGGTCCATGCAGAAGTCGATGTCGAAGTCAGGCATGCTGACCCGTTCCGGGTTCAGGAACCGCTCAAACAGCAGGGCATAGCGCAGCGGGTCAAGGTCGGTGATGGTCAGCGCATAGGCGACCAGCGACCCGGCCCCCGACCCCCGCCCCGGCCCCACCGGAATGCCATTGTCCTTGGCCCATTTGATAAAGTCGGACACGATCAGGAAGTAGCCGGGAAAGCCCATGCCCTCGATCACGTTCAGCTCAAAATCCAGCCGGGCCTGATACTCTTCCGGCGTCACCGCATGGGGGATGATCGCCAGCCGCGCCTGCAACCCCGCATTGGCCTGACGCCGCAGTTCCTGCACCTCGTCATCGGCGAATTTCGGCAGGATCGGCTTGCGCTTGTAGGCAGCAAAAGCACAGCGGCGGGCGATTTCCACCGTATTCTCCAGCGCCTCGGGCAGATCGGCGAACAGCGCGCACATCTCGGATTCAGACTTGAAATAGTGCTGCGGGGTCAGGCGGCGGCGGGGCTGCTGCTGATCGACATAGGCGCCCTCGGCGATGCAGATCAGCGCGTCATGCGCCTCGTACATCTCGGCCTTGGGGAAATAGACATCATTGGTCGCCACCAACGGCAGGCCCATGTCATAGGCCAGCTCAAGATGGCCACGCTCCGACCCGGCCTCGGCCGGGGGCAGGCGGCCGCCCTCGCCCGGATGGCGCTGCAACTCGACGTAAAGACGGTCCGGAAACGCCGCCGCCAGCTGCGTCACCAGCGCGCGCGCCTTTGGCATCTGCCCGGCCTGCAGGAACCGGCCGAGCGGGCCATCAGGGCCCCCGGTCAGGCAGATCAGCCCGGCGGCATGGCGGGTCAGGTCTTCGACCGTCACATGCGGCAACTGCCCGTCACCGCGCAGGTACAGGCAAGAGTTCAGCTTCATCAGGTTCATGTAGCCGGCTTCATTCTGCGCCAGCAGAACAATGGGCGCGGGCGCGCGCGGACGCTCGCCCGGCTGGGCCGGATCATGTGCCAGGCTGATCTGGCAGCCGACAATCGGCTGCAGCCCCGCGCCCTGCGCCGTCACCGAGAATTCGAGGGCGGCAAACATGTTGTTGGTATCGGTCACCGCGATGGCGGGCATCTGCGCTGCCTCTGCCAGCTTGACCAATGACTTGACCGGCACCGCGCCTTCCAGCAAGGAATGCTCGGTGTGAACGCGCAGATGAATGAATCGCGGTGCTTTTGACATTGTCCCAGCCTAGCGAAGCATCCGGTCCGGGGAAAGGGTGCCTCATTCTTCGGCAAATCCCGATGGTGCTTCAAATGCGGGGCCGGATATTTGTCTTGCCTTGTGGCGCATCGCCTTGCTTGATGATCTGACAGGGACAAGCTGATAAAAATCTGGGGGTGCATGCCCGTTTTACGCCGCATCGGGCGGGTATGCGAAAAACCTCGAACGGGGAGAAGGCGGCGGACGAACACAATGTCGCAGATTGCGTTTCACCTGAACGGAGCGCCTGTCCGCGTGTCCGATGAAGCCCCTGACCGGACGCTTCTGGACTGGCTGCGCGAAACCCGTGGCCTGACCGGCACCAAGGAAGGCTGCAACGAGGGCGATTGCGGGGCCTGCACGGTGATGGTCACCGATGCCACCGGCAGCCGCGCGCTGAACGCCTGCATCCTGTTCCTGCCGCAGCTGGACGGCAAGGCGGTGCGCACGGTCGAGGGGATCGCAGGGCCAGAGGGTCAGCCGCATCCGGTGCAGCAGGCGATGATCGACCATCACGGCGCGCAATGCGGCTTCTGCACGCCGGGGTTCATCGTGTCGATGGCGACGGCGCATCTGAACGGGGCGACCGATCACGATGACCAGCTGGCGGGCAACCTGTGCCGTTGTACGGGCTACGCCCCCATCATCCGCGCGGCCAAAGCGGCTGAGGCCGCCCCGGTGCCGGAGTGGATGAAGACCGACCGGGATTTCATCTTGGCAAAAATACTCCAGGGGGGTGAGGCCGCAGGCCGATGGGGGGCGGAGCCCCCCCTGCCCGGCTTCCGCCCGCGCACCAGCGATGAGCTGGCGGCGTGGTATCAGGCCAACCCCGACGCCACGCTGATCGCCGGGGCGACCGATGTCGGGCTTTGGGTGACCAAGCAGCTGCGGGCGCTGTCGCCGGTGGCGTTTCTGTCAGGCGTCAGCGATCTGCAGCAGATCGAGGATCAGGGCGACACCATCCGCATCGGTGCGGGCGTCACCATTGCCGCCCTGCGCCATGCGCTGGCCCCGCGCTTTCCGTCGCTGGGTGAGCTCTTGCGGCGCTATTCCAGCGAACAGGTGCGCAATGCCGCCACCATCGGCGGCAACATCGCCAATGGCTCGCCGATCGGCGACGGGCCACCGGCGCTGATCGCGTTGGGGGCCGTGCTGCACCTGCGCCGGGGCGAGGCGCGGCGCGGGATGGCGCTGGAGGATTTCTTTCTGGAATACCGCAAGCAGGACCGGCAGCCGGGGGAATTTGTCGAGGCGGTGACGATCCCGGCTTACGCGCCAGACCTGCGCTGTTACAAGCTGTCGAAACGGTTCGATCAGGATATCTCGGCGGTCTGCGGCTGCTTCAATCTGGGGGTTGAAGACGGCCTCATCACCTCGGCCCGCATCGCCTTTGGCGGCATGGCGGGCACGCCGAAACGGGCGGCGGCGGTCGAGGCGGCGCTGATCGGCAAACCGATGACGCCCGAGACGGCAGATGCGGCGGCGGCGCTGATGGCGCAGGATTTCACGCCATTGTCCGATATGCGGGCCTCAGCCGGGTACCGGCTGCAGACCGCGCAGAACATGCTGCGGCGCTACGTGCATGATCTGGCCGGCGTGCCGGTATCTGTGCTGGAGGTGCGGGCATGAGCATGGGCAAATCCCTGCCGCATGACGCGGCCCCGCTGCATGTGACCGGACAGGCGCGCTATGTCGATGACATCCCGCTGCCCGCCAATGCGCTGCATCTGGCTTTTGGCCTGTCCACCATTGCGCATGGCACTGTCACCAGCCTTGACCTGGCTGCCGTGCGCGCCGCCCCCGGCGTGGTGGCGGTCTACGGGCCGGACGATTTTACCGAGGTGCCCGATTGCAGCCCTTCGGCGCATGACGAGCCGCTGATCTCGACCGGCGCGGTGTTCTACCTTGGCATGCCGCTGTTTCTGGTGGCGGCCACCAGCCATCTGGCCGCGCGCAAGGCCGCAAGGTTGGCCAAGGTGAGCTATGCCGAACAGCCTGCGCTTTTGACGGTGGACGACGCCCTCGCCGCCAACAGCCGGTTCGAGGACGGGCCGGTGATCTGGTCCAAGGGCGATGCCGCCCGCGCGATTCAAACCGCCCCCCATGTGGTCGAGGGTAGGTTTGAGGTCGGCGGGCAGGAGCATTTCTATCTGGAAGGTCAGGTCGCGGCCTGCCTGCCGCTGGAAGGCGGCGACCTTCTGGTGCATTCCTCGACCCAGCACCCGAGCGAGATCCAGCACAAGGTCGCCCACGCCCTGCATCTGCCGATGAGCGCGGTGCGGGTCGAGGTGCGCCGCATGGGCGGTGGCTTTGGCGGCAAGGAAAGCCAAGGCAACGCGCTTGCCATCGCCTGCGCTGTGGTGGCGGCCCGCACCGGGCGCCCCGCGAAAATGCGTTATGACCGCGATGATGACATGATGATCACCGGCAAGCGCCATGATCTGCGCATCCTCTACCGCGCTGGGTTCGACGATCAGGGCAAGCTGACCGGGGTGGACTTCACCCATCTGTTCCGCTGCGGCTGGGCGCAGGACCTGTCGCTGCCGGTCGCCGACCGCGCCATGCTGCATGCCGACAACTGCTATCACCTGCCCGACATCCGCATCGAAAGCCACCGCCTGAAGACCCACACCCAAAGCGCCACCGCCTTTCGCGGCTTTGGCGGACCGCAGGGCATGGTCGGGATCGAGCGGGTGATGGACCATGTGGCGCATGTGCTGGGCCGCGATCCGCTGGAGGTGCGGCGGGCGAATTTCTATACCGCAATGGTCGGTGGGGCTTTGCCGGCGGGCGACGCTGCACCCGCCGACACGGCCCCGGACCGCCCGCCGGTGGATGATGAGATCGACCTGACCTCACGCGGGGCGATTGCGGCAACCCCCGGGGGCCAGCCCCCGGACCCCCGGAGTACTTCTGCCAAGATGAATACGGCAGAGCAGACGACGCCGTTCTTCATGCCGGTGGAGGATTTCATCGGGCATGAGCTGGTCGCGGCGCTGGTGGAGTCTGCGGATTACGCGGCGCGGCGGGCGGCGATTGCCGAGTGGAATGCGACCAGCCCGGTGTTGAAGCGCGGGATTGCACTGACGCCGGTGAAGTTCGGGATTTCCTTTACGCTGACGCATCTCAATCAGGCCGGGGCCTTGGTGCATGTGTATCAGGATGGATCGATCCACCTGAACCATGGCGGCACCGAGATGGGGCAAGGCCTGTTCCAGAAGGTGGCGCAGGTGGCGGCGGGGGTGTTCGGCGTCGATCCGTCGATGGTCAAGATCACCGCGACCGATACCGCCAAGGTGCCCAACACCAGTGCGACCGCGGCGAGTTCCGGGTCTGACCTGAACGGCATGGCCGCGCAGGCGGCCTGCGTGACCATCCGCGACCGGATGGCGGCATTTGTCGCTGGCAAGCATCAGGTCAAGCCGGAGACGGTACGGTTTGCGGATGGCATGGTGAAGGTGGCGGGTGAGGTTTATGACTTTGCGCGGGTGGCAATGTGGGCCTATCAGGCGCGGGTCAGCCTGTCTTCGACCGGGTTTTATGCCACGCCCAAGCTGCAATGGGACCGCAAGGCCGGCAAGGGGCGGCCGTTTCTGTACTTTGCCTATGGGGCGGCGGTGACCGAGGTGGTGATCGACACGCTGACCGGCGAGAACCGGATCTTGCGCGCCGATCTGCTGCATGACACCGGCAACAGCCTGAACCCGGCGCTGGATATCGGCCAGATCGAGGGCGCCTATGTGCAGGGCGCGGGCTGGCTGACGACGGAAGAACTGGTCTGGGATGGCAAGGGCCGGCTGACCACGCATGCGCCCAGCACCTACAAAATCCCGGCCTGTTCGGACCGGCCCGATGTGTTCAACGTCGCCCTCTGGGGGCGGCCCAACCGCGAGGACACGGTCGGCCGGTCCAAGGCGGTGGGCGAGCCGCCGTTCATGCTGGGCATCTCGGCGCTCTACGCGCTGTCGGATGCGGTGGCGGCCTGCGGACCGGGGTATCCGGCGCTGGACGCGCCCGCAACGGCCGAGCGGGTGCTGGCAGCGGTGGGCCGGGTGCGCGGCGATGTTTGATCTGGATGCGTTGGCGGCAGCGGTTGCCGCACATGGGACCGTGGCGCGCGTGGTGATTGCGGCACACGACGGCTCCTCCCCGCGCGAGGCGGGGGCGGCGATGCTGGTCTGGCCGGATAGGCAATCGGGCACCATCGGCGGCGGTGCGCTGGAATATGAGGCGGCAGCCGAGGCGCGGGCGATGCTTGCGACTGGCGGTCGGCGCGTGCGGCGCGTGCCGCTTGGTCCGGCCTTAGGCCAGTGCTGTGGCGGGGCCGTCACGCTGTTGACCGAGGTGTATGACGCAGACTGCCTGCCGCTGGCCGAGGCCGGGGTGGTGGCGCGCAGCGTGGACGGGCGCGAGATGCCGCTGGCGGTGAAGCGCCTGCTGGACCGGGCGCGGGGTCAGGGCGTTTGCCCGGCGCCTCAGTTGCTTCAGGGGTGGTTTGTCGAGCCGGTGGCTGCCCCGGCGCGCGATCTGTGGATCTGGGGCGCGGGCCATGTCGGTCGGGCGCTGGTGGCGGTGCTGGCCCCGGTGCCGGGGCTGAGGATCACTTGGGTCGATGTGGCGGCGGACCGGTTTCCCGATACCATCCCCGCGGGCGTGACCGCCCTGCCCTGCGCCGATGCGGCGCGGCTGGTGGCGCATGCGCCCAAGGGGGCCGAGCATCTGGTGCTGACCTATAGCCACGCGCTGGATCTGGACCTGTGTCACCGCTTGCTGGCGCATGGCTTTGCCCGCGCCGGGGTGATCGGCTCGGTCACGAAATGGGCGCGGTTCCGGTCGCGGCTGGCCGCCCTTGGCCATGGCCCGGCGGAGATTGCCCGCATCGCCTGCCCGATCGGTGACCCCGCCTTGGGCAAACATCCGCAAGCCATTGCCATCGGCGTGGCGCAGGCCGTGCTTTCGCACAAAGCCATCCCTTTGCTGAAGGAGACAGCCCTATGACACGGCCCGAACTGCTGCGCCCCGAACTGCTGCGTGTCGAGGGGGTGACCAAGGCCTATCCGGGCGTGGTTGCCAACTCTGACGTGTCTTTTGCGATTTCCGAGGGGGAAATTCACGCCCTGCTGGGCGAAAATGGCGCGGGCAAATCCACGCTGGTCAAGATGATCTATGGGCTGGTGAAGCCGGATTCCGGGCGGATGACCCTGCGCGGCGCGGCCTATACCCCCGCCGAGCCACGGGCGGCGCGGGCCTCTGGCGTGGCGATGGTGTTCCAGCACTTCAGCCTGTTCGAGGCGCTGAATGTCGCCGAGAACGTGGCGCTGGGGATGGAGAACCCGCCGCCGATGAAAGAACTGGCCAGCCGGATCAAGGCGGTGAGCGAGGAATACGGGCTGCCGCTGGACCCGGCCCGCATGGTGGGCGATCTGTCGGCGGGCGAACGGCAGCGGGTGGAGATCGTGCGCTGCCTGCTGCAGGACCCCAAGCTGTTGATCATGGACGAGCCGACCAGCGTGCTGACCCCGCAGGAGGTGGATATCCTGTTCCGCACCCTGCGGCAGCTGTCAGCCGAGGGTACCGCGATCCTGTACATCAGCCACAAGCTGGAGGAGATCCGCACCCTGTGTGACGAGGCGACGATCCTGCGGCGTGGCAAGGTGGTGGCAACCTGCACCCCGCGCGAGAGGTCAGCACGCGAGATGGCGGAGCTGATGATCGGGGCCACGCTGACGCCGCCGGAACGGGCGGGCGGGACCAAAGGTGCCACGGCGCTGGAGGTGGTTGATCTGTCGGTGGCCTCACCCATCCCTTTTGGCACCTCGTTGAAGAATGTCAGCTTCACGGTGGCAAAGGGCGAGGTGCTGGGTATTGCCGGGGTGGCGGGCAACGGGCAGGACGAATTGCTGCTGGCGCTGTCGGGCGAGGTGCGGGCGGCGCAGGCGGCGGTGAAGATCGACGGCGCGGGCGTGGGACACACCGGGCCGAACGAGCGCCGGTCGCTGGGTCTGGTAGCGGCGCCGGAGGAACGGCTGGGCCATGCGGCGGCACCCGATATGTCTCTGGTGGAGAATGCGTTGTTGTCGGGAGCCTTGCGCAAGGGGCTGACGCGGAACGGGTTCATCGACTGGGGGAAGACGGAGGCGTTTGCCGCCGGAATCGTGAAGGATTTCGACGTGCGCACGCCGGGCACGCATGTAGCGGCCCGCGCCCTGTCGGGCGGCAACCTGCAGAAATTCGTGGTCGGGCGCGAGCTGAGCCAGACGCCGACGATCATCGTGATCAACCAGCCGACCTGGGGCGTGGATGCGGCGGCGGCGGCGAGCATCCGGCAGGCCATTCTGGACCGTGCCGCCGGGGGGGCGGCGGTGGTGGTGATCTCTCAGGATCTGGATGAGCTGCTGGAGATTGCCGACAGCTTTGCCGCGCTGAACGAGGGGCGGCTGACAAGCCCTCGCCCGGTGGCCGGTCTGACCATTGACGAGATCGGGCTGATGATGGGCGGCGCGCATGGCATGGAGGTGGCGCATCATGGGCAGTGACAGCACGGACACAGTCGGAGGAAAGATGAGTATTTTTGCCAAGATGAAAGGGCGGGTCCATGCTGAGGCTTGAAAAGAGGCCCTCGCCCAGCCGGTTCTGGCAAGGGGCGACCCCGGTGCTGGCGGTGGTGCTAACGATGATCGCGGGCGGGCTGATGTTCGCCGCGCTGGGCAAGAACCCGTTCGAGGCGATCCGCACGATCTTTTGGGATCCGTTGTTTCATCCACAGTTCGCCAGCTATTCGCGGCCGCAGCTGCTGGTCAAGGCCGGGCCACTGATCCTGATCGCGATCGGCCTGTCGCTGGGCTTCCGCGCCGGGATCTGGAACATCGGGGCCGAGGGTCAGTACATCATGGGCGCGCTGTTTGGCGCGGGTGTGGGACTGGCATTTTACCCCGCCGAGCATTGGTTCATCTTTCCGCTGATGGTGGTGGCGGGGGCGTTCGGGGGCTGGATCTGGGCAATGATCCCGGCGATTTTGCGCACGAAGTTCAACACCAATGAAATCCTTGTCAGTCTGCTGATGGTCTATATCGCGCAGAACTTCCTGTCGTCGATGTCGCTGGGCCTGCTGCGCAACCCCGAGGGCGGCGGCTTTCCGGGCAGCCGGAACCTGAGCCAGTACCCTGCCGCGTCCAACCCCGAGCTGATTGCCGGCACCGGCCTGCACTGGGGGGTGATTGCGGCGTTCATGGCGGTGATCGCGGCCTATATCCTGCTGCAGCGCCATATCCTTGGCTTTCACATCAAGCTGGCCGGGCAGGCCCCGCGGGCGGCGCGCTATGCCGGGGTGAACCCGACCGGGCTGGTGCTGCTGTGCATGGGTATTTCCGGGGCGCTGGCCGGGCTTGCGGGCCTGTTCGAAGTGGCAGGGCCTGCGGGGCAGATCAGCATTGATTTCAACGTGGGCTATGGCTTTACCGCGATCATCGTGGCCTTTCTGGGGCGGCTGAACCCGATCGGCATTCTGCTGGCGGGGCTCTTGATGGCGCTGACCTATATCGGCGGCGAGCTGGCGCAGTTCATGCTGGGTCTGCCTGCGGCGGCCATTCAGGCGTTTCAGGGGATGCTCTTGTTCTTCCTGCTGGCCGTTGATCTGCTCAGCAATTACCGCATTCGCCCTGCCCTGAAAAAGGAGGCTATCTGATGTTCGGAGGGATTGATCCGGCGCTGCTGATCTCGGCGCTGATGGTGGCTTCGGTGCCGATCATACTGGCCGCCATCGGCGAGCTGATCGTGGAGCGCGCCGGGGTGCTGAACCTTGGGGTCGAGGGCATGATGATCATGGGCGCAGTCTGCGGCTTTATCGTCTCGGTCCAGTCGGGCAGCGCGGTGCTGGGTTTTGTCGGCGGCGCGCTGGGCGGGGCGGCGATGGCGCTGATCTTCGGGCTGCTGACGCAGTTTCTGCTGGCCAATCAGGTGGCCTCGGGCCTTGCGCTGACGCTGTTCGGGCTGGGGCTGTCGTCCTTGATGGGGCAAAGCTTTGTCGGTATCCGCCCCCCCGCCACCGGGGCGGTGCCGCTGGGCCCGCTGGCGGATATCCCGTTCTTTGGCCGGGTGCTGTTCAGCCATGACTGGGTGGTCTATGCCTCCATCGCCTCGGTCGCGGCGGCATGGTGGGTGCTGAAAACCACGCGCACCGGGCTGATCCTGCGGGCGGTTGGGGAGAGCCATGATGCGGCGCATGCGCTTGGCTACAAGGTGCGCCGGATCCGCATGCTGGCGATCCTGTTTGGTGGCGCGATGGCCGGTCTGGGCGGGGCCTATATCAGCATGGTCCGGGTGCCGCAGTGGACCGATGGCATCACCTCAGGGGCGGGCTGGATTGCGCTGGCGATTGTGGTCTTTGCCGCATGGCGTCCGTGGCGGGCGCTGGTGGGTGCCTATCTTTTTGGCGGAATCTCGGTGCTTCAGCTTAATCTGCAGGCGGCTGGGGCGCGTATTCCGGTCGAATACTTGTCGATGTCACCGTATCTGATAACCATTCTGGTGTTGGTCATCATGTCATCCGGTCGTGGCAAGGCGGCGTTGAGTGCCCCCGCAAGTCTGGGCAAGAATTTCCACGCCTCACGCTAGGGGCACATATCAAACCGGGGCCAGACAACGGCACCCTTCAGGGAGACGACAATGAATCGCAGAACACTTCTCGCCACGGCAGCGCTGGGTCTTGGCCTTGCCTTTGGCGGTGCCGCAAGCGCGCAGGGCATGGACAAGGTCAAGGCCTGCTTTGTCTATGTCGGGCCGATCGGCGATCTTGGCTGGACTTATCAGCACCATCAGGGCGCGCTGGAACTGGTCGAGACCTATGGCGACAAGGTCGAGATTGCCTATCAGGAAAACGTGCCCGAAGGCGCCGATTCCGAACGGGTGCTGACCCAGATGGCCCTGTCAGGCTGCAACATCATCTTCACCACCTCGTTCGGCTATATGGACCCGACCAACACGGTCGCGGCCAAATTCCCCGACATCAAGTTCGAACATGCGACCGGCTACAAGCGCGACCATGCCAACGTGTCGACCTACAACGCCCGCTTCTATGAGGGCCGCGCGATTCAGGGCCATATCGCGGGTAAGATGACCAAAACCAACAAGATCGGCTACATCGGCTCGTTCCCGATCCCCGAGGTGGTGATGGGCATCAACAGCTATTACCTGCACGCCAAAAAGGTGAACCCCGATGTCGAGCTGTCGGTGGTCTGGGCCTTTACCTGGTTTGATCCGGCAAAAGAGGCCGATTCTGCCAAGGCGCTGATTGATCAGGGCGTTGATGTGATCGCGTCGCACACCGATTCGACCGCACCGCTGGCCGAAGCTGCAAAGACCAATGGCGCGGTGATCGGCTTTGGTCAGGCGTCGGACATGGCCGATTACAAGCCAAGCCCGCGGGTGTCGTCGATCATCGACAACTGGGCTCCTTACTACGTGAAGCGGGTTGGGCAATTGCTGGATGGCACCTATGAACAGGTCGACAGCTGGGCCGGCATTCCCGAAGGCGAGGTCGAGATCGGCGAGATCACCGATGCGATCCCCGCCGAGCTGAAGGCCGAGGCCGAGGCGATGCGCGATGCGATTGCAGCGGGCACCTATCACCCGTTTACCGGGCCGATCAACAAGCAGGACGGGACCGCATGGCTGGCCGAAGGCGCGGTTGCACCGGATGGCGACCTGCTGGGCATGAACTTCTTTGTCGAGGGCATTTCGGGCGACATTCCGAAGTGATCTTGTGATCTGATGCTGAAAAGGCCCGTGCTGTGCGCGGGCCTTTTTCTGTGCATCCGGGTTTTGATGCATCCGGGCCGGTTTCCCCGGTAAAATGTCGCCGGGGGTATGCCCTTTGGCGCGTGTGCCCGGTATCTGTGCGACTGGACTGGTTTTAGGGGGATACGGGCGATGGATGCAGATGTGGTGATCATTGGCGGCGGCATTGCCGGGGTGTCGCTGGCGGCGCGGCTGGCGCCCTTCGCCTCGGTGCTGCTGCTGGAGGCCGAACCTGTCCTGGCGCACCACGCCTCTGGCCGGTCGGCGGCGCTGTACGAGCCGCGCTATGGCAGCCCGGCGGTGGTCGAGCTGTCGCTGGCCTCAGGCGGGTTTTTCCATGAGGCCGAGGGGATCCTGTCGCCGCGCGGGTTGCTGATGGTGGGCGGCGCGGGCCATGCCGCTGCCTTTGCCACCGAGTCGGCAGCCATGGGGCTCGAACCGCTGACGGTGACGGAGGCCTGCGCCATGGTGCCGGTGCTGGACCCGGCGGCGGTGACGTTGGCGGCCTTTTCGCCCGATGCCTGGGACATCGACACCGACCGGCTGTTGCAGGGCTTTGCCCGCACCGCCCGGTCAGCGGGGGCTGTTCTGCGCACGGGGGCTCCGGTGACAGCGATTGGCCGTCGCGGCGGGCTGTGGCAGCTGACCACGGCGCAGGGTCCGGTCACGGGCCGCGTGCTGGTGAATGCCGCCGGGGCCTGGGTGGACCGGGTGGCGCAGATGGCGGGGGTGCGGCCCTTGGGCTTTACGCCCTATCGCCGGTCGATGGCGCGCATCCCGGCACTGGATGGCATGAATGTGGCCCGCTGGCCGATGATCTTTGGCGCGGGCGAAAGCTGGTATGCCAAACCCGATGCCGGGGCGCTGATCGTGTCCCCCGCCGAAGAGCACGCGGCCGCGCCGCATGACGCCTGGGCCGATGATATGGTGCTGGCCGAAGGGCTGGCGCGCTATGAACAGATGGTGACCGCGCCGGTGACGCGGCTGTTGTCCAGCTGGGCGGGCCTGCGCACCTTTGCCCCCGACCGCAGTCTGGTGATCGGGGCGGATCTGCGGGAGCCGTCGTTCTTCTGGCTGGGGGGACAGGGCGGACAGGGGTTTCAGTCCTGCCCCGCTGCCAGCCAGCTGGCAGCCGACCTGATCCTCGGGCGCGCACCTGACCTGGCGGCAGATCTGGTGCAAGCGCTGTCGCCGGCGCGTTTTGGCGCGTAACGGGGCGATCCGTCACGCGCCAAAACGCCCCGGCGGAGTTTTGCCAGACCGGATCGGGCCTGCGCGCATTTCCTCTGGTGACACCACGCCGGATTTCCGGCACCTTTGCCCGATGAAACCAATCCTTGCCCTGCTCCTCGCCCTGTCGCTCGCTGCCTGTGGCGGTCCCCGCTCTGCCCCGCGTGACGCGGGCCCGCCGCCGCCTGCCGGGGCGGTCATTTCCCCCAATTTCGGCGACCGCAAGCCGCATCCGTGGGATGGGCGCGCGCCATCGGCCTATGCGGTTCATGGCACCGACACCTCCCGCTATCAGCCGCCGGTGGACTGGCGCACGGCGCGGGCGAACGGGGTCAACTTTACCTTCGTCAAAGCGACCGAAGGGGCCGACGATGCCGACCCGATGTTCCGCGAGCATTGGACTGCCGCGCGCGCGGCCGGGGTGGCGACAGGGGCCTATCACTTCTGGTATCACTGCGCACCGGGCCGGGCGCAGGCGCAGAATTTCATCCGGCGGGTACCAAAGGCTGCAGGAGCCTTGCCGCCAGTGCTCGATCTGGAATGGACACCGTTTTCGCCGACCTGCACCCGCCGCCCGCCGCAGGCCGAACTGCTGGCCGAGGCGCAGGTGTTCATCGACACCGTGGCCCGGCACTATGGCCAGATGCCGCTGGTCTATGTCAGCCCCGACATCTTTCATGCGCGGGAATTGTGGCGGCTGCGCGGGGTGGAGTTCTGGGTCCGCTCGGTCGCGAACCACCCGTCAAAGGTCTATCCGGGCACGCGCTGGACGTTCTGGCAATATTCCGGCACCGGCCAGATTCCCGGCAAAGCGGGCGATGGCGACCTGAATGTGTTCTCAGGCAATGCCGCCGAGTGGCGCGACTGGCTGGCGCGGCGCGCCCATCGCTGAACCCTGCCCAACCCCTGGGGCTCTGCCCCAGACCCCGGGATATTTTTGCCAAGATAAAAGCGGATCGGGCCTTTATCTTGGTTCAAATATCCCGGGTAGCTCATCGGTTTCGCCATCGGTCCGAGAAACCGATGAGCTGGGGGGCTGGCCCCCGGCGGGTTCAGCCATCAATCCGGATGCGGGCGTTCGCGGGATCGAAGGGGCTGTCCTCGACCACCACGGCATCCCATTCCTGCAGCATCATTTTCACCTTGAGCTTCGTGCCGACCTCGGCCAGATCGGGGCGGACATAGCCCATGCCGATCTGCTTGCCAAAGGCCACCGAATAGCCGCCCGAGGTCAGACGCCCGATCTTCTCGCCGTTCAGCAGCAGCGCCTCTTTGCCCCATGGGTCGCAGTCTTCGGGGCCGTCGATCAGCAGGGTGCAGCATTTTGAGCGGATGCCGGTGGCCAGCATGGCGGTTTTGCCCTGAAACTCTTTCGACAGATCAACAAAGCGGTCGAGCGCGGCCTCCAGCGGCGTGGCGTCACGGCCCAGCTCGTTGCCAAAGGCGCGGTAGGATTTTTCCTGCCGCAGCCAGTTTTGTGCCCGCGCGCCGACCAGTTTCATGCCGTGTTTTTCGCCCGCTTTCAGCAACAGCTCCCACAGGTGGCGCTGCATCTCGATCGGATGGTGCAGCTCCCAGCCCAGCTCACCGGTATAGGCCACGCGAATGGCGCGGACCGGGACCATGCCGAGCTCGATATTGCGCATCGTGAGCCAGGGGAAGCGCTTGTTGGACAGCACGGTTTCCGGGGCGGAGTCCTTCACAATCTCCTGCAGGATCTTGCGGGCGTTTGGCCCGGCCAGCGCAAACACGCCCCATTGGGTGGTCACATCGTGGATGTCGATATGGCCGAACTCCGGCGCTTTATCCTCGGCGCATTTGCGCAGGTAATCGCTGTCGTAATCGGTCCATGCGCCCGCTGACACCAGATAGTATTCATCCTGCGCCAGCCGCACGATGGTGTATTCGGTGCGGGTGGTGCCGGTAGGAGTCAGCGCATAGGTCAGGTTGATACGACCGACGGCGGGCAGTTTGTTGCAGGTGAACCAGTCAAGGAACTGCGTCGCCCCCGGCCCGCGCACCAGATGTTTGGTAAAGGCGGTGGCGTCGATCAGACCGGCGGTTTCGCGGATCGCCCTGGCCTCGTCCACCGCATATTGCCACCACGCGCCACGCCGGAACGACCGGGCGTTGTGGTCGAAATCTTCCGGCGCGTCCTTGGGGCCGTAATAGATCGGGCGTTCCCAGCCGTTCACTTGCCCGAACTGCGCGCCAAGCGCCTTTTGCCGGTCATAGACCGGGGCGGTGCGCAGCGGGCGGGCGGCTTCGCGTTCTTCATCGGGGTGGTGCAGGATGAAGACATGCTCATAGCATTCCTCATTCTTGCGGGCCGAATACTCGGTGGTGATCCATTGGCCATAGCGGCGCGGGTCAAGGCTGGCCATGTCGATCTCGGCTTCACCTTCGGTCATCAGCTGCGCGAGGTAGTGGCCGGTGCCGCCTGCGGCGGTGATGCCAAAGCTGAAGCCTTCGGCGATCCACATGTTGCGCAGGCCGGGCACCGGGCCGACCAGCGGGTTGCCATCGGGGGTATAACAGATCGGGCCGTTGAAATCATCCTTCAGCCCCACGGTTTCCGACGACGGCAGCCGGTGGATCATCGACATGTATTCCGCCTCGATCCGCTCCAGATCCAGCGGGAACAGGTCGGCGCGGAACGATTGCGGCACGTCATAGAGGAAGCGGGCGGGCGCATTGCGCTCATACGGCCCCAGAATCCAGCCGCCACGCTCTTCGCGGACGTACCACTTGGCATCAGCGTCGCGCAGGACCGGGTGTTCGGGGTTGCCCGCCTTGCGCCAGGCCACCAGCGCCGGGTCGGGTTCGGTGACGATATACTGGTGTTCCACCGGGATCGCGGGCAGTTTCACGCCCAACAGGCGGGCGGTGCGTTGCGCGTGGTTGCCGGTGGCGGTGACGACGTGCTCGGCGTGAATTTCAAACGTCTCATCGCTGGCGACCAGATTGCCGCCCTGTTCCACCATGCGCGCACAGGTGACGATCCACTCCGACCCGGTCCAGCGATAGCCGTTGACCTGAACCTTCCGCTCAATCGTGGCCCCGAACTGCCGCGCGCCTTTGGCCATGGCCTGCGTCACATCGGCCGGATTGATGTAGCCGTCCTGCGGATGATAGAGCGCGCCGACCAGATCTTCGGTATTCAAAAGCGGCCAGCGGTCCTTCATCTGCGCGGGCGTCAGAAATTCGTGGTAGACCCCGGCGGTTTCGGCCACCGAGGAATACAGCATGTATTCGTCCATCCGCGCCTGATGCTGCGCCATCCGCAGGTTGCCGACCACGGCAAAACCCGCGTTCAGGCCGGTTTCCGCCTCCAGCGCCTTGTACAGATCGACCGAGTATTTGTGGATATGGGTTGTCGCATAAGACATGTTGAACAGCGGCAGCAACCCGGCCGCGTGCCATGTTGACCCGGCCGTCAGCTCGTCGCGTTCAACCAGCATCGTATCCCAACCCGCCTTTGCCAGATGATAGGCGATGCCGTTTCCGACGGCACCGCCACCGACAACAAGCGCTTTGACATGAGTTTTCATTGGGCGACTCCGGGAATGACGTTTCAAGCCATCAATGCCCGATCACGGCGCGGGCGGGCAATATCCCCCGACCTTTGACAGACGAAAACGACATTGGTGGATGACAGGGCACGGTTGGCATCCGCGCAGGGGCTGCTGCAGAAGTCTGACAAGCCCCCTGTCCGGATCTGATCCGCACTCTGAAACCCGGCGCGAACGCAATTGGTCCCTTTGGGTTCCGTGCGGGGCACAAAAACAAAATCGGCACCATTTCTGGAACACATCGCGGTGTGGGGTGTTTGTTGTTCATACCGACGGCAGAGAGGGTCGCCCAAATGACCAATCCGCTGCTGTCTACGCATGAACAGGAGACGACCATGAAAAAGCTCTTTGGAACATCCGCGCTCGTGATGGCTATGGCCATGCCGGCCTTTGCGCAAGACGCCACAACCCCGCCTGCTGAGACCATGCCAGCCGAAACCATGCCTGCGGAAACTGCACCGGCTGAAACCATGCCAACGGATGGCGCGATGGATACCTCTTCGCCCTACCTTGAAGGCGTCAACAATGGTGTCCGTGCCTCTGACTTCATCGGCAAGACCATTTACGTGACCGAACAGGACACTTCGACCATGCCGGTTGAAGCGCTTGCTGCGGCGGATGCGGCGTGGGAAAACGCCGGTGAGATTTCTGACATGATCATCACCCTCGACGGTGAAACTCAGGTCGTGCTGGCAGATTTCGGTGGCTTCCTCGGGATCGGTCAAAAGACCGTTGCCCTGTCGATGGACGATCTGGTGATGGTACCGGACTCGAGCAGCGCAGATGACTATTTCATCGTCTTCCACGGCTCCCGTGCCGAACTGGAAGGTGCGCCAGAGTTCAACCCGGATATGGTGTTCGCAGCCGAGCCGGTTGACGCCACCATGGCTCCGGCTGACGGAACCGCGCCGATGGCCCCGGTCGATGGCATGGCTGTCGATGGTACTGCAACAACCGATCCGGCGCTGACCCCGTCCGCTGACGGCACGATGGCCACCGATGGCACAGCTGCCGATGGCACGATGGCGACCGACGGCACCGTTGCTGACGGCACGATGGCCACCGATGGCATGGTCGCCGATGGCGAGATGGTTGATCTCAGCACGATGACCGAATCCGATCTGATCGGTATGCGTGTGGTCGGGCTGAATGACGAGGATGTCGGCGAAATCAGCGCCGTTGCGATCGCTGCCGATGGTGCCATCGAAGGTGCCGTGGTCGATGTTGGCGGTTTCCTCGGGATCGGCGAACGTCGTGTTGCCCTCGGCTCCGAAGCCCTGAGCATTGTGCGCAATGCTGGTGGCACGATCGACTATTTCCGCGTGACGATGACGCAGGAACAGCTGGAAACCCTGCCCGAATATCAGGGCTGATCCTCCGCTGCAGGTTAGTAGATTAAGAGTGCCGGGCGGGGTGGTGAAAACCACCCCGCCCTTTTTCATACCGTCAGCCCGTCAACTTGCGCCCACGTGCTGTGGTGCCGGCAAAGATCAGGGCGGCGACGACAATCACCGACGGACCGGCAGGCGTATCCTGCCAGAGCGACAGTTGCAGCCCGCCAAGCGCCGAAACCGCGCCGATCAGAATGGCAAGGCCCGCCATCATCTCGGGCGTCCGCGACAACCCCCGGGCGGCAGCGGCGGGCACGATCAGCATCGCGGCAATCAGCAAGGCACCGACCACCTTGATCGCCACTGCAACCACGATTGCCAATGCAACGGTCAGCACCAAACGTTCGCGGTCCGGGTTCAGCCCGCTGGCATGCGCCAGATCCTCATTCAAAGTGGCGGTCAGCAGCGCTTGCCAGCGCCAGGCCAGCAGCGCCAGAACCACCACCGCCCCGCCCCAGACAAAGGCCAGATCGCCCCGGCTGACGGCCAGAATATCACCGAACAGCCAAGCCGACAGGTCGGTGCGCACCCCCGGCACGAACGACACCGCCACCAGACCAAAGGCCAGCGCCGAATGCGCCAGCACCCCCAGCGTGGTATCCATCGCCCAGCCCTTGGCCGCCAGCGTGGCGACGGTGACGGCCATGGCCAGCGATACCACCATGATGCCAAAGCCCACCGGCAGATCGGTGGCCAGCGCCATCGCCACGCCCAGAATGGCCGCATGGGCCGTTGCATCGCCGAAGTAAGCCATCCGTCGCCACACGACGAATGATCCCAAAGGCCCGGTGGCAAGCGACAGGCCCACCCCGGCAAGGGCGGCACGGGTCAGAAAATCGTCAAACATGGCTGTGATCGTGTGTGTGAGGGGGATGGTCGTGGCTGTGGTCGTGGCTGTGGTCATGATCGTGCATGTGATCATGGTCATGGACGTGTTGATACAGCGCCAGCGCGCCCTTGGTCCCCAGACCGAACAGCGCGCGGTATTCCGGGGCTGATGACACCACATGCGGCGTGCCTTCGCAGCAGACATGGCCATTCAGACAGATCACCCGGTCGCTGGCCGCCATCACCACATGCAGGTCATGGCTGACCATCAGCACCGCCACGCCGCTGGTGGCGCGCACATCCTCGATCAGCTGGTAGAACCCGGCCTCGCCCGGCTGGTCCAGCCCTTGCGTCGGTTCGTCCAGCACCAGCAGCTGCGGGTCGGACAGCAGGGCACGGGCCAGCAACACGCGCTGCAACTGGCCGCCTGACAGGCTGGCCATCTGCAGCGCTTCAACCGAGGGCACGCCAACCCGCGCAAGCGACCGGCTCGCCGCCGCATCGCTGACACGGACCGGCAGCGACAGAAAGCGGCGGACGGTCATCGGCAGGCTGCGGTCCAGCGCCAGACGCTGCGGCACATAGCCGATGCGCAGGCCCGCTGCGCGCTGCACCCGTCCCTGCGCCACCGGCACGATGCCCAGCAACGCCCGCAACAGCGTGGACTTGCCCGAGCCGTTCGGGCCGACGATGGTGACAATCTCGCCCGGCTTTACCGCCATGGTGACATCATGCAGCACTTCTGCCCCGCCAAAGCGCACGCAGATATTGTCAGCGCGGATCAGCCCCATCATGCCCCCACGCGGCAGGCGGGGCACAGCCCCAGCGCCTCGATGTTCGACCGCTCGACCACAAACCCGATGTCGGCGGCGGCGGCATCCAGCGCCGACCGCACCGCTGCCGCCGGGGCCTCGGCCACCATGTCGCAGGATTTGCAGATCAGAAAGGCCGGAGCATGGGCCTCGCCCGGATGCATGCAGGCGGCAAAAGCATTCAGGCGGCGGATGCGGTGGGCAAAGCCCTGTTCCACCAGAAACTCCAGCGCCCGGTAGGCAACCGGGGGCTGGTTGCCAAAGCCGTCAGCCGCCAGCCGTTGCAGCACGTCATAGGCCCCCATCGCCTTGTGGCTTTCCAGCAGAATCTCCAGCACCCGGCGGCGCACCGGGGTCATCCGCGCGCCAGAGGCCACGGCCAGAGCTTCGGCCCGCTCCAGCACATCCGCCGCGCAATGCGCGTGGTCATGGCTGGCAAAGGCCAGATCGGGCGTGGCGCAGCCGGGGCAGTCATCCCCGGCAGGTCCATGGGAATGATCGCCCTTTGCATGGTCATGCGGCACAGCGGACTCCTCTCGGGTTGACCAGTTATGATATAACATAGATAAGGCGCACAGAGACGTTCAGAAAGGCCTATCCGATGCGTTATATCATATCCCTTCTCTTGGCCAGCACCGCCCTGCCCGCCGCCATCCTGCCTGCCATGGCCGAGGTGCCGCGGGTGGTGACCGACATCCCGCCGGTGCATTCCATTACGGCGCAGGTCATGGGCGATCTGGGCCAGCCCGAGCTGTTGCTGGATCGCGGCGCCAACGCCCATAGCTATCAGCTGCGCCCCAGCCAGGCCGCGAGTCTGGCCAATGCCGGGCTGGTCGTGTGGATCGGGCCGGAGATGACCCCCTGGATGGAGCGCGCACTGGACGGGCTGTCACCCGATGTGCCGCGCCTTGGGCTGCTCGCGGCAAAGGGCACGCACCGTCAGGACTATGGCGACACCAGCGCCCATGATCATGGCGATGAAGGTCATGACCATGATCATGCCGAAGAAGCCCACGGCGAAGATCATCACGCACACGATGACCACGCGGACGATCATGCCGAAGGTCATGATCATGACGCCGACGATCACGCCGGGCATGACCATGGCGAAGACGACCACGGTCATGCCGAAGAGGCAAAGGCCGATGACCACGCCGGGCATGATCATGACGACCACGACGGCCATTCCCACTCCGGGGTTGACCCGCATGCCTGGCTTGACCCGGCGAATGCCTCGGTCTGGGCCAGCACAATCGCGGCCGAACTGTCGCGGCTGGACCCGGAGAACGCGGCGACCTATGCAGCCAATGCCGAGGCCGCCAAAGCCCGGTTTGCCGCACTGGACGGCGAGCTTGCGGCCACCCTCGCCCCGATCGCGGACAAACCTTTTGTCGTCTATCACGATGCCTACGGCTATTTCGCCAGCCATTACGGGCTGACCGTGGCCGGGTCGGTGGCACTGGGCGATGCCAGCTCGCCCGGTGCGGCGCGGCTGCGGGAATTGTCGCAGACCGTTGCGGGCAATGGCGCGCTGTGTCTGTTCCCCGAAACCCAGCATGACCCGGCGCTGGTCACGCAGATGGCCGATGGCACCCCGGCCCGGATCGGCGCAGCGCTGGACCCCGAGGGCAGCACCATCGAGCCCGGCCCAAAGGCTTACGACGCCCTGATGCGGGCGCTGGCAACCAACCTCGTGGCCTGCCTGAACGGTTGACGCACGCGTCTTGCCGAGAGCAAAGGGGCCGGGTCTGCACCCGGCCCCATCGGTAAGGACTTACCCCTCGACCCCGCCCTGCCCCGTCGCGCGGAACCAGCGGATGATGGCAAGGCGTTCCTCGGGTTCCATATAGCTCAGGTTGCCCGGCGGCATCGCGTGGCTGACCCCTGCCTGCATGTAAATGCGCCGCGCCTCATGCGCGATCTGAGCCGGCGTTTCCAGCACCACGCCCTTGGGCGGCCAGAGCATCCCGTCCCACGACGGCTCCGCCGCGTGGCACATGCTGCAACGGCCCTGCACGATGCCCACCACATCGTCAAACCCCGCTGCCGCCGCATGCTGCACCGCTGCCCCCGACAGCGCGGCCTCTGGCTCCGGAACCGTGCGCAGCGGCGCGGTCGAGAGCCATGCGATCAGCAGGAACAGAATGGCGGTGACGCCCCATGTCCAGTGCGGATTGCCCTTGCGCGCATGCTGGCTGTTGAACCAGTGCCGGATGGTCACCCCCATCAGGAACACCAGCGACGCGATGATCCAGTTATACTCAGTCGCAAAGATCAGCGGGTAATGGTTCGAAAGCATCAGGAAAATCACCGGCAGCGTCAGATAGTTGTTATGCGTGCTGCGCTGCTTGGCAATCTTGCCGTACTTCGGGTCCGGCTTGCGCCCGGCTTTCAGGTCGGCCACCACGATCCGCTGATTGGGCATGATGACCATGAACACATTCGCGCTCATGATCGTGGCGGTGAACGCCCCCAGATGCAGCAGCGCGGCACGGCCCGAAAACACCTGCGTATAAAACCACGACATGCCCACCAGCACCACGAACAGCGCCACCATCAGCACGGTCTGATCGGCATTCACGAACACCCGGCACAGGGTGTTATAGACCAGCCAGCCAAAGGCGAGCGACGCCAGCGAGATCAGAACCGCCTGCCAGACGGCCAGTTCCATCACCTGCGGGTCGATCAGGAACATCTCGGCCCCCAGATAATAAACCAGCACCAGCATGGCAAAACCCGACAGCCAGGTGGCGTAGCTTTCCCATTTGAACCAGGTCAGATGCTCGGGCATCATCTCGGGGGCGACCAGATATTTCTGGATGTGGTAGAACCCGCCGCCATGGACCTGCCATTCCTCGCCATGCGCCAAGGGCGGCAGGCTGGGGGTCTTGCGCAGGCCCAGGTCGAGCGCCACGAAATAGAACGAAGATCCGATCCAGGCGATGGCCGTGATCACATGCAGCCAGCGCACGCCGATCTCGACCCATTCCCACATCACCGCCAGATCATACATCGTCAGTCCCCTCGTCTGCCCTTTGGCACAAACGCTATACCGCCCGGGCATCTTCTGTTAATCCTGCGAAATGCCGGATCACTTTCAAATCCGGCAATATAATGGGATGTGCCCAGATGTCCTACGTCAATACCATCCGCATGTTTGTCCGTGTCTATGAATTGGGCAGCATGAGCGGGGCGGCGCGCGATCAGCGCACCTCGCCCGCTGTGGCTTCGGCCCGAATCTCGGAACTGGAAAAGCACCTCGGCGTGCGGTTGTTCAACCGCACCACGCGCAGCCTGCAACCGACCGAGAACGGGCGCATCTTTTACGAAGGCGCGGTACGGATACTGGAGGCGATCGAGGATGCTGAATCTGCGGTGATGGATGTCACGCAGAACCCGCGCGGCACGATCTTTGTCGCGGCCCCCTTGGGCATCGGGCGGCGGTTCATCGCGCCGCATGTGCCGACGTTCAAGGACCTCTATCCGCAGATCGAGGTGCGGTTGCGCCTGTCGGACCGCGGCGTCGATGTGGTCAGCGAAGGCATCGACGTGGCGTTTCATCTGGGGATACTGGAGGACAGCACGCTCAAGGTCCGCCTGATCGCCGATTGCCACCGCATCCTGTGCGCCGCCCCTGAGTACATCGCGCGGCGGGGGATGCCGACCGATGGCGCGGCGCTGGTCGCTGACCGGCATGATTGCCTGAACCTGCGCTATCCGGGGGCCAAGGAATTTCAGTGGACCCTGACCACCCCCGAAGGCCCGCGCCGGTTTGAAATCTCCGGCCCCTACGAATCCGATGATGGCGATGTGCTGACGCAATGGGCGCTCAGCGGGCGGGGGATCGTGATGAAGCCGCAGTTTGAAGTGGCCGACCACCTGCGGGCGGGCACGCTGGTGCCGGTGGCGGTGGCCACCCCGCCGATTGCGGTGCAACTGTCGAGCCTCAGCCAGCACCGCCGGCTGAAAGACCCCAAGGTGCGGCTGTTCACCGATTACATGGCGGCCAAGATCAAGGAAGAGCTGCGCCGCGCGATTGACGGCTGATCCGGGCGGCCGCAGAAACGCAAAGCGCCCGCGCCATCTGGCGCGGGCGTTTCAGCACAAAGAGCCGGTTACTGGATCTGCTGGCCGTTCACAAAGATCGACCCGCCTTCCCGCGCCTCGATCTTCGATGTCAGCACATCATCGCCTTCGGGCTTGCCGAACATCGCCATCATCATCCGCGCGCCCATGGCATCCTCTTCGGTGATGACGCCCAGTTTGATCATCGCGTCGATCACCTTGTTGCCGCCTTCAAGCCGCACATCGGCGGTGCCGATTGGCAGCGGCGGGCCACCTGCGGCGACCATCGAGTTGTCAAAGGTGAACGCCCCGGTGCCGGTCGCGACCGCCCCCAGCGCCTTGAGCGACAGCGCGCGGATATCAAGCGTCAGAAGCTCTGGCATCGCGGCTGGCTCGGTGCCGGCCTCACCGGCCACGATCAGATCGAGCATGTCGATCTTTGCCTCACCGCCCAGATCGAGCGCCAGATCCAGCGGCCCATGTTCCAGCACGGAAGTCGGGTCAATCATGCCCCATCCGGCTTCATCCACCACCAGATTTTCAAGCTTCAGCTCAAGGCCATACTCCCCGGCCTCGTCGCCGGTGACAATCGGCATGCCAAGGCCCAGCACAAAGGCCCCGGTCGATGCATTCACCGGGGTCGGCACCATTGGCGGGCGCAGGGTCAGCTCCATGCCTTCGACACTGGTGGCAACATCGAATTCATCGGCATTCATGGTGACCGAGGTAACACCCGGCTCTGCCACAAAGACCATGCTCATCGGCAGCATCGGGTTGTTGTCGGTCATGTCGCCCTTGGAGACACCTTGCGTCGCCTCCAGCGTCACCCCCAGACCGGCCCGCACCGCTGCAACAAAG
Source organism: Pseudotabrizicola sp. 4114 (assembly GCF_031457365.1). Lineage (NCBI taxonomy): Bacteria > Pseudomonadati > Pseudomonadota > Alphaproteobacteria > Rhodobacterales > Paracoccaceae > Pseudotabrizicola > Pseudotabrizicola sp. 4114. The sequence continues at coordinate 282,684 of NZ_JAVDWP010000001.1, read as the reverse complement.
GCTTCGGTGTTTTGCAGCGACATCAGGTCGATGCCTTCGGGCAGCGTCAGCTCGCCGGTCATCACCAGATCGGCGGTGTCGCTGGTCTGCGCCCCGTCGATGCCAAGCGCCGGGTCTTTTTGCTTGATGTCATAGACCAGCTGATCGACCGACATTTCCATCCCAAGCGCGTCAACGCCGCGCGTGTAACGCCCGCCGACCGAGATCAGGCTGAAATCGCCGTCAAAGGTGCTGTCGCCGTCAACGACATTGACCACCACGTTCAGGCTGTCGGCATCAAGGCCATAGCCCAGACCGCCCGCATCCTCGAACGCGCTGACCGACAGCTCTTCGTGGTTGATCACCACATTGGCCGGTCCGGTGTTCTGCAATTTGATCTCGCCGGGGAAAAAGGCGACGCTGCCGTCGTCCTGCTCGACAATCGACACTTCGGAAATCGTGGCAATGGCGGGCTTGCCGTCGGGCGCGATGGTCACGCCATTCAGCGTCAGTTCACCATCCCCCGGCACTTCGGTCGCCACCGTGATCTTCATCCCGCCGGAAACGGCGGCGGCCTGCAGATCGGCCCAGACCTGATCGACGGTCAAGGCCGCCTGCGCCGTGCCACACATCAAAAACGCCATCACCGGCGCTGTCATCAATACATTGGTCCTGAGCATCCAACTCTCCCGGAAAACTGCTGTCGTTATTGCGCGACAAAACCGCTTTTAACCGCCGAGCGCAAGGTCAGGTTTCAGATACCCGGGTCAGCTGCCCCGGTAGGTGGAATAGGCAAAGGGCGAAATCAGCAGCGGCACGTGATAGTGCTGATCGGCATCCGGCACGCCAAACCGGATCGGAATTTCGTTTAAAAACAACACCTCACCCGTCGATTGCCCGGACGCGCGCAGATAATCCCCCGCAAAGAACACCAGCTCATAAGTGCCGGTCTTCAGCGCATCACCGGCAAGAAGTGGCCCATCGGTGCGCCCGTCAGCATTGGTCACAACCTCGGCAATCTTCATGTGCGCATTGCCACTGACCCGGTAGAGCCAGATTTTCACCCCTGCCGCCGGTTTGCCCAATGCCGTATCCAGCACATGTGTTGAAAGCCGCCCCATCGTCCACTCCCTGATCGGTTCCGGCTTGCATCACAGCACGAAACGGGGGCCGATACGACCATGTCATCACAGAATATGTCTTTCGCGAATTTCTTGATAAAACGCGGGTAATTTACCGCCTATCCTGCGGCAATGCTTGAAAGTGAGGTTTCCCGGTGAACCGCTACCCCCGAGATTTTCGCGGCCATGGCCCCGACGCCCCCGATGCAAGGTGGCCGGGCGGCGCAAAGATCGCCATCTCTCTGGTGCTGAACTATGAAGAGGGCGGCGAGAACAACCTGCTGCACGGCGATGCCCAGTCCGAGGCATTCCTGTCCGACATCGCCGGGGCCGCGCCCTGGCCGGGGCTGCGGCACTGGAACATGGAATCGATCTATGACTATGGCGCACGCGCCGGGTTCTGGCGGCTGCACCGCCTGTTCACCGGGCGCGACCTGCCGGTCACCGTGTACGGCGTCACCAGCGCGCTCGCGCGCAACCCCGAGCAGGTGGCGGCGATGCAGGCAGCGGGCTGGGAAATCGCCAGCCACGGCTTGAAATGGGTCGATCACCGCGACATGCCCGAGGATGAGGAGCGCGCCCAGATCGCCGAATCCTTCCGCCTGCATGAAGAATTGACCGGAGCCCCGCCACAAGGCTGGTACACCGGGCGCTGCTCAATGAACACGGTGCGCCTGACGGCAGAGACCCACAAACTGGCGTGGATTTCCGACACCTATGACGACGACCTGCCCTACTGGCGCGAGGTGGGCGAGCATGACCAACTGGTCATTCCCTACACGCTGGAGGCCAATGACATGCGCTTTGCCACAGCGCCGGGCTATATCACCGGCGGCCAGTTCTTTGACTATCTCAAGGACAGCTTTGATACCCTTTATGCCGAAGGCACCGAGGGCCGGGCCAAGATGTTTTCCATCGGGCTGCACAACCGCCTGGTCGGGCGACCGGGCAAGATCGCGGGTCTGCAACGCTTCCTCGACTATGCTCAGGGGCACGCGGGCGTCTGGTTCCCCCGCCGCATCGACATCGCCCGGCACTGGGCGGCGACCCATCCGCACCAGCGCTTCGAGCGGCCCAGCCAGATGGACCGCGCGCGCTTTGTCGCGCGTTTCGGCGGGATCTTCGAACATTCGCCATGGATCGCCGAACGCGCCCATGACCTCGAACTCGGCCCGGCGCATGATTCCGCCATTGGCATTCACTCTGCCCTGACCCGGATGTTCCGCAGCGCCAGCCCCACGGAAAAGCTGGCGGTGCTGACCGCCCACCCCGATCTGGCCGGCAAACTTGCCGCCGCCAAGCGGCTGACGCCGGAGTCCACCGCTGAACAGGCCAGTGCCGCGCTGGATGCGCTGACCGATACCGAGCGCGCGACGTTTCAGCAGCTGAACACCGACTATGTCGAAAAACACGGCTTTCCCTTCATCATCGCCGTGCGCGATCATGACAAGGACAGCATCCTCGCGGCCTTCACCGCGCGCATCGCCAATGACACCGCCACCGAATTCACCACCGCCTGCGCACAGGTGGAACGCATCGCTTTCCTGCGGCTGAAAGATACCCTGCCATGACCCAATACTATTCCCCCCCCGGTGGCCTGCCGCCGCAAACCCAGCTGATGACCGGGCGCGCGGTGTTCACCCCGGCCTATGCTTTTATCCCAAAAGGGTGCTTTTCCGACATCGTCACCAGCGCGCTGCCCGGCTGGACCCGCACCCGGCTGTGGCTGATCGCGCGGCCAATGTCGGGATTTTCCGAAACCTTCAGCCAATATGTGATGGAGGTCGCACCCGGCGGCGGCTCTGACGCACCAGACCCCGAGGAAGGCGCAGAGCACTGGCTGTTCTTCACCGATGGCCTTGCCACCCTGACCATCGACGGACAGGGGCATGAGCTGGACGCGGGCGGCTATGCCTATATCCCCGCAGGCCGCCGCTGGACCCTCTTGGCCGAGGGCAATACGCCCGCCCGCTTTCACTGGCTGCGCAAGCTGTACGAACCCGCCCCCGGCGTCGCAAAGCCTGATCCGATCCTGATCAACGAACGCGATGTGCCCGTGTCCTTCATGCCCGACACCAACAACGTCTGGGGCACCACCCGCTTTGCCGACCCCGCTGATCTGCGCCATGATGCCCATGTCAATATCGTGACCTTCCAGCCCGGCGGCACCATCCCGTTTGAAGAAACCCATGTGATGGAACACGGGCTTTACGTGTTGCAGGGCAAGGCGGTCTACAAACTCAATCAGGACTGGGTCGAGGTCGAAGCCGGCGATTTCATGTGGCTGCGCGCCTATTGCCCGCAGGCCTGCTATGCCGCAGGCCCCGGCCCGTTCCGCTATCTTCTTTACAAGGACGTGAACCGCCACGCCAGACTGCGTGGCCCCGGTGCCTTCGGCAGCCCGCGCTGACCCCGCCGATGGAGGATGCGGCAGCCGGTCGTTACGCCATCCGTCCAAGAAACCACTGGCTAGGGGGCTGCCCCCCAGCCTCCATCAGCCAAAAGGCGCACCCGATGCAGGTCATCACCCCGGCCCCCCTCACCGCGACGGCCTTCGCCCCCTATGGCGACATCCTCGACGCCACCGGCGATTTCCGGCTGATCAACGAAGGGATGTGCCAACGCCACCACGACCGCGCCAGCCTCGATTTCGGACCCGAAGGCCGCGCCGGGATCTCGGTGTTTCAGGCCACCCCCCGCGCCCTGCCCTATACGTTCGACCTGATCGAACGTCACCCCGACGGCTCGCAGGCCTTTGTCCCGATGACCCAGCACCCGTTTCTGGTGATCGTAGCCGATGGCCCCGATGCCACGCCGCTCGCCTTCCTGACCAATGGCGCGCAGGGCATCAACCTGCGGTGCGGCGTCTGGCATGGGGTGCTGACCCCGCTGCACGCCCCCGGATTGTTTGCGGTGATCGACCGGATCGGCCCGACGCCAAACCTGCAAGAACACCGCTACAGCGACAGCTGGACGGTTCTCGCGCCCTGACGCGGGCAACGCCCCTGCGCTACAGCTTCAGATCATAGGTGACCCACGGCGTGCGCGTGGCCACCTGATCATAAAGCCCCCGCGCGCGGTAGTTGGTCTCTGCCGTGATCCAGCGGATCACCGTCCAGCCCCGGCGACGGCCCTCGGCCTCGACCCCGGCGATCAGCGCCGCCGCAGCCCCGCTGCCCCGCGCGCCCGGATCGACAAACAGATCATCCAGAAAGCCGCCGGTGCTGGCGGCAAGCGGCCGCGCAAAGGCGCGGAAATGCGCCAGCCCCAGCACCTGCCCCGCCCGCTCCGCCACCAACGCGCCCACCTCATGGCCCGGATCATGGATCCAGCCCCAGACCCGCGCGCGCATCTCCTCGGTCTGCTCAACCCCGTAAAACCCGGCGTAACCGGCATAAAGCACCGACCACGCAGCAAAGTCGGCGGGTTCAGGCTTGCGGATCTGCATCATCCTCTCCTTTTTCACGTAGCGAACAGTCCCCGGCCCAAAAGGCGGACGCCTCCGGCGGGAGTATTTGGCAAGCAGCAAAACCTGTCAGGCATTGCTGCTTGCCAAATACTCCGGGGGTTTGGGGGCAGCGCCCCCATCAGCGGAGCCAAGGGCCAAAGGGCCCGCAGGCGACACAAAGGCTTGCGCGCTCAGGCGCGCTCAATCAGATCACGTCAGGGCAGATCCCGCCGGGATCACCCCATCCGCAGGGCGACATCGAGCATCCGGTTCGAGAATCCCCATTCGTTGTCATACCAGCCAAACACCCGCAGCATCCCGCCCCGCGTCACCCGCGTCTCCGGCGTGGCCATGATGATGCTTTCGGGCCGGGCGCGCAGGTCGGTCGAGACCAGCGCCCGGTCGGTCACGCCGATGACACCCCCCGCCGCGTGAAACCCCGCATTCGCCGCCGCCGCCGTCACCGGCCGCGCCGTCATCACCGCCAGATCAATGCAGGACACGCTGGCCACCGGCACCCGCACCGCCGAGCCTTCGATCCGCCCGGCGATGTCGGGCAGAACGTGATCCAGCAGACGCGAGGCGCTGGTGGTGGTCGGCACCATCGACAGCGCCGCCGCACGCGAGCGCGCATAATCCGCCGCCGGGGCATCGACCGTCGGCTGGCTGCCGGTATAGCAATGGATCGTCGTCATCGACCCGGTGACCACGCCCCACTCGCGCTGGATCAGCCGCACCAGCGGCGCCAGCGCATTGGTGGTGCAGGACGCATTCGACACGATGGCCTGATCCTCCAGCGCCTCATCATTCGCGCCCAGCACCACCGTCACCTCTGCCGCCTGCGACGGCCCCGAGACCAGCACCCGCCGCGCCCCGGCGCGCAGGCCGCGTGCGGCCACGTCATGACTGTCTGCCCGCCCGGTGCATTCCATCACCACATCGACGCCACGCAGATCCAGGCCCGACAGATCCCCCGCCCGGTGCAGCGGGATCGCTTTCCCGTTTACAACCAAATCCCCGTTTTCAAGGCCAATCGTGCCGCGCCAGGGGCCGAACACGCTGTCATATTCGAACAGATGGGCGCACATCTCGGGCGCTGCGATATCGTTGATCCCCACCACCTCCAGCCCCGGCCACTGCGCCGGGGCCAGGGCCCATGCCCGAAGGACCGAGCGCCCGATCCGGCCAAATCCGTTGATGAAAACCCGCATGATGCCCCCTTGACGTGTCGCAGGATCACCACGCGCCCGCGCCACACGCAAGCGCAGCTTTGTCACCCGGACAAGGTTTCCCGCTCAGATCTCAACCACCGCGCCCTGCCCGCGCTCCACCGCGCGGCGCACCGCCATCGCCGCCACCGCCAGATCCTGCAAGCCAACGCCGGTGCCATCAAACAGCGTCACCTCTTCCGCCGTCTTCCGCCCCGGATGCCTGCCGGTGATCACATCGCCCAAAGGCGTGATCGCCGTCGCATCCAGCAGGCCCAAAGCCACCGCATGCTGCGCCTCACCAATCGACACCGCCTGCGCGATCTCGTCGGCAAAGACCGCAGCCCGGCCCAGCAGCGCCGGTTCCACCTCTTGCTTGCCGCGTGTGTCGGTGCCCATGCACGCCAGATGGGTGCCGGGGCCAACATGCCGGTCCAGCAGGCTAGTGACGGGGGAGGAGGTGATGGTCACGATCACCTCCGCCTCGACCATCCGCTCCAGCGGCACCGCCTCGAACGGCAGGCCCAGCTCGGCGGCAATCGCGCCCAGCCGGTCCAGCCGCTCCGGGTTCCGGTTCCAGCCGATCACCCGCTCAAACGCCCGCACCCGCGCCGCCGCGCGCAGCTGAAACCCGGCCTGATGCCCGGCCCCCACCATGCCCAGCACCCGCGCATCGCGCCGCGCCAGCCGGTCGATGGAAATGGCGCTTGCCGCCGCCGTCCGCAACGCGGTCAGCAAGCCACCGCCGACCATGGCGGTGGGCCGCCCGGTCTCCGGGTCGAACAGAAACACCGTTGACTGATGGTTGATGATCCCGCGCGCCGCATTGCCGGGAAAGTAACCCCCGGCTTTCACCCCCAGCTGCCCGCCGACCCGGTCCAGCCCCGACTTGAACCCGTACTGCCGCCCCTCGCCCAAGGCTTCGCGCACCACGTCGAAGTTATACGCCTCGCCGCGCGCCATGGCCGCGAACACCGCCTCGACCGCCGCAAAGGCATCCTCAGCCGACACCAGCCCCGCAATCAGCGCTTCCGGTACAATCCTCATGCCCGCACCCCACATGCCCGCACCCACGTCATGACGTTTGCCATACCCGCGCCAGACGCGGGCCAGACGCAAACCCTATGGTCAATTTGCATCCTCAATACGCCTTGCCCCGCGCAGAAACCGGCCAGACCACTTCCACGCGGCCCCCCCGCACGCCCACATACCAGTCATGCACATTGCAGGTCGGGTCACAGTGTCCGGGCACCAGCCGCAGCTTGTCATTGACCTTCAGCACGCCCTGCGGGTCATCGACCACACCATGCTCATCGCTGCATTTGACATATGTGACATCGGTCCGGCCAAAGATCACCGGCAGCCCGGAATCCACCGATTGCGCCTTCAACCCGGCATCCACAATCGCCTTGTCGGGCTTTGCATGGGACATGACCGAGGTCAGGATGAACAGCGCATTCTCCCACTCGCCCTGGTCAATCCGCTTGCCGTCCTTGTCCAGAATCCGGCCATAGTCGGCATCCATGAACGCATAGCTGCCGCATTGCAACTCGTTGTAAACCCCTGAATTGCTTTCAAAATAATAGCTGCCGGTACCGCCGCCGCCCACGATGTCGCACTCCAACCCCACGGCCTTCAGCCCGTCCACCGCATCCTTCACCTGCGCCACGGCAAGGTCGATCTTCGCCTTGCGATCCTCGTAGCTGTCCATGTGCTGCATCGCCCCCTGATAGGCCTGCAACCCGGCGAATTTCAGCCCCGGCGCGCCGTCAATCGCCTGCGCAATCGCCACCACCTCCGGCGTGGTCTTGACCCCGCAGCGCCCGGCGCCGCAGTCAATCTCCACCAGACACTCAATCGTGGTCCCATGCCGCACCGCCGCCGCTGACAGGTCGGCCACGTTGTCCAGCATATCAACGCAAACGATTGTTCTTGCACCCAATTTCGGCAACCGTGCCAGCCGGTCGATCTTGGCCGGGTCGCGCACCTGATTGGAAACCAGCACATCCCTGATGCCACCCCGGGCAAAAACCTCGGCCTCAGACACCTTCTGGCAACACACCCCGCAAGAGCCGCCCAGGGCCTCCTGCAACTTCGCCACATCGACCGATTTGTGCATCTTGCCATGCACCCGGTGCCGCATGCCATGGGCGCGGGCATAGTCGCCCATCTTCTTGATATTACGCTCCAAAGCGTCCAGATCTAGCACAAGGCAAGGGGTCTGGATATCCGCCTCATCCATCCCCGGCAGGGCCGGAATGTCATAGCCCACGTCAAGGCCCTTGAGTTCTGCGTGCGTGTTCATGTGTTACCCTTTCATCCAAGGCAAAGTGTCCAGATCGACGTTCCCCCCGGTGATAATGACGCCGACGCGCCGCCCCCGGAAAACATCCTTGTTTTTCAGTATGGTGGCCAGCGGCACGGCACAGCTTGGCTCCATCACGATCTTCATCCGCTGCCACGTCAGCTTCATCGCCTCGATGATCTCACCTTCCGTCGCGGTGAAGATATCGGCCACGTGGTTCGACACGAAATGCCACGTCAGGTCTTTCAGCGGCACCTTCAGCCCGTCGGCCACCGTCTCGGGCGCGTCATCGGCAATGATGCGCCCTGCCTTGAAGCTGCGATAGGCGTCATCGGCATTCTGCGGCTCGGCGGCATAAACATCCACCCCCGGTGCCATCGCACTCATGGTCAGGCAGGTGCCCGAGATCATGCCGCCGCCGCCAATCGGCGCGATCACACAATCCAATTCTTCAACCTGTTCAAGCAGTTCGCGCGAACAGGTCGCCTGTCCGGCAATCACGCGAGAGTCATTGTGGGGGTGCACAAACTCTCCCCCCGTCCGCGCCTGCACCTGCGCGAACACCGCCTCGCGGCTGCTGGTCGAGGGTTCGCATTCGGTGATCACCCCGCCATAGCCCCGCACCGCATCCTTCTTGGCCTGCGGGGCCGTGCGCGGCATCACCACGTTGCACGGGATCCCCCGCCGTCCCGCCGCATAAGACAGGCTCAGCGCATGGTTGCCGCTGGAATGAGTGCAGACCCCCAGCCGCGCCTGATCTTCGGTCAGCCCGAACACCGCATTGCAGGCCCCACGCACCTTGAACGCCCCGGCCTTCTGAAAGTTTTCGCATTTGAAGAACAGCTCCGCGCCCACCAACTCATTGAAATAGCTCGACGTAAGCACCGGCGTGCGGTGGATATGCGGGCGGATACGGTCATGCGCCGCGATCACATCGTCAAATGTCGGAATATACATCGGCTCCAGATCCTTCATGGTCTTGTCTTTCATCTTGGCCCAAATACTCCGGGGTCGCCGGATGGTGCGCCACTGGTTCGAGAACCAGCCGGCGACGGGCAGCGCCCCGGGCGGTCACGCCTCACTCCGCCGCCATGGCCATCGCGACAGACGACCCGCGATAATACTCCTGCGCCGCCGCCACACCCGACCCCAGCGTAACCGGCCAGCCCAGGTCGGCCATGCACATCTCTGCGGTCGCAAGGCCGGACAGCACCATCACATCGGTGAGCATGCCCAAGTGCCCGATGCGGAACACTTTTCCTGCCACTTCGCCCAAGCCGACGCCAAAGGCCACGTCGTACTTATCCGCCGCCAGCTTCACCAGATCGGTGCCGTTGCAGCCCTCGGGCACCACCACGGCAGTTACGGTGTCGGAGTACAGGTCGGGCGACACCGCGCAGGGGGTCATCTCCCAGGCCGCAACAGCGCGGCGGACGCCTGTCGCAAGGCGGTGGTGGCGGGCGTAGACCGCGTCCAGCCCCTCATCCTCCAGCATCTCAACCGCGCGGGCCAGCCCGGCAATCAGGCCGACCGGCGGGGTATAGGGAAAGCCACCTGCGGCGTAGCTTTTCAGCATGTCCTTGAAATCAAAGAAGGTGCGCGGCAGGGTGGCGCTCTCCATCGCCGCCAGCGCCTTGGGGCTGACGCCGAGGATCGCAAGGCCGGCGGGCAACATGAACCCCTTCTGGCTGCCCGCCACCGCGATATCGACGCCCCATGCGGCCATCTCGAACGGCATCGACCCGATCGAGGACACGCCGTCAACCATCAGCATCGCCTTGTGGCCCGCCGCATCCATCGCGCGGCGCAGTCCTGCGATGTCGGACCGCACGCCGGTGGCGGTCTCGTTATGGGTGGCCAGCACCGCCTTGATCGTGCCGGTGGTGTCGGCGTTCAGCGCGGCTTCGATCTTGCCCAGCGGTGCGCCCTGCCCCCAAGGGGTCTCGATGATCTGCACCCGCAACCCGTGGCGTTGGCACAGGTCGATCCAGCGGTGGCTGAACATGCCAAACCGCGCGGCCAGCACGGTGTCGCCGGGCGACAGGGTGTTGGTGATCGCGGCCTCCCACCCGCCGGTGCCGGTGGAGGGCAGGATGATGACCTCGCCCTCGGTCATCTTCAGCACCCGGCGCACGCCTGCCACCGCTGGCCGGAACAGCCGGGCAAAGGCTGGGGAGCGGTGGTCGAGGGTGGGCATGTCGCAGGCCTTGCGGATCCCCTCGGGGATATTGGTCGGGCCGGGGATGAAGACGGGGTTCTGGGACTGCATGACGGCTCCTCCAAGCTTTGATTGAGCTGATCTTAGGCGATGTAACACAGTGGGACAATTTTTTCGAAAAGGTTTTTCATTTTATTGGGAGGTCGCTATTTTTCTGCTATATCAGCTGGTAAGCGTTTTTCATCAGAACCCGCAGGTGTGAGACATGGCCGATACCCCCCGCCCCCGTGGTCGCCCGAAGGCGTTTCACGACAAGACCGATCAGAACACGGTGCAGGCGCTGGACCGGGGGCTGACGCTGCTGGAACTGGTGGCGGCGCGGCCCGGATTGTCGCTGTCGGAACTGGCGGCCGAGAGTGGCGAGGCGGTGGCGACGGTGTTTCGCGCGCTGGTCACTCTGGCCGGGCACAACATGGTCGAAGACGAGGAAGGCGGGCAGCTGTGGTATGTCGGGCCGGGCGCGTTCCGGGTCGGCAACAGTTTTCTGCGCCGGACCAAGGTGGTCGAACGGGCGCGGCAACCCATGGATGCACTGATGCGCGACACCGGCGAGACTGCCAATCTGGGCATCGAGGCCGGGGATGAGGTGCTGTTCCTGAGCCAGGTCGAAACCCATGAGGCGATCCGCGCGTTTTTTCCGCCCGGCACCAAGGCCCCGATGCATGTGTCCGGCATCGGCAAGGCGCTGCTGGCCTGGTATGGCGAGATCAGGGTGCGGCGGGTGATCGAGCGCAAGGGGCTGGAGCGGTTTACCGACGCGACGCTGGGCACCGAGGCCGATCTTTTGCGCGATCTGGCCACCACGAGGGCGCGGGGCTATGCGATTGACGATCAGGAGCGCGCGACAGGTATGCGCTGTGTGGCGGCGCCGATTTTCAACAGCCATGGCGAGCCGGTGGCCGGGCTGTCGGTGTCGGGGCCTGCGTTCCGCATCGCCCTGACGGACACCGCACGCATCGGCGCGCTGGTGCGGGCGGCGGCGGATCAGGTGACAGAGGCGACGGGCGGCCAGCAGCCCTGAAACGCCGCGCCCCTCGCGCCCCGGAGGGCGCGATGAGCGGGTGGTGTCAGGCGAACTTGTTGTCGCGCGGGAAGCCGCGCGGGGCCATCTTGCCCGCACCGGCACGGGGGCCGAGCCATTCAGTCAGGTCCGGTTCCGACCGGGTGCGACCGGCAGGGTCTTTCCATGTCAGACCATCGGCCAGCGTGAAGGTGATGGCATCGGACAGGCCGCCATCCTTGTACTTTTGCAACCGCACGCCCTTGCCCCGGGCCATTTCCGGCAGCTCGGACAGCGGGAACACCAGAACTTTGCGATTTTCGCCCACAACGGCCACGTGATCGCCGCGCGCCACCGTGACCACGGCCGTGGTAACCCCTTCGCGCACCGTCAGCACCTGTTTGCCCGCGCGGGTCTGGGCCAGCACCTCTTCGCCCGGAACGATGAAGCCATCGCCGGCGGAGGAGGCAACCAGCAGCTTCTGCCCCGGTCTGAACACGGTCAGATAGACGATTTCGGCATCATTGGGCAGATCAACCATCAGCCGCACCGGCTCGCCCATGCCACGCCCGCCGGGCAGGTTGGCCCCGATCAGCGTGTAGAATCGGCCATTGGCGGCAATGAGCAAAATCTTGTCCGTGGTCTCGGCGTGGAAGGCAAAGCGCGGGCCGTCGCCGTCCTTGTACTTCTGGTCCGCTGTCAGATCGACATGGCCTTTCAGCGCCCGGATCCAACCCATTTTGGAGCAGATCACGGTGATCGGTTCGCGTTCGATCATCGCCTCATAAGGCACATCCTCGATCACGCCCGCCTCGGCAAATTTGGTGCGGCGGTCGCCCAGTTTGGTGCCCTTGCCGAATTGCTTGCGGACCGCCTCCAGCTCGACGCCGATCTGCTTCCATTGCAGACGGTCGCTTTCCAAAAGATCGGCCAGCCCGGCGCGTTCCTTCATCAGCGCATCGCGTTCGGCGATCAGCTCCATCTCTTCGAGCTTGCGCAAGCTGCGCAGGCGCATGTTGAGGATGGCCTCGGCCTGCACCTCGGTCAGCTCGCCCTCACCCGGAGCGGGGGTGACGTAGTCTTTTTCCGACACGGCGCGGGCGTGGGGCTTGCCCCAGTCTTCGCGCATCAGCGCGGCCTTGGGGTCGGTGTCGTAGCGGATGATGTCGATCACCCGGTCGAGGTTCAGGAAGGTGATGATGAAGCCTTCGAGAATCTCCAGCCGGTGGTCGATCTTTTCGACCCGGTGTTCGGACCGGCGGCGCAGCACGTTGCGGCGGTGATCGAGGAAGGCCTTGAGCACTTCCTTGAGGCTGCAGACTTTTGGCACCTTGCCGTCGATCAGCACGTTCATGTTCAGGCTGAACCGGGTTTCCAGATCGGAATTGCGGAACAGCGTGCCCATCAGCACATCGGGGTCCACGGTTTTGGCGCGGGGCTCCAGCACGATGCGGACATCTTCGGTCGATTCGTCGCGCACATCGGCCAAGAGCGGGATTTTCTTGGTCTGGATCAGCTCGGCCAGCTTTTCGATCAGCTTGGATTTGGCGACCTGATAGGGAATTTCGGTGACGACGATCTGCCAGGTGCCCCGGCCCAGATCCTCCACCTCCCACTTGGCGCGGGTGCGGAACGAGCCGCGACCGGTCTCGTAGGCGTCGAGCATCACCGAACGCGGCTCCACCATGACGCCGCCGGTCGGGAAATCGGGTCCGGGGATCAGGTCGACCAGTTCGGAGGTGGTAATGTCGGGGTTGCGCAGCATGGCGTGGCAGCCCTGGATCAGCTCATCCAGATTGTGCGGCGGGATGTTGGTGGCCATGCCGACGGCAATGCCGCTGGACCCGTTGGCGAGCAGGTTCGGAAAGGCGGCGGGCATGACCACCGGCTCTTCGAGCGTGCCGTCATAGTTCGGGCGGTAATCGACCGCGTTTTCGGTCAACCCTTCCATCAGGGTTTCGGCAATCGCAGTCAGCCGCGCCTCGGTATAGCGGCTGGCGGCCGGGTTATCGCCGTCGATGTTGCCAAAGTTGCCCTGCCCGTCGACCAGCGGGTAGCGCACGTTGAAATCCTGCGCCAGACGCGCCATCGCATCATAGATCGCCGAGTCGCCATGCGGGTGGTAGTTGCCCATCACGTCACCGGCGATCTTGGCCGATTTGCGAAAAGCACTGGTGGCCGACAGCCGCAGCTCGCGCATGGCATAGAGGATGCGGCGGTGCACGGGTTTGAGCCCGTCACGTGCATCGGGCAACGCGCGGTGCATGATGGTGGACAGCGCATAGGTCAGATACCGCTCCCCAATGGCGCGCGACAGGGGTTCGGCGATTTCGACAGGCTCTATCTTGGGGGGATTGGCTTTATCTGACATGGATGTGGTGTAATGCGCGGGGCGGGATCGGTCCAGACCGAAATTCGCAGAAAGCAGAGGGGGAAGGCGGGAACTGTTTTCACCTTTGCCGCGTTGGGCGCTATGCTAATATCCATATGTGTATAGGTGAATCGGGTGCCCACATGATCCGTCTGCTGCTGCTGCTTTGCGCCGGAATTTTTGTCACACTTCAGATTGTCGGGCAGGATCGCGGTCAGACCCGCTTTGGCCTGATGGCGGACGACCGGCAGCCGGTGCGGACCCCGATGGTCCGTGTGGCCGAACCTGCACCGGTGCAGGCGGCAAGCGGTGCCGGCATCGTGCCGGCGGTCTTTGCCCCGGCCCAGCCGCTGATCACGCCGGTTGCGCAGCCAAAGGCGGTCGAAGCGGCGGTCACGGTTGCCGAGGATGTGAAATATGTGACCGGCCGCTCGGTCAACGTGCGCTCTGGCCCGTCCACGCAGAACGCTGTGGTGGGGCGGCTGACGCGGGGCGAGGCGGTGAGTGTGATCTCTGACGAGGGGAATGGCTGGGCGCGCGTGCGGGTCGAAGGCGATGGCATCGACGGCTATATGGCGATCTCTTTCCTTGCGGACGCACCCTGAACCGCTGGCGGCACGTGTCAGGTCGCAACCCACCCCAGCAGGCGTGACAGCCAAGGCCGGGGTCTGATCCGGATTGTCAGCCCGCCATTGCCACGATCCCCAAGTTCGAACCGGTTTGCAGGCGGGGCGCCTGCCTCGGCTGCGGGGCGTTCGACTTGCAGACGGGCTTGCAGCAGCCGTTCCAGCGTATCGCCCGAAAGGGCGCTGGGCGGTTCCCAGACTTCGGCCGCAAGGGCCGCGCGGATGGCGGCAAGGTCGGGGGCAAAGCCACGCTGCGCCGCCCATGCCGCTGAACCTGCGGCAAAGGCATCGACCAGCGCCGCCCGGTCTTGCGGGGAAATCGCGGACCGGGCGTCACGGGCGGGCGGATGGATTGCAAAGAAGCCACGCAGCACCAGCATGCGCTGTTCCTCGGAGGTCAGCATGCTGTTGAGCAAGCGCGCCGCCGCGACCTGATCCCGGTCAGGTGTCGGATAGCTCTGGTTCGGCGCAAGCTCGGGCGGGTCATTGGCGAGCGCTTCATGGCCGGCGGCCGCCACAAACGCTGGCCAATGCCCGTTTTCCCGCGCCATTCTGTCGTGATCCATCAAGATCACCGGACGACCGGAAAACGCTTCGAACGGCGCGAACAGGGCCGGAAAATCCGTCAGCGCCGCCCCGTAATCAACCAGAAACTCCTGCAGGCTGCGCGCGCCACGCCGTTGGCCGTTGCACACCATTTCGCGATAGAACATCTCGGCCCAGTGATCGGGGCGGCGGGCAAAGGCCACGACCTGACAGGTTTCAAAATCGGCCAGCCGGTGGAACAGGGCCGCAAGCAAGGCGTCGCGGTCATCGGTGATCGGGGCCAGCATGTTTTCACAAGACAGGATCACGGTCCTGGCCCTGGATGCCTTTATTTCAGCGGCCAGTTCGCTCCAGACTTCGTCCTGACGGTTGCGCGCGGCGACCAGCAGACCAAGGTGGCCGGGAAACCCGCCCTGACGCACGGCAAAGAAACTATCTCCGGCAAGGCCGGTTTTGGGAAACAGGACCCCAGCGGCCCGCAGGCGGCCCTGACGGGCCAGAAGCGCACGCTGCAAATAGGTGGACCCGGTCTTGTGCATGCCGACATGCAGGACCAGATGCCGCCCCCGCACCCCCGACAACACCGCAGGTGCTGCGCTGACCGTCCGGCGTGCCTCTATGCTGGCAACCGCCCCCGGCATGTCGCCAGCGCGCAACTGCCGGTGAATGTCAAAGAAATCCAGTCGCCGGATGTTGAGCTTGCGGGTTTGCATGCCGACCCGCGACACCAGCTTCAGCACCGGATCGTCAAAGATCTGCTGGCCGAACCGATCCTCTCCCAACAGGGCCGTGATCCGCTGGCCCAGATCGACATAGGCAGGATCATCGCCCCGCGCGACCAGCGGCAACAGGTCCAGATCCCAGATCAGGCGCGACAGGGTGTTGAACAGCTCGCGCCGCAGGAACCGCGGGGGCACATCGGTTTGGGCTGCGTATCCGCGCATGTGCGCCATGCATTTTTCCAGAAGCTGGATTTGCAGACGGTGAATGAACAGATCCGGCTTTGTCACCGAAATGGACCCGGCCCGCCGCCGCCAGACGCGGACAGGCTTTGCCAGACAGGCAATACGCTCGGCCGCGGTCACGGTTTGCAGAACGAACAGGCGGTCTTCGAATTTGGCCTGCGCCTCGTCGAACAAAAGATCGCGCGCCACCAGAAAATCACGCCGATAGATCGACGACCAGGACGACGTGATGAACTGAGCATGTTCCACGCCTTTTAGACCGGCCCCGGTCTTTTCCTGCGAGAACAGCTTTTTGTCGCGCGGCAACAGGGTCAATGCCGGTGACCCCACATTGCTGAGGCAACAATTGGCATGGGTGATGTCGGCCCCGGTCTGTTCGGCAAAGGTCAGCTGCGCCGCCAGACCTTCGGCAAGGTAGTAGTCATCCGCGTCGAGAAAGGCGATTCGGCGGGCTTGCGTGGCCGCGATGCCGGTGTTTCGCGCGGCTGAGAGGCCAAGGTTTTCAGGATGGTGCAACACCCGCACCGATGCGGGCAAACCCATGCGGTCAAACGCCGCTTCGTCATAGACCGCCGGGTTGTCATTGACGACGATGATTTCGGTGTCGGGGATGCCCTGCGACAGAATGGAATTCAGCGCGAGCCCGATATAGGCCGTTTCATTGTAGAACGGAACGATAACCGCCAGCCGGTTGTCTGACACGATGGTCTGGCCCGTCAGAGACTTTCCGGATTATCAGGCTCCGGGTCATCTGCCGAGGCGGAAAAACCAGCCCCCAACAAACCAAGCGCCGCCAGCAACACCAAGAAAAGTTCCACCGCTGCATACCTTTCACCAAAACATTCCAGAAACTTGAAGAAAATGCTCAGGCATGTCAATCATGTCAAAAGACGCAGACGACAATGCGTGCAGACTGATGAGTTTCTCATCCAAAATCGAAACAATGCAGGCAGGCAGGACCGTTTCATGCAGCGCAATGTGCTTATCACCGGCTGTTCGTCGGGAATCGGGCTGGATGCCGCACGCGGGTTGCGGGCGCGGGGCTGGCGGGTGTTTGCCAGCTGCCGTCAGCAGGCCGATTGCGACCGGCTGATCGCCGAGGGCTTTGACAGCCCGCGGCTGGATTACGCCGATGAGGCCAGCCTTGAGGCGGCGCTGGCGCAGGTGCTGGAGGCGACCGGCGGCACCTTGGACGCGCTCTATAACAACGGGGCCTTTGCCTGCCCCGGCGCGGTGGAAGACCTGCCGCGCGGTGCGCTGCGCGAGATTTTCGAGACCAACCTGTTTGGCACCCATGACCTGACCCGGCGGGTGATTCCGGTGATGCGGGCGCAAGGCCATGGCCGGATCGTCAACTGCTCGTCGGTGCTGGGTCTGGTGGGCATGAAATGGCGCGGGGCCTACGTTGCGACCAAATTCGCGCTGGAGGGGCTGACCGATGTGCTGCGGATCGAGATGCAGGGCACCGGCATCCATGTCAGCCTGATCGAGCCCGGCCCGATCACCAGCCGGATCCGGGCCAATGCGATCCCGCATTTCGAGAAGTGGATCGACTGGGAAGCCTCGGCCCGCGCCCCGGAATACGCCGCCTTGCGCGGGCGGCTCTATGAAAGCCGGGGGCCAGACCGGTTTGAGCTGCCGGCGCAGGCGGTGACGCAAAAGCTGATCCATGCGCTGGAAAGCCGCAGGCCGCGCGCGCGCTATTACGTGACCACGCCGACCCGGCTGATGGGGGCCTTGCGGCGCATTCTGCCGACGCGCACGCTGGACTGGCTGATCGCCAAGGGCTGAGGCGCCTGCGACAAAAGGAGCCACCTCGGGGGGCATCGAGCCCCCGCTCGGTGGCGTTACCACGGGATGCGGGGCCGTACCCGCAGCTCTGCGGCGGTGCGCGGCTGTGGGGGCGGACGCTCCGCGGGGAGTATTTTCAAAAGCTGCAACTGCAAAAGCGCGGCCTTTGCCATTGCTGCTTTGCAAATACTCCCCGCGGAGCGGTTCTGCCGTTGACCGGCGCGCAAATTTCGCCTTCGCTTTTGCCCGATTGCCGCCTAAGTCATGCGGACAGGAAGGGGATACCCATGCTCAACGATCCGCTGTTCATTCTGGCTGCCGTGGCCAGCCTTGGGGTTCTGATCATTCTGATGATCGGGATCGGGGGCTTTGCCAAGGGCGGTGATTTCAACCGCAAACACGCCAACCGGCTGATGCGTTACCGCATCGCAGCGCAGGCTTTGGCGGTGCTGCTGATCGTGGGCTTCGCCTATCTGCGCAGCAAAGGGGGCTGAGACATGGTTGTTCTGTCGAAAATATATACCAAAACCGGCGATGCCGGGGAAACCGCCTTGGGCAATGGCGCGCGCGTGGCCAAGCACAGCCTGCGGGTGTCGGCCTATGGCACGGTGGATGAAACCAACGCGACCGTGGGTCTGGCGCGGTTGCATGCCAGTGCAGAGATGGATGCAGCCCTTGCCCGGATCTCGAACGATCTGTTCGATCTGGGAGCGGATCTGTGCACCCCCGACATGCACAAGGACAAGGACCTGTCTTATACCCCGCTGCGGATGATCGCGGGGCAGGTCGCCCGGCTGGAGCAGGAGATCGACATCTGGAACGCGCGGCTGACGCCGCTGCGCAGCTTTATCCTGCCCGGTGGCAGCCCGCTGGCCGCGCAGCTGCATCTGTGCCGCACCGTGTGCCGCCGCGCCGAGCGGCTGGTGGTGGAACTGGGCACGCTGGAAGAGGTCAACGCCGAGGCGGTCAAATATCTGAACCGGCTGTCGGACTGGTTCTTTGTCGCCGGGCGGATCGCCAATGATGATGGCAAAGCCGATGTGCTCTGGGTGCCCGGTCTGACCCGCTGAGTGCGGTGCAACGTGGCGTTCCGGGCGCGCCGCGCGTCGATTTTGCACTGTCATGGTGGGGAAAGACCCGTTAGGTACCCATGCAGAGAGCTTGAACATATGGGAGATTTGCGTCGATGAAGGTGCTTGTGCCTGTCAAACGTGTGATCGACTACAACGTGAAGGTGCGCGTGAAAGCGGACGGTAGCGGTGTCGATCTGGCCAATGTGAAAATGTCGATGAACCCGTTCGACGAGATTGCCGTCGAAGAGGCGATCCGGTTGAAGGAAAAGGGCATTGCGACTGAGGTGGTCGTGGTGTCGATCGGCGTCAAGCAATCTCAGGAAACGCTGCGCACAGCACTTGCGATGGGGGCGGACCGCGCCATCCTGATCGAGGCGACCGACACGGTGCAGACCGACATCGAGCCTCTGGCCGTGGCCAAGCTGCTGGCGGCTGTGGTCAAGGAAGAAGCGCCCGGTCTGGTGCTGTGTGGCAAACAGGCGATCGACAATGACATGAACGCCACCGGGCAGATGCTGTCGGCGCTGCTGGGCTGGTCGCAGGCCACCTTTGCCAGCGAGCTGGTGATTGACGGCGACACGGCAAAGGTCACGCGCGAAGTGGATGGCGGGTTGCAGACGATTTCGGTGAAAATGCCGACGATTGTCACGGTCGACCTGCGCCTGAACGAGCCACGCTATGCGAGCCTGCCCAATATCATGAAGGCCAAGGCCAAACCGCTGGCCGCCAAGACCCCCGCCGATTACGGCGTGGATGTCACCCCGCGCCTGTCGGTGGTCAAAACCGTGGAACCCGCAGGCCGCAAGGCCGGGATCAAGGTCGGGTCGGTGGATGAGCTGATTGCGAAACTCAAAGACGAAGCGGGGGTGATCTGATGGCTGTTCTCCTTCTGGCCGATGTGAATGACGGGCAACTTGCCACCGATGCGGTGGCCAAGACTGTAACGGCAGTGAAGTCGTTGGGCGATGTGCATATCCTGGTCGCGGGTCAGGGCGGTGAATCCGCTGCGGCCGAGGCGGCAAAACTGGATGGCGTGGCCCGCGTGCTGTTCGCCGATGACCACGCCTATTGCCACGGGCTGGCGGAATCGACCGCGGCGCTGATCGTGTCTTTGGCGGGGGACTATTCCCACATTGCCGGCGCCTCGACCGCGTTTTGCAAGAATGTGATGCCTCGGGTTGCGGCACTCCTGGACGTGATGGTGCTGTCGGATGTGACGGCGGTGATTGACGACGACACCTTCGAGCGCCCGATTTATGCCGGGAACGCGATCCAGACCGTGAAATCGTCGGATGCGACCAAGGTGATGACCATCCGTACCGCCAACTTTACCGGCGTGGGCTCGGGTGGGTCGGTTGCGGTGGAACCGGTGACGGGGCCTGTTGAGGCGCTGTCGTCCTGGGTTGAGGACAAGGTGGCGTCATCTGACCGGCCTGATCTGACCAGCGCCGGGATTGTGGTGTCGGGCGGACGCGGCGTCGGGTCGGAAGCGGACTTCAAACTGATCGAAGGGCTGGCCGACAAGCTGGGCGCTGCGGTGGGTGCAAGCCGTGCGGCAGTCGATTCGGGCTATGCGCCGAACGACTGGCAAGTGGGCCAGACCGGCAAGGTCGTGGCACCGAAGCTGTACATCGCTGTCGGAATTTCCGGGGCGATTCAGCACCTTGCGGGGATGAAGGATTCCAAGGTCATCGTCGCGATCAACAAGGATGAAGAGGCCCCGATCTTCCAGGTGGCCGATTACGGGCTGGTGGGTGATCTGTTCACCCTGGTGCCCGAATTGACGGAAAAGCTGTAAGCTGCTCTCACGATGTACGGCAACGGGCGCCCCTGACCGGGCGCCCGTTTGCGTTCAGAACAGGCGCAGCAGCTCTGGCCCCAGCTGGTCGGCGATCTGGCGATGCACGGCCGGGCCGGGCAGGCCCTGTGCTGCGGGCGCATCAAACGGCGCATAGGCCATGCCAGAGGTGCCGCGCAGCACCGCATCAGGCGAGGCCACAACCTCGACGTAGCAGGTCACCTGCGCGCGCAGGACCGCAACCATCTCGGCATCGACCAGCAGAGGATCATGCGCCAGATCGGACCGCCGCCCCGGCGCGGGCGGCGGGGTGTTGGCGACCCAGAGCAGCAGGGTTTTGCACGGCAGCGAGGCGATCAGCGTTTTCATCCGCGTGACCCATGCAGCGCGCAGCTCTTCGGCCAGTACCTCGAACCGGTTTTCAGAGACGGCCTGCAACGTGCTGAGCATATGGCGGGTAAAGCTGAATTCGGTAAAATCCACCTCACGGTAGATGTTGCGCAGATAAGACGACGCGCGCAGAAAGCGGTCATTGCGCCGGGCATGCACCGAATAGAACCGGTTCGTCAGGTTCTGCGCGCCGACAATCTGCACCACAGCCAGCCGCGCCCGCGACGCGGTTTCGAGCACATCGGGGTCTTTGAGATACAGATCCAGCCCGGCATTCACAAAGCCCAGGTTGACCATACGCAGCCCCGTCGCCGCCTCGATCAGCGCCGGAAAGGGTTCAGGCACGAATTTGCCATAGGTTTCGGTGCCGCCGAGTGTCACCACATAGGGACGGTCCAGATCCCGGCGCGGGCCCCGGAACAGCACCCGCGACATGCCATATCGGCATGGATAATAGTCGAGCGACCCATCGCCCGGATCTTCGAAAGCCATCACACCCACCACAGTTCAGTCACCCGTAATCAGATTTTCCGATTCCCGTTACGAAACCGCTAACTTGCGCATTCGCCGAAAATCCTGCCGATCCGGTCGCGTGCGATGGCGCTGCGACGCAGCGCTCTTGCCCCGCCGTGGCCCGGCGCATAAGGTTGGCGCGGACGACAGAGAAGGAAATCTCAGATGGACATTCGCAGCGTGGGCGTGGTCGGGGCCGGGCAGATGGGCAATGGGATTGCCCATGTTTTTGCGCTTGCAGGCTATGACGTTGTTCTGACCGACGTGAATGAAGCCGCGTTGTCCAATGCCATCGCCACCATCGACCGCAATATCGAACGCCAGGTCTCCCGTGGGAAGGTCAGCGCAGACGACAAAGCCGCCGCCATGGCCCGGATCAGGACCACCCTGAAACTGGCCGAGGTCGGCCCCTGCGATCTGATCATCGAGGCCGCGACCGAGCGGGAAACCGTCAAACAGGCGATTTTTGATGACCTGCTGCCGCACCTGAAACCGCATACGATCCTGACCTCGAACACCTCGTCGATCTCGATCACCCGGCTGGCCAGCCGCACTGACCGGCCGGAAAAATTCATGGGCTTCCACTTCATGAACCCGGTGCCGGTGATGCAACTGGTCGAGCTGATCCGGGGCATTGCGACCGATCAGGAAACCTGGGATGCGATGCATGCGGTGGTGCGCAAGCTGGGCAAGACGGCGGCGAGCGCCGAGGATTTTCCGGCCTTTATCGTCAACCGCATTCTGATGCCGATGATCAATGAGGCGGTTTATACGCTGTATGAAGGGGTTGGCTCGGTGAAGTCGATCGACGAATCGATGAAACTGGGGGCCAATCACCCGATGGGGCCGCTGGAACTGGCCGATTTCATCGGGCTGGATACCTGTCTTGCGATCATGAACGTGCTGCATGACGGGCTGGCGGATACCAAATACCGCCCCTGCCCGCTGTTGACCAAATATGTCGAAGCCGGGTGGCTGGGCCGCAAGACGCAGCGCGGGTTTTATGACTATCGCGGTGAAACGCCGGTGCCGACGCGCTGACCCGCCACGATTTTTCTGCGAAAAATCCGGCAGGCGCGGCTGATTTTTCGCAGAAAAATCGACGGGTCAATGCCGTCGTTCCGTTGGCGTTATCGCCCCAGATCCAGCGTGTGCTGGCGCAGCCAGGCCAGAAAGCCGCGCGGATTGCCTTCCCATTTAGTCAGTTCCGAGGCCGGGATGGCGGCCCCGATGAACGGGCGCTGCGGTTTGAACAGGGCGCGCTTGATTTCATACAGCAGCAAGCCCTGCCGCAGCGTATCTGACAGCTTGTTGGCGATCAGGAACAGACGGCTGTTCTGCCCGGTGAAATGCACCGGAACGATGGTCGCGCCCGAGCGCTGGATCATCTTGTGGGTGAACAGGTTCCACTCCGCCTCGACCGCCGGGCCGAAAAATCCTTCGGACATCGCGACTTTGCCCGCCGGGAACAGGATGATGACCCCGCCCCGCTGCAGGTGTTCCATTGTCAGATTGCGCATCACCAACCCAGCCTCACGCGCGTTCTCCTCATGCGGGAACGGCACCGGGATCATGAATTCCTCGACCTCGGGAATGCCGGTCAGCAGGGACCGGGTCAGGATCCTGAAATCCGACCGCACCCGGTTGACGATCTCGGCCAGAATCATGCCATCGACGAGCCCATGCGGGTGGTTCGAGACCACCACCACCGGCCCGGTCGGCGGAATATGCGCGACCTCTTCCGGCGGGGTGTCGATACGGATGCCCATGTGCCGCAGGGCCTTTGGCCAGAACGGCGAGCCAAACGGCGCGCCGGCGCGTTCAAATTCGCGGATCAGCAGCAGCAGGGTGATCTTGGCGGTCGCCCATTCAATGGCGCGGATTGCCCCGGCCTTGACCGGGTTGGAAAAACTGCCGGCATAGGACAGCCGGCGCATGTCATACGGACGATCGCGCGGCACAAGATCTGTCCCATCACCGATGCGCGTGTCGATCTGCGGATGTTCTGTCACGATCCGTCGGCCTTTCTGCACCACCATGTGGCTCAGTAATCTTCCCCGAAGCGATTGGCCACAAGCGCGCAAAGCGCTTCAGCCAATAGGTCCGCCTCGGCCCCCGTGGTCCGCACTTCAATAGAGGTTCCGCGGGAGGCTGCCAACATCAAAAGCCCCATGATCGAGTCGCCCGAGACGGTCATGCCGTCTTTTGTGACCTGGGCCTGGGCATCAAACGCCTCGACCACTTCGACAAATTTGGCGCTGGCGCGGGCATGAAGGCCCTTTTCGTTGATGATGGACAGGGTTTTATCAGCCAAATTCAGGCACCTCCGCCCAGATCCAGGCTGTTAATGTATTTGCGGCCTGCATCCAGTGCTGCCGCGACGGCATCGGCCACCGGCACCTCACGCGATTTTGTCAGCTTGATCAGCATCGGCAGGTTTGCGCCGTAGATGATGCGCCGGTCCGGGCCGCAACAGGCCATCAGCGACAGGTTTGACGGCGATCCGCCGAACATGTCGGTCACCACGACCACGCCGGCGCCGCGATCAACCGCGTCTGCCGCACCACAGATTTCGGCCTGTTTGGCGGCGCGGTCGTGATCATCCTCGATCGAGATCGCGCGCATGGCAGATTGTGGGCCGACGACATGCTCGACCGCGGCGAGGTATTCGCGCGCCAGCCCCCCATGTGCCACGATCACGATTCCGATCACAGGCCGTCCATCCTTGTTGGTTGCGCACCCGGTCCCGCTGGCCCGGCAGCCGCCCGCCGTTCGAGTTCCCGATGTCGTTTTGACACCGCCCAGCCGGCGTTCGCAAGGGTGTCAGCCATCATTTCCGCTACGGCAACCGATCTGTGTTGCCCCCCGGTACATCCAAACGCAATGCTGACATGCGACCGCCCCTCGGCCAGATGGGCTGGCAGGAGAAAAGTGATAATGTCGCTCAACTTTTGATAGAACTCTTCAAACCGGGCATCCTGATGAATGAAGTCTACAACCTGTGAGTCGCGGCCATCGCTGGTGCGCAGCGTAGCGTCCCAGTGCGGATTGCGCAGGAACCGGCAGTCGAACACCATATCAACGCCGCGCGGAACACCGCGCTTGTAGCTGAAACTCTGCACCGAGACCGCAAGGCTTGGCCCCTGCCCCTGACCAAACCAGCGCGTCACCTCGGCCTTTAGGCCGTGGACGGTCAGATCGGTGGTGTCGATCAGATGATCGGCCCGCGCCTTGATCGGGGCGAGCAGGTCAATCTCACGGTCAACCCCCTCTTCCGGGCTGTCGCTGGGCGCGAGGGGATGGCGGCGGCGGGTTTCGCTGTAGCGTTGCACCAGAACGGCTGGGTGACAGTCGATATACAGCACGCTGAGCTGCACGCCGGGATCACGGGTCAGGCGGTCGATCAGCTCGATCAGGTTGGAGGCGGCAAAGTCACGGTTGCGCACATCAAGGCCGAGGGCAATCGGCTGCACTGTCGGCGGCCCTTCGATCAGCCGGGGCACCAGCGTCAGCGGCAGGTTGTCGATCACCTCATACCCCAGATCCTCCAGCGCGTTGATCGCAGTGGTCCGCCCGGCACCCGAAGGGCCGGTGACCAGAACCAGCTGATGGCCCTGTGGTTGAAGAGGAGCGCTTTCTGTCACGTTTTCCAGCCTGCTACCCACCTCGCCCATACAAAACATAGTGCTTGAGCGAAGAAGGAAAATGGGCCGAATTGCTGCCAAGTACAAGGGAAAGCGGCTGTCCCAATATGGTGATCGTGCGGTGATCGGGCAGCCGAGCGGCCTCAACCCGGTCAAGATCGACCACAAGGGCAAGGCTAGCCTGTGGCAGATTCGGCGCGTTGAGCAGGCCGACACCCCGCGCCTCGATCAGTCCGGCGATGGCGGGGGGGCAGGTGGCAATGATCTGCGCGCGCTGCAAGGTCAGAATGGTCTGGTCATCGGCCACCAGCCCGGCCCCGATCGCCATCAGTTGCAGGGCCAGTGCGGATTTGCCGCGGCCCGTGGCCCCGGTCAGCAGGATCGCCCGGCCCTCAAAGGCGACGGTGGTGGCGTGCAGGGTCAGCGGCGCCGTCATGGCGCGGCATCACACCGGCAGGCCGACAATGAACCGCGCCCCCAGCGGATCAGAGGTGGCATCGGCATGGGTCGGGCGGATGTTTTCTGCCCAGATCACGCCGCCATGCGCCTCGACGATCTGCTTGGAGATCGACAGTCCAAGGCCGGAGTTGTTGCCGAACTGGCCCTGCGGGCGTTCGGAGTAAAAGCGCTTGAACACCTTGGTGAGCGCCTCTTCGGGAATGCCGGGGCCGGTATCTTCGACCACGACCAGCACGCGGTTATCGCGCTTGCGGGTCCAGACCCGCACCGCATCGCCCTCTTCGCAGAATGACACCGCGTTGGAGACCAGGTTGACAAAAACCTGCGCCAGCCGCGCCTCCAGCCCGGAAATCATGATCGGTTCGGCGGGGAAATCGGTGATCAGCTCAACACCTTTTTCTCCGGCCTGCTGACCCAGATAGTCGCACAGGTTGGTCAGGGTCTTGGTCAGGTTGAAAACCTCTTCCTGTTCCTTGACCAGTTCGCTGTCGAGCCGCGAGGCGTTTGAAATGTCGCTGACCAGCCGGTCAAGCCGGCGTACATCATGATCAATCACCTCCAGCAGCCGGGTGCGCTGCTCATCACGCTTGGTCAGATGCATCGAGGCCACGGCAGAGCGCAGGCTGGCCAGCGGGTTCTTGATTTCATGGGCCACATCGGCGGCAAATTGTTCATTGGCATCAATGCGTTCATACAGGGCGGCCACCATGCCGCGCACCGCCACCGACAGTCGGCCGATTTCATCCGGGCGACCGGCCAGATCGGGAATGCGGATGCGCCCCGGCTGCATCTTGCGCGCGTCGCCCAGCTCTGCCGCCGCCGCCAGATCCGACAACGGGTTGGCGATGGTCGAGGCCAGCACAAGGCTGAGGCCAATCGACACCAGCAGCGCCAGCATGAACATTTGCAGGATCTGTTCCCGCTCGTTGCGGACCAGCGCGTCAATCTCGCCTTCGGCGCTGATCAGCGCGACCACGCCCAGCACTTCGCCCGCCCGCTCCAGCGGGCTGACCACGGAAAACAGCGCGCCACCTTCGGCGCCTTTGCCCAGCTTGACCGCGGTTTCCCCGGCGATGGCCCGGTCAAACAGCGCCCGCGCCAGACTTTCCGGATCGACACTGGCCCCACGCCCGCTGCCCGAGGAAAACAGGCGCGATGCGCCATCCCAGACCGCATTCAGAAAGCCGGTGATCACGGTGGACTGGTCCTGCGGCGTCTTTGATGTCTGTCCGGTGGCGGTGCCGATCAAGCGGGCATCCTTGTCAAAGACAAAGATCGAGGTGCCACCACTCAGGCTGATATTGCCCACAGCTTGCGCAAAGGCACTGTCCGGCCCCATGTCAACCACGCCTGTTGCCGGCAGCCGCGCCTCAAACACATCGGCGATCAGCTTCACCTCGGTCACGAAGCCCTGCTCGCGCTGCACCACAAGACTGTCGCGGAACGGGTTAAGGAAGAGCACACCCGCAACCAGCACCACAAGCGCCATCAGATTGAAAATGACGATCTTGCGCGCCAGCGGCGAGTGCTTCAGCGACAACAGGCCGCGTTTGCTGCGGGGCTCGCGCAGAGCATCCTCCGCCCCGTCAGACGATACCCAATCCTCGCCCAAAAGGACGTTTGCGCCCTTTGCGGTGCGCGGATCCCGGAGGCCGATCTGGGGCATCGCGGTCATGCTTCGTTGTAGCGATAGCCAATGCCGTACAGCGTCTCGATGGCGGAAAACTCATCATCCACCGAGCGCATTTTCTTGCGCAGACGTTTGATATGGCTGTCGATGGTGCGGTCATCGACATAGACCTGATCGTCATAGGCCACGTCCATCAACTGATCGCGCGATTTCACAAAGCCGGGACGCTGGGCCAGCGCCTGCAGCAGCATGAATTCGGTCACGGTGAGCGAGACATCCAGCCCCTTCCACGACACCGAATGGCGCAGCGGGTCCATCCGCAGATGGCCGCGCTCCATGATCTTGGTTTCTTCGGTCACCGCCACCTCGCCGGTGACGATGGCATCCTGACGCCGCAACAGGGCGCGGATCCGCTCGACCAGCAGGCGTTGGCTGAACGGTTTCTTGACGTAGTCATCCGCGCCCATCCGCAGGCCCAGCACCTCGTCAATCTCGTCGTCCTTGGAGGTCAGGAAGATCACCGGCATGCTGGTTTTCTGACGGATGCGCTGCAGCAGATCCATGCCATCCATGCGCGGCATCTTGATGTCGAGCACAGCCATGTCGGGCATGCGGCGTGTGAACGCATCATAGGCGGACTGGCCGTCGTTATAAGTCTCAACCTCAAAGCCTTCGGCTTCGAGTGTCATTGATACAGACGTCAGGATATTCCTGTCGTCGTCAACAAGGGCGATCCTTGCCATGATGTGCGTTTCCTTGTGACTGCCCGGTACTCTTATTTTTCTATCATGATCTGTGGAACCGGTCACGGAATCAACAACGAACTGCGAATCACCCGGTTTTGGAGTCCCATCTGGCAAGAAAATTGCCAAGGAATGACTAATTTGCCTCAGTTCCGCAAATCGAGCGGAAATGGTTGCGCTAACCTGAAGATGGTTGCGCTAACTGCGCCAATGCGACCTGTTCCGATGTGTCATCCCTATGTTATATGCGCGGTGTGGATACCCAATGGCCCTGGGTTGCCACCGGTATCCTATTGGTCTGGATACCGAATTCTGACCGAAATTCAGCCCGCGCCACTGCGTGGGCAACGGGAGCTTGCAGAATGAACCACGGACGCGTGAACCCCGATCAAACCCTCGACGCGCAAGGCATCACAGGTTTGGGCAACGTCTATTACAACCAGATCGAGCCTGCCCTTGTCGAAGCAGCCGTTGCGCGGGGCGAAGGGCGTCTGGGCAAAGGCGGTGCCTTCCTGTGCTCCACCGGCCAGTTTACCGGCCGTTCGCCCAAGGATAAATTCGTTGTCCGCACGCCTTCGGTCGAAAAGACCATCTGGTGGGACAATAACGCGCCGATGACGCCCGACGCTTATGCGGTTCTGAAAGCCGACATGCTGGCGCATCTGGCCGGGCGTGACCTGTTCGTGCAGGACCTTTATGCCGGGGCCGACCCGCTGCACCGGCTGGATGTGCGGGTGATCGCGGAACTGGCCTGGCACGGCCTGTTCATCCGCCATCTGCTGCGCCGCCCGGCGGCAAGTGAGCTGGACAGCTTCACCCCGGAATGGACCATCATCAACGTTCCCAGCTTCAAGGCCGACCCGGCCCGCCACGGCTGCCGCTCGGAAACCGTGATCGCGCTGAACTTTGATGAAAAGACCGTGCTGATCGCCAACACCGCCTATGCTGGCGAGAACAAGAAGTCAGTGTTCACCATCCTCAACTACATCCTGCCCGGCAAGGGCGTGATGGCGATGCATTGCTCGGCCAACCACGCCATCGGCAATCCGGTCGATGCGGCGGTGTTCTTCGGCCTGTCCGGCACCGGCAAGACCACCCTGTCCGCCGCCCCCGACCGCACCCTGATCGGCGATGACGAACATGGCTGGTCCGACCGTGGCATCTTCAACTTCGAAGGCGGTTGCTACGCCAAGACCATCAATCTGGACCCCAAGGCCGAGCCGGAGATCTACGCCACCACCTCGCGCTTTGGCACCGTGGTGGAAAACATGGTCTATGATCCCGAAACGCTGGAACTGGACTTTTCCGACAATTCGCTGACCGACAACACCCGCTGCGCCTATCCGCTCGATGCAATTTCGAACGCATCCGACACCGGGCTTGGCGGCCATCCGAAACATGTGGTGATGCTGACCTGTGACGCCTTCGGCGTGCTGCCCCCCATCGCGCGGCTGTCACCAGCGCAGGCGATGTATCACTTCCTGTCCGGCTTCACCTCCAAAGTGGCGGGCACCGAGCGTGGGATCACAGAGCCGACCCCGACGTTCTCGACCTGCTTCGGCGCGCCGTTCATGCCGCGCCGCCCCGAGGTCTATGGCAAGCTGTTGCAGGAAAAGATCCTCAAACAGGGTGCCACCTGCTGGCTGGTCAACACCGGCTGGACCGGCGGCGCCTATGGCACCGGCAAGCGGATGCCGATCAAGGCCACCCGCGCCCTGCTGACAGCCGCCCTTGACGGTTCGCTGGCGGGCGTCGAATTCCGCCGCGATCCGAACTTTGGCTTCGAGGTGCCGGTGGCGCTGGCTGGCGTCGATGCCACCTTGCTCAACCCGCGCGCCACCTGGGCCGACACTGCCGCCTATGATGCGCAGGCCCAAAAGCTGGTCGACATGTTCTCGAAAAACTTCGGCCAATACGTGCCTTACATCGACGACGACATCAAAGCCGCCGCCATCGGCTGATTGCGCACAGACAGCCCGACGTTTGCGATACGTGAAGCATACGGTGATCATACAGTGACCATACTCAGCGCCCGCGTGCCCCCCCACGCGGGCGCTGTGCATTTGCTGCTTTCAAAATACTCCCGCGCGGAGCGCTTCCGTCCTATGTCACCAGCGCCTGCATCACCAGATTAAGCCCCGACACCACCAAGAGCGCCTGCGTCCACTGCCGGAACTGCGCCTGTGGCAGCCGGTCCTGCAATCGGTAGCCCAGCACCATGCCGATCTGCGCCGGCACCACCAGCGCGGCAGAAAATGCCAGTGTCTGCGCATTGGCCAGCCCCGTGCCCAGATGCGCCGCCAGCAAGGCCACCGCCCCGATCAGGAACACCACGCCCTGCGCCCGGATCGCCTCCAGCTTGGGAGCGTTGACCGACAGCAGATACACCAGCAACGGTGGCCCCCAGATGCCCGAAACGCCGCCATAGAGCCCCCCGATCACCCCCAGCCCCCATTCCGCCCGGGTGCGATGCTCCAGCCGCAGGGCCAGCGGCACCCCCGCCAGTTGCAGCGCCGCAAAGGCGGTGACCGGCACCCCCAGCAGCAGCAGATAGGCCACACGCGGGATCAGATCGAAAAACTGCGCCGCAATCGTGATGAACACCACCGTGCCGATCAGAAACCGCCGGTATTGCCAGGCCGTCGCCTGTGCCGGGCCAACCCCCTGACGAAAGGCCTGGCTCAGGTTGGTGATCAGCGTCGGCAGGATCAGCCCGGCCAGCGCCACCTCGGGCGGCAGAAAGGCGGAAAACGCCGAAATCATGATCAGCGGCATGGCAAAGCCAACCGCGCCTTTCACAAATCCGGCAAAAAGGGTTACCATCACAGCGGCAATCAGCGGCCACAGGCCCTGTCCCGCAGACACAGAAAGGATCATGTTTTCAATCATCCGCCCTGCATCGCGCGCGGCACCGGAAATGAAAACCCCTTGAATGGCTTTGGCAAACACATGTCGCTGCCAGACCAGACCGGCAATTCGCCTGCGACACTTTCAGTCACTTGACCCGGTTTGCGTTGAAATTAAGTTGCGCTGCACTTGCAAAGTGATTAGCTCCAATGCACTCGCAGAATCCAAGGACAGGAATCGCGCCATGGCCCACGACGGACAGACCCTCCCCCCCTCGCCCCTGCTTGGCGGGCTTCTCGACCTCACAGCGCAGGCCCTGCCCGAGGCAGAGGCCCTGTTCACCCAAGGGCGGGAGAATTTGCGGGCTTTGGTGACGGTCAGCGGCAAGGTATCGGCCCCGGCGATGGAGGCGCACCAATATGCCGCGCATGCGCTGTCCTGGCTGGCCACCTATACCGAAGCCCTGCGCCAGATGCAGGCCTGGGCGCTCCGTCTGCAGGCAGACGGCAGGTTCGGCGAGATGGAGGGGCTGATCCTGCAGATCGCCTATGCCGAGTATCTGAGCCAGATCCAGGGCGGCATCCCGATGAGCCAGGGCGAAATCGCCCGGTTGCAGGATCTGGAGCTTGACGCGCCCGCATGGGGGCCTGCGGCGCAGCGGCTGATGGCGCAAGGCAACACCGCCGCCGCCCGCGCGGCTCTGGTCGCGCTGATGCGCGATGGCCGCGCCAATGCCACCTTTGGCGCGACGGGCCTGGATGACGAGCTGGAGATGATCCGCAACCAGTTCCGCCGCTTTGCCGCCGAACAGGTCGCGCCGTTCGCGCATGAGTGGCACCTGAAGGACGAGCTGATCCCGATGTCGGTGATCGACCAGCTGGCGGAAATGGGCGTGTTCGGCCTGACCATTCCCGAGGAGTTCGGCGGCTTTGGCCTGTCCAAGGCCAGCATGGTGGTGGTGTCGGAAGAGCTGTCGCGCGGCTATATCGGCGTGGGCTCGCTTGGCACCCGCTCCGAGATCGCGGCGGAACTGATCCTGTGCGGTGGCACGGCAGAGCAAAAGGCGCAGTGGCTGCCAAAGCTGGCGAGCGGGGAAATTCTGCCGACGGCGGTGTTCACCGAGCCCAATACCGGCTCGGACCTCGGATCGCTGCGCACCCGCGCGCGGCGCGAGGGCGGGGATTGGACCATCACCGGCAACAAGACCTGGATCACCCACGCCGCCCGGACCCATGTGATGACCGTGCTGGCCCGCTCGGTCGATGCCACCTCCGACTATCGCGGGCTGTCGATGTTCCTGGCCGAAAAGACCCCCGGCACCGATGAAGCCCCGTTTGTCGATCCCGGCCTGTCGGGCGGCGAGATCGAGGTGCTGGGGTATCGCGGCATGAAGGAATACACCGTCAACTTTGACGACTTCAAGGTGAAGGGCGACAACCTGCTGGGCGGGGTCGAGGGCCAGGGCTTCAAGCAACTGATGCAGACCTTTGAATCCGCCCGCATCCAGACCGCTGCCCGCGCCATCGGCGTGGCGCAGAACGCGCTGGATGTGGGGATGAGCTATGCCGAGGACCGCAAGCAGTTCGGCAAGGCCCTGATCGAATTCCCGCGCGTGGCGGGGAAGCTCGCCATGATGGCGGTGGAGATCATGGTGGCGCGTCAGCTGACCTATTTCAGTGCCTGGCAAAAGGACCATGACAAGCGCTGCGATCTTGAGGCCGGGATGGCCAAACTGCTGGGCGCGCGGGTGGCCTGGGCCGCGGCGGACAATGCGCTGCAGATCCATGGCGGCAACGGCTTTGCCTTGGAGTATCAGATCAGCCGCATCCTGTGCGATGCCCGCATCCTCAATATCTTTGAGGGTGCTGCCGAGATTCAAGCGCAGGTGATTGCCCGGCGGCTGCTGGACTGACTTCAGAATGTGACACAGGGGGTCAGGACAAGGTATCGTCTGATATCAGAGCCTTGACCCTGCCGTTTTTACAGATCTTTAACCTTTTCTCCCGGAGCAAAGGGTGCTTTTTGAGTATTTTTTCCAAGATGAATGGGCAAAGCGCTGCGCTTTTGATTTCATCTTGGCAAAAATACTCATCTTGCTGCCCTTGACCGCAGGAGCCGCGCCGGGGCAGTCAGGCCGGTTGGCCGCGCGACGGGCGGGGTACGCCAAGCCGGGGGTGCAGACGGCCCGAGATGGCCCAGGCCAGCAAAAGCCCCGCGCCGGAGGCGGCGAAGATGCCGGTTAGCGGGGCCGCCAGCAGCACCAGCCAGGCCGCACCCGGGGTCAGGATGCCCGACACATCGCGGAAGCTGGAATAGACCGCCGACATTTCGGTGCGCTCTGACGGTTTGACTGCCATCAGGAACGGCAGGCCACCAACGATGTCGAGCAGCACCAGAAACACCGCAGCCAGCATGCAGCACAGCACCGTGGCCCAGGGCAGCGGCGCGACCAGTGCGGCGGCCACGAACAGCACCCCGGAAATTCCGAAGGCAAAGCGCACCGTGCGGCGCACGCTCGCCGCGCGGGCGTAGCGCAGCATCAACGGCGAGGCGAACAGGAGCGCGTTGGACAGGGACAGAGCGACGCCGCCGACCTTGTCGCCCAAGCCAGCCTCGATGCAGAAGATCGGCAGATAGACCACATAGACCCACCAGCCGCAGGAGCGCATCACCGCGAACAGCCAGCCCGCGATCAGGCGCGGCTGGGCAAAGAACCGGCCCAGATAGGCCAGCGGGTTGGCGGCGGGGCCGCGGGCGCGGCTGATCTGTTTGCCATTGCCCAGACGCAGCACCCAGAAGGCGGTGAGCAGAAGCACCGCAAACACCCCCGCCACGATAAAGGGCAAGGGCGCCCAAAGGCTGCGCAGCCAGACGCCCAGCAGCGGCCCGACCGCCCATGGCCCGGCCGAGAACACCATCTGCAGCGACTGGCTGCGGCCCAGATTCTGGCGGTCGATGTAGTCGAGGATATAGGCGTTCAGGCAGACAAAGGTGGTGGCCGTCGCCATCGCCAGACACATCAGCGCCAGCGGCAGCGACCAGCCGCTGCCGAGGATCGCCAGCGTCATCCCGATGAAGTACAGCCCGCAGCCCAGCGTATACATCCAGCGCCGGGGAATGTGGCGGGTGGCCCATGGCACCATCAGCCCCCAGATCATCGACACGATCCCGGCGGTGAAATAGGCCGATGAGGTCG
Source organism: Pseudotabrizicola sp. 4114 (assembly GCF_031457365.1). Classification (NCBI taxonomy): domain Bacteria; kingdom Pseudomonadati; phylum Pseudomonadota; class Alphaproteobacteria; order Rhodobacterales; family Paracoccaceae; genus Pseudotabrizicola; species Pseudotabrizicola sp. 4114. Next base: position 248,813 of record NZ_JAVDWP010000001.1, on the reverse strand, counting down.
CCTCGGCACTGCCAAGCGCGTCATAGACCGCCAGCGGCATCGCCGAGACCAGCATCCCGCGCACCGCCGATTCGAGACCGGTGAGCAGGGCAAAGCTTTCGACCCGGGGGGTCGGCGCATGCTTCAGGTAAAGGGGGATGTATCTGTTGGCCATGTCACTCTCATCTGCCATCTGCCCAAGTTTTGGGCGCCGGGTCTGATCTGGCCGCGACATTTCGCGTCGCTTGTCTGCTGCGGGCAGATTTAGCCGTTGGCGCGGGCCAACCGGGCCAGCAGGCGGTTGCGGGACTCGGGCAAGGGGGTTGGCCGCGTGTCCGACGCCAGTTCGCGGGCGAGGAAATGTCCGGTGATGGCAAGGGCCTGGGCCACCTCGGCCGGGGTCGCGGGCCCCTGCCCCATCAGCGCCTGTGGCAGCGGCAACAGTTTCGGGGCCCAATCTCCGGCCCCATTGCGCGAGACGGCGCGGCCGGTGCGCGGGCTGACAAAGGCCAGATCGTCGCGCTGTCCGGTCACCGCACAGCGCGAGAGATCAAGGCCAAAGCCGATCTCGTCGAGCAGCAGCAGTTCCCAGCGCAGGTAATCGCCCACCCAGTCGGCGCCGCCCGCCATGGCATCCATCAGCGACAGGGTGCGGGCGTAAAGCAGCGGGTGCGGGTCGCGTTCGGGCAGGCTGATGTGCAGCATCGCGCAGGCGGCGGTGAGGCCCGCGAGCGCCAGCGGGCTTTCCAGCACCGCGGCCCGCGATTGCACGGGTTCGGCCAGAAACACCCCGATCTGATCATCAAGCCGGGCGCGCCAGCTCAGGTCAAGCTGCGCGCCCGGTTGCAGCAAGGGCGCGCGTTTGCGCGAGGCGCCGCCCCGGACCACGCCGAAATGGCGGCCATGGCCGCGGGTAAACACCTCGATGATCGCGGAGCCTTCGCCATGCGGGCGCATGGAAAGAAGGATGCCGTCTTCGCGCCAATCCATGCACTGATCTTTGCAGGCGGAGGGGCGCGGCTGCAAGGGGGGGTTGCCGTCGCGGTGTTGGAGTGCAGATTGGGGGGCATGAGAGTTGCCATGCCGCTTGCGCCCCGCCTGACCGCCCTGATCATCTTTGTCGTCGCCGTGATGTCGCTGCGGTTGCAGTTTGACGCCAACCTTGCCGCCGGGCGCGGCAATTCGCTGGCGCAGGTTCTCTGGGGTCTGGCGCGGTTTTTCACGATATTGACCAACCTGTTGGTCGCGGTGGCGATGGGTCTGGTGGCGATGCGCTGGCGGCTGCCCGCCGGGCTGGCCTTTGCCGGGGTGCTGGCGATCGTGATGGTGGGTTTGGTGTATCACGGGCTGCTGGCGGGGCTGCACAGCCCGACAGGCATGCGGTGGTGGGCGAACGTCGGACTGCACACGGTGGTGCCGCTGCTGGGGCTGGGGTGGTGGCTTGCCTTTGCGCCGGTGCCGGGGTGGCGGGCGCTGCCCTATGGCATGATCTGGCCGCTGGCTTATGCGATCTATGCCGTGCTGCGCGGGGTGGTCGATGGGCGCTGGCCCTATCCGTTCCTGAATGTGAACCGGCTTGGCTGGGACGGGGTGGCGATCAACTGTGCCGGGATGGTGCTGGCCTTTGCCGCCGTGGGGGCGGTGCTGATCGCGGTGAAGCGGCGGCTAGGCTAGGCCGTCTTCGTCCAAGAGGGTACGCCCGGCCTTGTGTTCCAGCTCGATCACCCACAGGTCGGGGTCGCGCTGCCCGGCGCGGGTCAGAGCCGCGTCAACCTCCACCTCCGGCCCCTCGGACATCAGCCGCCAGAGCCGGCTGCCGGTGTTCAGGTCATAGCCGCGCTCATAGGCGCGGGCGGTGCCGTCCAGGAGCGCCACCTTGACCAGCACAGTGCCAGCGGTGGGGTCGCCCTTGCGGGTGACATAGGCCGGAATATCGGCAAGGCGCAGACGGTTGAGATAGGCCGAAACCCAGAGGTCGGCCTTGAGCCGGATGTCAGAAGGCACCTTCAGTCACCGTCTTTGAAGTCCAGCCCCATTTCGGAATAGCGCTCGGGTTCGTCCAGCCAGTTCGGGCGGACCTTGACCTGCAGGAACAGGTGGACGGTGTGGCCCACAAACTCCGAGATGTCGGCGCGGGCGGCAGAGCCGATGGCCTTGATCGTCTCGCCCTTGTTGCCCAGCACGATGCCTTTGTGGCCGTCGCGCATGACATAGATGATCTGGTCGATGCGGGTCGATCCGTCGGGCTTGTCCTCCCATTTTTCGGTCTCGACCGTGAGCTGGTAGGGCAGTTCCTCGTGCAGGCGCAGGGTCAGTTTCTCACGCGTCATCTCGGCGGCGATCATCCGCATCGGCACATCCGCGATCTGGTCTTCGGGGTAGAACCACGGCCCCTCGGGGATCTGAGCAGCCAGCCATTCGCGCAGGTCTTTGACGCCATAGCCTTTTTCGGCGCTGATCATGAAGGTTTTGGCAAAGGGAAACGCCTCGTTCAGCTTTTCGGCCAGGGCCAGCAGCACTTCGGCCTGCACGCGGTCTATCTTGTTGATGGCCAGCGCCACCGGCTGGCCCTGCGGCATCTCATCGCGCATGCGGTCGATGATGGCAGACACGCCTTCGGTCATGCCGCGATGCGCCTCGATCATCAGCACGATCACATCGGCATCAGATGCCCCGCCCCAGGCGGCCTTGACCATGGCGCGGTCCAGACGGCGGCGGGGGCGGAACAGGCCGGGGGTGTCGACAAAGACGATCTGCGAGATGCCCTCGATCGCGACCCCCCTGATCCGGGTGCGGGTGGTCTGCACCTTATGGGTCACGATCGAGACCTTGGCCCCGACCATCCGGTTCAGCAGGGTGGATTTGCCGGCATTGGGTTCGCCGATCAGCGCGACAAAGCCGGCGCGGGTGGTGTCTGTCATGTCTCTTGCTCCAGCCTGGCCAGCAAAGCGCGGGCGGCCTGTTGTTCGGCGATGCGTTTGGAGCCTGCGCGGGCGGTTTCGCGCGCGCCGTTGTCCAGGGTCACTTCGACGGTGAAAATCGGTTGATGGTCGGGGCCTGTGCGTCCGGTCTGTGTATAGCACGGCGGGGTCATGCCGCGGGCCTGCGCCCATTCCTGCAAGGCGGTCTTGGGGTCGCGGGCGTCGTGGTCCACCGCGCCAATGCGGTCGGCCCAGAGCCGCAGCACCAGCGCGCGGGCGGCGTCGAACCCGCCGTCCAGATAGACGGCGGCAATCAGCGCCTCCATGGCGTCGCCCAGAAGCGCCTCTTTGCGGCGGCCGCCGGACAGCATCTCGGACCGGCCCAGCTTCATCACCTCGCCCAGACCGATGGCGCGGGCGACATCGGCGCAGGTTTCCTTGCGCACCATGGCGTTGAAGCGCGGGGCCAGCTGCCCCTCGGTCGCGGCCTCATCGGCGCCCAGCAGCGCCTCGGCCATCACAAGGCCCAGCACCCGGTCGCCCAGAAACTCCAGCCGCTGGTTGTCGGGCCGGGTCTGCGACGACAGCGAAGCATGGGTCACGGCGCGGACCAGCAGCTCGGGCGTGTGGAACGTGTGCCCGATCCGGCCTTCAAAGGCCTTGAGGTCCGCAGCCAGCCTCATTCCACCGCCTTGAAGAAACGATCCGAACGCCAGGTCCAGAAGTACAGCATCGAGCGGCCAGCAGAGGAGAACATGATCCGGTCAGCGCGGCCGATCAGGTGGTCGGCGGGCACAAAGCCCACGCCGCCCACAGCCTGCACAAAGCGGCTGTCCTGAGAATTGTCGCGGTTGTCGCCCATGAAGAAGTAATGCCCCGCAGGCACGGTAAACACATCGGTGTTGTCGCCCGCGCCATTGGTGTCGATGTTGAGCACGTCATGCGTGCGCCCCCCCGGCAGGGTTTCGCGCGATTTCGACTTGGTGCAGATGTCGCCCTGACCCACCGGGCCGTTTTCGCAGCGCGGCAGCTGGCCCATCGGACCCTGCTGCTCATAAAGCTCGCTGAACTGGCCTGCGGCTTCCTGCGGCACCGCTTCGCCGTTCAGATAGACCACGCCCGCGCGCATCTGCACGGTATCCCCAGGCAGACCGATCAGGCGCTTGATGAAATCCGATCCGTTGACCGGATGGCGGAACACCACCACATCGCCGCGCTCGGGCTCGCTGAAGAACAGGCGGCCGTCAAACGGGCAGGCCGAGAACGGGCAGGAATAGCGGCTGTAGCCATAGGCCATCTTGTTGACGAACAAAAAGTCGCCGATCAGCAGCGTGTCTTTCATGCTGCCCGAGGGAATCCAGAATGGCTGAAAAAACAAGGTGCGGAACACGCCTGCAATCAACAATGCATAGACCACTGTCTTGATCGTCTCGACGATGCCGCCGTCGTTTTTTGCCGTGCTGGCCATGCCGTATCCACCTTGCTGCTCTTCGGGCCGCTTCATGCGCCCTGCGCCTGCGCGAGTCAAGTTCGCCCCGGCGCGGGGGCGTCCGGGTGCAGACCGGGGGGCAGGTGCGCCAGCGGGCGCGCCTCGATCACCACAAATGCCTGCGCCCAGGGGTGGTCATCGGTCAGCGTCACATGGATCACCGCCGCATGCCCCGCCGGAGTCATCGCCTGCAACCGCTCGGCGGCCCAGCCGGTGAGGTGCATCACCGGCTGGCCGGTGGGCAGATTGGTCACCGCCATGTCTTTCCAGGCTATGCCCATGCGCAACCCGGTGCCCAGGGCCTTGGAACAGGCCTCTTTCGCGGCCCAGCGTTTGGCATAGGTGGCGGCCACGCCATGCGGGCGGCTGGCGGCCTTGCGCTGTTCATGGTCGGTAAAGACTCGGCTGCGGAAGCGGTCGCCAAACCGCGCAAGGGTGGCATCGATGCGGTCGATATTGGCCAGATCGCTGCCGATGCCAAGGATCATCGCTCTAGTCCAGCCGTCCGGTGATGGCCCCTGTGGCCTGATTGATGGTGACATGCAAAACGGTGTCAGTGAACACATCCCCACCAGACGATCGCTTTGCCGACAGGGACACGGTCAGCCCTGTGGCAGGGTCATAGCGGGCGGTGGCCCCCGCAACCGACACCCCGGCAAACCCAAAACTCCCGTCAGCCGACATCACCCGGCACTGACGCTCGCCCAGTTCATTGCGGGGCGGCGACAGGATCAGCAGATGATAAGCCCCGGCGGCGGGCTCCTGCACATCCATCACCGCCAGACGGATCGCGCCATTGGCAAAGGTGGCGGTGTTGTCTTCCCACGGCTCGGCAATCGCCTGCGCTGCGGCGCGCCAGTCACATTCCGCCACATCCTGCGCCGCTGCAGGTGACGCGAGCGCCAAGGCCAGCCCCAGCCCCGCGGCGGGCAACCAAGTGCCCCGCCGCTGCCATTTGCACCTTTTCCAAATACTCATCTTTTCCCGATCCGCCCCGCGCGCCACGCTCACAGCCCCCGTGCCGCGTCCATCCGGCGACGCATCTCTTCGATTGCCGGACCAAGACCCAGGAACACCGCTTCGCCGATCAGGAAATGGCCGATGTTCAGCTCGACCACCTGCGGGATGGCGGCGATGGGGGCGACGTTGTCATAGGTCAGGCCGTGCCCGGCATGCACCTCCAGCCCCAGACTGGCGGCCAGCGCCGCGCCCTGGCGCAGGGCGTCGAGTTCGGCTTCGGCCGCGTCGATCCGGCCTTCGGCGTGGAGGTCGGAATAGTGGCCGGTGTGCAGTTCGATCACGGCGGCACCGATGCGGGCGGCGGCTTCGATCTGGCGGGCGTCATGGCCGATGAACAGGCTGACCCGCGCGCCGGCGTCGCGCAAGGGTGTGATGAAGCTGGCAAGCCGGGCCGCATCGCCCGCCACATCAAGCCCGCCTTCGGTGGTGCGTTCCTCGCGGCGTTCGGGCACCAGACAGACAGCATGCGGTTTTGTGGCCAGACAGATCGCCTGCATCTCGGCGGTAGCGCCGCATTCAAAGTTCAGCGGGATGCCGATGCCCGCTTTCAGCGCCGCCATATCTGCATCGCGGATGTGGCGGCGGTCTTCGCGCAGGTGGGCGGTGATGCCGTCGGCCCCTGCCGCTTCAGCCAGCAATGCTGCGCGCAGCGGGTCGGGCCAGACCGCCCCGCGCGCGTTGCGCAAGGTGGCCACGTGGTCGATGTTGATCCCGAGCCGCAGCTTGCCGCTATAGGTCTTGCCGGTTTGTGTCATGGCCCCGTCTTTCCTGTCAGCGTCGTCTTGTCGTCGCGCGCCGAGGTTACGGCGCAGACGGGGGGAGGTCATCCCCTTCTTTTGTACCCGGCACAGAGGTTTTGCCGCCGTCACCGCGCAGCGCAAGCGCCGCCAGCTTTTCGCGCAGCAAGAGCCGCTTGTCGCTGCGTTCCTTGAACTTGACGGCCCGGGCCTTCTGATAGGCCTCTACCAACGGGATGGTGATGTAATAAAAGATCAGGCTGAGCAGAATGCCCGGCCCCAGCGCGCCGATGAAATAGGGCAGGTAAATATCGGACCAGAACTGCGCCAGTCCGTCCCAATGCATATGCGCAGGGCCAAAGATCGCATGGAAATTGTGCCACAGTTCCACTCCGGCGCGGGCAAAGCCATCGCCGATGGCCTCGGCGCTCAGCGGCGTGTCGATGCCCAGCATCCAGTGGCCAAGGCTGATCGCCCCCACTGCAAAGAATGGCGTGGTGATCGGGTTGGAGTTGAAGGTGGCCAGCAGCGCCGCGAGCACATTGCCGCGCATCAGCCAGGCCAGCCCCCAGGCCCCCAGGAACTGCAGGCCGGGCAGCGGCAGAAAGCCGATCAGACTGCCCGCGAACACGCCCCGCGCAATGCGGTGCGGGCGGTCTGGCAGGCGGCGCATGCGGTGGATCACATATTGGGTCGCACGGCGAAATCCCCCGGTCGGGTAGAACATCTCCCGCACCCAAGCCAGCCAGCCCCGCCGGTCGCGCCTTTTGAAAACCACGTTCTTCCTCGCTTAGGCCGCTGCCGCGCCAAAGAGCGGCGGAGGGCTTGGCCAGACATGTGCCGGAATACATGACTTGGCAATGACTGGCACGTCAGAAAATACCTGCGGCGGACAGGGTTTCGTGAAGATTGCGCAGAGGCGCGGGACAATCGGTCGCAGCATCAGCTTTCTCCGGCAGTGCCGTCATCGGCCGCAGAGCGCGCGCGCAAGCGGGCGGCGGCGCGTTCGCGCAACGCTTCGGCCCGGTCGCGGCGCTTTTTCTGGCGCAGTTTCTGATAGCCAAGAATGATGGGCAGGCTGATGTAATAGCATACGGTGGCCGCGATCAGGCCGGGGCCGATGCCGCCGACCAGATAGGGTTTGAACAACCCGTAGTAAAAGTGCCGCAGCTGCGCCCATTGCGTCGGGGTATCGGTAAAAATGGCGACAATATTCGTCCAGATCTCGCCCCCGGCATTGGTAAAGGCCGACAGGATCAGCCGCGCCGGCACAGCATCCACCCCGGTGCCCAGAATCCAGTGCCCAAGCTGAACAGAGCTCACCGCGATAAGGGGAAAGGTGATCGGATTGCCGAAAAACGTCGCAAAGATCGCGGCAATCATATTGCCGCGCATCAGGAACGCCATCAGGGCCGAGGCAAAGAAATGCAGGCCGAACAAGGGGGTAAAAGAGATGAACACCCCGGCAAAGATACCGCGCGCGATCCGGTGCGGCGGATCGGGCAGCCGGGTCAGCCGGTGCCAGACGTAATACGCCGCGCGCAGCCACCCGCCTTGCGGATAGACCAAGGCCTTGAGCCGATCTGGCCACGACCTTTTGTTGCGGCGACGAAACACCACCTTTCAGCTCCCTTTTCCCTCATCTGCCGCACGCTTGCGCTATGGCTTGCGGGTTTTATCACGATAGCGCGTCACCTGCGCAACATCGGTTTCCGCTTCAAGCGCTGTCATCACCATATGCAGATGTTCGACATCGCGCAGGTCAACATCGACAATCAGACGATAAAAGTCTGGTTTGCGGTCTGTAAAGCGCAGATCAGAGATATTGGCGCGCTGCTCGCCAATCAAGGTGCAGATGCGGCCAAGAACACCGGCATCATTGGCAATCGTCATTTCCATGGTCACGGTGTGCACTGCGGCATGGCGGCCGGAGTGCCAGGCCAGATCAACCCAACGGTCGGTCTGCTCCTCGAACTCCTCAAGCGCGGGGCAGTCTATGGAATGGGCCACCACGCCCTTGCCGCGATAGGTGATGCCGACGATCCGTTCGCCCGGCACCGGCTGGCAGCAGGGCGCGCGGCGGAACGCCTGATCATCGGACAGGCCCAGCACAGGGCGGGTGGCATCGACCACCTCCAGATCGGCGCGGGCCAGTTCGGGATACAGCGTTTCGACCACGCGGCGCGCAGTCAGCTCGGCCGAGCCAAGCCGGGCCAGCAGATCTTCCTGATCGTTCAGGCCCAGCATCTTGGCGGCGGTGCGCAGGGCCTTTTCGCTGGCCTTTTTGCCGACGTGATCAAAGGCCGCGCGCGCCAGTTCCTGCCCCAGCTTGATAAAGCGGCCCCGGTCTTCTTCGCGCAGGGATTTGCGGATCGCGGCCTTGGCGCGGCCCGTGGTCACGATGTCGATCCAGCTGGACTGCGGGCGCTGGCCTTCGGCGGTGATGATCTCGACCGACTGGCCATTTTTCAGCCGGGTCCAGAGCGGCACGCGGATGCCATCGACCTTGGCCGAAACGCAGGAATTGCCGATGCGGGTGTGGATCGAATAGGCGTAATCCAGCGGGGTCGCCCCGCGCGGCAGCTGCACCACATCGCCCTTTGGCGTGAAGCAGAACACCTGATCGGAATACATCTCAAGCTTGACGTGTTCGAGAAACTCGTCGTGATTGCCTTCGTCAAAGCGTTCGGTCATCGACGCGATCCACTTGCCGGGATCAATGGCAAAGGGGTTTTGCGCGCGCACGCCTTCGCGGTACGACCAGTGGGCCGCGACGCCCGCTTCGGCCACTTCGTGCATCTCGCGGGTACGGATCTGCACCTCGACCCGCTTGCCATCGCGGCCTGAAACGGTGGTATGAATCGACCGGTAGCCGTTCGACTTTGGCTGGCTGATGTAATCCTTGAACCTGCCCGGCACCGAGCGCCAGCGCTGGTGGATCACGCCAAGGATGCGGTAGCAATCGGCCACCGAATTGCAGATGATGCGGAACCCGTAGATGTCGGACAGGCGCGAAAACGCCAGATCCTTTTCCTGCATCTTGCGCCAGATCGAATAGGGTTTCTTGGCGCGCCCGTAAACCGTCGCTTCCAGATCGACCTTTTCCAGCTCGTGCCGGATGTCGGCGGTGATCTTGTGAACCACATCGCCGGCTTCGCGTTGCAGGGTCAGAAAGCGGCGGATGATGGAGTTGCGCGCATCGGGGTTGAGCACCTTGAAGGACAGATCCTCCAGCTCTTCCCGCATCCATTGCATGCCCATACGCCCGGCCAGCGGGGCATAGATTTCCATGGTTTCGCGGGCCTTCTGCGCCTGCTTTTCCACCCGCATGCTTTTGATCGTGCGCATGTTGTGCAGGCGGTCGGCGAGTTTGACCAGAATCACCCGCAGGTCTTTTGACATTGCCATGAACAGCTTGCGGAAGTTTTCCGCCTGCTGGGTTTCAGTGCTGGAGAGTTGCAGGTTGGTCAGCTTGGTGACGCCATCGACCAGTTCGGCCACCTCTTGCCCGAACTGACGCTCGACCTCGGAATAGGTGGATTTGGTGTCCTCGATGGTGTCGTGCAGCAGGGCGGTCACGATCGAGGCATCATCCAGCCGTTGTTCGGTCAGGATGGCGGCGACGGCGACGGGATGGGTGAAATAGGGTTCACCCGATTTGCGCATCTGTCCTTCGTGCATCTGCATGCCATACGCATAGGCGCGGCGGATCAGATCGGCGTTGGTGCGCGGATTGTAGTTGCGGACAAGGGCGATGAGGTCTTCTACGTCGATCATCATCGCCCCTGATGCGGGGTTCTCCCCTTAGAGTTCGCTGCTCAAAGCTCGCCTTGTGCTTCCATCAGGGCGCGCAGCAGCTTTTCTTCGGACATATCGTCCTGCATCGGGCGGTCAATCTCGCCCGACATCAGCAGCGCCATCTGATCATCTTCAGGCTCATCGACCTCGATCTGGGTCTGATGGCTTTCGATCATCCGCTCGCGCAGCGATTCTGCCGACTGGGTTTCATCGGCGATCTCGCGCAGGGCGACGACCGGATTTTTGTCATTGTCGCGATCAATGGTCAGCGGCGACCCGGACTGGATTTCGCGCGCCCGGTGGGCGGCGAGCATCACCAGTTCGAACCGATTCGGAACCTTGTCAACGCAGTCTTCAACCGTCACGCGGGCCATGGACGACTCCAGTAGGTCTTGGGGGCATGGAAAGTGAGTGTTTACGCGCGATGCCGGGCCTTGACAACCCCGGATTCCGGCCGGGAGTCAGGAAAGCGCCTGCACTTCGGCGCGATCTGTCGCCGGAAGGGCGGCCAGCATCTGCGCAACACTGCGCTGCAACAGGGGGTGAACCCAATCAGGCGCGACCTCGGCCAGCGGCACCAGCACAAAGGCGCGGTCCTGAAGCCGGGGGTGCGGCAGGATCAGCTCGGTTGGCGTCAGCCGCGACTGATCGCCCGGGGGCAGGTCACGCCAATGGGTCTGGGTGGCGGCGTCAGGCAACACCAGATCGCCGAACGCCAGCAGGTCGATGTCCAGCGTGCGCATGCCCCAGCGGGTCTCACGGCTGCGGCCAAAGCGGGATTCGACGGCGTGCAAGTGGTGCAAGAGGGCGAGTGGCGTGACCGACGGTGCCAGATCCAGCACCGCTGCCGCGTTCACATAATCGGGACCGGCATTTTTTGGAAAGCAGGGCGTCTTGAATAGTCGGCTCTGGAACATAACTCTGACTTCAGTGTTGCCAAGAGTTGCCATCGCTGAAGCGAGGGTCTGCTCTGGCAAGGTGTCACCATGGGGAAGGTTGGCGCCAAACGCTACTAAAGCCTGCATTTTGTTCGTCATAAATATCTTACACTTTCGTATAGAGCAGCTTGCAGCGCAAAGTTCTGACCTGATACTAGCTCCTGTGTTTTGATCGCGCCATATCCGTTCGCCAGCAGACCACTCGCAGACGGCGCGGCCGGAACAGGATTTTCGAGGGGAATTATAGATGTTTTACAAAGACGAACGGCTTGCGTTGTTTATTGATGGTTCAAACCTTTACGCTGCGGCCAAATCGCTGGGGTTTGACATCGATTACAAGCTCTTGCGGCAGGAATTCATGCGGCGGGGCAAGTTGCTGCGGGCATTTTACTATACCGCATTGTTGGAGAATGACGAGTATTCGCCGATCCGCCCGCTGGTGGACTGGCTGCACTACAACGGGTTTACCATGGTGACCAAACCCGCCAAGGAATATACCGACAGTCAGGGCCGCCGGAAGGTCAAAGGCAACATGGATATCGAGCTGGCCGTCGATGCCATGGAACTGGCCCCACGGGTGGACCACATCGTTCTGTTTTCCGGGGATGGGGATTTCCGGCCGCTGATCGAAAGCCTGCAACGGCAGGGCGTGCGGGTGTCGGTGGTGTCGACCATCCGCAGCCAGCCACCGATGATTGCCGACGAGTTGCGGCGTCAGTGCGACAACTTTATCGAGCTGGATGAGCTGCGCGACGTGATCGGCCGCCCGCCCCGCGAACCGCGCGCCCTGAACGAGCGGGAAGACGCGGGCGAGATGGTGAAGTAAGACAACGGGGCGCAGCGGCGCCCCGTTTTTTTTTTGCGGGGTCATTGATCCTGCAACAGACGGCGCAGGCGCGGCCCGACTTCAGTGAACCCGTTGCACCGATAGAACGCAAGCGTACGGTGCCATTCCGGCTGACCGGGTGCGCCGACTTCGATGCGATGCCACCCCCGCGCAATCCCTTCGGCCTGCGCATGGTCCAGCAGGCGTTTTGCTATACCCTGTGACCGCATGTCCGGGCGGATATAAAGCTCGGAAATTTCGCCGAACCGGCCTCCGGCATAGATCGCGGCACATTCGTTCAACGTCATGACGCCGACAGGCTTTGCATCCACCGATGCGATCAGCGCTATGACGCCGGGGCCCGCAAGGACAGAACCCGCGCGCGCCGTGACATCTTGCAGCGAAGGCGGGGCACCTGCGGTCAACTCATCAAGCAGAGCGTGAACAAAACGGGCCACGGTTGCGGTTTCATTCTGGCCCGCGCGGTGAATGGTAACGGATTTCATATCAATTCCTTGTGCCCGGGTGACGACTGCAGGACTGAACAATTTGATCAAATTCGCCTGACGCGCAAGGCACACTTTGTGTAGTGAGGTGGCAATGAGTCTGACAAAATTCATGTTTCCTTTTTGTTCTCACCTGATATGATCTGACCACACCGCTGAGGAGGCAATCTTGTCGGATCAACAGGATAAGTTCGCGCGCTTCAGCGCGCTACATGCCAGAGATCATGCGTTTGTCATTCCCAACCCCTGGGACGCGGGATCGGCGCGGTTGCTTGCAAGTCTGGGGTTTGAGGCGCTGGCGACAACCAGCGCGGGATATGCGTTTTCAAAGGGAAAGCTGGATTCATCCGCCAACCTGTCGCGTGCTGAAATTCTGGCCAATGCCGCAGAAATTGTCGCGGCCACCGGCCTGCCGGTCTCTGCCGATCTGGAAGATGGTTTTGGCGCGGCACCGGGAACCTGTGCCGAAACCGTGCGTCTGGCCTGTGCGGCCGGTCTTGTCGGTGGATCGGTTGAGGATGCGACCGGCGATCCGTTGCATCCGATTTACGATTTTTCCCAATCGGTTGAACGTATCCACGCTGCGGCAGAGGCGGCGCGGGATCTGCCGTTTCTGCTGACCGCCCGGGCCGAGAATTTCCTTTGGGACAAGCCCGATCTGGATGACACGATCCGGCGGCTTCAGGCGTTTTCTGCAGCCGGGGCACAGGTTCTGTATGCGCCCGGATTGCCGGATATTGATGCTATCCGCATGGTTTGCGCCGCTGTCGACCGGCCGGTGAATGTGGTCATGGGCTTGCGCGGGCCACACTATTCGGTGGCAGACCTGTCAGCTGCGGGGGTGCGGCGGATCAGTGTTGGCGGATCCTTTGCGCGTGCAGCGCTGGGTGCACTGATGCGCGCGGCGGTGGAAGTCAGGACCAGTGGCACGTTCGGTTATGCAGCGGATGCCCTGCCCGCGAAGGTCATCGCAGATCTGATGGCGCGTGATAGCGGCGGCGACAGGGCGTGACCGCGACGGTGAGCCGCAGAGCGGTGCGCCTGCACCGCTTTCGCCAACACCGCTTTCGATAGACGGTCGCGCGAAACCGCATTAGGGCGGGCATCATGCGTATGACGGGTCATAGGGTGCCGGGCCGTTGCGGCCAACGGCTGGGTGCAGCATGCTGACCGGCTCCTCGCTGGCCGGGCTGTTTGTGGCGGCGTTTCTGGCGGCAACGCCGGTGCCGTTTCAATCCGAGGTGGTATTTCTGGCGCTGATGGCGCAGGGCACGGTGCCGGTGGTCGCGCTGGTTCTGGTGGCATCGGTGGGCAATATCCTTGGGTCATGCGTGACATATGCGTTGGGCCGAGGTCTGGGCGGCGACCGGGGCGCGCGGTGGCTGGGGCTGACCCCGGCGCGGCAGGCAAAGGCCGAGCGCTGGTTCGGGCGCTGGGGGATCTGGGCGCTGCTGTTCAGCTGGGCGCCGGGGGGCGATCTGATTGTGGCGCTGTCGGGGGCGTTGCGGGTGCCCCTGCCCCGGTTTGTGGTGCTGGTCACGATCGCCAAGACCGTGCGCTACACGGTGGTGGCGCTGATCGGGCTGGGGATCTGGAGCTGATCACTTTGGCGGGGCCGGTGTATCTGGGACTGGACCTCGGGGCTGCATCGCCTTACCTCTGGACCAGACCCTGACCCTGTAGGCCTGCCATGACCGATCTGCCGCCCCTCCATCTCTACCTTGCCGCGCCGCGCGGATTTTGCGCCGGGGTGGACCGGGCGATCAAGATTGTCGAACTGGCTTTGCTCAAATGGGGCGCGCCGGTCTATGTGCGGCACGAGATCGTACACAACAAGTTTGTCGTCGATGCGCTACGCGCCCAAGGCGCTGTCTTTGTCGAAGAACTGGACGATTGCCCGCCCGACCGCCCGGTGGTGTTTTCCGCGCATGGCGTGCCAAAAGCCGTGCCCGCCGAAGCGGCCCGGCGCGAGATGATTGCGGTCGATGCCACCTGCCCGCTGGTGACCAAGGTGCATAACGAGGCGGCGCGGCATCATGAGGCCGGCTTGCAGATGATCATGATCGGCCACGCGGGCCACCCGGAAACCGTGGGCACCATGGGGCAGTTGCCGGATGGCGAGGTGCTTCTGGTCGAGACGGTGGCCGATGTGGCGGGGCTGAGCGTGCGCGATCCGGAAAAGCTGGCCTTCATCACCCAGACCACGCTGTCGGTCGATGACACGGCGGATATCGCAGCGGCGCTGAAGGCGCGGTTTCCCGCGATCCATGCCCCCGCGCATGAGGATATCTGCTACGCCACCACCAACCGGCAGATGGCGGTCAAGGCGATTGCCCCGCGCATTGATGCGCTCTTGGTGATCGGCGCGCCGAATTCGTCGAACTCCAAGCGGCTGGTCGAGGTGGGGTCAGCGGCCGGCTGCGGCTATTCGCAGCTGATCCAGCGGGCGACGGATATCGACTGGCGCGCGCTGGACGGCATCCGGTCGGTGGGCATCACCGCAGGCGCATCCGCGCCGGAGGTGCTGGTGAACGAGGTGATCGACGCGTTCCGTGCCCGGTTTGCGACCACGGTGGAACTGGTCGAGACCGCGCAGGAGAACATCGAGTTCAAGGTGCCGCGCATTCTGCGCGAGCCGGTTCAGACCTGAGCCGCATGGCAGGGCGGCAACAGCGCCGCCATTTTGCCGCGCATGGCTGGACCCCGCACCAGAGCGGGCTATCACTTGCGGCCAAGAAGTTGTTGCAGGTGGTGCGGTGGAGCCTATTCCGAGAACGGCCCTGATCCTTGGGGTGGCCGGGCTGTTTCCCTTTGTCTGGGGTGCGGCGACCGGGCTTTTGCCGGGGCTGGCCGGGTGGGGCGCGCAATACATGGGGCCGCTGTTCATCGGCAGCTACGTCAGCCTGACCTATGGCACCGTGATCCTGTCGTTCATGTCCGGCGTGCTCTGGGGCTTTGCCACCAAGGCCAGCGGGCCAGAGGCGGCGACGGGCTATATCCTGTCGGTGGCCCCGGCCTTGTGGGCGTTTTTCATGGTGAACGGCAGCGCGGGGGATGCGGCGGTCAACCTGTTTGCCGGTTTCCTCGGGCTTTTGCTGCTGGACTGGCATTTCTGGAAGATGGGCACCGCGCCGGACTGGTGGCTGCGGTTCCGCGCCGGGCTGACCGGCGTGGTGCTGATCTGCCTGCTGGTGCCGATCCTCGGCTGATCGGGCGTTGACCCCTGCCCCGCCCCGGCCTATCCCGGCGTGACGAGATGAGGGGTCCGATGCCACAACTTTACGCCTATACTGACGGTGCCTGTTCCGGCAATCCCGGCCCCGGTGGCTGGGGGGTGCTGATGATCGCCCGTGACGACGCGGCGGTGCTGAAAGAGCGCGAGTTGTACGGCGGCGAGGCCGACACCACCAACAACCGGATGGAGCTGATGGCGGCGATTTCGGCGCTGGAGGCGCTGTCGCGCCCGTCGGATCTGATCATCGTCACCGACAGTGCCTATGTGAAGAACGGCGTAACCACTTGGATTCACAGCTGGAAACGCCGGGGCTGGAAGACCGCCGACAACAAGCCGGTCAAGAATATCGAGCTGTGGCAACGGCTGGAGACGGCGCAGGCGCGGCACAAGGTAGAATGGCGCTGGATCAAGGGCCATGCCGGCCATGTCGAGAATGAGCGCGCCGATGCGCTGGCCCGTGCGGGCATGGCCCCATTCAAGCCGGGCAAGCCATGACCCTGCTCTGGCTGCTGCCGTTCCTCGATTACGCTTCGGTCGCGGTGTTTGCGCTGACCGGGGCGCTGGTCGCCAGCCGGGCGCAGCTGGATATTGTGGGCTTTATCTTTATCGCCAGCCTGACCGCCACGGGTGGCGGCACGCTGCGCGATGTGCTGCTGGACCGCGATGTGTTCTGGATCGTGGACCCGTGGATGCTGGGCGTGGCCACGCTGGCGGCGGTGAGCGTGTTCTTTGCCGCGCATCTGCTGGAAAGCCGCTATCGCGCGATCCTGTGGCTGGATGCCTGCGCGCTGGCGGTGGCGGTGCCTGCCGGGGTGGCGGCGGCAACGGCCTCGGGCATGGGCTGGCCGGTGATCCTGATCATGGGGATGGTCACGGGCTGCATGGGCGGGCTCCTGCGCGATGTGGTGTGCAACGAGGTGCCCTTGGTGCTGAAACAGGGCGAGTTGTATGTCACTTGCGCCTTTGCCGGGGCATTGGCCGCGATTTTGGCCGAGCGCGCCGGGGTGGCGGGCGGACTGGAGCTGCTGGCCTGTGCGGCGGTAACGCTTACGCTGCGCGCGGGCAGTCTGCTCTTGGGCTGGCGCTTGCCGGTGTACCGGCCCCGCCCGGCACGGACCCTGCCGCCCAAGCGTCAGGACTTGCGCGACAAGTGAACTGGCGTTTATATTCGCGCCATGTCACGCACCAAGCTTATCCCTGACCCGCTGGTTTTTGCCCGTATCCGCGCCCTGATGCTGCTGTCGGGCGAGCGGGCGGCCAGTTTTGGCGCGGTGTCGCGCGCGACCGGGCTGGCCGCGCCGACGCTGGTGCAGCGCTATGGCAGTCAGGAAGGCATGGTGCGCGCGGCGCTGCTGGATGGCTGGGATGCGCTGGACCGGGCGGCGGATGAAGCCGAGGGCGCGTCTGACCTGTCGGTCAAGGGCGCGCAGATGCTGCTCAAGGCGCTGAGTGAGGAGAGCGGCGATGCGGCGGGCCTGCCGCTTTTGGTGCGGCATCTGGATGACCCCACGCTGCGGCTGCGGGCCATCGGCTGGCGGGTGCGGGTGGAACAGGCGCTGGCGGTGCGTCTGGGCGGCGGCGCCAAGGGACGCGAGGCGGCGGCGCTGCTGTTTGCGGCCTGGCAGGGGCAGTTGCTGTGGCAGGCGGTCGGCGACAAGGCATTCAAGCTGAAAGACGCGGTGAAGCGGCTTACTTAGCGATGTAGGTTTTCCATAGCCAGATCAACACCATGGCCCCCAGAACCGCGCCGACAAAACCGGCCATCCAGCCGGTGATGGTGATCAGAAAGCGCAGCGCAAAGCCGCCGATCAGCGCGCCAAAGACACCGATGGCCACGGTGGTCAGCACATCGGTTTCAAGTTTCATCATCCGCGTCGCCAGAAATCCGGCGGCGGCACCGATGATGATCAGGGCGATGATGGGCATGGCGGGCCTCCGGTTGCGTCAGCATACATATGGGGGGCCGGGGGCGGAATGGCTAGGCCAGACGCTACGCCAGCCGGTCGGGCAGGCGCAGACCTTTGAGGATCTCTGCGGCGGGCATCGGGCGTTTGCCTTCGCGTTGCGCCTCCACGATCTCGACCGCGCCGCTGCCGCAAGCGATGGTAAAGCCGTGCAACACCTGCCCCGGTTCGCCTGAGCCATCGGCAAGGCGGGAGCGCAGGAGTTTGACCCGCTCGGCCCCGATCTGCACCCATGCGCCGGGAAAGGGCGACAGGCCACGGATCTGGCGATCTACGGTTTCCGCAGGTTGGGCGAAGTCGATCCGCGCCTCGGTCTTGTCGATCTTGGTGGCGTAGGTGACGCCGGTTTCCGGCTGCGGCTCGGGCGTCAGGCCGGGAAGCTGGTCGAGCGCCTGCACGATCAGCGCGGCTCCCATCGCCGACAGGCGGTCGTGCAGATCGGCGGTGGTGTCCTGCGGCTCAATCAGGGTTTCCTGACGCAGCAGCACCGGGCCGGTATCCAGCCCCGCCGCCATCTGCATGATGCAGATGCCGGTGGTCGCATCGCCCGCCATGATCGCGCGGTGGATCGGCGCGGCCCCGCGCCACCGTGGCAACAGGCTGGCATGGATGTTCAGACAGCCGAGGCGGGGGGCATCCAGCACCGCTTGCGGCAGGATCAGGCCATAGGCGACCACCACGGCGATGTCCGCATCGAGCGCAGCAAAGTCGGCCTGATCGGCGGGGTCTTTCAGCCGTGCGGGATGGCGCACCGGCAGACCAAGCGCGAGCGCCTTCTGGTGTACCGGGCTTGGGCGGTCAGCCTTGCCGCGACCGGCGGGGCGTGGGGGTTGCGTGTAGACGGCGAGGATGTCGTGCCGGGCGGCGAGGGCTTGCAGGACGGGCACGGAAAATTCGGGCGTGCCCATGAAAATAAGTTTCATAGCCGTTTGCGCGCCTTTTCCGCCCTTGCGATCAGCATCTTGCGCTTGAGCGGTGAGAGGCGGTCGAAATACATCTTGCCCGCCAGATGGTCGATCTGATGCTGGACCGAGGTGGCCCAGAGATTGACGAAATCACGATCCTCGATCACGCCCTGATCGTTCAGATAGCGCACCGTCACCGCGCGGGGGCGTTTGATGACGGCAGAAACGCCGGGAAGGTTCGGGCTGGCCTCTTCATGCTCACGCAATTGCCCGCTGGCGTGCAGGATTTCGGGGTTGGCCATGCGGATCGCCTGCCCGCGCTGGTCGGAGCAATCGACAACCGCCAGCCGCAGCGGCACCCCGATCTGCACGGCGGCGAGGCCGTAGCCGGGCATGGCATCCATCACCTCGGTCATCTCGGCCCAGAGCGCGCGGATCTCGTCGGTGATTTCCGTCACATCGGCGGCGGGGGTGCGCAGCACCGGGTGGGGCCAAGGGATGCAGGGGCGGGTCATGTGGGCATGGTATCCAGATAGGCCGCTTCGGTCGCGGCGCGCAGATCGGGCGACAGGCGGTCAAAGGTGACAAGCCCGTCAAGGTGATCGTATTCGTGCTGGGCACAGATCGCGGCGAACCCGGTCAGGATTTCGGTATGCCCCTGACCGTGCAGATCGGTCCATGACATGCGGATCTGCGTGGCACGGGTGATGTCGGTGGTCACACCGGGGATCGACAGGCAGCCTTCGGGGCCGGTCGCCATGCTGTCGGAACGCCAGAGGATCTGCGGGTTGATGATGATGCGAGGCGCGGGGGTGCCCTCTTTCCATGACACATCCATCACGAACAAACGCTTGAGCACGCCGACCTGCGGGGCCGCCAGCGCGCGACCGGGGGCGGCATACATGGTCTCCAGCATGTCAGCGGCAAGCCCGGCCACATCCTCATCGCCTACCGGGTCGCAGGGCGTGGCGAGGCGCGGATCGGGCCATGTCAGGATCGGCAGGCGGGCCATCCTCAACCCTGCCGCGCGCGTTCACGCTTCAGCTTTTCCATCTTGCGGGTGATCATCTGGCGCTTGAGTGGGCCCAGATAGTCGATGAACAGCTTGCCGTTCAGATGGTCGATTTCGTGCTGCACGCAGGTGGACCACAGGCCGGAAAACTGCTCTTCCTGCTCCGATCCATCCAGCGCCTGCCACACCACCCGTACCTCGGCCGGGCGGCGCACCTCGGCATATTGGTCGGGAATCGACAGGCACCCCTCCTCATAGCTCGACAGGTCTTCCGACGCCCAGACCACACGCGGATTGACCAGTGCCATCGGGCGCGGCGGGCCATCCTTGATGCAGTCCATCACCAGAACCCGTTGCATCACCCCGATCTGGGGGGCGGCAAGGCCGATGCCGGGGGCGTCATACATCGTCTCGAACATATCTTCGGCGAGTTTGCGCAATTCACCGTCAAAGACCGCCACTGTTTCACAGGGCTTCTTGAGGCGCGGATCGGGATGGATCAGAATGGGGCGGATCATGGGGATGATTTACGGCGCAGGCCGGGTTCGCGCAAGAGGCTGAGGCGGAGGGAAGGATGTTCCGGCTCATACCACGCTTTCGGATCATTGCCCCTGTTGACAGGACCGGATCAGACTGACTTTCTGCCTTAAGCGCTGCACCCGGAACAAACACCCCGAAAGAAAAGGCTGGCTTATGGATTTCGACGATCAGATCAACCGCTTTGGCACCCATTCCGTGAAATGGGACATGATGGAGCGTCTGTATGGCGTGCCTGCGGACAAGGGGTTGTCGATGTGGGTGGCCGATATGGATTTCCGTCCGCCGGCTTGCGTGCAGGCGGCAGTCGAGAAAATGGCGGCGCATGGGGTTTACGGCTATTACGGCGATGATGCCGCCTATCGTGAGTCGATCCGCTGGTGGATGCAGACGCGGCACGGCTGGTCGCTGGACCCCGCGCATATTTTCACCACGCATGGTCTGGTGAATGCGACCGGGCTGGTGATTGATGCCTTTACGCAGCCGGGCGATGGCGTGGTGCTGATGACCCCGGTGTATCACGCATTTGCCCGCACCATCAAAGCGGCCGGGCGTGTGCTGGTGGAATGCGCGCTGCCACTGGTGGACGGGCGCTATGAGATGGATTTCGCGGCTTGGGACGCGCAGATGACCGGGGGCGAGCGGATGCTGATCCTGTGCTCGCCGCACAATCCGGGCGGGCGGGTCTGGACGCGCGATGAACTGCGCGGCGTGGCCGATTTCTGCGAGCGCCACGATCTGATTCTGGTGTCAGACGAGATCCACCATGATCTGGTGATGCCGGGGCACAAGCACCTTGCCATGCCGGTGGTCGCCCCCGACTGCGCCGACCGGCTGATCATGCTGACCGCGACGACCAAGACCTTCAACATTGCAGGCGCGCATATCGGCAACGTGATCATCGCGGATGAGGCGTTGCGGGCAAAGTTTGCGGGCAGAATCATGGCCTTGGGCATTTCGCCCAACTCCTTTGGCATGCATATGGCCGAGGCGGCCTATTCGCCCGAGGGCGCGGTCTGGGTCGATGCGCTGGTGGATTATCTGGACGGCAACCGGCGGCTGTTCGACGCGAGCGTGAACGCCATTCCCGGCCTGCGGTCAATGCCGCTGGAGGCGACGTACCTTTCGTGGGTGGATTTCACCGGCACTGGCATGGCCCCGGCCGAGTTCAAGGCGCGGGTGGAAAAGGCGGCGCAGATCTGTGCCAACCATGGCGAGACATTCGGCACCGGGGGAGAAAGCTTCCTGCGGTTCAACATCGCCACGCCCCGCGCGCGGGTCGAAGAGGCGGTGGCGCGGTTGAAAAGCGCCTTTGGCGATCTGCAATAAAGCGACAGGCGGGAGCCGTCGTGGCCCCTGCCCTGTCGCGGGTCAGGCGCGCGGCAGGTAAGCCACCGGCGCATTCTCATCGCGCCAGAAATCCAGCGGGGCCTTGTCGGTCACGGCGGTGGAGCGTTTGAAATCGCAGACCAGCTCGCCGTTTTCCAGCGTGGAGGCCACGATCAGGCATTGGAAAATGTGGTTGGCCCCGTCGTAGACATCGACCAGCCCGCGCAGATGCGGGGTCAGGTCGCCATCGAGCACAAAGCCGTCATGCCAGAAGCGCAGCACCGGAAACACAGCCTCACCCACCTGCACCCGCAGACGGGATTTGCGCTTTGCTTCGCGCTTGCGCGCGGCATCGAGCCCGTCCCGGATCTCCTGAGGCAAAAATTCCAGCACGTCGCCCTCCCAAGCCGCCTGCTAACAGTCTGATCTACATTCGCTTAAAATCAAGTCAAACAGGTGACTGGGCGTAGAGAAGTGTGAAATCGGGCTGCTGCACCCGGATTTTCCCGGTGTTTCATGTCCCGCGCCCGGCGCTGCCCCCTGTCGCCAGCCGAATCAGCGGTGTAAAGCGCTGACAGTGCAGGGCCTGTCCTGCGGTAAGAGGGATTGCGCCGGTATGACCCTGTTCCTTGCGATGCTGCTGGATGCCGCGTTTGGCGAACCGCGTGCGATCTGGGACCGTTTCCCACATCCGGCAGTGCTGATGGGCCGGGTTGTGGGCGCGCTGGACCGGCGGTTCAACACCGGGCGGGCGCGGAAGGCCAAGGGCGTGGTGGCGCTGGTGGCGATGGTGCTGGGGGCCTACGGGCTGGGGCATGTGATCGCGCTGGTGCCGGATTTCGGGGTGCTGGAGGGCATCGCGGCCGCAATCCTGCTGGCGCAGAAATCGCTGGTCGATCATGTGCGCGCGGTGGCGACCGGCCTGCGCCAGTCGCTGCCTGCGGGGCGGCAGGCGGTGGCGATGATCGTGGGGCGCGACACGGCGGCGCTGGACGCGCCCGGCGTGGCGCGGGCGGCGATCGAGAGTGCGGCGGAAAACCTGTCGGACGGGGTGATTGCCCCGGCGTTCTGGTTTCTGATCGGCGGTTTGCCGTTGATGCTGGTCTACAAGATCACCAACACCGCCGACAGCATGATCGGCCATCGCACCCCCCGGCACGAGCAATTCGGCTGGGCCTCGGCCCGGTTTGACGACCTTTTGAACCTGATCCCGGCGCGGCTGACGGCGGTGCTGATTGCGGTCTCCCATGGCTGGACGAATGCGCGGCCCATTCTGCGCGACGCGCCGTTGCACCGCAGCCCGAATGCGGGCTGGCCCGAGGCGGCGATGGCGGTGGTGCTGAATGTCTCGCTGTCGGGGCCGCGCGCCTATCATGGGGTGATGTCGGAGTTCCCATGGGTCTGGCCCGAGGGGCGACGTGATGCCGGGCCTGCCGATGTGGACGCCGCCTGCCGGGCGCTGTGGCGGACCTGGGGGCTGATGCTGGTGCTTGTCGGCTGCGTGGCGCTGATCTAGGGTCTGGCCATGCGTATTGCCCTTGCCCTGGCTCTGATGAGCGGCCCCGCCCTTGCTGCCCCCTGCGGTGGCGCGTTGTCTGATTTCTCCACCGCGATGACCGCCGAGGCAGTGGCTGCGGGTCTGCCTGAAGATGCCGCGCGCCGCTATCTGGCGGGCGCGCAGATCGATGCGCGGGTGCTGAAGGCGGATCGCTCGCAGGGCGTGTTCCGCATGAGTTTCATCGACTTTTCCCGGCGGCTGATCTCGCAGAACCGGCTGGAAAAGGGGCGCGCTCTGGCCGCGCAACATGCGGCGATCTTTGACCGGGCGGCGGCGGAGTATGGGGTGCCGAAGGGCATCCTGCTGGCGTTCTGGGCGTTCGAGACCGATTACGGCGCGGTGCAGGGCGATTTCAACACCCGCGATGCACTGGTGACGCTGGGCCATGACTGCAGGCGGCCTGAGCTATTTCAGCCGCAAATCCTGGCGGCGATTGCGCTGCATGCCAAGGGTGATCTGCCGACCGATACCACGGGCGCATGGGCGGGCGAGATTGGCATGGTCCAGATGCTGCCCGCCGATATTCTGGCGCGGGGGGTGGATGGCGATGGCGACGGGCATGTGACACTGAAAACCTCTGTCGCCGATGCGCTGCTGTCTGGCGCGCGGCTGCTGCAGCACCATGGCTGGCAGGCCGGGCAGCCGTGGCTGGCCGAAGTGGTGGTGCCCGCGCAGATGGATTGGGCGCTGTCGGGGCTGGAGGTGCGGCTGCCGGTAGCCGAATGGCAGGCGATGGGGGTCACGGGGCGCGCGGCACTGCCGGAGGGCAGCGCCGCGCTGATCCTGCCGCAGGGGCGGTTCGGCCCGGCCTTCCTCGCCTATCCGAACTTTCACACGCTGTTCGACTGGAACCAAAGCTTTACCTATGTGCTGACCGGTGCTTATTTTGCGACCCGGCTGGAAGGCGCGCCGGTCTATGACGCGGGCAACCCGGAGCCGGGGCTGGAGGACGCGCAGATGATGCAGTTGCAGGAAAAGCTGGCGGCGCGCGGGCATGACGTGGGCAAGATCGACGGAATTCTGGGGTCCGGCACCCGAGCGGCGGTGCAAAAGGAACAACAGCGCCTTGGCCTGCCCGCCGATGCCTGGCCGACCAAAGCGCTGCTGGACGCGCTTTAAGCGGCGTCTTTCAGCTTGGTTTTTTCCACTGCGGGCCGGGCCATACAGCGCGTCACCCAATCGGCGATCAGCGGATCATCAGGGGTGTTGCCGAACCAGGCATAGGGCGAATGGATCAGCAGATCGGCCGCGGAATAGCGGTCGCCCAGCAGCCACCTCCCTTTGGTGAGCGCGGCATGGATGCGGGCCTCGAGTTCCGGCACACCACGGAACGTGGCGGTGAGGATGGGGTGGCTCAGGCCAGCGGCCTGATGGATCAGCACCGGCTCCATCACATTGCCGTACCAGAACAGCCATGTGACATAGGCACCATAGGCCGGGTCACCGGGTTTGGGGGCCATGCCGGACTCGGGGAACAGGTCGGTCAGATACAGGATCACCGCCGCACTTTCGGTGATCAGCGTGCCGTCATGCAGCAGCGCGGGTACCTTGGCCTCGGGGTGGGGATTGGCGGGATCGGGCGCACCGGAACCGTCGATGCGGGGGATGTCGGTGGTTTTCACCACGATCCGGTCCGCAATGCCCATCTCTTCGATCAGGGTGACAATCCGGCTGGAGCGGGATTTCGGGGCGTGGAACAGGGTCAGCATCACATTCTCCTTGTTGATGTGCATGTGGGGAATATGCTGTAAGGCTCCTGACAGATTCCGGCAGGATGTGATGGCCCGAGCTGACCGATTGCTGCGCCTGTTGTCGACCCTGCGCCGCTTGCCGCAGCCGGTGACGGCTGCGCGGCTGGCAGAGGAAATGGGGGTGTCAGAGCGCACGCTCTACCGCGACATCGACGGATTGCGCGCCGGGGGCGCGCTGATCGACGGGGCGGCGGGGCTTGGCTATACGCTGACCGAAGACCCGGCCTTGCCGCCGCAGATGTTCACCCGGATCGAGGTCGAGGCGCTGGTGCTGGGACTGGCGCAGGTGCGGCAGATGGGCGACGGCGCATTGGCAACGGCAGCCGAGGCGGCGCTGGCCAAGATCATCGCCACCCTGCCAGAACGGGTGCAGCGCCATGCCACGCATGCGGTCAGCCGCAGCCACAGCTTTGTGCGCCGCCCGCCGTCGCCGCCGCAATCCGCGGTGATCCGGCAGGCCTGTTGGAACGAACAGGCCTGCCGGATCGGGTTCACCGATGTGAAGGGCGTAGAGTCAGAGCGGGTGATCTGGCCGCTGGGGATTGTCTATATCGACGGCGCGCTGGTCTGTCTGGCCTGGTGCCGCCTGCGGCAGGATTTCCGGCGCTTTGATCTGGCGCGGGTGACCGAGGTGGTGCCGCTGGCGGAAAGCTTCCGGCCCCGGCGGGTCGGGCTGTTGCGGGAATATGTGGCGCGGATCAGGGCGTTAGGCGCGGATCTGGGGCCGTAACGCCTGACATCGGCCGTGGATCCAAAGGAGCGGCTGCGCCGCACGGATTTATCTCGGCTGCGGCCAAGGGGCCTTTGCCTCGGGTTTGGGGGCGCTGCCCCCGTCCTGCGGACTCCCCCGGAGTATTTTTGAAAGCTGCAATGCGAAGGGGTCAGTAGCCCTCGCCGGGCTGGCGTTGGGCGCGGCGCCAGCGGATCAGATCGGCCACCGCCTGCTCGGCGAGGGCCGTCCACAGGTGAAGGGCTTGCACATCGCCCGGCGGCACCCGCATCGACAGGCGGGTTTCGCCGTTGTGGATGTCCATCGCGGCGTCGGGGTGCGCGGCGTTCCACTGCGCGCGTTGCGCGTCATTGGCGCGGACCGGCCACTGCAGGGCAAGGTGCCAGTGATCGCCCTCGGGCGTGGAGGTGAAATCGACCGAAGCAGCCCAGAGCCGGGCATGAATGGTGTCGCCTTCGGCCTCCACGGCCAGAAAGCCCGCCTGCCGCAACGCCTCGATCATGCGACCAGCGCCTCGGCTTTCTTGAGGTCGACGCTGACCAGCTGGCTGACGCCCTGTTCGGCCATGGTGACGCCGAACAGCCGATCCATCCGCGCCATGGTGACGGCATGGTGGGTGATGATCAGAAAGCGGGTCTCGGTCCGGCGGGCCATTTCATCCAGCAGATCGCAAAAGCGGGTGACGTTGGCGTCATCGAGCGGCGCGTCCACCTCATCCAGCACACAGATCGGCGCGGGGTTGGCGAGGAAGACGCCAAAGATCAGCGCCAGCGCGGTCAGGGTCTGCTCGCCGCCCGAGAGCAGCGACAGGGTGGCCAGTTTCTTGCCCGGCGGCTGGCACAGGATTTCGAGGCCCGCCTCCAGCGGGTCGTCGGATTCCACCAGCACAAGCCGCGCCTCGCCGCCGCCGAACAGGTGGGTGAACAGTGTGGCGAAGTTCTGGTTGACCTGTTCAAAGGCGGTCAGCAGACGCTCGCGCCCCTCTTTGTTCAGGCCCGAAATTCCGGCGCGCAGCTTTTTGATCGCCTCTTCCAGATCGGTCTTTTCTTTCAACAGGGTGGCATGTTCACCCGCCACCGTCGCCATGTCTTCTTCGGCCCGCAGGTTAACCGCGCCCAAGCCCTCGCGCTGGCGCTTCAGACGCTGCACCTCGACATCCAGGGTTTCCGCGTCGGGCATCTTGTCGGGATCGACCGCAAGCGAGGCCAGCAGTTCGGCGGGGGTGCAACTGGCATCTTCGGCGATGCGCTCGGCGGCATAGGCCACGGTTTCGCGGGCGGCGTCGTTGCGGGCCTCGGCGCGGGCGCGGGCCTCGCGCGCTTCACCGTTCAGGCGTTCGGCGTCGCGCTCGGCCAGTTGCGCGTCGCGCAGGGCGGCTTCGGCCCCGGCCAGCGCTTCGGCGGCCTTGTGCCGGCGGGCCTCGGCGGTGTCGATGGCGTCGGACAGTTCCTCGCGCTTGGCGGCGAGTTCTTCGGGGGCGGCGCTGGCCTCTTCGAGCTCTTCCTCGGTCTCGGCGCGGCGTCCGGCCAGCTCGGCACTGCGCTTTTCCGCCGTTTCCAGACGGTGCCGCCAGCCGGACAGTTCCTTGGTCGCTTCCTGACGGCGCTTCACGCGGGCTTCGCCCTCGCGGCGCAGCTCGTCATGGGCGGAGCGGCGGGTGAGCATAGCCAGACGCGCCGCCTCGACCGCGACCTTGGCCGCCTCGACCCGGTCGCGGGCAGCGTCAAGATCGGGCAGCTCGATGGCGGCGGCATCCGCCTCGCGCAGCCGGCTGCGCGCCGACATCGCCTCGTCCTCATACCGCGCCACGGCCAGTCTGGCCGATTCCAGCTTGCCCCCGGCGATCGAGGCCTCGGCTTCGGCGCGGCTGGCGGCGCGGTTGGCTTCGGTCACGCGGGCATCGGCGGCGCGGCGGGCATCGCGGGCCATCTGATCGGCGCGGGCCAGATCGGCAAGCCGGGCCTGCAACGCCTCATGCGCGCGTTTGGCGCCTTCGGCACGGGCAGAGATCTGTTCCAGATCGAGTTTCAGCTGCACCAGCCGGTTGAGCTGTTGCAGCCGGGCGGCGGCGGCAGAGGGCGCATCTTCGGCTGAGGCGCGGAAGCCATCCCAGCGCCACAGGTCGCCCTCAAGGCTGACAAGGCGCTGACCGGGCTGCAGCTGCGGTTGCAGCGCGGTGCCTTGGGCGCGCTCGACAAGGCCGATCTGGCTGAGCCTGCGGTCCAGCACATCCGGCGCACCGACATGGCGGGCGAGCGGCTGCGCGCCTTTGGGCAGCGGCGCGGTGTCGTCATAGCCGGGCAGCACGGCCCAGCCGGAGCGGGCGTCGGCGGCGACTTCCGGCGCGCGCAGATCATCGGCGAGGGCCGCCCCCAGCGCCTTTTCAAAGCCGGGCTCCACCGTCAGGCGGTCAAGCAGCTGGCGGCCCGCCTGCGACTCGCGGTCGACCAACCGGGCAAGGGCCGCGACTTCGGCGCGCAGGGCGTTGGCCTCGCCTTCGGCTTCGCCGCGCGCGGCGCGGGCTTCGGCCTCGCGGCCCTGAACCTCGGAGCGGGCGGCTTCGGCCTGTTCCAGCGCTTCTTCGGCGGCCTCGGCCAGTGCGGCTGCGTCTTCCTGCCCTTCGCTGGCGCTTGCATAAGCCTCGGCGGCAGACTCAACCGCGGCTTCGGCGGCCTCGACCATGTCGCGGGCACGGGCGGCTTCGGCTTCGGCCCGGTCCACGGTGGCGCGGGTGTCGGACAACAGGCGTTGCACTGATTGGTGCCGGGCGGCGAGGCGGGCGGAATCCTCAGTCGCCTGCGACAGCAGGGTTTCGCGGTCGGACAGGATCGCGCCCGCCTCCCGCGCGGTATCGGCGGCCTCTTGCAAACGCTCATCATGGCCGTCATGGGCGCGCAGGAGCTGTTCGATTTCCCAGTCCAGACGGGTGATGGTTTCGCCCGCGTCGCGGTTCAACCCGGCCTCACGCTCCATGTCGCGGTCCAGCTGGGTGATCCGGCCCCGCAGCGTGTCGATCAGCTGCATGGCGCGGGCTTCCTGATCGCCCAGCGCGTCGCGCTGCAACACCAGCCGTTGCAGGATGGCCGCCGCAACCGCCTCTTCCTCGCGCTTGGGTGGCAGCGCATCTTCGCGCGCCTCGCGCGCTTTGCTGCTCGCACGGGCGGCGGCATCGGCCTTGCCTGCGGCGACCAGCCGGTCGCGCAGCTGCGCTTCCGCCTCGGCGCGGGCCATGTCGGCCTCGCGCCAGCGGCGGAACAGCAGCATGCCTTCGGACCGGCGCAGATCTTCGCCGATCTCGCGGTAGCGGGCGGCTTGCCGGGCCTGACGGGTCAGGGTGGCGACCTGCTGCGCCAGACCTTCGAGCACATCATCGACGCGCAGCAGGTTCTGTTCTGCACCCGACAGCTTCAGCTCCGCCTCATGCCGGCGGGCATAAAGGCCCGAGATCCCGGCGGCTTCTTCCAGAATGCGACGGCGCGCCTTTGGCTTGGCGTTGATCAGTTCCGAGATCTGACCCTGCCGCACCAGCGCCGGGGAATGTGACCCGGTCGAGGCATCGGCGAACAGCATCTGCACATCGCGCGCCCGCACGTCCTTGGCATTGGCCTTATAGGCCGAGCCGGCATCGCGGGTGATCCGGCGCACGATTTCGATGGTGTCGGCATCGTTGAAGCCTGATGGCGCCAGCCGGTCCTGATTGTCGATCACGATCGAGACTTCGGCAAAGTGCCGCGCGCCTCGCGTGGCAGCCCCGGCAAAGATCACATCCTCCATCCCGCCGCCGCGCATCGCGGTGGGGCGGTTTTCGCCCATCACCCAGCGCAGCGCCTCCAGCAGGTTGGATTTGCCACAGCCGTTTGGCCCGACCACGCCGGTCAGCCCCTCATGGATCACCAGATCCGTGGGGTCGACAAAGCTTTTGAAGCCATTGAGCCGGAGCCGGGAAAAACGCAAATCTGCCTCGTTGAGTCGCAAGGCGGTGATGGTCGTGCATCGGGGCAGGCAGAGTCAACCGGGGAGCCCCCGTATCTGGCGGTTTGCCGCGGGTTATCCCCAAGATGTTGGCCCATTGCAGCGGCTGTCGGTTTCGCGTTTTCTCGCCCGAACATGGAAGAAAACTGCTCATGACCCCGCATCAGGCCCTTGATCCCTATGACTGGCCCGCCGTTTTGCGGCTGATCCAGACCGAATTTGCTTCGATGGAGGGGCGGATCGACCCGCCGTCCTCGATGCACGCCTTGACGGCCGAGGCAATAGCCGGACAGGCACGGCGGGGCGAGGTCTGGGTAACCGGCACGCCGCCAGTGGCCTGCATGATCCTGACGCCAAAGCCGCAGGCGCTGTATCTGGGCAAGCTGGCGGTCGCGGGCACCCATCGCGGCAAGGGGCTGGCGCGGACGCTGGTCGAGGTGGCCGCCACGCGCGCCCGTGCGCTTGGCCTGCCGGTGCTGGAGCTGCAGACGCGGGTTGAACTGGTCGGGAACCACGCCGCCTTTCGCGCCATGGGCTTTGCCGAGGTCGGGCGCAGTGCGCATCCGGGCTATGACCGGGCCACCAGCCTGACCTTTCAGCGCGCGGTCTGAGTCGCGAGAACTGGCCGACAGGCGGGAGAAGCGACCCGCGACTCCTTGTCCCAAGGCGGGGCCGCAGGCTTGACTTGCCCTGTCCGACCATACACATTCACTTTAATGAATTTGTATGGGAGACCTCTGATGACACCCCTGTCCCGTCCCGCCGATCACTGGACACCGCCTTATTTCCTGTCCGCTCTGGGTGCGGGCGGGATCGCAGTCACATTTTTCCTCTGGCTCTACATGTGGGTGCCACACCCCGGCCAGCCGGTGCCGGTGTTCGAAGATGTCGCCCGCGCCTTTGCACTGGGTGATCCGCTGCAACAGACGATGATCGTTCTGGCCTATCTGGGCCTTGGCTTTTTTGCCGTGCAGCATTTCCGTCTGCTGATCTGGAACCTGGGCCGCTACGGCACCTACAAACGTTCGGCGGGCTTTGCGGCCGTGCAGAATTCCAATGCAGGGGCGGGTTTGTTCGGCCTGCCGCTGATGCTGGCGATGACGATCAACGTCAGTTTTTCCGCCGGTCTGGCCTTTGTGCCGGGGTTGTGGAGCGTGGTGGAGTATCTGTTCCCGCTGGCGCTGATCGCCTTTGCCGCGGTGGCGGTGCTGACGCTGCGCATGATGGGGGCGCATGTCGCGCGGTTGTCGGTGGCAGGCACGTTTGACATGGCCAAGGCCGGGTCGTTCCTGCAGGTGCAGCCCGCGTTCGCGCTTGGCATGGTCGGTGTGGGCATGTCGGCCCCGGCGGCGCTGTCGTCTTCGCCGCTGGTGGCGGGCACAGCGCTGGTGCTGTCGACGGTGCTGCTGGTGATCGCCGTGATTTGGGCCGCCTTGGGTGTGATGCTTGGCGTGCTGGCCATGCTGCAGCATGGCACCGTGGCAGAGCAGATCCCGACGCTGATGAACATCGTGCCGCTGGCCACTGTGCTTGGCATTCTGATGCTGCGCCAGAACCACGGGTTGCACGTGCATTTCGGGGTGCATGCCGCACCAGGAGACGATCTGTGGTTCCTGACTGCGCTGCTGGCGCTGCAGATCGGCTTCCTTGGGTTCGGTCTGTCGGTGATGAAGCGGCATGACTATGTGGCCCGCTTTCTGCGCTCGGCCCCGCCTTCGGCGGGCGCTTACGGGCTGGTCTGCCCCGGTATCGGCCTGTCGGTGCTGATGCA
Organism: Pseudotabrizicola sp. 4114; assembly: GCF_031457365.1. Taxonomy (NCBI): domain Bacteria; kingdom Pseudomonadati; phylum Pseudomonadota; class Alphaproteobacteria; order Rhodobacterales; family Paracoccaceae; genus Pseudotabrizicola; species Pseudotabrizicola sp. 4114. The sequence continues at coordinate 217,835 of NZ_JAVDWP010000001.1, read as the reverse complement.
GTTCTGGATCAACAAGGCACTGGTGGGTGCCGGTCTGGTGGCGAAATTCGGGGTCGCCTACTGGTCGCTGACGGCGGTTCTGGTCGCGGTGCAGATTGCCATGGTTATGCTGGTGCTGTCGCTGAACCGCCGCCACTTTGGCGCGACGCAGGCACAGGCGATGCCCGCCACATAAGCATCTGTGCATCGGAAAGGGCGGCTGGTCCCCCAGCCGCCCTTTCCTTTTGCGCCAAAGGCCTTAGGCTTGGCAAAACAGCCAAAGGCCGCGCCGATGCTTCACGCCCTGATTGCGATTCTGAGCCTTCAGCTGCTGGGAGAGGCCGCCGCCCGCGCCCTGTCGCTGCCGCTGCCCGGCCCGGTGCTGGGCATGGTGCTGATGCTCGCACTTCTGATCGCCTCGCCCCGCTTTGCCGCCCTGATCCGGCCCACGGCGCAGGGTATTCTGGCGCATCTGTCGCTGCTGTTTGTGCCCGCCGGTGTCGGGGTGGTCGGCCATTTCGCCACGCTGGGCAGCCAGACCGCCGCGATTGCGGTCGCGGTCATCGGCTCCACCATCCTCGCCATCGCGGTCGGTGCGCTGACCTTTGCCGCCGTGGCCCGGCTGACGGGGGCGCGCGATGACTGATTTCGCCGAGATCTGGAGCTATCTGTCCCAAGGCCCCCTCTTGTGGCTCACCGCCACCCTGATCGCCTATGCGCTGGGGGACGCCTGTTTCCGGCTGGCCGGGCGCAACCCGGCGGTCAATCCGGTGCTGATCGCAGTGGCGCTGCTTGCGGTGCTGCTGCATCTGACGGCCACGCCCTACGCCACCTATTTCGAGGGCGCACAATTCGTGCATTTTCTGCTGGGGCCGGCCACCATCGCCCTTGCCTTGCCGCTTTATGACAGCCTGCCCAGCCTGCGCCGCGCGGTCTGGCCCGCGCTTGCGGCGCTGGTCACCGGCTCGCTGACCGCTGCGCTGTCGGCCCTCGCCATCGGCGCGGCGCTGGGGCTGGACGGTACCGTGCTCGCCTCGCTGGCCCCCAAATCGGCGACCGCCCCGGTGGCGATCGGCATTGCCGAACGCATCGGCGGCTCGCCCACGCTGACGGCGGTGCTGGTGATCCTGACCGGGATCACCGGGGCGGTGGTGGCGACGCCACTGCTGAACCTGCTGCGGCTGCGCGACTGGCGGGCGCGCGGCTTTGCGGTCGGGCTGACCAGCCATGGCATCGGCACCGCCCGCGCGCTACAGGTGCATCCCACCGCCGGGGCCTTTGCGGCGCTCGGCATGGCGCTGAATGCGATTGCGACGGCGCTGGTCGCGCCCTTTGCCCTGTCCCTGTTCCTGAAAGGAGTCCCATGACACCCACTCTTCTCGGCCTCTGCGGCGCGCTGCGCGCCGCTTCAACCAACCGTCTTTTGATGCACGAGGCGGTGCGCGCCTTTGGCGAGTGCAGCTTTGTCGACGGCAACCTGCGCCTGCCGCTTTACGATGGGGATCTGGAGGCGGCGGGGATGCCCCCCGAGGTGCAGACCCTTGCCGATCAGATCGCCAAAGCAGATGCAATCGTGATCGCCACGCCGGAATACAACAAGAACCTGTCCGGCGTGCTGAAAAACGCGCTCGACTGGGTCAGCCGCACCAAGGGCGCGCCCTGGCGCGACAAGCCCGTGGCCATCGTCTCTGCCGCCGCTGGCCGCGCCGGGGGCGAGCGGTCGCAATTCTCGCTGCGCCATTGCCTGATCCCGTTCCGCCCGCGCCTGCTGCCGGGGCCAGAGGTGTTCATCGCCAATTCGGGCGCAGCCTTTGATGAGCAGGGCCAGCTCAAGGATGAGCGCTCAGCGAAAGGCCTGACCGAGCTGATGCAGCTTTTGCGTGCTGAAATCACCCGCTGATTTCATCTTGGCAGAAATACTCCGGGGGGGCCGAAGGCGGGGGGCAGCGCCCCCCTCCCCGCCGGTCAAGGCCGCAGCGCCCTAAAGTGACGCCTCGACCCGGAACCCCTCCGGCACCCGGTCCACCCCGTCCAAGCTCAGATCGACCATCACCTGCGCCACCTTGGGGGCCATGCCAAAGCCGATCTTGAAGCCGCCATTGGCGACATATTCCCCCGCCCGTCCCGGCCATGCGCCCAGCATCGGCGCGCGGCTGCGGGCGCGGGGGCGGACGCCGGCCCAGCGCTCCAGCACCGTTGAGCCTTGCAAAGCGGGCACGGCGGCGATGGCGCGGGCCAGCAGTGCGTCGCATTGCGCATCGACGGACACCGGATCCTCCCACTGGTTTTCCGAGGTGGAGCCGATGGCCACCGTTCCGTCTGCATGCGGCACGATGTGCAGGCCGTCGACCTGCATCTGCGGCAGATCGCGGGCGTCATGGGCCAGCAACAGCGCCTGCCCCTTGACCCCGGCCCCGACCTTGCCGCCCAGATCGTCGTTCAGCGCCATCAGCCCCGCATGGCCGGTCGCCCAGATCACCGGGCCAACCGCGTCCGCCTCACCGATGACCACCTCGCCGCCTTTGGCGCGGATCGCGGCGACCAGCGCTGCCGCAGCCATGCGCGGATGCAGGCGCGCGGAAAGGGTGTCGCGGATCAAAAGACCGGTGGGCGTGGCCGGTTCCCAAGCCCCGCCGGTGGCGGGCATCACCTGCCACGCGGCGCGGCCCTGCCACAGGCTCTGCGCCTCTGCCGCGCGGTCCTGCGCACGGGCGACCGCTTCGGCGCTGTCCAAGGGCTGCAACCGGCCCAGACGGGCATAGCCGGTGGGCAGGCCGGAGGCCTCGGTGACCCCGGCCAAGAAGGCTTCGGCCATCAGCAGGCTGTCAAGCTGGAAGGCTTTCTTTTCGTTCCAGTTTTCCGGCACATGCGGGGCCAGTGCGCCGACCACTCCGCCCGATGACCCTGCGCCGATCCCAACCGTCTCGATCAGCCGCACCCGTGCGCCACGCCGTGCCGCCTCCCATGCGATGGACAGGCCAAAGATGCCGCCGCCCCTTATCGTCAGATCGGGTCTTGTCATTTGCTGCGCCTTCTGACCATGGATGGCCCCGATTTGGACTCCCCCGCGCGAGGCATAGGGCAAATGTCGGAACTCGAACAGGGTGCAGCGTCTGGCGCCGACGGTCTGGACTGGCGCGACGGGGTGATCCCGGTGTCGCGCCGGTTTGATGACCCGTATTTTTCGCTCCATGACGGGCTGGCAGAGACCCGGCATGTGTTTCTGGCGGGCAATGGCCTGCCGGACCGGCTGTGTGACGGGTTCCAGATTGCCGAACTTGGCTTTGGCACCGGGCTGAACCTGCTGGCGGTGCTGATCGCCTGGGCGACGACGGGGCGGGCGGGCACGGTCCGCTTCACCAGTTTCGAGGCCTATCCGATGCGCGCCGCCGACATCGCCCGGGCCTTGGCGCATTTCCCCGAAGCACAGGCGGTGGCACCGGAGTTTCTGGCCCATTGGGCCAGCGGCGCGCACCAGTTTCGCCTGTCGGGGGTAGAGGTCGAGGTGATCATCGGCGATGCGCGCGAGACGCTGCCCGCGTGGCGGGGCGCGGCAGATGCGTGGTTTCTGGATGGCTTCTCGCCCGCCAAGAACCCCGAGCTGTGGTCGCCCGAGATCATGGCAGAGGTGGGCCGGCACACGGCACCGGGCGGCACCTGCGCCACCTATACCGCCGCCGGGCATGTCCGGCGCAGCCTGTCTGACGCCGGTTTCACCGTCACCCGCCAGCCCGGACACGGGCGCAAGCGGCACATGACAACGGGCACGCGATGAGCCGCAACCCACGCTTGGGCATCTGGCTGATGGTCGCGGCGGTCGCGGCCTTTGCCGCGCAGGATGGGTTTTCGCGCTATCTGGCCACCGAATACAACACGCTGATGGTGGTGATGGTGCGCTACTGGGTGTTTGCGGGCTTTGTGCTGCTGCTGGCCCTGCGCCGCCCCGGCGGCATGCGCGCCGCCGTCGCCTCGCGCCATATGCCGGTGCATGTGGCGCGCGCGCTGCTGCTGGTGGGCGAGATCTGTGTGATCGTCTGGGGCTATACGCTGATCGGCCTGATCGAAAGCCATGCGGTGTTTGCGATCTGCCCGCTGCTGATCGCGGCGTTTTCGGGCCTGATCCTGGGCGAGCGGATCATCTGGCAACGCTGGCTGGCGATTGGCGCGGGGATGATCGGGGTGATCGTGATCTTGCGGCCCGGCATGGGGGTGTTCACCCCTGCGGCGCTGCTGCCGCTGGCGGCGGCGGTGATGTTCGGGCTCTATTCGATCCTGACCCGGCTGACGACGCGGGACGAGCCGACCTTTCCGTCCTTCTTCTGGCCCGGCGTGATCGGGGCGGTGGTCATGACGGTGCTGGGCCTGCCAAACTGGCAACCAGTGGCTGTCACCGACATGCCGCTGCTGGCCGTCTATACGGTGCTGTCGATCTTTTCGCATTGGCTGCTGCTGAAATGCTATGAGCAGATCGAGGCGTCGCGGGTGCAGCCCTATGCCTATCTGCAGATCGTCTTTGTCACCGGGATCGGGATGACGGTTTACGGCGAAACCCTGAGTCCGCTGGTGGCTTTGGGCGCGGGCATCATCATTGCGGCGGGGCTTTATGCGCTGTCGCTGGAACGGGCGGCAAAGACATGAGTGTCACGCAGAACACAAAGCTGGGCATCTGGCTGATGGTCGGCACCACGCTGATTTTTGCGGTGCAGGACGGGCTGTCGCGCCATCTGGCCGGGACGTATAACGTCTGGATGGTGGTGATGCTGCGCTACTGGTTCTTTGCCGCCTTTGTCATCGCGCTGGTCTCCCGGTCTCCCGGCGGGATCCGGGCGGCGGTGCGGTCGCGGATGCCAAAGCTGCAGATGCTGCGCGGTGTGCTGCTGGCGCTGGAGATCTGCGTGATGGTGCTGGCCTTTATCGCGCTGGGGCTGGTCGAAAGCCATGCGGTGTTTGCGACCTATCCCCTGCTGATCGCAGCACTCTCCGGCCCCATTCTGGGCGAGACCGTGGGCTGGCGGCGGTGGCTGGCGATCGGGGTCGGCTTTGTCGGCGTGGTGGTGATCCTGCAACCCGGGTATGGCGTGTTCCGGGTCGAGGCGCTGATCCCGCTGGCGGCGGCGCTGATGTTTGCGCTCTACGGCCTGCTGACCCGCTATGTCGCGCGGACGGATGCGGCGATGGTGTCGTTTTTCTGGACCGGGACCACGGGCGCGGTCGTGATGACCGCCATCGGCATCTGGCATTTCGAGCCGATGACACCAGGCGATATGGGTTGGATGGCGCTCTTGTGCATGACCGCCGCGCTGTCGCACTGGTGCCTGATCCGCGCCTATGAGGTGGCCGAGGCCTCGGCGATCCAGCCGCTGGCCTATCTGCAACTGCCCTTTGCCACGCTGATCGGGCTGTTCGTGTTCGGCGAAGCGTTGCGGCTGAACGTGGCGACGGGGGCCGGGATCGTGGTGGCCGCCGGGCTGTTCACGCTGTGGCGGCAACATGTGAAAAGCAAGCGCCCGGCCTGAGCCGTGGCGCTGCCCGCGCGGGCGGGAGCGCTCCGCGCGGGAGTATTTTCAAAGCAGCAATCCGGGGCGGTCAGCCCTTGAGTTCGGCAGTGACCTTGACCGGACCGGGGCTGCCGCGCAGCTTGGCGCGGTAGAGGATGACACCTTCGACCACCCGCATCACATAGGTGCGGGTCTCCGTAAAGGGGATCGATTCCACCCAGTCGATGACATCGACATCGGGGCTTCGCGGATCGCCGTATTCGGTCATCCAGCGGCGCGGGCGGCCCGGGCCGGCGTTATACCCCGAGGCCACCAGCGCGATGGAGGGGCCGAATTCGTCGACCAGCTGTTTCAGATACGCGCTGCCAAGCGTGGCGTTGTAGCCGGGGTCGCGGGTCAGGCGGCCCGCGTCAAACGGCAGGGCGACCTTGGTGGCCATCATCTTGGCAGTGCCAGGCAACAGCTGCATCAGCCCGCGCGCATCGGCGGTAGAGCGGGCGGCGGGTTCGAACTCGCTTTCGCGCCGCGCAATCGACAGGGCAAAGGCGCGGCTGACGGCAAGACCATCCGGCACCAGATCGGTGACCGGGTAATAGGCGCGCGGCAGGATCACGCTGCGCTCGGCCGCATGTTTGCCCACCAGCACAGCGATATGCGGCTCGTTCAAAGCCAGCGCCATGTCGCCCAGCTGATCCAAGCCAATGGCGTCAAGGCTTTCGGCCAGATGCAGCCAGAAGCGTTTGGCCAGAGTGCGGTCGCCCGCGCGCAGCGCCAGCAACGCCGCCTGATGCACCGAAGACCGGGTCCATGCCGCCTGCCGCCAGTCGGGCGGGCGGGCGGGGCTGATCAGGCTGGCATCGAGCTGCAGCCCCAGCTTTTCAGCGGCCAGCAAGCCGTAGTAGGCGGTCTGGTGGCGGGCGGCAGCCTGATAGGCGCGCTGCGCCGCATCACGTGCGCCCGCTGCCTCTTGTGCGCGGCCCTGCCAGTAAAGCGCCCGAGACAGAGAAATCGGGGTGGCCACCCCAGCCTCCAGATGGCGGAAATGCTCCAGCGCGCGGGCAGGATCATTCAGGCGGCGCAGGGCGATGAAGCCAGAGAGAAACTCCAGATCGGCATAGCCGCCACCAGAGGTCAGGTGATGGGTCGAGGCCACCCGGTACGCCTCGGCCGGGCGGTTCTGCCGCAAAAGCCAGCGGGTCAGGATCGCCCGGCGTTGCGCCCAGGCCTGCGGATCGCCCAGGCTGGCGGCAGAGGCGCTGCGCTCAAGGATCAGCGGCAGGGCTTCGTCATACATGTCGCGCTTCATGCGCCAGATGAAGCGCTCGAACGCCAGACCGGGGTCGGCGGCGCGCACATTCGGCACGGCGTTGATCAGCGTGTTGACGCCATTGGCCCCGGTCTGCAGGGCCAGACGGGCCTTGGCCAACGCCTGCCAATCAGCGGGCAGGCGCGACATCATCCGTTCCGCCTCAAGACGACGGCCCTCCCACAGCAGGCGGTCCATCCGCAGCTCGTGCACCAGTGCGACCGATTTCGGGGCGAGCGACAACAGCGCCGCTTCCTGCTCGGCGGTGAGGGTCAGGTCGGACCACGCCTGCATCGCCCGGTCTTCGGCCTGATCGGCCCGCCCCAGCGCCTGCAGCGCGCGGACCAAAGCGACCGCCCCCTCGCCGGTTTGCGGCGCGGTTCCGGCGAAATAGGCGACCACCCGTTCAGGCGAGGTCGAGCGCGCAACCGCGGTTTCGCCCTTTTGCCGCAGGAAGGGCAGGCCCGGCCAGTCGGGGCGGCGTTGCAGGAACGACTCGTAATCGCCCAGCAAGCCATCGCCGGCGCGCAGCTTGTTCCATGCCACCAGATCGCGGGCGGTCTCGTGCGGGGCAAGGGCGGTGGCCCCGGCCCAGTCTTTGGCGGCGATCCGGGACAGCACCTGCCGCATCGCCTGAGTGTCATCGGCCTGCACCGGACCCGCCAGCGCAAGGGCAAGCGCAACCGGGGCCAGCAGGCCGGTGATGGTTCCTGTCATCGTTTTTTTTGCTTGTCTGCTCATGCATCGGATTTTGCCTGAAGCGGTCAGAGCCGACAAGCCACGATCCTGTCAACGCGCGCGCAATTCGCCCCCCGGATCTGCGGCAAAAACGCTGTGCTTGGCAATTGCGCGCACCCCGGATAATCAAGGCAGGATTTTCAGCCCAAGCGACTCGAATACCCCCGTCGCTGCTAACAGGAGTCTGCGTGCCATGATCAAAGGGTCCATCCCCGCCTTGGTTACGCCGTTCAGGAACGGCGAACTCGATCTGGATACGCTGAAGAAGCTGGTGGACTGGCAGATTGCCGAAGGCTCGCACGGGCTGGTTCCGGTGGGCACCACCGGCGAAAGCCCGACGCTGAGCCATGAAGAGCATGAGGCGGTGATCGAGGCGGTGGTCGGGTTTGCAGGTGGCCGGGTGCCGGTCATTGCGGGGGCCGGGTCGAACAACACGGTCGAAGGCATCCGCCTGATCCGCCATGCGGAACGCGTGGGCGCCGATGCGGCGCTGGTGGTGACGCCCTATTACAACAAGCCGACCCAAGCCGGGCTGATTGCGCATTACACCGCCCTGCACGATTGCTGCACGTTGCCGATCATCATCTATAACATTCCGGGCCGGTCGGTCGTGGACATGTCGCCCGAGACCATGGGCACGCTGGCCAAGCTGCCTCGCATCGTCGGGGTCAAGGACGCCACCGGCAAGATCGAGCGCGTGTCGATGCAGCGCGAGACCTGCGGCAAGGCGTTCATCCAGCTGTCGGGCGAGGATGCCACGGCCTTGGGCTTTAACGCCCATGGCGGCACCGGCTGCATTTCGGTCACGGCCAACGTCGCCCCGCGCCTGTGTGCCGAGTTCCAGAATGCCACGCTGGCCGGGGACTACCGCACTGCCCTGCAGATTCAGGACCGGCTGATGCCGCTGCATGAGGCGATCTTTATCGAGCCGGGTCTGGCCGGGGCCAAATACGGGCTGTCGCTGCTGGGCCGCTGCACTGAGGAGGTACGGCTGCCGCTGGTGGCGCTGACCGAGGGCACCAAAGACAAGATCAAGGCGGCGATGCGCCACGCCGGGCTGTTGAACTGAGGCTTTGACGGGACGGGGATGGCCGTTTTACGTGGCTTGACCTGACCCGTTGCAAAGGGGGGCTGACTGCCCCCCTTGACCCCCCCGTGAGTATTTCCGCCAAGATGAATGCACAGGCATAGGGCGCGGTCCGCTGCGCCCCGGCGGCTAACCCTCAGACAGTCAGGCAGGGCCCGATGTTCCAGAACGACAATCTGCGTGGCGCGGCATTCATGATTCTGTCGATGGCGGGGTTTGCGGTCGAGGATGTGTTTCTGAAGGCCAGCGCCCGGGTGATGCCGATGGGTCAGGCGGTGCTGATCGTCGGGCTGGTGGGCATGGCGGTGTTTGCGCTGATGGCGCGGCGGATGGGGGAGCCTGCGTTTCACCCGGCGCTGCTGACGCGCGGGCTGGCGATCCGGTCGGGGTTCGAGGTGTCGGGGCGGTTGTTCTATGCGCTGGCCATCGCGCTGACGCCGCTGTCGACGACATCGGCCATTCTGCAGGCCTCGCCCCTTGTCGTGGTCGGGGGGGCTGCGCTGTTTTTCGGCGAGCGGGTCGGCTGGCGGCGCTGGTCGGCGGTGGCTGTCGGCTTTGTCGGCGTGCTGATCATCATCCGGCCGGGATTTGACGGGTTCTCGGCGCTGTCGCTGCTGGCGGTGGCAGGGATGCTGGGCTTTGCCGGGCGCGATCTGGCGACGCGGGCGGCACCAAAGGTGATGTCTAACAGGCAGTTAGGGGTGGCGGGGTTTGCGATGCTGGCCTTGGCAGGGGGGATCATTCTGGGCTGGACCGGGGGGGCTGTCTGGCCGGGTGCGCAGGGTTGGGCGCTGCTGGCGGGCACCGCGCTGTTTGCGGTGCTGGGCTATCACGCCCTGACCTCGGCGATGCGGACCGGCGAGATCGGCTTTGTCACGCCGTTCCGCTATGTGCGGCTGGTGTTTGCGATGGTGCTGGCGATGGCGGTGTTTGACGAGCGGCCCGATCTGGCCACGCTGATCGGCGCGGCGCTGATCGTAAGCTCTGGTATTTACACGCTTGTCCGGGGAAACCGGCAGGGGGCTGTGCCCGCCCGCCTGCCCTGATCCGACATCTGCGTATGTCGCCATCTGGACTTGCCATCGAAGCGCGCTTATGTGGAATGGATGGTTAAGATTTCTGATCCGAACTCCAAGCTGATTGCCGAAAACCGCCGGGCGCGGTTCGATTACCATATCGAATCCGATCTGGAAGCCGGGATCATGCTGCAAGGGTCCGAGGTGAAGTCGCTGCGCAAGGGCGGGTCGAACATCGGCGACAGCTATGCGAGCGTCGAGGGAGGCGAGTTGTGGCTGATCAACGGCTATATCGCGCCTTATACCCAGTCGAACCACTGGGACAGCCACGACGAACGCCGCCGCCGTAAGCTGTTGGTTTCAAAGCGGGAACTCGCGCGGCTGTGGAATTCGACCGCGCGCGAAGGCATGACCATCGTGCCGATCAAGATGTACTTCAACGAGCGCGGCATCGTGAAGATCAAGCTGGGCGTCGCCAAGGGCAAGAAGCTGGCCGACAAGCGCGAAACCAGCGCCAAGCGCGACTGGGACCGGCAGAAGGCTCGCATCATGAAACAGAACCACCGCGACTGAGGTGCCCGTCCGAGAGGTGCCTCCGGCTGTGCTGAACGTGAATTTTTCCGGCTATGGCGCGCGTCTGATCTGCGTATGGCCAATGTATGGCATGCGTCATGACGTGTGTGTTTTGGAAAATAGAGCGCGTTCCCATGAGTATCCGTTGTTCGTAAGGCGGCAGAAGCTGGCCTGCCCGGCATCTGCCGCCGATGGTGCGTGGTGCAGCAAATGACCGGACAGAGCCCAGACTGAATGATGCGGCACCCGCAATGAAGGGCGGCCTCGGGGCAGGCAGATGGTATTTGCGCAAGAAGCGGGTCGGTCTGGCGGAACGATTTCACTAAGCAGTTCCCAAACCTCAGAATATGGAGATGGGAATGCTTCTCAACGGAAAGACAATTATCATCACGGGCGCGAGCAGTGGCATTGGAGCTGCCGCCGCCACAATTTTCGCAGCTGAAGGCGCGAAGCTGGTTCTCGGAGCGCGCCGCGCCGAACTGCTTGTGAAAATCACAGAAGATATTTCTGCCAAGGGTGGCGAGGCGGCTTTCCTCGCGGGGAACGTCGAAGACGGGGGGTACGCCGAAGAGTTGGTGAAGCTTGCGGAGTCGCGCTTTGGCGGTCTCGACGGCGCTTTCAACAATGCTGGTGTCACTGGAGAAATGGGACCAATTCCCGACATGGCAGACAGCAATTGGCATAAAGTGATCGCGGTAAACCTTGATAGCGGGTTCTATGCAGCCAAGTTCCAGATCCCTGCGATGCGCAAACGCGGTGGCGGTTCGATTGTGTTCACCTCCTCATTCGTGGGACACACAATCGGTTTACCCGGCATGGGGGCATATGCCGCTGCGAAGGCGGGGCTTATCGGTATGACACAGGTTCTGGCGGCAGAACATGGGCCTGAAAACACCCGCGTGAACGCACTCCTCCCAGGAGGCACGATGACGCCCATGGCCGGTGATGATGCCGGTTTTCATGAAGTCGTGCGCGGTTTCCACGCGCTGAAGCGCATGGCCGAGCCGTCCGAAATCGCCAATGCGGCTTTGTTCCTGCTTTCTGATCACGCTTCTTTCGTGACGGGCAGCGCGATGATCGCCGATGGGGGAAACTCCATAAACAAACTGTAGAACGGTAAACCGGATACCGGCAATCAAACCGCCAGTGTCCGGTTTGTTCCGAGGTGTGGTCCTGCGTCACTTCGATTGGCGCAACTGCAATTTGGCCCCAAACCCGACGCGTGGGATGGCCAAAACCACGCCCCCGGTGCCTGAACCCTTGCCCTGCGCCCCTCTGCCGATATATGCCGGGGCTGACCCGCGCGGAGCCTGATGCATGACAACCCTCGTGACCCAATCGCCGATCGACGACCCGAAAACGCTGGTTTCGACCGGCTGGCTGGCTGCTCATCTGAAAGACCCGGATTTGCGGGTGCTGGATGCGTCGTGGTTCATGCCCGACTCGGGCCGCGATGCGCGGGCGGAATACGCGGCCGCGCATATCCCCGGTGCGCGGTTTTTCGACATTGACGAGATCAGCGACCAGCGGTCGAACCTGCCGCATATGGTGCCGCCGGTGGAAAAGTTCATGAGCCGGATGCGCGCCATGGGCGTGGGCGACGGGCATCAGGTGGTGGTCTATGACGGTGCGGGGCTGTTTTCGGCAGCGCGGGTCTGGTGGACGTTCCGCCTGATGGGCAAGATGGATGTGGCTGTGCTGGACGGCGGCTTTCCCAAATGGCAGGCCGAAGGCCGCGAGGTCGAGGATATGCCGCCGGTGGTGCGCGACCGCCACATGACCGTCAGCCGCCAGAACCAGCTGATCAAGGATGTGACGCAGGTGGCGCATGCCGCCAAGCTGGCGCAGGCCGAGATCATCGACGCCCGCGCCGCTGCACGGTTCCGCGGCGAGGTGGCAGAGCCGCGCCCCGGATTGCGCTCGGGCCATATTCCGGGGTCAAAGAATGTGCCGTTCAGCACGCTCTTGAACGGGGATGGCACCATGAAGGGGCCTGCCGATCTGAAAGCGGTGTTCGAGGCGGCGGGGGTGGATCTGTCCAAACCGGCCATCACCTCTTGCGGGTCGGGCGTGACCGCCGCGATTCTGAGCCTTGCGCTGGAACGGATCGGCCACCGCAGCCATGCGCTCTATGACGGATCGTGGTCCGAATGGGGCATGTACGAAGACCTTGCCGTCGCCAAAGGATAGGCCAATGCTGGAAGTTCTGAACCCGCAACCGCAGGACAAGATCCTGCAACTGATCGCGATGTACCGCGATGACCCGCGCGACACCAAGATCGACCTTGGTGTCGGCGTCTACAAGGATGCCACCGGCCTGACTCCGGTGATGCGGGCGGTGAAGGCGGCGGAGAAAAAGCTGTGGGAGGTGGAGGTCACCAAATCCTACACCGGGCTGGCCGGAGAGCCTGCGTATAACGCGGCGATGGTCGGGATGATCCTTGGGGAGGGTTTTGCCGACCGTGCGGCATCGGTGGCGACGCCGGGCGGCACCGGGGCGATCCGGCAGGCGCTGGAGCTGATCCGGATGGCGTCGCCGGGAGCGACGGTCTGGCTGTCGAACCCGACCTGGCCGAACCATCCGTCGATCATCAGGTACCTTGGCATGAAGATGGCCGAGTATCGCTATTTCGACGCCGAGACGCGTGGGGTCGACTTTGCGGGCGTGCTGGAGGATCTGGACAAGGTTGCCAAGGGCGACATCGTGCTGTTGCACGGCTGCTGCCACAACCCGACCGGCGCGAATTTCACCGCTGACCAGTGGGCGCAGGTCGCCGATGTGCTGGAGGCGCGCGGTGCGGTGCCGTTCATTGACCTGGCCTATCAGGGCTTTGGCGACGGGCTGGAGGAAGATGCGGCCGCCACGAGGATGATCGCGGCGCGGTTCCCCGAAGTGCTGATTGCCGCGTCTTGTTCCAAGAACTTCGGGATTTACCGCGAGCGCACGGGGGTGCTGATCGCCCTGACAGACCCCGCGCGCCGGGCGGTGGTGCAGGGGAATCTGGCATTCCTGAACCGGCAGAACTACAGCTTTCCGCCCGATCACGGTGCGCGTCTGGTGACGATGATCCTGGAGGATGATGCCTTGCGTGCCGACTGGAAGGCCGAGCTGGAAGAGGTGCGGCTGAACATGCTGTCCTTACGCAAGGCGCTGGCGGAAGAGCTGCGCCGCGCCACCAATTCTGACCGCTTCGATTTCGTGGCCGATCATCGCGGCATGTTCAGCCGCCTTGGCCTGACCGAGGCGCAGGTGAACGTGCTGCGCGACGATCACGGGATTTACATGGTGGGCGACAGCCGCATCAATATCGCCGGGCTGAACGCCCGCACCGTGCCGATTCTGGCGGCGGCGATTGCGAAGGTTGCGGGCTAAGCCAAAGCCCCGAGTGTTGGAAAGCCCGCGCCTGTCGCGGGCTTTTTCATGCGCATTCGGGCCAGTAAAAAGGCCCGAACCTTGCGGTTCGGGCCAGACGTCAGACTGACTGGGAGGAGGAGGCGTCAGCCCTTGGTAAACTCCGGGTAGGCTTCGAGACCCAGTTCGGCCTTGTCCAGACCCATCATCTCGTCTTCCTGGGTCGGACGCAGACCCATGGTCGATTTCAGGACGACCCAGACGATGCCCGAGGTGACGAACATGAACAGACCGATTGCGGCGAAGCCCACGAACTGCATGCCAAAGCTGGTGCCGTCGGTGTAGAACGGAACCGCCATGGTGCCCCAGAAGCCGGCGACCAGGTGAACCGGGATCGCACCAACCACGTCGTCGATCTTGAGCTTGTCGAGCAGTGGCACGACAACCAGAACGATCACGCCACCGATACCGCCGATCCAGACTGCGCCGAACAGCGACGGGTCCAGCGGCCCGGCGGTGATCGAGACCAGACCAGCCAGCGCGCCGTTGAGCACCATCGTCAGGTCGACCTTTTTGTAGATCAGCTGCGACAGGATCATCGCCACCACGGCCCCGGCAGACGCGGCCATGTTGGTGTTGGCAAAGATGATCGAGACGGCATTGGCATCGACTTCGGTGCCCAGAGCCAGTTGGGACGCGCCGTTAAAGCCGAACCAGCCCAGCCACAGCACAAACGTGCCCAGCGTGGCAAGAGCAAGGTTGGAACCCGGCATCGGGTTGACGCGGCCTTCCTTGGTGTATTTGCCCAGACGCGGCCCCAGGATCAGCGCACCCGAGAGGGCAGCAAAGCCACCTGCGGCGTGAACCAGTGTCGATCCGGCAAAGTCAGAGAAGCCTGCTTCCGACAACCAGCCGCCGCCCCACTGCCAGGAGGCCTCGATCGGGTAGAGGAACCCGGTCAGGACAACCGTAAAGATCAGGAACGGCCACAGCTTGATGCGCTCGGCCAGCGTGCCCGAGACGATCGAGGCGGTGGTGGCGCAGAACATCAGCTGAAAGAAGAAGTCCGATCCGGCCGAATAGCCGGTCGCCAGATCAGGATCGCCGCCGATGGTTTTGGCCGAGAACAGCTGGCCGACATAGCCGGTCATGGTCCAGGCGTCGCCCGGATACATCAGGTTGTAACCCACGATCCAGTACATCAGCGAGGCGATGGCAAAGAGCGCAATGTTCTTGGTCAGCTGCATCGTGACGTTTTTCGACCGCACCAGACCGGCCTCGAGCATCGCAAAGCCAGCGGCCATCCAAAACACCAGAAAGCCGCCGATCAGGAACAGCAGGGTGTTGAAAATAAAGGCGTTATCCACGGCCGCCGGTGCTGCGGCGACAACCTCTGCCGCCTCGGCGGTGGCGTCCTGTGCCCAGGCGGGCAGGCTGGCAAACAGCGACGCGCCCAGCGTCGCAAGACCAGCAAGTTTCATCGGAGTGTTCATCTTTGCGTTTCCCCTGTCCCCAACGCGTCAGAGCGCATCGTCGTTGATTTCGCCGGTGCGCACGCGCACGGCATGCTGGACATCCAGCACGAAGATCTTGCCATCGCCGATCTTGTCGGTTTTCGCGGTGGTGCGGATCGTTTCGACGACGGCATCCGCAAGGCTGTCGCTGACCACGATTTCCAGCCGGACCTTTGGCACAAAGTTCACGGCGTATTCGGCGCCGCGATAAATTTCGGTATGACCAGACTGGCTGCCGAAACCCTTGATCTCGGTGACCATCATGCCGCGCACCCCGATGGTGGTCAGTGCTTCACGCACTTCCTCCAGCTTGAACGGCTTGATTGCTGCAATAATTAGTTTCACGTCCTTCCCCTTCATTTCTGTGGGGCCCGGGGTTGGGCCCTTGCAGACAACAAGCCGCCTTTCGCAGGTGCAGAACAAGAAACCGACGGCGGAACTCTGCCTGAATGCGCGCCTTATTGCACAATTTTTATACTTATTGTGCAACTTGATGAATTTTTAGGCATGACACATATCCGAATCGTGAAGGCCCGCTCTCCACAACCCGGGTTATTCCGGCTAGAGTCGGGCAAAAGAACACGTCTTGAATGGTTGGGCAGGCAATGGCAGCATCGGGCAACGGCCGGGGAAAACTCACTGCGGACAAGCGGTATGCGGCCAGTCGGCCCGCAGCCGCCAAACCCACATCGGGCGGGCGTCCGCCGCGCAAACCCGCGCCGCGCAAGCCAAAGCGTCAGCACGGTCTGATTGTCGGCCTGATCATCGGGTTGTGGCGGCTGATCTGGCGGGTGCTGTGGGGGGTGACCTGGCGCATCGGGGCGGTGGTCGGCATGGTGCTGGCGCTGGCGGTGTTCTATTTCTACAGCCAGCTGCCCGCCGTGACCGAACTGCTGGATGGCCGGGCGCGCGGATCGGTGACCATGCTGGACCGCGAGGGTCAGGTCTTTGCCTGGCGCGGGGAGACGTTTGGCGGCCAGATCACGGCGGCCAATGTCTCGCCGTTTCTGCATGACGCGGTGGTGGCGACCGAGGACAAGCGGTTCTACCGCCATTTCGGCATCAGCCCGCGCGGCATTGCCGGGGCGGTGCGGATCAACCTGAGCGAAGGGCGCGGCCCCCTGTCGGGCAACGGCGGGTCAACCATCACCCAGCAGGTCGCCAAACTGCTGTGCCTTGGCGTGCCCTATAACCCCAGCGAATGGAAATCCGAAGCCGCTTATGAACAGGACTGCCGCAGCGGCGGTATCTGGCGCAAGGTCAAGGAGATCCCCTATGCGATGGCGATGGAGGTCAAGTATTCCAAAGAGGAAATCCTGACCATCTATCTGAACCGGGCCTATATGGGCGCGGGCGCGCGTGGGTTTGAAGCGGCGGCGCAGCGTTATTTCGGCAAGTCTGCCAATGAGGTTGGCCCGGCTGAGGCGGCGATGCTGGCGGGACTTTTGACCGCGCCGTCGCGCTTTGCGCCGACCAACAACCTGCTGCGCTCGCAGGAGCGCGCCGCGATTGTGGTCGGTCTGATGGAGGATCAGGGCTATCTGACCGCCGCGCAGGCCGCCGATGCCCGCCAGAACCCGGCCCGGCTGTCAAAGGCCGCCGAGACGAAATCGGGCGGCGCCTTTGCCGATTGGGTGATGGAGTCGACGCCAAGCTTTCTGTCATCGAACACGACCGAGGATGTGATCATCCGCACCACGCTGGACCAGCGGCTGCAAAAGGCGTCGGAAGAGGCGCTGGAGTTTGTCTTTGACACCAAGGTGAAAGAGGGTTCCAAGGCGCAGGCGGCGATTGTGGTGATGTCGGCGGACGGGGCGGTGCGCGCCATGGTCGGCGGGCGTGAGGCGGTGGCGGCGGGCAGTTTCAACCGCGCCACACAGGCCAAGCGGCAGACCGGGTCCAGCTTCAAGCCCTTTGCCTATGCGGCGGCGATGGATCTGGGGTTCACCCCGGCGGATTATGTCGAGGATACGCCGCTGACCATCAACATCCCCGGTTCCGGGGCCTGGACACCCAAGAACTATGACAACCAGTTCAAGGGCATGATCACGCTGGCGCAGGCGCTGGCCGAAAGCCGCAACATCCCCGCCGTTCGGGTATCCGAGGCGGTGGGGCGTGATGCGGTGCGGCGGGTGGCCAATGGGTTCGGCATTGTCTCGGCGCTGGCCGATGGGCCGGCGCTGGCGCTTGGCGCGTCGGAATCGTCCCTTCTGGAGATGTCGGGGGCTTATGCCGGCATTCTGAACGGCGGCTCTTCGGTCACGCCTTACGGTCTGGTCGAGCTGCGGTTGCAGGGTGAGAATGATGTGCTCTTGGGCGCGACTGGCGGTCTGGGGCAGCGGGTGATCAGCGAAGAGGCGGCGCTGTACCTGACCTATATGATGAACCAGGTGATCGAGTCCGGCACCGGGACGCGGGCACGGATTCCCGGTTGGCAGGCGGCGGGCAAGACCGGCACGACACAGGCGGCGCGGGATGCGTGGTTTCTGGGCTTTACCGCTGACTATGTGGCCGGGGTCTGGATGGGCAACGATGACAACGCGCCGCTGACCGGGGTGACGGGCGGTGGTTTGCCGGCCGAGATCTGGCGCGAGGTGATGGTGCGGGTGCATGATGGCGTTCAGCCGCAGCCGCTGCCCATGCTGATCCCCGAGCCGAAGCTGCCGCCGGGGGGCTACGCGTCGTCGCCCAATGTGATGGCCGACGGTCAGTCGCCCACCTCGGTGCCGCAGCCCGGCGCGCCTGCTGCGGCAGAGGTGCCGGCGCAGGAGGTGATCGTCTATGACGGGCCGATACCCGATGACTGGGTCAATGAGGGGCCGGTACAGGAGGGCGATCTGGCCGAACAGGTCTTGCGCGATGTGATGGGCGTGTTCGGGAACTGAGTGCGCCCCCCTGAAAGGGGGCGTGTGTAACACAGGGGGCACTGAGAGTGTCCCTTTGTTATCAACAGGTTAGTTGTGCGATATTAACCGGACCTTAAGACTTCCCCCACCTAAGAGGGATGCAGGGTGCCGGGCAGGCTCAGGGATGCAGAGCAGGCAGGATGCGCTTCGCCGTCTTTCTGCCCCGTTCCGCCCCCGGCCCATTCTGTGCTTGAGAAGGCCGGAATTTCCGGTCACATGCGCGGCAGGCATGGAGCGGGCACTATGATCGGTATTTTTCGCGCCATTTCAGCGCGGCTGGCGCAGGACTGGTTGTTGCTGGGGCTGATTGCCGTTTTCCCTGTGATGCTCTGGGCGGTGCCAAGACCGGCGGTCACCCTGTTCGGGTTGGTGGACTGGAAAACCGTGGCAGCGCTTGCCGGGCTGATGGTGCTGAGTCGCGGGCTGGAGGTTTCCGGCCTGATTGACCGCAGCGGTCGCTGGATCATCGGGCAGATCGGCAGCCTGCGCGGGCTGGCCTTTGCGTTGGTGGTGTTTGCGGCGGCGTTGTCGGCGGTGGTGACCAATGATGTGGCGCTGTTCGTGACGGTGCCGCTGACAGTGGGGCTGGCGCGGATGGTCGATCTGCCGCTGGGGCGGCTGGTGATCTTTCAGGCACTGGCGGTGAATGCCGGGTCGGCGCTGTCACCGGTTGGCAACCCGCAGAACCTGTTCCTGTGGCAGACATCGGGGGTTGGATTCGGACAGTTCACCCTGGCCATGATGCCGATTGCGGCGGCGATGATCGTGCTCTTGCTGGCGCTGATCCCGCTGGGCTTTGGCAAGGGGCGGCTGGCCGTGCTGGAAACCTCTGGCCCGCTGCCGGTGCAGCGGGGGCTGATGATCAGCGCACTTGCCGCCTATCCGCTATTTCTGTTCGCGGTGAATGCAGAGCTTGCGGTGCCGGGCGCTGTGGCGGTGATTGCCGTGTTTGCGCTGTGCTTCCGTGCGGTTCTGCGCGGGGTGGACTGGCCGCTGCTGCTGGTTTTTGTGCTGATGTTTATCAATCTGGGGCTGCTGGGCCAGATGCCGGGGGCCGCAGATCTGGTAGCAGCGTGGACCGAGGGGCAAGGCGCTGTCTACGCGCTGGGGGCGGGGCTGTCGCAGATCATGTCGAACGTGCCTGCGGCGATTTTCCTTGCGCCCTTCACCGACGACTGGCGCGCGCTGGCATGGGGCGTCAACGTCGGCGGCTTTGGGCTGGCCATCGGGTCATTGGCCAATCTGATCGCGCTGCGGCTGTCGGGCAAGCCGGGGCTGTGGCGCGAATTTCACCTGTGGTCGCTGGCGATGCTGCTGGGGTCGTTTGCCATTGGCGCGGGAGTGCTGGCGCTGGGGTGAGTGCCTCGCCTCGTCCTATCCCTGCGCCCTGCCCCGACAGCAAAACGCCGACCCTGCGCATTTGCGGGGGTCGGCGTTCTGGGTCTTTGACGGGCGCGGCGTCAGGCGTTTTTCATGTCGGCGATCAGACCGTCGATGTCGCCCCGGCGGCGGTCGAGCATCGCACCGATTTCGGTGCGTTCGCTGGCCAGCATGTTCACGCCTTCGATGATGATGTTGAAGAACAGATCCTTCCCCGAGCGGTCGGATACGTGCCAGCGCACATCAAACGGGGCCTGACCGCGCAGTTTGGCGACCGAGATCACCTCAAAATAGCTTTTGACGGCGCGGGCGCCGGTGACCTCAATCTGGCCGCCGATGAATTCGCGGAACCGGGCCCCGTATTTGCGGGCCATGTAGCTTTGGTACGCGGTGGTAAAGGCCGCAAGCTGCGCGCGCGAGGCGGACCGGGCGGCCGGGCCGAGGGCCGAGCGGGCGATCGTGGGCACATCGGCGTAGCGGCTGAAGATGCGTTCAAAATCGCCATACATCGCACTGGCGGATTTGCCCGAGTTGATCGTGGCATTCACATCGGCAATCGCCTTGCCGACCAGTGTGCTGGCCTGATCGACGGTAAGAGCCGCAGCGGCCACGGGCATGGCCAGTGCGGCGGCACCGCCGACCAGCCCGATGCCAAAGCCGCGACGTGTGATGATCAGCCTGTCATTCGCCATAGATGTCCTCATACGGATCCTCGAAAGCGTCATCGCCAGCGTCGCCGGCGGTTTGCCCCAGTTGAAAGCGGCGGTTTTGCAGATACAGCAGGCGGGCCTGCGCATAGCTGTCCGCAGAGTCATATAAGACAGAGTCGACCGTTTCGGAATAGCGCGCCCGATCACCAAGACTTGATACCACCTTTGCCACCGGCACGATGTTGCTTTCCGGCTTTGGCAGCACGTAGCGCAGCGGGTTCAGGCCGACATCGACGATCTTGCCCACCATGTCGCGTTCCGTTGACGGGCCGAGGAAGGGGAGTTCGACGTAATTCCCCTCTCCCGCGCCCCAGACATGCAGGGTTTCGCCGAAATCGGTGGTCTTGCCCTCCAGCCCGATGGCGCGGGCCGGGTCAAACAGCCCGCCGATGCCGACGGTGGTGTTAAGCGCGAACCGCAGGGTGTTTTGCAGCGCGAACTGCGGGCGGCCTTGCAGCAGGTTGTTGACCACGGCGCCGGGGGCGTCGAGGTTTTGCGCGAAATTGGTGACACCTCGCATCACCGGGCCGGGCGGCCCCTCGCCAAAGCCGCTGGAGAGCGGGCGCAGGATGGCGTTGTCGATGCTGCGGTTGAAGTCGTGGATCTCGCGGTTGTTCACCTCCAGCGGGTCGCTGAAGCCGGAGGGGGCCGGCTTTTGCGCGCAGGCGGCCAGCAGGGCCACGGCGGCCAGAGTGCCGGCGGCGCGCAGCAGCGCAGGGCGGGGGGTGAGACAGGGTGCAGTGGAAAACATACGGGATACAGCCATTTTCTGCCCGGAACCGGCGGGCGTCGTTATTGAGTCACAGCGTCGCAATAATCATGGGGTTTGATATAGGCCGTGGCATCAAAATACAACGCAGGCTTGGATTTGCGGTGCGTTTTGGGCAGGTTTCGGGCATCAGGGCGGGCCGGATATGTCATGTGATACATTGGAGTGCCGAATTGCCGGGCAGCTGGCCTTGCCGCCACCGGATCAGGCGGCTAGCCTGCGCCAAACTGAACGGAGGTGTTCCCATGTCTAAGATCGAAGCCCGCCTTGCCGAACTGGGCGTGACCCTGCCCGACGCGCCTGCTCCGGCGGCGAATTACGTGCCTTGGGTCATCAGCGGCAAACAGGTGTTCATCTCGGGCCAGATCAGCCAGAACGCGGGCGGTCTGATCAAGGGCAAGCTGGGCGCGGAGCTGACCGTGGAACAGGGGGCCGAGGCGGCAAAGGCCTGTGCGATTTCCTTGCTGGCGCAGGTCAAGGCGGCGACGGGCGGTGAGATTGACCGCGTGGTGCGGCTGGTCAAGCTGGTGGGGTTTGTGAACTCCGGCCCCGAGTTCGTGGACCAGCCGAAGGTGATCAACGGGGCCTCGGATTTCATGGTGGCGGTGTTGGGCGATGCCGGGCGGCATGCGCGGTCAGCCGTGTCGGCGGCGTCTTTGCCGTTTGGCGTGGCGGTCGAGATCGAAGCGGTGTTCGAGATTGCCTGACATGACACGCCCCGCCCTGCCCGCCGGGTTCCTGCGCCTGCCGGTGACGCATCGGGCGTTGCATGACCGCGCGCAGGGGCGGATCGAGAACAGCCCTGCCGCGATCCGCGCTGCGGTGGCGGCGGGCTATGCCATTGAAGTCGATGTGCAACTGTCTGCCGATGGGCAGGCCATGGTGTTCCATGACGACGAGCTGGACCGGCTGACGGCGGAACGCGGGCCGGTGTCGGCGCGCTCTGCCGCCGCGTTGGAGCAGATTGTGCTGACCGGGGGCACCGACCGGATTCCGACGCTGCCGGAGGTGTTGGGCATGGTCGCGGGCCGGGTGCCGCTGCTGATCGAGATCAAGGATCAGACCGGGGCGATGGGCGAGACCGACGGGCGGCTGGAGGCGGCGGTGGCGGACGCTTTGGCCGGATACGGCGGCGAAGTGGCGGTGATGTCGTTCAACCCGCATTCGGTGGCGCATATGGCACGGCTGGCGCCACATGTGGCGCGGGGGTTGACCACATCATCCTATGAGTATGACGACTGGGCCCCGGTGCCTGCCGAGGTCTGCGACCGGCTTCGCGGGATTCCCGATTTTGACCGGGTGGGGGCGTCGTTCATCAGCCATCAGGGCAATGACCTGACACGGCCGCGTGTGCTGGACCTGCGCGCTGCGGGAGTGCCGGTGCTGTGCTGGACCATCCGCACGTCCGAACAAGAGGCAATGGCGCGGCAGATTGCGGCGAATGTGACGTTCGAGGGCTATCTGAGCGCGCTGCCCGCTTGAATTTGCGGGCGCGCGGCACAGTCTATGCGGGCGCGCCCGGAATAACGGAACCATGACCGAAATCACCCTGCACCAGAGCCTGACCGAGATTGATGCCGACGAGTGGGATGCGGTGGCGGCCCCTGAACAGGTATCGGGGCGGCCGGTGGACCCGTTCACCACCTATCGGTTTCTGAGCGCGCTGGAGCTGTCCGGCTCGACCGGGACCGGCACAGGCTGGACCGCGCATCCGCTGGTGCTGCGCGAGGCGGGCCGGATGGTGGCCGCCGTGCCGATGTATGCCAAGGGCCATTCGCAGGGCGAGTATATCTTTGACCACGGCTGGGCGCAGGCGTTTGAGCGGGCGGGCGGGCGGTACTATCCGAAGCTGCAGATTGCAGTGCCGTTCACGCCCGCGACCGGACGGCGGTTTCTGGGCGATGCGGCGCACCGCGAGCTGTTGCTGGCGGCGGCGATTTCGGTGGCGGCAAAGAACCGGCTGTCGTCGCTGCATGTGACATTCTGCACCGAAGACGAGGCCGAGGCTTTGGCGGGCGTCGAGGGCGTGCTGCACCGGGTGACGCAGCAGTTTCACTGGGAAAACAACGGCTACGCCTCGTTTGACGATTTTCTGGGCCAGCTGTCGAGCCGCAAGCGCAAGATGATTCGCAAGGAGCGTGAGACGGCGCGGGCATCAAACCTGACCATCCGGGCCTTGACCGGCGATCAGATCGAGCCTGCGCATTGGGAGGCGTTTTGGCAGTTCTATCAGGATACCGGCGCGCGCAAATGGGGCACACCTTACCTCACGCGGGCAGCGTTCACCCGGTTTCATGAGACCATGCGCGACGACATTCTGCTGGTGCTGGCGTTTGACGGCGCGCGGCCCGTGGCGGGGGCGCTGAATTTCATCGGGCGCGATGTGCTGTTTGGCCGCTATTGGGGCTGCAGTGAGGATCACCCCTGCCTGCATTTCGAACTGTGCTATTATCAGGCGATCGACTGGGCGATTGCCAACGGGCTCGCCCGCGTCGAGGCGGGGGCGCAGGGCGAGCACAAGCTGGCGCGCGGCTATCTGCCGACCCCGGTGCATTCGCTGCACTGGATCGCCGATGCGGGCTTTCGCGACGCCGTGGCGCGGTACTTGCAGGAAGAGCGCCGCGCGGTGGATGAGGAAATCGAGGTGCTGACGCAATACGGCCCGTTCCGCCGGGTGCAATCGGAAGACTGACAGCGCGGGCCGGGCGTGGCAGAGTAACATCGAACCATGTGAGGGACGATCATGGACAGCCTGACCTTTTACACCAACCCGATGTCGCGGGGCCGGATCGTGCGCTGGATGCTGGAAGAGCTGGGCCAGCCGTATGAGACGGTGGTGCTGGGCTATGGGGCCGAGATGAAAGCCCCCGGCTATCTGGCGGTGAACCCGATGGGAAAGGTGCCGGCGGTGGTGCATGACGGGCAGGTGGTGACGGAATGTGCCGCGATCTGCACCTATCTGGCCGATGCCTTCCCGCAGGCCGGGCTGATGCCCGCGAGCCGGGCCGCTTTTTACCGCTGGATGTTCTTTGCCGCCGGGCCGTTGGAACAGGCGGCGGTGAATGCGTCGTTTGGCTGGAAGCCCGGCACCGTGCAGGAGGCGGGGCGCACCGGCTATGGCAGTCTGGAAACGGCGGTGGGGGCGTTGTCTGACCATGTGGCGGGGCATGAGTTTGTGGCGGGGGAGGCGTTTTCGGCGGCGGATGTCTATGTCGGCAGTCAGGTCGGTTGGGGGCTGCAATTCGGAACGCTTCCCCGGACCGACGCGTTGTCTGCATACTGGGACCGGATCAAGACCCGCCCAGCCGCTGCGCGGGCGACCGCGATGGATGATGCGCTGATGAACAAGGACAAGCCCGAATGACCGACAAAACAGAGTTGGACCGATCCACCCTGCTGCCGCTGTTCGGCACCGGGTGGAAGATGGCAGAAAACAAGGATGCGCTGGAAAAGACCTTTCTGTTCAAGGATTTCAAACAGGCCTTTGCCTTTATGACGAAAGTGGCCGACGACGCCGAAGATCTGAACCATCACCCGGACTGGTCGAACAGCTACCGCACGGTCAAGGTGAAACTGACCAGCCATGACGCGGGCGGGCTGACCAAGCTGGACGTGGATCTGGCGCGGCGGATGGACAAGGCTGCGGGGTATTGAGGGCGCTGTCTGGGGCGTGGCGGCGGGTCTGACGCGCCCCCCACCCCTGCCCCCTCCCCACGAGGGGGAGGGGAAGCGATTTGTTCTGAACGCGGCGCGCGGCTCAGATCGCAGCCAGAAGCGCCTCACCGCCCGAGATGTCGCAGGTGCCCGGCGATTCCTCCAGATGCAGCTGTTTGACCACGCCATCCTCGGCATAAAGCGCGTAGCGTTTGGAGCGGTCCAACAGCCCGGCGGGCGCGGCAGAGAAGCCAAGCCCCATGGCCTTGGTAAATCCCGAATCGGCATCGGCCAGCATGGTCACGCCCGCCTCGGTCGCGCCGGTCGCCTCGCCCCAGGCCTTCATCACGAAGGGATCGTTGACCGAGACGCAGACGATCTCGTTCACGCCCTTGGCGGTGAACTGGTCCTTGGTGCGGATAAAGCTGGGGACATGGGCGGAATGGCAGGTCGGCGTGAACGCCCCCGGCACGGCAAACAGTACCAGCTTGCGGCCGCGTGCCAGATCTTGCAGCGAAACGGGCTCTGGCCCC
Organism: Pseudotabrizicola sp. 4114; assembly: GCF_031457365.1. Taxonomy (NCBI): domain Bacteria; kingdom Pseudomonadati; phylum Pseudomonadota; class Alphaproteobacteria; order Rhodobacterales; family Paracoccaceae; genus Pseudotabrizicola; species Pseudotabrizicola sp. 4114. Next base: position 192,820 of record NZ_JAVDWP010000001.1, on the reverse strand, counting down.
TTGTCGCCGAGCTTGATCAGGGTCGCATCCGGCAGCGTGTCGCCTATAGAAATCGTCATGGTGGTGTCCCTCTCGCGTTGCGTTCTGACTGCGGCAAGATATAGGGTCCGGCCCGTTGGGCGACCAGAGGAATATGGCATGCGCGTGGTGATCATCGGGGCGGGACAGGCCGGGGCAGCGCTGGCGGCAAAGCTGCGCGGGCTGGGGCATACGGGGCCGATTACCATGATCGGCGCGGAAACCGCGCCGCCCTATCAGCGCCCGCCGCTGTCGAAAGCCTATCTGATGGGCGAGATGGAGGCCGAGCGGCTGTGGCTGCGCGGGCCGGAGTTCTGGGCCGATCAGGGGGTGGACCTGCGGTTGGGGTCGCCGGTGACCGGGGTGGATACGGCGGCGCGGACGGTGAGTCTGGGGGCCGAGGTGATCCCCTATGACGCGCTGGCGCTGACCACCGGGTCAACGCCGCGCCGTTTGCCGGCTGCGATGGGGGGCGATCTGGCCGGGGTTTATACCCTGCGCGGGCTGACAGATGTGGATGCGATGCGGGCTGAGTTTCAGCCGGGCCGCCGGGTGGTGATTGTCGGCGGCGGCTATATCGGGCTGGAGGCGGCAGCGGTGTCGGCAAAGCTCGGGCTGCAGGTCACGGTGCTGGAGATGGCGCCGCGCATTCTGCAACGGGTGGCCGCGCCGGAAACCTCGGACTATTTCCGCGCGCTGCATGCCGCGCATGGCGTGACGATCCTAGAGTCGACCGGGCTGGAGCGGTTGCTGGGCGACGGGCGCGTGACTGGCGCGCGGCTGTCGGACGGGCGCGAGATTGCGGCCGATTTCGTGCTTGTCGGCGTGGGCATCCTGCCTGACACGGCGGTGGCGCAGGCGGCGGGGATCGTGATCGACAATGGCATCGCCACCGATGCCTTTGGCCGCACCTCGGCCCCGGATGTCTGGGCGGCGGGCGATTGCGCGTCCTTCCCGTGGGGGGCGGGGCGGCTGCGGCTGGAATCGGTGGGCAATGCGATTGATCAGGCCGAAACCGTTGCCGCCAATATCCTTGGCGCGGGCAAGGCGTATGAGGCGCGGCCATGGTTCTGGTCGGATCAGTATGACTGCAAGCTGCAGATCGCCGGGCTGAACACCGGCTATGACCGGATCGTGACCCGCCCCGGCGAGGGGGGGGCGGTGTCGTTCTGGTATTATCAGGGTGAGCGGCTGCTGGCGCTGGATGCGATGAACGATGCGCGGGCCTATATGGTCGGCAAGCGGCTGATCGAGGCGGGCAAATCGCCCGCGCCCGAGGTGGTGGCGGACCCGGCCACCGATCTCAAGGCGCTCTTGCGATGAGGATCATCGGCGGGCGGGCGCGCGGGCTGCATCTGGCCCCGGTGGGGGCGGGCGATGCGCTGGCGCATCTGCGCCCCACCTCCGACCGGGTGCGCGAGTCGATCTTCAACCTGTTGCTGAACGGCGGCCACGGCAATCTGGTGCAGGGCGCGCGGGTGCTGGATCTGTTTGCCGGCACTGGTGCTCTGGGGCTGGAGGCGCTGTCGCGCGGGGCGGCGCAGGCCAGCTTTGTCGAGGATGGCAAGACGGGCCTCGCGCTGGTCAGGCGCAACATCGCGCTGATGCGGGCCGAAGCGGAAACCGAGGTCTGGCGGCGCGATGCGACGCAGCTGGGGGACAACCGGGGCGCGGGGTTTGATCTGGTGTTCCTTGATCCGCCCTATGGCAAGGGTCTGGGCGAAAAGGCGATTGCGGGCTGCCTTGCGGGCGGCTGGCTCGCCCCCGCTGCGGTGATCGTCTGGGAGGAAGGCACCGCCCCGGTGCCGCCCGCCGGGCTGGACCTCATCGACCAGCGCAGATATGGCGACACCCATGTGACCCTGCTCAGGATGCCCGGATGACCCCCAAAGCTGTGATTTTCGACTGTGACGGCGTGGTGGTGGACAGCGAGGGCATGACCTTCGAGCTGCTGGTGGGGGAGTTTGCCGCGCATGGCCTGCATCTGACGGTCGAGGTGATCGCGCGCGATTTCATCGGCGGCACCATGGCCGATGTGGCGGCCCGCGCCCGGGATGCGGGGGCGGCGCTGCCCGAGACCTGGGTCGGGGCGTTCTACCAGCGGCTTTATGCACATCTGGCCAAGGGCACGCCGCTGATCCCCGGCATCCTGACCGTGCTGGACAGGCTGGAGGCAGCGGGTATTGCCTTTGCCATGGGCTCGAACGGGTCGGATGAAAAGATGCAGATCACGCTGGGTCAGCACCCCGGGCTGATCGCGCGGTTCCGGGGCCACCTCTATTCCGGCCAGACGCTGGGCGCGCCGAAACCCGCGCCTGACCTGTATCTGCACGCGGCACGGCACCTGGGTGTCGCCCCTGCCGATTGCGTGGTGGTGGAAGACAGCCCGACCGGCGCACGGGCGGCACAAGCCGCCGGGATGCGCTGCCTCGGCTATGCCGCGCATACCCCGGCAGAGCGGCTGGTGGCTGTGGGCGCAGAGCCGTTTTTCGACATGGCCGACCTGCCCGGCCTGATCGGGCTGCCCCGCCTGCTCTGACCACCCGCTTTATCTTGGCTTAAATATCCCCGCGCAGAGCGCATGGCCGAGCCGGTTGCGGCTTTGCCGCAGAGGCGAGATAAAAAAAGCGCGCGCGAAGCGCGCTCCATTTTCTTCACTCTTCTCAATCCGCCGCGCGCAACACCTGTGCCGGACGGGCGGACAGCGGGCGCAGGGCAAAGGCGAGGCCTGCGGCAAGGGTGGCAAGCACCCCGCCCAGAATGATCGCGAGGGCCGAGACCGGCTCGAACCGGTAGCTCGAGTCCATCACGAACACCATCACCGCCCAGCCTGCCAGACCGCCCGCCACAATCGCGACCAGCCCGGCTGCGGCCCCCATCAGCGCGGAGCGCAGGGCAAAGCTGGCGAGGATGCGGCCCCGTGTGGCGCCGAGCGTTTTCAGCACTGCCGCCTCATAGACCCGCGCGCGCTCCCCCGCCGCAGCCGCGCCGATCAGCACGACAAAGCCGGTCAGCAGGGTAGCAGCCGCCGCCCAGGCGGTGGCGGTGGCAATCGCGCCCAGCGCCTCGGTCACCCGGTCGATGGCATCCTTGACGCGGATCGCGGTGATATTGGGATAGGCGCGCGACAGGTCACGCAGGATCGCGGCCTCGGCCTCGGGCTCGGCATAGACGGTGGCGATATGGGTGTGGGGGGCACCCGCCAGAGCCGCCGGGTTCAGGGTCATCACAAAGCCCATCCCGCCGGACGAGAAATCCACATTGCGAAAGCTGGTGATGGTGGCGGTGATGTCCCGGCCAAGAACGTTGACGGTGACGGTGTCGCCCAGCTGCAACCCGATCTCGGCGGCGGATTCAGCTGAAAAGCTGACCTGCGGCGCGCCGTCATAATCGGCGGGCCACCATTCGCCTGCGGTGATGGTGGTGGTCTCGGACGGCACCGCCGCATAGGTCACGCCACGATCGCCCCGCACCACCCAGTGCTCGCCCGCCACTTCGCGCGCCGGGCGGCCGTTGATCTGCGTCACCACCCCGCGCAGCATCGGCGCGGTGTCCACCCGGCTGACCGCCGGATCCTCGTTGACGCGGGCAAGGAAGCCGTCGATCTGGTCGGGCTGGATGTCGACAAAGAAGTAGGACGGCGCGCGATCGGGCAGATCCTGTGCGATGGCAAGGCGCAGGTTGGATTCGATCTGACCAACAGCGGCCAGCACCGACAGGCCAAGCCCAAGCGACAGCACCACGCTGGTCGCCTCGGCCCGTGGCCCGCCGATGGCGGCCAGCGCCAGACGCAGCGCCACCCTGCCCCGCGCCAGAGCGGACCGCGCAAGGCCATTGGCCGCCCGGCGCAACAGCCACGCCGCCCCCGCCAGCACCATCAGCGCCCCGGCAATGCCGGCGGCAGAGCCCAGCGCCAGTTCCGGCACGCCGGAAAACCACACAGCCCCGCCGACCAGCAACACCAGCAGCCCGGCCACGGCGATGGCCGCTGGCCATCCGGCCCAGCCCTCACGCCCCGCGCCGCGATAGAGCGCAGCGGCGCGCATATTGCGGGTCCGCGCCAGCGGCCAGAGCGTGAAGACGAACGCCGTCGTCAGCCCGTAGAACGCCGCCTCCAAAAGCGGCATCGGATAGGGCCGGAAGATCACCGGCAGCGGCAGGGAGGCCGAAATCACTGGCGCCAGCAGCATCGGAATCACGGTGCCCAGCACCAGCCCGATGGTCACCCCAAGTCCCGCCAGAACCGCGATCTGCATCAGGTAGATGCGGAAAATCGTGTTGCCCTCGGCCCCCAGCGTTTTCAGCGTGGCGATGGTCGAGACCTTGCCATCCAGATAGGCGCGCACCGCCGAGGATACCCCGACCCCGCCCACGGCCAGCCCGGCCAGCCCGACAAGGATCAGGAACGACCCCATCCGTTCGACAAAGCGCTCCACCCCCGGCGTGGCGCGGCGGCTGTCCTGCCAGCGCACGCCATTGTCACGGTACAGCGCCTCGGTCTGGTCTTCCAGCGCGGCCAGATCGCTGCCTTCGGGCAGCAGCAGCCGGTATTCGGTTTCATAGAGCGAGCCCGGACCGATCAGCCCCGACTGCGCCAGACCCTCGGTCAGCACCATGGTCCGGGGGCCAAGGGTAAAGCCTTGGGTCGCCGAGTCGGGCTCGCGCAGCAGCACCGCGCCCAGGCGGAACTCCTGCACGCCAAGGCGAAAGGTATCGCCCGGCACAAGGCCCAGCCGGTCGACCAGAACCCGGTCCATCACCGCGCCGGGCAGGCCGTCTTGCGTGGCAAGCGCGTCGGCCAGCGGCATCTGAGGCTCCAGCTCCACCGCGCCCAGCAGCGGATAGGCGGCATCGACTGCCTTGATCTGGGTCAGCGCGGTGTCTTCGCCGCGCACGGCCATCGAGTTGAAATCAACCACTTCGGACACGCCGGTTGCAATCCGGTCCATATAGGCGCGCTCGGCCTCATCGGCGAAGCGATAGGTGAATTCCATCTGCGCATCGCCACCCAGCAGCACCGCCCCCTGGTCGCGCAACCCCGCCTCGATCGCGGCGCGCACCATGCCGACCGAGGCAATCGCCATCACGCCCAGCGCAAGGCAGGCGAGAAAGATGCGAAAACCGCGCAAGCCGCCGCGCAATTCGCGCCGGGCCAGTCGCCATGCCAGAGGCCAGCCCGCCACGGCGCTCATTCCGCCGCCGCCTTCATCCGGTCTTCGCCGACGATCCGGCCATCGGCCAGCCGCACCACGCGGTCACACCGCTCGGCCAACTCCGGCGCATGGGTAACCAGAACCAGTGTCGCGCCATGGCGGTCGCGCAGGCCGAACAGCATGTCCATGATCGCGGCCCCGTTGACGCCGTCCAGATTGCCGGTCGGCTCATCGGCCAGCAGGATCGCCGGGCGCGGGGCTGCGGCGCGGGCGAGGGCCACGCGCTGCTGCTCGCCGCCCGACAGTTGCGTGGGGTAATGGTCCATCCGCGCGCCCAGGCCCACGCTGCGCAATTCCTCGGCGGCGCGCTCGAAAGCATCGGCCACGCCCGCCAGTTCCAGCGGCACGGCGACGTTTTCCAAAGCGGTCATTGTCGGGATCAGGTGGAAAGACTGGAACACCACCCCCATATTCCCCCTACGAAAGCGCGCGAGGGCATCTTCGTCCAGGGCGGTCAGATCCGACCCCAGCGCAAGGACAGACCCCGATGTGGCGCGTTCCAGACCGCCCATCAGCATGAGGAGTGACGACTTGCCAGACCCGGACGGACCGATCAGCCCCAATGTCTCGCCTTGCGCGACATCAAGGGAGATGCCCTTCAGAATTTCGACCGGCCCGGCATTGCCTGCCAGTGTCAGCGTCGCATCCTTCAACGCCAGAACGGTCTGACCCATGATGTTTTCCTTTATTCTGTCCCCTGTTGCATATGGCGCATTGCGCGGCCTGCGCAACCTGACCTTCACGCTGGCGTTACCGTTTTCCGCCGCAAGCGTGGCTTATGCCGAACCCGTGACCGTTTTCGCGCTGGGGGACAGCCTGACCGCCGGCTACGGATTGCCCGAGGGCGAGGGGCTGGTGCCGCAGCTGAACGCGTGGCTCGACGCGCAAGGTGCCGATGTCACCGTGCTCAACGGCGGCGTGTCGGGCGACACCTCGGCTGGCGGCCTGTCGCGGCTGGCCTGGAGCCTGACACCAGAGGTCGATGCCCTGATCGTGACGCTGGGCGGCAACGATCTGCTGCGCGGGCTGCAACCCTCGGTGACCCGCAGCAATATCGAGGCGATCCTGACCGAGGCGCAGACGCGCCAGCTGCCGGTGCTGCTGATCGGCATGGCCGCGCCGGGCAATTTCGGCCCCGAGTACAAGGCTGCCTTTGACCAGCTTTATCCCGAGCTGGCCGCGCACTATGGCGCGCAACTGGTCGACAGCTATTTCGGCCTGATCGACCCCGCCGCCACCGACCCCGGCCAGATTTCGCAATATATGCAGGCTGATGGCATCCACCCCAACGCAGACGGCGTGAAACGCGCGGTCGAGGCCCTGGGGCCGCAGATCCTGACTCTGGTGGATCAGATCGACTGACCCTGCCATTGCTGCTTGCCAAATACTCCCGCCGGAGGCATCCGCCGTTTTTCGCGCGCGACCGGGGCCAGAATAAGCGCAGCCAGCAGCAAAGACCGCCCGCGAGGGCTTGATGCGCGGCGCGTGTCGGGTCATTGCTGTGCGGCCCGTCGCGGGCAGCCCGTGCAAGGATGGCGCGATGACCCTGATTGCTGATCTGACAGACCTGCTGGGCCCGGCCCATGTGCTGACCGGCGCGGACAGGAACCGCCATGCGCGGGACTGGACCGGGAAATATCCCGGCCAGCCGGTGGCGGTGGTGCGGCCCGCGGATACCGGCGAGGTTTCGGCCTGTCTGCGGCTGGCGGCGCGGCATGGGGTCGCAGTGGTGCCGGTCTCGGGCAACACCGGGCTGGTGGGGGGCACTTACACGCAAGGTGGTTTGCTGCTCTCGCTGGAGCGGATGAACCGCATCCGCGATCTGAACCCGGCGACTCGCATCGCCACGGTGGAGGCCGGGGTGATCCTGTCGGCCTTGCATGACGCGGCGGCGGAGCAGGGGCTGTACTTCCCGCTGTGGTTCGGCGCGCGCGGGTCAGCGATGATTGGCGGCGTGCTGTCGACCAATGCGGGCGGGTCGAACGTGCTGCGCTATGGTTCGACCCGGGCCTTGTGTCTGGGGATGGAGGTGGTGCTGGCCGACGGGCGGGTGCTGAACCTGATGTCGGCGCTGCACAAGGACAACTCCGGCTACGCCTTGCGCGATCTGTTCATCGGGGCCGAGGGCACTTTGGGCATCATCACGGCCGCGGTGATGAAGCTGGTCCCTGCCCCGCGCGCCTATGCGACGGCCACGCTGGCCCTGCGCAGCCTTGCCGATGCTTCGGTGCTGCTGAACCGGCTGCAAGAGGCGTCGGGCGGGCTGGTAGAGGCGTTTGAATTCATGCCTGCCAGTTACATGCGGCGGTTGGCCAGCGTGCGGCCCGATCTGGGGCTGCCGTTTGGCGACGTGCCGGAAGTGACGATCCTGACCGAGCTGGGCGCCACCTCACCGGCGCTGTGCGACGTGGGCGAGGACGGGTCGGTGCCGCTGACCGGACTTTTGGAGGTCACGGTGGCGGCGCTGATGGAGGAGGGGGTGATCACGGATGCCATCGTCGCGCAAAGCGAGGCGCAGCGCCTGATGATGTGGGCACGGCGTGAGGCGGCGGCAGAGATCACCTTTGCGAAGCGTCCCTTTGTCGACACCGACATTGCAGTGCCGCTGGACCGGGCGGCTGATTTTCTGGCGGCCATTCACGCGCGCCTGCAAGCGATAGATCAGGCGCATGAAGCGATGGTGGTGGCACATCTGGGCGATGGCAATCTGCATTTCACCGCGTTCCCGGTCGATGGCTCTGAAGCCACCTATGACCGGGTGATCACAATGATCGAGGATGTGGTGGCCGAGCTGCACGGCAGCTTTTCGGCAGAGCATGGCGTCGGCCTGTCCAAGCTGCCCTCGATGGCGCGGCGCAAGGATGCGGTGGCACTGGATGTGATGCGGGCGATCAAGGCGGCGCTGGACCCTGAAGGCCGGATGAACCCCGGCAAGGTCATTCCAACAGAAAGCACCCCCCTGTCGTGACCGCGCTGCAGACAGTTCTGACAACCCCGGTATTCAGGATGCTGGCGGGGGTGATCGGGTTGATGGGGATGATCAACGCCTCACTCTACCCCTATCAGTCGCTGATCGGGATCGAGGTTCTGGGCCTGCCCGAGCCGGTGTTTGCGCTGGTGCTGGTGCTGGCCTCGGTGGTGGCGGTGGTGACTTCGGTGCTGCTGGGCATTCTGTCGGACCAGAAGGCGAACCGGCGGCGGCTGGCGCTGATCACGGCGCTGATTGGCGCTGTGGGGGCGGCGCTGATGGTGTTTGCGCCCGGCCCGGTCAGTTTTGTGCTGACCAACGGGATTCTGCTGCCGGTGGCCTCGTCGGTGTTTGGTCAGGCCTTTGCGCTGAACCGGCTGGCCAGTCAGGGATTTCCGGCGCAGCGCGAGGGGATACAGGCGACAGTACGGGCGGCGATGTCGGTGACCTTCCTTTTGATGCTGGTGTTCTGGACCTTTGCCTTTGGCCGGGGGGCGGATGTGATGCTGACCTATGCCACCGGGGGCGTCGCCAGTCTGGCGCTGCTGGCGCTGATCTGGGGGTATTGGCCGCGCGACGGGCAGACCGGCTGGGCCGATCAGCCGTCGGGCCTGCGGCTGGGAGCTGCACTGGCGCAGCTGGCGCGGCCCGAGGTGGCGCTGCGGCTGTTGTGCCTTGGCGCTGTGACCTCGGCGGGGGTTTTGTACATGATCCTGGCCGCGCTGGTGTTTTCAGAAACCGCTGGGCGCGATGCGGCGGATACCGCGCTTTATGTCGGCATGGTGGCGGGGTGGGAGGTGCCGTTCATGCTGCTGTTGCCGCGCTATCTGGCGCATGTCTCGCGGCCCAAGCTGATTTTCTGGGGCACAGTTCTGTATGTCAGCCACCTGATCGCGCTGCCGTTTCTGGCGGGGTCGGCGTGGATCTGGGCGATGACCTTGCCTGCGGGACTGGGCGGGGTGGCGATGCTGATCCTGCCGATTTCCTATTATCAGGATCTGATGGTGGGGCGGCCCGGCACGGCGGCGTCGATGCTGGCGCTGCAAAAGCTGGTGGCGGATGTGATGGCGGCGCTGGCCTTCAGCGCGGGTGTGGCGATTGGCGGCTATGCGCTGACCGCTGCTCTGGGCGGTGGGATTGCGATTCTGGGGGCCTTGGGGCTGTGGCTGGCGGACCGGGGGCGGATCAGCCCGGCGCTTGCGTAGCGCGGCGCAGCCAGGCCAGCGCAGGCGGGATCGCCTGCACATCCCTTGACGGTTTGCTGAACCGGATCACAGCGCGGGCCAGCCCGTCAAGCGGTGCCAGCAGCCGCGTCAGCCGCGCAACCCAGCGCCATACTCCGGCCGGGGCGGCGGCGCGATAGGTGTCGATGGCAGCATAGAGTTCCGGGCCGGGGAGGATGCCACGGTCATTGGCAAACCAGCTGTGGGTAAAGATCACCACATCCATCGCCCGCACAACCGGGCTGCGCTTGTAACTGCGGAAGCGTTCCAGATCAATCATCCGCAACTGCCCCGACTGCCAGCAGAAATCGCGCAAGGCGGGGCGGCCATGCGCATACCCCGCCCGGTGCAGACCCGCCAGCGCCGCGCCTGCGGCGGCAAAGGCGGCGATACGGTCGGGCATGGGGTGGGTGTGGTCCCTGATCAGCGCAGAAAGCGTGGGGCCAAGGTCGGGCAACAGCAGGTAATCGGGGCCTTCGGCGATCACCTCGGGCACCGGCACGCCTTTGGCATGCAACAGGCGCAGCGCCTCGCGTTCGGCGACAAAGGCCGACAGGCCGTTGCCCTTTTGCAGCCGCATCCGCCCGGTGGCCTGTTCAACCCGTTTCAGCCACACCCGCCCGCCATCCGGCAGGGCCAGCGCCCGGATGCGTTGTGATGGCTGCCTGAGCGCGGCTTGCAGGGCAGAGGCGACGTGCTTTGGCAGCGGGGTGGGGTCAGGGTCGAGCATCGGTGCAATGTAACACCAATGTAACGGAAATTTAAGAGCCGGGCGGCTTAACGCCAGCTGAAGAAGCCGGCGGGGGCCTGTGACAGCAGCTCTTCGGCCAGATCCGTGCCCAAGGCGGCGGCGTCTGCGGCGGGGCCCGAGCGGCTGCCGGTGATGGATTCTGACCCGTCCGGGCGCAGGATTTCACCGCGCAGGTGCAGGCTGGAGCCGTCCAGCGTGGCCAGCCCGGCAATCGGGGTTTCGCAGGACCCGTCCAGCCGCGCCAGCATGGCGCGTTCGGCGTTCAGGCGCAGGCCGGTGGGCGTGTCGTGGATCGCGGCCAGCAGGCTGGCGGTATGGGCATCATTGCTGCGACGTTCGATCCCGATGGCGCCCTGGGCGACGGCGGGCAGCATGTCTTCGACCTCGATCGCCGAGCGGGCCATATGGGCCATGCCCAGCCGGTTCAGTCCCGCCATGGCCAGAAAGGTGGCGACAGCCACGCCATCGTGCAGCTTCTTCATCCGGGTCTGCACATTGCCGCGAAACTCGACCAGTTGCAGATCGGGGCGTTTCAGGCGCAGCTGTGCGCGGCGGCGCAGGCTGGACGAGCCGACGACCGCACCCTGCGGCAGATCGGCCAGACCGGCCACATGCGGGCTGACAAAGGCATCGCGCACATCTTCACGCGGGAGGTAGCAATCGAGGATCAGGCCGTCGGGTTGCAGCGTGGGCATGTCTTTCATCGAATGCACCGCGATGTCGATGCCGCCCTCCAGCAGCGCCTCTTCGATCTCGCGGGTGAACAGGCCCTTGCCGCCGATGTCTTTCAGCGCCTTGTCGAGAATCTGGTCGCCCATCACCTTGATCACGCAGATTTCAAACGCCTCCTCCGGGAGCGAAAAAGCCGCCATCAGGCTGCGCCGCACCTCATGCGCCTGCCACAGGGCAAGGGGGGAACCACGGGTTCCGATCTTCAGGGGTTGGGCGGGGGTGGGCAGGTTTTGCATCATGGCTTCCGGCATACAACTGTCAGGTTCGCCTGACAACTCTTGACAAGGCGGGGCGCACGTCGGACCCATGGGACAAAGGAGCCCAGAATGACCGAAAAGACCATCCTTCGCGCGCTGAAAGGCGAAATTCTTCCGACCCCGCCGATCTGGATGATGCGTCAGGCGGGACGCTACCTGCCCGAGTATCGCGCGACACGGGCGCAGGCGGGCGACTTTTTGTCGCTGTGCTACAACCCGGATCTGGCCGCCGAAGTTACCTTGCAGCCGATCCGGCGCTATGGCTTTGACGCGGCGATCCTGTTTGCCGACATTCTGCTGTTGCCGCAGGCGCTGGGGCCAAAGCTGTGGTTTGTCGAAGGCGAAGGTCCACGGATGGAAACCACCACCAGCATGGCGCAGGTGCAGGCGCTGAAACCCATCGAGGCGATTCATGACACGCTGTCGCCGGTCTATGAGACGGTGCGGATTCTGGCGCGGGAGTTGCCGAAAGACACCACGTTGATCGGCTTTGCCGGGGCGCCGTGGACGGTGGCGACCTATATGATCGCCGGACGCGGGTCGAAAGATCAGGGTGCAGCGCATGCCCTGAAAACGGCGGACCGCGAGGCGTTTGTGGCGCTGATCGACATCATCACCGATGCGACGGTGCTGTATCTGTCGGAGCAGGTCAAGGCCGGGGCCGAGGTGGTTAAGCTGTTTGACAGCTGGGCCGGAAGCCTGAAAGGCGCGGATTTTACCGATTTCGCGCTGAAACCGGCGGCAAAGATCATTGCGGCGCTGAAAGAGTTGCACCCCGGCCTGCCGGTGATCGCCTTCCCGCGGGAGGCGGGTGAGGGGTACATCGGCTTTGCCAAGGCGGTGGGGGCGGATTGTGTGGCGATCGACAATTCGGTGACCCCGGAATGGGCGGCGGCGCATGTGCAGCCGGGCGGCTGTGTGCAGGGCAACCTGTCGCCGGTGCATATGGTGACCGGCGGCGACGATCTGGTGCGTGAGACGCGGCGGGTGGTGGATGCGTTCCGCAAGGGGCCGCATATCTTCAACCTGGGCCACGGGATCACGCCGGATGCTGACCCCGACAATGTGCAGCGGATGATTGATACGGTGCGTGAAGCCTGAAACGTGGAGGGCGGGGAGACCCCCGCCCTACACATTTGTCTGCCGGATTTGCCCGGTCTTCGGGCGCGGCGGTTGCGCATGGGTAGGGCGGGGTTCACCCCGCCTCTCGTTCAGTCGTCGGCCAGCAGCGCCTGCCAGATCATCGCGCCGATGGCGGCACCGGCCAGAGGGGCGAGCCAGAACAGCCAGAGCTGCGCCAGCGCCGGACCGTCGGCGAACAGCGCCACGCCGGTAGAACGGGCGGGGTTGACCGAGGTGTTGGTCACCGGGATCGACACGAGGTGAATCAGCGTCAGGCCAAGGCCGATGGCGAGCGGGGCAAAACCTGCGGCAGCGCCCCGAGCGGTGGCACCAAGGATGATGATCAGGAAAATGGCGGTCATCACCACCTCTGTCACCAGAGCCGCCGTCAGGCTGAACCCGCCGGGCGAGGCCGCGCCATAGCCGTTGGAGGCAAAGCCGCCGACCCCGGCAAAATCGCCCTTGCCCGAGACGATCACATACAGCACCAGCGCCGCCAGCACCGCTCCCGCGACCTGTGCCGCCCAATAGGCGGGCAGGTGTTTCATCTCGAACCGGCCCGCGATGGCAAGGCCAAGGCTGACGGCGGGGTTGAAATGCCCGCCCGAGATGCCGCCCACGGCATAGGCCATGGTCAGAACGGTCAGGCCAAAGGCCAGCGACACGCCCAACAGGCCGATGCCGACATCGGGGAAGCCTGCGGCCAGAATGGCGCTGCCGCATCCCCCCAACACCAGCCAGAACGTGCCGATCAATTCGGCAGACAGACGCTTTCTCATGATAATGGTTCCCTACACTGTTCCCTTTGGCGGGTCTGCTGCCCGCATGTCACAAGACATACGGGCGCAAGGGCCGCATCGCCAAGCGATTTCAGCGCAGGTCAGAGGGGGAAAGAATCGCCAATCATGTCATGCAGGGCGGCCAGCGCCTGATCGGCATCTTCGGTCTGCGGGCCGATGCGGATGGCGATGACAGCGGCCCAGCCGAAGCTGGCCACATGCTCGGGGCGGATGGCGATGGTCAGGCCGCGCGCATCGCGGGTGATGCTTTGCACCGCGTCTTCGGCCCCGAAATCCTCGTCATTGACCGCAAACCAGACCGGCCCGCCGGTCAGGGGCTGGCGGAACAGGGCGTAGGGTTCATCCTCTTCCTCGCCCTGGGCAAAGCCGATGAACAGAAACCCGTCTTCGTCATCTTCGACCACGGAGGCATAGGCGGCGTGGATGGTGATATCGGCCGATGGGGCGGTCATTGCGGTCAAGTCCTTGTGAATAGCCAGAGCGCCACGGCAACCAGTGCAAGGGCCATGATGCGCCGGGTTTGCCTGACGCGGTGGCCCTGTGCAAGCCAGACCGTTGCTGTGCCTGCGGTGGTGACGATGGCAGCATGGATCAGGGTGGCGATGGCGACAAAGGTAAAGGACAGCACTGACACTTCGGCAAAACGCGCGGTGGGGGTCATGAATCCGGGCAGCACGGTGACAAAGAACGCCGCCGCCTTCGGGTTCAGCAGGTTGGTGATCAGCCCGCGCCGGAACTGCGCAAAGGCAGTGGCCCCGGCCCCTGCGTGCCCCTCATCCGCCCCGGCCCCGCGCCATGTGTCCCATGCGATGTACAGCAGATAGGCGACACCGGCCCAGCGCAGGGCCTGATAGGCCAGCGGCTGCGCCTGGAGCAGGGTGGCAAGACCAAGCGCGGACACAAGGCCGATCAGCGCGAGGCCCAGACAAACGCCCGCGACGGCGGCATAGCCCGGGCGGCGGCCTTCGGTCGCGGCAAGCAGCGCCAGCCAGGCCATGTTCGGTCCCGGCGTCAACTCGATCAGCAGCGCTGTGAGCGCAAAAGCCGGAAGCTGGGTCAGGTCCATTTGGCGATGGGCGGCAGGCTCATCAGCACGGCATTTGCGTCATGGCCGGTTTCCAGCCCGAATTTGGTGCCCCGGTCATAGACGAGGTTGTATTCGGCATAGAGGCCCCGGTGGATCAGCTGCGCCTCACGGTCGGCCTCGGTCCACGGCGTGGCGACGCGGCGTTCGGTCAGGGGCACGAAGGCGGGCAGGAAGGCAGAGCCGACGGCTTGGGTAAAGGCGAAATCGGCCTCCCACGAGTCAGAAGTGGCACCGCCGGTGTTGAGGTCGTCGTAGAAGATGCCGCCCACGCCACGGGCGCGGCCACGGTGGGGGACGAAGAAGTATTCATCGGCCCAGGCCTTGAAGCGCGGGTAATAGGCCGGGTCATGGGCATCGCAGGCGCGCTGCATTTCGGCATGGAAATGCGCGGTGTCTTCGGCATATTCCAGCGCCGGGTTCAGGTCGGCCCCGCCGCCGAACCACCATGCATGCGGGGTCCAGAACATGCGGGTGTTCATGTGGACGGCGGGGCAATGCGGGTTGACCATATGGGCGACGAGGGAAATGCCGGAGGCCCAGAACCGCGGGTCACTTTCCATACCGGGAACGCCCCGAGCGGCCATCGCCTTTTGGGCGCGCTCGCCCAAGGTGCCGTGCACTTCGGAGACGTTGACGCCGATCTTTTCGAACACGCGGCCACCGCGCATCACGCTCATCAACCCGCCGCCGCCATCGGCGCGGGTGGTGGGGGTCACCTCGAACCGGCCGGGGGTTCCGGTGCCGTGGCTGTCCTCCAGCGCCTCGAAGGAGGCCACGATCCGGTCACGCAGGGTTCGGAACCATGCTGCGGCACGGCTCTTCCGGGCATCGAATTGATCGGTCATTGGTTGGTCCCCCTCGCCTGTTGCCTCCTGCCTAGCAAATGCCCGTGCCCGCGCCAACATGGCATTTGCCGCAGCGGCGGCGTATAGTGAAGCCTTGGCAATGCCGGAGGATTCCATGCGCCGCAGTCTGATTGTTATGTTGCTGCTAGCCGCTTGCGGCACCCCGCAAGAACAGTGCATCGCCCGGGAGACGCGGGATGTGCGGATCCTTGACCGGCTGATCGTGGAGAGCGAGGGCAATCTGGCGCGCGGCTACGCGCTGGAGGAGGTCACCACCTACCGCGACCGCTGGGTGCGCTGCCCGGTGGCACGCGAGGCCGCAGTCGAAGGACAGCCGGCGCCGCCACCGCCGCCGCCCGAGTTGTGCCTGCGCGAAGTGTCCGAGACGGTCACCCGGCCAAAGGCGATCGACCTGCGGGCCGAGGCGCAGAAACTGGCGTCGATGCGTGACAAGCGCGCCGCACTGGTGCGCGCCGCAAGCCCGGCGATTGCACAATGCAAGGCGCAGTATCCGGAATGATCAGAAGGCGGGAATCACCACGCGGTCCAGCAAACCGCGCCCGCCATCGACCTGCAACACCTGCCCGGTCATGAAGCCAGAGGCGTCGGAGGCAAGGAACTGCATCACCTCGGTCAGCTCGTCCGGGGCGGCGATGCGGCCAAGCGGGGTGCCACCGACAATGGCCTCACGCCAGTCAGGTGTGTCCTTGAGCGCGGTTTTCAAACTCGCGCTCATCACCGAGCCGATGGCGACGGCGTTGACGCGGATGCCCTTTGGCGCGAGGGCCACGGCGAGCGAGCGGGTCATCTGATCGACGGCGGCAGAGGCCATCGAATAGCCCAGCAGGCCGGGTTGGGTCTTGCTGCCCGCGATGGACGAGATGTTGATGATCGCGCCGATCAGCGACTCTTCGGTGCCGGATTTCTCGGCTTGGGCAATCATGCGTTTGGCGGTCATCTGCGACAGGCGCAGGCTGGTCATCACGTTTTCCTGCCAAAGCATTTCGACCGCATCATCTTCGGCATTCAGCGGGTCGGAAATCGCCATGCGGCGGCTGGCGTTCACCAGGATATCGACCCGGTCAAAGGCGTCGATGGTGGCGGACAGCAGATTGGCGATGGTCAGTTTCTGACGCAGATCGCCGGTGAACATGCGTACCGGCCCTTCGGCGCGGGCCTCGGCGCCCAGCTCTGCCTCCAGACAGGGTTCGTCGATGTCAACGAACATGACATTTGCACCCTTGGCCTGAAAATGGCGGGCGACGGCGAGGCCAATACCCTTTGCCGCGCCGGTCACAATGGCGGTCTTGCCGGAGATGGAGAGGGACATGCGAGCCTCAGCGTTGGGAAAGGGGGTTAGCGCGCCCGGACCGGGTGGCTTGCGCGGGTCAGCCGGAAGGCAGAGTCACTGCCGATGTCTTCGACCTGACGGAACAGGGTGGTCAGCGGCTGATGATAGGGCAAATGCCGGTTGGCGACCAGCCATAGCGTGCCATCGGGCACCAGCATGGAGGCCGCTGCCCGCAGGAAGGCGATGCCAAGTGCCGGGTCGGCATCGCGCCCGGCGTGAAAGGGTGGGTTCATCACCACCGCATGCGCCGGGCGCATCGGTTTGAAGCTGCGGGCATCGGCCCAGTGGAAACGGGCGCGTGGGTCTTCGACGTTGATCTGCGCGCAGTCGAGCGCGTCCTGCTCGGCCTCCACCACATCAAGCTCGGTCACCGAAGACCGGCTGAGGATGGCGCGGGACAGATAGCCCCAGCCGGCACCAAGGTCGATCACACGGGTGCCCAGCTTTTCCGGCAGGGCCTGTGCCAGCAGGACCGAGCCCCGGTCGGGCGCGTCGGCAGAGAACATGCCCGGCAGGGTCTGGAACCCGCCTTCGATCAGGCGCGGGCGGGCATCCCAGCCGGTCAGATCGGCCCCGGCCTGCAGCACAAAGATCTTGCCATGCGCCTTGGACAGCGGGCCGGACATGGCCAGCCCCATGGCGCGGCAGTCTTTCAGAATGCTGTCGATGCCATCGGTTTTCTGGCCATCCACCGCGACCGGGCCACCCGGCACCACCTCGACCATGGCGCGCGAGATCAGGGCGCGGGCGGCATCGCGCGACCGCGGCAGGCAGACGACGGCAGCGGCATAGGGCGGCCCCTCGGCCGCCTGATAGCCGCGCGCGTTGAACCATTCGGCAGCGGGGCGAAAGCCGGTGGCGATATGGGTGCGGGCGATGGAAATGCTGGACAGATCATCGCCTTCGCGCGGGCGATAGATCACAACCGGACCTTCGGGCGGCAGAACAAGGGCACCGCTTTCGAGGGCGAAATCAAGGCGTGTGGAGCGCATATATCTGCGGAACAGGCGCGGGGGCGCCTATTCCTTCTCCATCGTGCACTGGAGGGGGTGCTGGTGGCGGCGGGCAAAATCCATCACCTGCGCGACCTTGGTTTCCGCCACCTCATGCGAGAAGACGCCGACAACGGCGAGGCCTTTTTTGTGGACGGTCAGCATGATTTCAAACGCCTGCGCATGGTTGAGGCCAAAGAACCGTTCGAGCACATGCACCACGAATTCCATCGGTGTATAATCATCGTTCAGCAACATCACCTTATACATCGGCGGGCGCTGTGTGCGGGTCTTGGTCTTGGTGAGCAGCCCCGCGTCATTGCCCGGCCCATCGGTCTTGTCCGACATGGAATGGGGAAACTGGTTCACGGGCGGTGCCTCATGCAAGGGGATTCGGATGATTGGGTTCTGCGCGCAATATAGAGGTTTTTGGCCGTGGGGAAAGAGTGTCCCCCCAACGATTGCGACAAAGAGGTAAAGCAGGCATGAAGACCAAGCAGACGGAGGCCACGATGACCCTGACCACGATCAGTTTTGATGCAGATGATACCTTGTGGCAGAACGAGGCGTTTTTCCGTCTGACACAAGAGCGCTTTGTCGCGCTTTTGAGCGATTATGCCGGTCACGATCACCTGCACGAGCGGTTGCTGGCGGCAGAACGGCGCAACCTTGGGCATTATGGATTTGGCATCAAGGGGTTTGTGCTGTCGATGATCGAGACCGCGATCGAGGTGACCGATGGCCGGGTGCCCGCATCTGTCATCAGCGATCTGATGGCGGCGGGTCGCGAAATGCTGCGCCATCCGATTGAATTGCTCCCCCATGCGCGGGAGGCGGTGGAGGCGCTGTCGGCGGATCACCGCGTGCTGTTGATCACCAAGGGCGATCTGCTGGACCAAGAACGCAAGCTGGCGCAGTCGGGTCTGGGCGATCTGTTTGACGGGGTGGAGATCGTGTCGGACAAGACGGCGGCGGTCTATGCGACGATCTTTGCCCGCCATGGCACAGCGCCGGAACAGGCGATGATGGTGGGCAATTCGCTGAAATCCGATGTGCTGCCGGTGCTGGATGTCGGGGGCTGGGGCGTGCATGTACCGCATGGTCTGACCTGGGCGTTGGAGCACGCCGAGACGCCCGAGGGGCACGCGCGGTTCCGCCAGTTGACCGATCTGGGCGGCCTGCCCGATCTGGTGGTTCAACTGCAGTATTACCACAAAATATAGGGCGGGCGGCGCGGGAATCGCCCGAATTATCACAACCTGAAGATAAACCGCAAAGCCCTTGAATTTCCGGGGTTTTGCGGAATCATCTGCTGTGCTAGCGTTGCCACAAATCACGTCCCATTCAAAAATCCGGGGCGGACCGAGGCAGAGCAAGGAACGACATCATGACAACGCTTCTGGGGCGTCATGCCCGCAATTTCGTTTGTCTGGTGGCATTTATTGTGGTGGCGGCCTGTTCGTCCCCGCAGCCGTCAGGTGCAGCCCCCTATGCCGCGATTGTGCAGGATGCCCGCACGGGTGAAATCCTGCATGCCGAGAACGCCGATACGCGGTTGCATCCGGCCTCGCTGACCAAAATGCTGACGCTGTATATCACCTTTGACGAGATCCAGCGCGGGCGGTTGTCGCTGGATACGCTGGTCACGGTCACGAAGAATGCTGCCGGACAACCACCGTCGCGGCTGGGGCTGAAGGCGGGGCAGAAAATCTCGGTCCGCTATCTGATCCGCGCGGCGGCCACCAAATCAGCCAATGATGCGGCCTCGGCTCTGGGCGACCATATCGGCGGGACCGAGGCTGGATTTGCCAAGCGGATGAACGCGACGGCCAAAGCGCTGGGAATGCGCAATTCGACCTTCAAGAACGCGAACGGGCTGACGGCCAACGGGCATCTGTCGACGGCGCGCGACATGAACACGCTGGGGCGGCGGCTGTTCTACGATTTCCCCCAGTATTACAACATCTTTTCGCGCCGGACGACCGATGCCGGCGTGGCGCAGGTGCGCAACACCAACACCCGGTTTCTGGACGCCTACAAGGGTGCCGATGGCATCAAGACCGGCTTTACCAACGCGGCCGGGTTCAACCTGACCGCTTCGGCCGAGCGGGGGAATGTGCGGATCATTGCGACGGTGTTTGGTGGGGCTTCGACGGCGGCGCGCAATGCCAAGGTGGCGCAGCTGCTGGATCTGGGCTTCAAGAAGGCCCCGGCGAACGCGCCGACCAACGTGCCGCCGGTGCCATCCTATTCGGCGGATGTAGAGGCGGTGCTGATGGCGCAGGCCGATACGCTGCCCGAAGTGCAGGGCGGCGCGGGCAAGACGATTCGCCTGCAGACGGCGGTGGCGAATTCGCCACGCCCGGTGACCCGCCCGGATGCGGGCAAGATCGCTGCGGCTGAAGTCGCCGTGGCTGCGATTGAGGGCAGCATTGCCGCGGCTTTGGCCGAAGCGGTGGCAGAGCCGCCGCCGCCCGGCACGCTGGACGCGCAGGCGGTGGCTGCGGCTGTGGCTGCGGTTGAGGCCCCCGCGATTGCGGCCCCGCCTGCTCGGCCAGAGACGCTGGTCGCAGAAGCCGCACCCGAAGCGGTTGCGGAGGCACCGGCAGAAATGGTGATTGCCGCTGCGCCCGAGGTGGCCCCGGAACCGGGTACGCTGGCGGCGCAGGCGGTGGCGATGGCCGCCGAGCCAACGCTGGACGCACAGGCCGACCAGTTTGCCGCCCTGCCCGAATCTGATCTGCCCAGCGATGAGTTGACGGTGACCGAACCGATGCAGGTGGCGGCGGTGCTTGCCCCCGCAGCCTCGGCCCCGCCAAAGCGCAATGCGCCGATCTTTGACCGCGCGGCTGACGCACCAGAGGCACGGGCGGCGGAAGAGCCGGTGGTGATCCGGCTGTCCACCTCGAACGCGCGGCATTGGGGCGTGCATCTGGGCAAGTTCAACTCGCGCTCGTCGGCGGAACGCTTGCTGTTGAAAACCCAGCTGGCCGAGAGTGCTATTCTGAACGACGGGTTGCGCAAGGTGGTGCAGCGCGGGGGCGGCTATGACGCCAATTTCATGGGGCTGACGCAGGATCAGGCAGACCTTGCATGCCGCCGGTTGCAGGCCCGTGCCGTGCAATGCTTTGCCATCGGGCCGTGAGCGATGAGCGGATTGGTCTTTGCCCCCCCTGCCCCGGTCAGTCTGGCGATTGCCGGAACCACGGAGCGCTTTCCGGTGCGGCGGATTTTCTGCGTCGGGCGCAATTATGCCGAACATGCCCGCGAGATGGGGCATGACCCGAATGCCGAGCCGCCGTTTTTCTTTACCAAGCCCGCTGATGCGGTGGTGGCGGGGGGCAGTACCATTCCCTATCCGCCCGCGACCGCCGATCTGCATCATGAGGCCGAGCTGGTGGTCGCCTTGGGTCGGGGCGGGTTCATGCTGTCCGAGTCTGAGGCCGAAGCCCTGATCTGGGGCCATGCGGCGGGCAATGATCTGACCCGGCGTGATCTGCAGGCGCAGGCCAAGGCGGCGCGGCGGCCCTGGGATATGGCCAAGGGCTTTGACCGCTCTGCCGTGATCGGTACGCTGCGGCCCGGTCCGGTGGCGGCCGATGCGGTGATCCGCTGTGTGGTGGATGGCGCTGTGCGGCAAGAGGCGCAGTTGTCAGACATGATCTGGCCGGTGCCTGCCGTGATCGCCTATCTGTCGCGGCTGGTCGAACTGGCCCCCGGCGATCTGATCATGACCGGCACGCCTGCGGGCGTGGGCCCGCTTGCGCGCGGGCAGGTCTGCACGGTGACGATTGACGGGCTGGACCCGGCGACGGTCACAATCTCCTAACGTTTCGGCTCTTCCGGTTTTGGCTTGTCGTCATACTCCTTGGTGAGGATGCGGTTGGCGTCACCTTCGGGGTCGTCGAATTGCTTGGTGCGCATCGCCCAGAAAAAGGCGGCAAGGCCAAGGCCGCCGAGGATCAGTGAGACCGGGATCAGCAGTCCGAGAATTTCCATTACTTCAGCCTTAGCGCGTTAAGCGAGACGGTGATCGACGACAGCGACATCGCCAGTGCCGCCGCGAGCGGGGTGGCGAGGCCGACCAGCGCCAGCGGCACCGCGACCACGTTATAAAGCGCCGAGATGCCGAAGTTTTCGCGGATCCGCCTTGTGGCCTGACCGGCGATGCGGACGGCATCGGCAATCGGCGCCATATCCTGCCCCAGAAGCACGATGTCAGACGCGACCCGCGCCGCATCGAGCGCCGAGGCGGGGGAGATCGAGACATGCGCCGAGGCGAGGGCTGCGGTGTCGTTCAGCCCGTCGCCGACCATCAGCACGCGGCGGCCCTGTGCGGTCAGGCGGGCCACGGCCTGCGCCTTTTCGGCCGGCAACGCGCCTGCGGTCCAGTCGGTGATGCCCAGCCGGTCGGCCAGATCGCGCACAGCGCCGGGAACGTCGCCGGAGATCAGCTTGATATCCATGCCTTGGGCTTTCAACGCGGCGATGGCGGTTTCGGCCCCGGGGCGCAGGCGGTCGGCGAAGGTAAAGGCGCGAGGGCTGCCGGTGCCGGTGCACAGGTAGGTGGCGGTCACGTCCAGCCCCTCCCCGCCGCACCATCCGGCGCGGCCAAGGCGGACGCGGGTGCCTTTCCAGACACCTTCAACGCCATAGCCCGGAACCTCGCGGATGTCTTCGACCCGCTCGGGGCGCAGACCAGCGCGACGCGCAGCATCGGCCAGCGCCATGGCCAACGGGTGCGACGAGGCACCGGCGAGGGCATAGGCAACTTCCTGAGCGCTGCGCGGATGGGTGTCCATATTGGTCAGTTCCGGCGCGCCCATGGTCAGGGTGCCGGTCTTGTCGAATACCACGGTATCAACCTCGGCCAGACGCTCCAACGCGGTGCCCTGCTTGATCAGCAGGCCCTTGCGGAACAGGCGGCCAGAGGCAGAGGTGACCACGGCGGGCACGGCAAGGCCAAGGGCGCAGGGGCAGG
The DNA here is from genome assembly GCF_031457365.1 of Pseudotabrizicola sp. 4114. NCBI lineage: Bacteria > Pseudomonadati > Pseudomonadota > Alphaproteobacteria > Rhodobacterales > Paracoccaceae > Pseudotabrizicola > Pseudotabrizicola sp. 4114. The sequence goes on along the minus strand of NZ_JAVDWP010000001.1, from coordinate 170,480 downwards.
TGATGATCAGCACGGCGGCAGAGATGTTGACGGCATAGCGCAGATCGCCGCCGGTTTTCCACATCCAGAAGCCAAAGGCGGCGAAGGACAGGATATGCACAAGGGGCGAATAGAGGGCGGCGGCACGCTCGGCCAGGCTGGTGTATTTGGTGCGGGCGGATTCGGCCACGGCGACCAGATCGGCCATGCGGTGCAGGCTGCTGTCCTTGCCCGCAGCGGTGACGCGCAAGGTGAGCGGCCCGGTCAGGTTCACCTCGCCCGCCGACACCACAGTGCCGATCCCGGCATAGGCCGGCAGCGATTCGCCGGTCAGGAGCGAGCGGTCGAGTTCGGATGTGCCCTGTGTGACCACACCATCGACCGGCATCCGCCCGCCGGGACGGACACGGACCAGATCACCGACCGCAACCTCGGTGATGCTGACCACCGATTCGATACCCTCGCGCAGGACGGTGGCGCGGGGCACCTCGAGCGCTGCCAGTTCCTCGGCGGCAGAGCGGGCGACGGCGCGGGTGCGGTGGTCGAGATAGCGGCCCAGAAGCAGGAAGAAGGTCAGCATCACGGCGGCGTCGAAATAGGCGTGATGGCCTGACATCCAGGTTTCAAACAGCGAGATCGACGAGGCGAGAATCAGCGCAAGACTGATCGGAACATCCATGCCCAGCCGCCCTGCGCGCAAGGACGCCCACGCGGATTTAAAGAACGGCTGGCCGGAAAAGATCACGGTGGGCAGGGCGATGACAGCGGAAATCCAGTGGAACATGTCGCGCGTGGCATCCTCGGCCCCGGACCAGACGGCGACGGACAGCAGCATGATGTTCATCATCGAAAAGAACGCGACGCCCAGCCGCATCAACAGATCGCGGCCCTGACGGTCGGTTTCGGTGCTGGACAAGAGACCGGGGTCCAGCTCATGCGCCTCGTATCCGGCGCTGGCGGCGGCGGCGATCAGGGTGTCGGCGGTGACCGAGGGCTCCGCCTCGACGCTGATGCGTTTCAGCGTCAGGTTCAGCCGGGCCGAGGTGACGCCGGGGACGGCGATCATCGCCTGTTCAAGGGTAGAGATGCAGACGGCGCAATGCGCCAGCGGCACCGACAGCATCAGCCGGGCGCTGGTGGGCTGCGCCATCTGCGCCAGACGCTCGGCTGAGGGGGCCGCGATGCAGGCCGGACAGGCCGACAGGCTGGCGCGCATCGGCTCGGGTTGGGTCAGAGATCCGGCGGCGAGGGTCATGGGATCAGCCCCTTACCATGATGCTGACGCGCTGCGAAAACAGCGTGCCATCGGCGGCATGGGCTTCGACCCGCAGCAGCCATTTGCCGGGTTCCAGATCAATCGGCGTGGTCCAGAGGTTGGCGGCATAGGTGAACTCGGGGGTCTGGTCATCGCGCGCCGCCGTCGAGCGGCCGACCAGCACCGAAAGGTTTGAAAGCTGGACCGGCTGACCACCCTCATCGGTGAAAGCCAGATAGAGCCTGCGGTCAGCGGCATCGTACTCCGGCGTCATCGTCCAGTTCAGGTCTTTCTGCGCCGTGCGGATGGCGTCGAACTGTTGGCTGGCGACATAGGAATTTTTCACCTCCAGCCCCGGAAAGGTGCTGACGGCCTTGTACGCCATCAGAACATTGACCGCGATGATCACGCCAAAGAAGCTGACCATGACCATTGCCATCTTGCGCCCGGTGAATTCTGACATCTATTCGTCCTTTCCGTTGAACACGGTATCATGGTGGACCCGGTTCGTGGTGCCCAATTCCTCGAACCACATCCGGATCGGGGTGCGGTCGGTGGTGGCGGGCCGTGATCCGCGCGGGGCGTTCAGATAGACCCGCTGCGACAGGGTTTCATTGGCGTTGACGGTGACCGACAGGCCCTCCAGCCCCTCAAGCTCGGCGGTCAGGCCGGAGTCGGAGGCGACCGAGATGGTGAACGCCGCATCCGCGCCCTGCTTGTTGCGCAGGCGCACATCATAGGCGTTGCGGATGGTGCCGTCAGACAGGGTGACAAAGGTGGGGTTGCGCACCGGGGTCACGTTGACATCAATCGGCGAGCGCAGGAACAGCGCCACGACCAGCCCGATGCCAACCCCGGCCCAGAGCACGGTATAGAGGATGGTGCGCGGGCGGAACACGTGTTTCCACACCGACTTTGCCGTTGCCCCGGCGCGTTCGGCGGTCTCGTCCGTCAGCGCCAGATAGCCGATCAGGTCGCGCGGGCGGCCGATTTTATCCATCGTGTCGTTGCAGGCGTCGATGCACAGCCCGCAGGTGATACAGGCCAGTTGCTGACCGTCGCGGATGTCGATGCCCATCGGGCAGACGTTGACGCAGGCCATGCAGTCGATGCAGTCGCCCTGCCCTGTCGCTATGACCCCCTTGTGCAGCTTGCCGCGCGGCTCGCCGCGCCAGTCGCGGTAGCCGATGGTCAGGGTGTCTTCATCCATCATCGCGGCCTGAATGCGTGGCCAGGGGCAGGCGTAGATGCACATCTGTTCGCGGGCGAACCCGCCAAAGGCAAAGGTGGTGCCGGTCAGGATCAGGACGGTCAGATAGGCGACGGCGCTGGCCTGTCCGGTGAACAGGTTGACCAGCAGCGTCGGCGCATCGGTGAAGTAAAACACCCAGGCCCCGCCGGTCGCCATGGCGATCAGGAACCACGCGGTCCATTTCACCGCACGCTTGCGGGCCTTTTCGGCATCCCATTTCTGGCGGTGCAGGCGGATGCGGGCGTTGCGGTCGCCCTCGACCCAGCGTTCGACCAGAATGAACAGGTCGGTCCACACGGTTTGCGGGCAGGCATAGCCGCACCAGACCCGCCCGGCGGCAGAGGTGAACAGGAACAGGCCAAGCCCGGCCATGACCAGCAGACCGGCGACGAAGTAGAACTCATGGGGCCAGATCTCGATCATGAAGAAAAAGAACCGCCGGTGCGCCAGATCGAGCAGGACCGCCTGATCGGGCAGGCTGGGGCCACGGTCCCACCTGATCCAGGGCGTGATGTAGTAGATGCCCAGCATCAGCGCCATCAACCACCATTTCAGGTTGCGGAACGTCCCCTTCACCCGGCGCGGAAAGATGGGTTCGCGCGCGGCATATAGGCTGGGGGGGGGTTGGGTGGCTTCCGGGGTGCTCACGACCTGGCTCCGATCTTTGGCTTATTCCAGTCTGTCCTACGCCGGGGCGACCGGCGAGACATTGACCTGCATCAAAATGCGCGGCGCAGATGCAGGTTTCGATGCGGCAGATACGCGCGAAAGGACTTGAAACACTGGGAAATCAGGGGGAGTGACCGAAAGCCGCATCGGATCTGATGCGGCTGGCGACAGGACGTGCGCCCCCTGTGACGAAGGCGCAAAAACCCCCGGACAAGGTTGCCCCTGTCCGGGGTGGCACTCGTTACTGACCACCACCGCGGCTGTGGACATAAAGAGCCACGGCGCGGATCTCGTCCTCGGTCAGTTTGGTGTTCCAGCCCGGCATCACGCCAAAGCGGGCGTTGACGACGGTATAGGTGATCGCATCCCGCGACCCGCCATAGAGCCAGATCGCATCGGCCAGATTCGGCGCGCCCTGACTGATGTCGCCGGTGCCGTTTTCGGCGTGGCAGGCGGAACAGTTGTCAAGAAACACCGTCTCGCCCGCTGTGGCGAGGGTAGCGTCATGGTCCTGCCCCGAGAGTTTCAGGACATATTCCACCACTTCGGCAATCTGGGGTTTTTCCAGCAACTCGTCGACCCCGAAGGCGGGCATCTGGGAATAGCGCGCATCGGGATGGGTGGTGTTGCGGATGCCGTGGGTGATCGTGGTCTGGATGCTTTCAACATCGCCGCCCCAGAGCCAGTCATCATCCAGCAGGCTGGGATAGCCCTTGCCCGCGATGCCGTTGGCACCGGACCCGTGACAGGTGGTGCAATTGGTGCGGAACACGGCGGCCCCGGCGTTCTGGGCAAAGGACATCAGCTCGGGGTCTTGCGACACCGTTGTCATGTCAGCCTCGACCAGTCGGGCCTTGATCGCGCTGTTCGCATCGTCGAACTGCTTGATCTCGGCCACCACATCGGCGCGGGTCGAGGCCCCGAGCAGACCCGGCGTCGCCCCCGTGATCAGTGGCCATGCCGGATAGGCGATGGAATAGCCGATGCCCCAGACGATGGTGGCATAGAACACCCAGACCCACCAGCGCGGCATCGGATTGTCGAGCTCTTCGATGCCGTCCCAGACGTGGCCGGTGGTCGGCACCTCGGCTGGTTTTTGCGTCACTTTCTTGGCGCACATGCTGTCACGCCTCCTTCACGTGGGCCTTGGGGTCATTCCCTTCGGCAGGTTTTTTGTCATTGCGAAAGATGGAGTTGGCCACGTCGTCATGCACCTTGCGGCTGCCGGGGCGGAACGCCCAGAACACCACGCCAAGGAAGAACAGGAACAGCAACAACAATGCCCAACTGTCGGCAAATTCACGCAGCAAGCTGTAGGTTTCCATATCCCCCCCTTAGCGGCTGGCGTCGGGCGTGAAGGTCGAGAAATCGACCATCGTGCCGAGGACTTGCATATAGGCGATCAGCGCATCGGCTTCGGTCAGCCGGGGCTGGCCGTCAAAGTTGCGCACGTTGACATCGGCCCCGTTGGGCACCGCCGCCGCGCCATAGCGCGATTGCAGGCCAGAGGAGTCGCCGTTCGGATCGGCTTGCGCCGCGAAATCGGCTTGTGCGTTGGCGACCATATCCTCGGAGTAGGGCACGCCGACGAAGGCATGGGTTTTGACCACATTCTCGATGTATTTGCCGTCGATCTCGCGGTTGAACAGGAAGCCATAGGGCGGCATCACCGATTCAGGCACCACCGATTTGGCGTTGGTAAAGTGATCCTGATGCCATTCGTCGGAATAGCGCCCGCCCACCCGGGCCAGATCGGGCCCGGTGCGTTTGGACCCCCACTGGAACGGATGGTCATACATCGACTCGGCCGCCAGGCTGTAATGGCCATAGCGTTCCACCTCGTCGCGCATCGGGCGGATCATCTGGCTATGGCAGTTGTAGCAGCCTTCGCGGATGTAGATGTCACGCCCGGTCAGTTCCAGCGGGGTGTAGGGGCGGACCCCTTCGACCTTTTCGATCGTGTTCTCAAGATAGAACAGCGGGACGATCTGGACCAGACCGCCGATGGACACAACCAGCAGGCTGAGCACCATCAGAAGCGTGGCATGGGTTTCGATTGCCTTGTGTTTGTCAAGAAAAGCCATTGTCCTGCCCTCCGGTCATTCAGCAGGAACAGCCGCATGTGTCGTCACCCGGCTGGGCAGCGCACGTACGGTCATCCACAGGTTATAGCACATGATGACCGCACCCGAGAGGAACAGCAGCCCCCCCAGCATACGCACCACATACATGGGATATTTGGCGGAAACGGTGTCGGCGAATGCGTTCACCAGATAGCCATTGGCATCGACTTCGCGCCACATCAGGCCTTCCATGATGCCCGACACCCACATCGACGAGGCGTAAAGCACGATGCCGATGGTGGCGAGCCAGAAGTGCCAGCTGACAAGGCTGAGGCTGTAGAGCCGGTCGCGGTTCCACAGGCGCGGGGTCAGGAAGTAGAGCGCGCCAAAGGTAATCATGCCGTTCCAGCCCAAGGCGCCGGAGTGGACGTGACCGATGGTCCAGTCGGTGTAATGCGACAGCGAGTTCACGGCCTTGATGCTCATCATCGGGCCTTCAAACGTCGACATGCCGTAGAAACCGATGCTGACCACCATCATCCGGATCACCGGATCGGTACGCAGCTTGTCCCATGCGCCGGACAGCGTCATCAGACCGTTGATCATGCCGCCCCAGCTTGGCATCCACAGGATGATCGAGAACACCATGCCCAGCGTCGAGGCCCAGTCGGGCAGCGCGGTATAGTGCAGGTGGTGCGGACCGGCCCAGATATAGAGGAAGATCAGCGCCCAGAAGTGGATGATCGACAGTTTGTAGCTGAACACCGGGCGTTCGGCCTGTTTCGGGACGAAGTAGTACATCATCCCCAGGAACCCGGCGGTCAGGAAGAAGCCCACCGCGTTGTGGCCATACCACCACTGGATCATCGCATCCTGCACGCCTGCGGTGACCTGCACCGATTGCGAGCTGAAGAACGACACGGGTATCGCCATGTTGTTCACAAGGTGCAGCATGGCGATGGTGATGATAAAGGCCAGATAGAACCAGTTTGCCACATAGATGTGGGGTTCCTTGCGCTTCATCAGCGTGCCGGCGAACACCGCAAGGAAAGAGACCCAGACCACGGTGATCAGCAGGTCAACATACCAGACCGGTTCGGCGTATTCCTTGGACTGCGTGGCGCCCAGCACATAGCCGCTTGCGGCCAGCACGATCACCAGCTGCCAGCCCCAGAACACGAACCACGCCAGATTGCCGCCCCACAGCCGCACCGCACTGGTGCGCTGCACGACGTAGAACGCGGTCATGATTAGGGCGTTGCCGCCAAAGGCAAAGATCACCGCGCTGGTGTGCAGCGGGCGCAGGCGGCCAAAGTTGCCGATCCCCTGCAATGCCTCAAAGTTGAGCCAGGGCCAGGCAAGCTGGCTGGCGATGACGACGCCGACCAGAAAGCCGACGATCCCCCAGAACGAGGTGGCAATCACGCCTGCGCGCACCACCCCATCCATGTATTCGTTCCTGTTGACGGTCTTTGTCTCGCCCGCGCTGCGCAGCACCACCAAAAAGGTGATGCCCGCCGCAAGCATGACGGTGACCGCATTGACCATATAGGCCAGATCCCAGGCGTAATTGGCCGCAATCGCCGCAGCAACGGCGATCAGGCCAAGCACAACCAGTTTTAGATAATCCCACATTCCGCGTCCCTTCGTCTTTGGCTGAATCTGGCCCCGGCTTGATTCGGGGGAGTCCACGCGCTTTCCGACACTCCTGCTTTTGCGCGAGCCGACGGGACGCGGCCTTGATCCATGTCAACCAATGCTGTTCGCGCGCATGATAATGATCAGCATGACGTCATCGCTTTGGGGCCCGGTTCGGACCACAGGATACGGGCGTAGGGAAACAGGAGGCCTGTCCATGACCTATAAATCCATTTTTACCGTTGCCACCCATGCTGCCCATGTGCCGCTGGCCATCGCGGCTGCGGCGCAGATCTGTGTACAGAATGACGGGCATCTGGATGTATTGGCGCTGGGGGTGGACCGCACCCAGATCGGCTATGCCTATGTCGGATCGGGTGCCGTGCTGTTGCAGGTGGCGCAGGATCGCGCCGAAGAAGATGCGCGCACACTCGAAGCGGCGGTCAATGCTGCGGTGCGGGCCGAAAGTCCGGGCCTGCGCGCCAGTGTCGAGGCGGCAGTCACCCAGATTGGCGCGATGACCGAACTGGTCGCCCGGCGCGCGCGCTTTGCCGATCTGGTCGTGCTGGCACGCCCTTACGGCAAGGACCAGGGGACAGAGGCCGAAGCCGTGGTCGAGGCCGCGATGTTCGAGGGCAATGCGCCGGTGCTGGTGCTGCCCGAAACCGGGCTGGCAAGCGCCACACCCAAGCGGATCGTCGTGGCCTGGAATCAGAGCCGTGAGGCGCTGGCTGCGGTGCGCGCGGCGCTGCCGCTGCTGAAACAGGCGGATCAGGTCACGATCACCGTCATCGACCCGCCGGTTCACGGGCCGGAACGGTCAGACCCCGGCGGCATGCTGTGCCAGATGCTGGTGCGCCATGGCGTGCACGCCGAAGTGACCGTGCTGGCCCGCACCCTGCCCCGCGTATCCGATGTGCTGTTGCGCCATGTCGGCGACATGAACGCCGATCTGCTGGTGATGGGCGCTTACGGCCATTCGCGGTTCCGCGAGGCGATTCTGGGCGGGGCCACGCGCAATATGCTGGAACAGGCGACTGTGCCGGTGCTGATGGCGCATTGACCGGCTTGTGGCCGGGGGCGCTTAGCCCTCGGCCGCTGGCAAATCCGGGTCCGCCGTGCAGCGCGACAGCGGCAAGGCCGTCATTCTGGTGACGTGTATCACCTCACCCGTGTCGGCGGTGCCGAACCGTCCGGTGATGCAGGCGCAGCCATAGCCATAAGAGCCGTTGGTTTCGATCCAGTTCGAGCCGTCAAACGCAAAGGCCTCGGCTGGCAGGTCGAACCAGCCCGACACTTCGGGGCCGCCTTGGGTCGAAAGAATCCAGCTGCCATCGCGGTCGGTCAGCCAGTGGTTGCCCGGCGTCGGGTTGGCGTACCAGCCGCAGCGCATCACATCTGCCGCCAATCCTGCCTGTGCAGGCAGCGCAAAGGCCAGAGCCAAAGCCGCAGTCTTAAACAAGAAAACCCCCATCACTGTCATCGCCCGTTTCTTCCATCAGGGCATCAACCGAGGGTATCGTGACATGGCGTTTGCCGTCCAGCGTGATGATGCCATCACGTTTGAGCGCACTCATCTGGCGGCTGACGGTTTCCAGCGTCAGGCCAAGATAGTCAGCCATCTCCTCGCGCGTCAGCGGCAGGTCAAAGGTGATCGCGCCCAGATTGGCACGCGGCTCTCTCAGGCTGGCATCGCGGCGGGCGATGATGGCCAGCAGCGACGCGATCTTCTCCCGCGCGGTTTTGCGGCCCAGAAGCAGCATCCATTCGCGGGCGGCGTCCAGCTCATCCAGCGTCATTTCCAGCAGGCGATGCGCGATATGTGGCGTATTGGCCATCATGTCTTCGAACGGTTTGCGGCGAAAGCAGCACATCACCAGATCGGTGGTCGCAGTCACGTCATAGGCGGCAGAGGACCGGCCCGGGCGGCCAACGAAGTCAGATGGCAGCAACAGGCCGACCATCTGGCGGCGGCCGTCTTCCATCGTCTGGGTCAGGGTGGCGATGCCGGTCACGACACTGGCCACGAAATCCATCTTGTCACCGGACCAGATCACGGTCTGACCGGCCTGATAGCTGCGATAGTACTTGATCTGCTCCAGCTGGGCCAGTTCATCGGTTTCGCACCGCGCGCAGACGGCCCGGTGACGGATCGGGCATTCGCCACAGTCCTGGGTTGGTGATCGGATGTCTCGGTGAACGGACATTGCCACTCTTTCCTTGGTTGATCTGTATCAAGGCAGATCTGGTTCTGTGCGGTGAAGATACGGGAATGACACATTCACCGCAACTTGCTCGCCTTGGACTCTTTGACGCGCGCGTGCCGCGCTACACCAGCTATCCCACGGCCCCGCATTTTGACGGGACAGTGGACTCTGCACTGTTCACCCAGTGGATCGAGGCGATCCCGGAGGGGTCAGCGATTTCGCTTTATCTGCATGTGCCGTTCTGCCGGCGCTTGTGCTGGTTCTGTGCCTGCCGCACCCAAGGAACCAGCAGCGACGATCCGGTGAACGCCTATGCAGCGACCCTTCATGCCGAAATTGCGCTGCTGCGTCAGCATCTGCCGCGCGGGGTCACCTTGTCAAGGCTGCATTGGGGCGGCGGAACGCCGACCCTGTTGCCCGCTTCCCAGATGGAGCGGCTGGCAGCGGCGGTGTTTGAGGCGGTGCCCTTGGGCGCAGGGGCCGAGTTTTCGGTCGAGATCGACCCGAACGAGATTGATGCTGTGCGGCTGGATGCGCTGGCCGCAGCGGGCATGAACCGTGCCTCGATCGGGGTGCAGGACTTTGACCCGCTGATCCAGAAGACCATCGGCCGCGAACAAAGCTATGAGCTGACACGGCAGGTGGCAGACATGATCCGCGACCGGGGGGTGCGCAGTCTGAACGCCGATATTCTGTATGGCCTGCCGCACCAGACCACGGCGCGGATTTCCGATTCGGTGCAAAAGCTGCTGACGCTGTCGCCCGACCGGGTGGCGCTGTACGGTTATGCCCATGTGCCGTGGATGAGCCGCCGCCAGCAGATGATCCCGTCGGACACGATCCCGACCCCGCAAGAGCGGTTGCGGCTGTTCGAGACGGCGGCAGAGCTGTTCCGCTGGGATGGCTATGTCGATGTCGGCATCGACCATTTCGCCCGGCCCACCGATGGCATGGCGCGGGCGCTGGCAGCGGGGACGTTGCGGCGGAATTTCCAGGGCTATACCGATGACACCGCCCCGGTGCTGATCGGGTTGGGCGCGTCGTCTATCAGCCGGTTTCCGCAAGGCTTTGCGCAGCATGTCAGCGGCACTTCGGATTACACCAAGGCGATCCGGGCCGGGCAGTTCCCCACTCATCGCGGCCATGTCTTTGCGGGCGAAGACAAGATGCGCGCCCGGATCATCGAGGCGCTGATGTGCGATTTCCACGTGTCACGCACCGAGATTCTGCGCGATTTCGCCTGCACCCCCGACCGGCTGGACGCGATGCTGCGCCGCGCGGCAGAGGGGTTTGATGGGATGATCAAGCTGGATGCCTCTGGCCTGACGATCCCGCCCGCAGCGCGGCCGCTGACGCGGATGGTGGCGCGGGCGTTTGATGCCTATGACCAGACCAAGGCGCAGCATTCCGCAGCGGTCTGAGCGCCCTTGGGTCTTACAATGCGCGTCCCCTGCCCCTAGATCGACGGGCAGGAGATACCGCCATGCACCATTACTCGCTACTCGATCTGTCCCCCGTGCCCGAAGGCAGCAGCACCGCACAGGCGCTGGCCAACACAGTTGCCCTGGCACAGCTGGCCGAAGCCTCGGGCTATCACCGCTTCTGGCTGGCCGAACATCACAACATGCCCGGCATTGCCAGCGCGGCCACCGCCATCGTAATCGGCCATGTGGCCGGGGCAACAAAGACCATCCGCGTCGGCGCGGGTGGCATCATGCTGCCCAACCACGCGCCGCTGATCGTGGCCGAGCAGTTCGGCACGCTGGAGACGCTGTATCCGGGGCGGATTGATCTGGGGCTTGGCCGCGCGCCGGGCACCGATATGGCCACCGCACGGGCGCTGCGGCGGCATATGGCACCCGATGACAGCTTCCCGCAGGATGTGGTGGAGCTGATGGGGTATTTCGACACCCCGCCAGAGAATGCAGCGGTGCAGGCGATCCCGGGGGCGGGCACGCATGTGCCGGTCTGGATCTTGGGCAGCAGCCTCTATGGCGCGCAGCTGGCGGCCTATCTGGGGCTACCCTACGCCTTTGCCTCGCATTTTGCTCCGGCGATGCTGGAGGATGCCTTGGCCACCTATCGCTCCACCTTCCGCCCGTCGCAGTTTCTGGCCGAGCCCTATGCGATGATGGCGGCGGGGGTCTGCGCGGCGGACACCGATGCCGAAGCGCAGTTCCTGCGCACCTCGCAGATGCTGGCCTTTGCCCGGTTGCGGACCGGCAAGCCCGGCAAACTGCCGCGCCCGGTGCATGATGTTGAGGCGCAGATCCCGCCGCAGGTGATGCATGGGGTCGAAGCAGCACTTTCGGTGGCAGCGGTGGGGTCGCGCGCGACGCTGCGCCGCGAGCTGGCGGCAATGATCGAACGCTATCAGCCGGATGAGCTGATGGTGACCGGCATGATCCATGACCACACGGCGCGGCTGCGGTCGTTCCAGATCGCGGCAGAGGTGCTGACAGAGCTGACGCAGGCGAAAGCAGCCTAGGTCTGCGGGCCGAAGCTTTCGACAAACTCGACCATGCGCGGCAGACAGATGCCGCGCAGGTCATACTGCGCAAGCGCCGTCTGACGCGCGGCCACGCGCAGCGGGGCGTAGCGATCAGGGTTGGCCAGCGTGTCGGTCAGGGTCTGCGCCCAAGCCTGCACATCGAAGAAATCGACCAGCAGGCCGTTTTCGCCATGCCGGATCACCTCGGCCACCGGGGCGGTGTCGGAGCCGACGACCAGACAGCCTGCCGCCATCGCCTCCAGCATCGACCACGACAGCACGAAGGGATAGGTCAGGTAGGCATGCACCCGGCTGATCTGCATGATTGAGACAAAGGTGCCGTAGGGCACCTTGCCCATGAAATGCACCCGGTCCATCGGCAGACGGTCCTGCACTTCGGATAAGATCAGGTCTTTCCAGCCCTTTGCCCCCTTTGGCGGATTGCCATAGCTCACCTCATCGCCGCCGACGATCACTGCATGGGCGTTCGGGCGGGCGCGCAGCACATCGGGCAGCGCCCGCATAAGGGTGTGATAGCCGCGGTAGGGTTCCAGATTGCGGTTCACAAAGGTCAGCACCTCATCGCCCGCGCGTAAGGTGCGGCCATCCGGCAGGGTCAGGCTGGCCTGCGGGTTCGGCTGCATCACATCGCAATCGACGCCGTCATGGATCACCCGGATCATCGGGCGCAGCGCATCGGGATAGGTGCTGGCCTGCCATGCGGTCGGCGCGAGACCAGCATCAGCATGGACCAGCGCCTGCCCCAGATGCGCGGCGCGGCCCTGCGCGATCAGGATCTGGTCAAGACCGTAAGGGGTGAACTCGGTGTCAAAACCGACATCGGCCCCGACCCCGCGATAGTAGAACTCGGCATAGACGATCAGCTTGGCCTGCGGCCAGATTTCTTTCAGAAACAGCGTCTCGCCCCAGCCGGAATGGCCGAAAATCACATCGGGGGTATAGCCTTCGGTGTCGCGCAGATGGGCGCAGGCGCGCGCGACCGTGACGCCCCGGTCTGACATGGTGGTATAATTGCGCCCCAGCCGGGTCTGCGCCGGGTCAACCTTGGCGGCGGCATGCTTGTAGCGCAGGGTCTTGACGGTGGATTGGCGGTTGTTCTTTGCATCGGTCATCGCCAGCACGTCATGGCCGCGCCGGGCCATTTCCGGGGCCAGATGCAGGAACTGGCCGGGGAAGTTCTGGTGCAGGAACAACAGCTTCATGCGTCGGCCTTTGCCTGCGCCCCCGGCATGGCACCAAAAGCGGCCAGCATCAGCGCGCGGGTGTAGTCTGATGTGGGCGCGTCGAATACATCGCGGGCGTCGCCCTGTTCGACCACATCGCCCGCTTTCATCACCATCACCTTGTGCGACAGCGCCCGGACCACGCGCAGATCGTGGCTGATGAAGATATAGGCCAGCCCCCATTTGCGCTGCAGATCGCGCAAAAGGTCAACGATCTGCACCTGAACGGTCATGTCCAGCGCGCTTGTCGGCTCGTCCAGCACTACCAGTTTCGGGCGCAGGATCATGGCGCGGGCGATGGCGATGCGCTGACGCTGGCCGCCGGAAAATTCGTGCGGGTAACGGGTCATGGTGGCGGGGTCCAGCCCCACCTCGGTCATGATCGCAGCCACCTTGTCGCGCGATTGTGCGGGCGTGTCGGTGCCATGCAGCGCCAGCCCTTCGGCGATGATCTGCTCGGCGGTCATGCGCGGCGACAGGCTGCCGAACGGGTCCTGGAACACCACCTGCATGTCGCGGCGCACCGGGCGCAGGGCGGCCCCGGTCAGGCCGGAAATGTCGCGCCCCAGCACCACCACCGGCCCGGTCGATGGCACCAGCCGCAGGATGGCCAGCGCCAGCGTGGTCTTGCCCGACCCGCTTTCGCCGACGATGCCCAGCGTCTCACCCGCGCGCACCGACAGCGTGGCGTCGTTGACCGCTTTCACATGCCCCACCGTCTTGCGCAGGAAGCCGGCGGTGATCGGGAACCAGACCCGCAGGGATTTGGTGCTGACCACCTCGGGCGTGTTTTCCGGCACCGCATCCGGCAGGCCGGTCGGCTCTGCCGCCAGCAGTTTCCGGGTATAGGGGTGCTGCGGGTTGGCAAAAATGTCGACGGTGCGCCCCTGTTCGACAATCTCGCCGCCCTGCATCACGCAGACCCGGTCGGCAATGCGGCGCACGATGCCAAGGTCATGGGTGATGAACAGCAGGCTGAGACCCTCAGACCGCTTCAGGTCGGCCAGCAGGTCAAGGATCTGGGCCTGAATGGTGACATCCAGCGCCGTGGTCGGCTCATCCGCGATCAACAGGTCAGGGCCATTGGCCAGCGCCATGGCGATCATCACCCGCTGGCGCTGCCCGCCGGACAGCTCATGCGGATAGGCCCCAAGGCGGCTTTCCGCGTCGCGGATGCCGACCTTTTCCATCAGATCCAGAATGCGGGCGCGCGCCGCCTGCCCCACCAGACCCTGATGCAGCGCAAGGCTTTCGCCCAGCTGCTTTTCAATGGTGTGCAACGGGTTGAGGCTGGTCATCGGTTCCTGAAAGATGAAACTGATGTCATTGCCGCGCACCCGGCGCAGTTCGGTTTCCGATGCGCCTACCATCTGCGCGCCCTGATAGGTGACCGAGCCCTCGACAATCGCATTATCGCCCAGCAGGCCGACCGTCGACAGCGCGGTGACGGATTTGCCCGAGCCGGATTCGCCCACCAGCGCGACGGTTTCGCCATTGCCCACGGTAAAGGTCACACCTTTGACCGCCTGTATCACCCGTCCATCCTGCCGGAAGCTGATCTTCAGATCCTTGACCGCAAGCACGCTCATTGAAAGGTCTTTCGCGGGTCAAAGGCGTCGCGGATACCCTCAAATATGAAGACCAGCAGCGACAGCATGATGGCAAAGGTGAAAAACGCGGTAAAGGCGAGCCATGGCGCTTGCAGGTTCTGCTTGGCCTGCTGGGTCATCTCGCCCAGCGACGGGGAGGAAGACGGCAGGCCGAACCCCAGAAAGTCGAGAGCGGTCAGCGCGCCGATGGTGCCGGTGATGATGAACGGCAGCATGGTCAGCGTGGCGACCATGGCATTGGGCAGCACGTGGCGGAACATGATCACCCGGTCGGGCACGCCCAGCGCGCGGGCGGCGCGGACATATTCGAAGTTGCGGGCGCGCAGGAATTCGGCCCGCACCACGCCGACAAGCGCGGTCCAGCCGAACAGCACCATCAGAAACACCAGTATCCAGAAGTTCATGGTGAAAATCGCGGCCACAATGATGATGACATAAAGCGACGGCGTGGCCCCCCAGATCTCGATGACGCGCTGAAAGATCAGGTCGGTGACGCCGCCGAAGTAGCCCTGCACCGCGCCTGCGGCGATGCCGATGACCGAGGTGAGCACGGTGACGATCAGCGCAAAGCTGACCGACAGGCGGAAGCCATAGATCACGCGGGCCAGCACATCGCGGGCGGTGTCATCGGTGCCCAGCCAATGCTGCGCGTCCGGCGCAGAGGGAGCGGCTTTGCCGATGTCGTTGATGGTGGTGAAGCTGTAGGGCACCGGGGCCCAGATGATCCGGCCCGGCTCGATCGCCTCGCCTGCGGCGGTGCCCATGGTCGTGGCCTCGGCCAGAATGCCCTCGGGGTCGTCCCAGCAGGCCTCGGACCCGGCGGCCATGATCAGGCAGCGCACTTCGATATCCTTGTACTTCGCCTCGGTCTGGAAATCGCCGCCAAAGGCGGTTTCCGGGTAGAACTGCACGAAAGGCGCGTGCCATTCGCCCCGGAACTGCACCAGCAGCGGTTTGTCATTGGCGACCAGCTCGGCACAAAGCGAGATGCCATACAGGATGGAAAACAGGATCAGCGACCAATAAGCCCGGCGGTTGGCCTTGAAATTGCGCCAGCGGCGCTGGTTCAGCGGGGACAGGGCCATGTGCTACCCCCTCCGCTCGAAATCAATGCGCGGGTCAACCCAGACATACATCAGGTCTGACAGGATGCCGACCACCAGACCGATCAGGCCAAAGAAGAACAGCGTGCCGAAGATCACCGGATAGTCCCGCTCGACCGCCGCACGGAACCCCAGCTGGCCCAGACCGTCAAGGCTGAAGATCGTCTCGATGATCAGGCTGGAGCCAAAGAACACCGACAGGAACAGCGCCGGAAAGCCCGCAATGACGATCAGCATCGCGTTGCGGAACACATGGCCATACAGAACGCTGCGCTCGGACAGGCCCTTGGCGCGGGCGGTCATCACGTATTGCTTTTTGATCTCGTCCAGAAAGCTGTTTTTGGTCAGCAGGGTCAGGGTGGCAAAGCTGGAGATGGTAGAGGCGAGCACCGGCAGGGTGATGTGCCACAGATAATCCAGCACCTTGCCGATCATCGAGAGCTGATCAAAATTGTCCGAAGTCAGGCCGCGCAACGGGAACCAGCGAAAGTAACTGCCCCCCGCGAACAGCACCAACAGCAGAATGGCAAACAGAAATCCGGGAATGGCATAGGCGGCGATGATCACGCCGCTGGTCCAGGTGTCAAAGCGCGACCCGTCGCGCACCGCCTTGCGGATGCCCAGCGGGATCGAGATGGCATAGGCGATCAGCGTCGACCACAGGCCAAGGGTCAGCGACACCGGCAGCTTTTCCCAGACCAGATCCAGCACCCCGATAGACCGGAAATGGCTCTCGCCAAAGTCGAAGCGGATGTAATTGCCCATCATGATAAAGAACCGCTCCCACGCCGGGATCAGCTCTTTGACGCATTCGGGCGCGCGGGCCGATGGCGTGCCGGTAAAGGCCGGGTCGCAGACAAAACGGGCAAAGCCGAACTGCACTTCCAGCTCGGCCAGAAACCCGGGGTCGAGGCCCTGGGCCCCGACATAGCCGGTGTCGTTGCCTTGCTGACCGATGCCCGCGTCCCCTGCGCCGCTGATCGCCTGAATGGAATCGCCGCCGCCGTCGATCCGGGCCAGAACCTGCTCGACCGGGCCACCCGGCACGAATTGCGTCAGCGCGAAGTTAAGGATCATGATCCCGATCAACGTCGGAATAATCAGCAAAATCCGCCGGAGAATATAGGCGCCCATGTGGCGTGCCTGCCTGTTGTTCTTGTTATCGCAGGACGCGCGCTGCCCGCAGCGCCTCTGCCTTTTCGGCGTTGTACCACCAGAAATCCAGTTCGCCCAGAGCATAGGGCGGCAAGGTTTCGGGATGCTCGAACATGTTATAATAGGCAACGGTATGGGCGTTCTTGTAGAACTGCGGTACCCAGAACCGTTCAGCGCGCAATACCCGGTCCAGCGCCTGCGTGGCGACGGTCAGATCCTCCAGCGAGGCCGAGGCCATGGCCACATCAATCAGCCGGTCAACGGCGGGGCTTTTCAGGCCCATGATGTTAAAGGCCGACATGTCGGCTGTTGCCGAACCGTAAACCTGCTTGAGTTCCGACCCGGAAATGTAGTTCGACCGCGCATTGCCGACCACCATGTCGAAATCATAAGACGGCGGGCGGGTGCGCGATTCCATCTGCGCATTGTCAACGCGGGTCAGTTTCGCATCGACCCCCAGCGCTTTGAGGTTTTCGATATAGGGGTTCATGATGCGGTCAAAGCTGGGGCTGTCGTTCAGCATTTCGACCGACAGCACCTGCCCTGCGGCATTGCGACGCCTGCCGTCGCTGCCCACGGTCCAGCCCGCCTCATCCAGCAGCGCACTGGCGCGGCGCAGATTGGCGCGGTCCAGCTGCCGCTCGCCCGAGGTGGGGGGCATCACCGCTTCATCGGTCAGGATCGTGGCAGGCAGCAGCCCTTCATCGACCAGCGGCTGCAGGATGGCGGTTTCCTCTGCCGATGGGATGCCCGTCGCCGCCAGCCAGGTGTTTTCCCAGACCGAAGTGATGCGCGCATAGATGCCGTAGAACAGGGTGGCGTTCGACCATTCAAAGTTGAACATCAGACCGATGGCTTCGCGCACGCGCGGGTCCTGAAACTTCTCGCGCCGCATGTTGAACAAGAACGCCTGCCCGGTGGCCTTGCTGCCATCGGGCAGTTCGGCTTTGATGATATGGCCGTCCGCGATTTCGGGAAAATCATAGCCCGTGGCCCATTTGACCGAGCTGGCCTCGTTGCGGAAGGTGTAGTTCCCGGCCTTGAAGCCCTCAAACGCGGCGTCGTAGTCGGCGTAGTATTCGATGCGGATGCTGTCAAAGTTGCCCCGGCCCTTGTTCAGCGGCAGATCATTGCCCCAGTAATCGGGGTTGCGCACCCATGTCACGGATTTGCCCACATCGACCCGGCCCGGCGTGTATTGCCCGGTGCCCAGCATCGGGGTCATGCTCGATTCTTCCAGATCCAGATTGTTCGCCTCGTAATGCGCTTTTGACATCACCGACAGACCGCCCATGTCGGCGGGCAAATCGCGGTGGGGAACACCAGGTTTGAAGGTGAACTTGATGCGATGCGGGTCCAGCACCTCGACCGTTTCGACCTGGGTGGCCAGAATGGCGCGGAAATCGCTTAAGCCCTTTGCCAGAAAGGTCTCATAGCTGAACAGCACATCTTCGGCGGTCATCGGGGTGCCGTCGGAAAAGGTCACCTCGGGGCGCAGGTTGAAGATCACCCAGGAACGGTCTTCGGGGTATTCCATCGTGGAACACAGCAGGCAATAGACCGCGCCGATTTCATCCGCCGTGCCGGTCACGATCGTCTCATACGGGGCCGAGGACAGACCCGCAGCGCGACCCTTGACCGAATAGGGGTTCATGCTGTCAAAGCCGCCGGGCGCCCAGATCGAGATCTCGCCGCCCTTTGGCGCATCGGGGTTGACGTAGGGCAGATGGGTAAAATCGGCGGGCAGCTGCAATTCGCCAAAGGTCGAGATGCCGTGTGAGGTGATCACCGTTTCCTGCGCCCAAACCGGGAGCGCCGTCATCAGAGCCGCACCCAGCACCAACGTTTTGCCATATGCCATTGCCATTTGAGCTTCCCCTATCTGTCTTTGCCACTTTTTGCGCGGCTTTGCTTCATTAAGGGAAGTAAAGCGCGGTTTGTCGATGGCTCAAGTGGCGATTGCGTGATCGGGGCAAGAATCAAAAAGGACCGCCCCGATGGGACGGCCCTTGCAGGCTGTTTCAGCCAGCGTTTCAGGCAGATCAGTTGACCGTTGCCAGATAAGCGATCAGGTTGGCACGCTCGTCGCTGCGCGGCAGGCCGGCAAAGGCCATCTTGGTGCCGGGCGCATAGCCGCGCGGGTTCTGCAGGAAGGCATACAGGTTTTCCCGCGTCCAGGTCTCGCCCGCCATACCCAGAAGCGTGTCAGAATAGGCATAGCCTGCCGACGTGGCTTTGGCCTTGTCGACGATGCCGTTCAGATGCGGACCAACGCCATCGGCGCCGTCAAGCTTGTGGCAGGCGCGGCATTTGGCAAACACGGCTTCGCCCGCGCCTGCGTCGGCAGCGGCAAAGATCGCCTCGAAATCCGGGGCCTCTGCTGCTTCGGCGGGCGCCTCTGTCGCGCCGGTGTCGATCACATAGGCCTGAGCATGGTCATCGCCATGTCCGCCACCCGTGGTATACAGCGCCGTAGCAGCCCAGCCGCCCAGCAGAAACACCAGAAGCGAGCCGCAGACCGCCCCCAACACCTTGGTCATCGTCATCGTGTCGAACATGTCGCGCTTTCCCTTGGCATTCTCTTTTCAGGGCTTCTACCCGCTTCCCTATACAGGTTTCAAGGTGTAGGTGCGCGACCAATCGCCCCTTTTTGTGCGTGTTTATCAATCGGAGCTGAAACATGACTGGCAAGATCGCATTTCAGGGCGAACTTGGGGCCTATTCGCATCAGGCCTGCCAACAGGCGCGGCCTGAGATGGAGGTCGTGCCCTGCACCACATTCGAGGATGTGGTCGAGATGACGCGGTCGGGCGCGGTCGATCTGGGGATGCTGGCGGTCGAGAATTCGACCTATGGCCGGGTGGCCGATGTACACAGCCTTTTGCCGAAATCCGGGCTGCATATCGTGGACGAAGCCTTTGTGCGGGTGCATGTCAATCTGCTGGGGGTGCCGGGGGCATCACTGGCCGATGTGACCGAGGCGCATGGGCATGTGGTGATCCTGCCGCAATGCGCGGGCTTTCTGCGCAGTCATGGCATCACCGGCCGCGTCAGCTCTGACAATGCCCGCGCCGCGCGTGAGGTGGCCGAAGCCGGGGACAAGACCCGCGCCGCACTGGCAAGTGAGCTTGCGGCACAGATTTACGGGCTGGAGGTGCTGGCCCGCCATATCGAGGATCAGAAGAACAACACCACCCGTTTTCTGGTGATGAGCCGCGAGGCCGATCACAGCCGCCGTGCCGCGCAGATGATCACCACCTTTACCTTTCGGGTCCGCAACATTCCGGCCGCGCTTTACAAGGCGCTGGGGGGCTTTGCCACCAATGGCGTGAACATGACCAAGCTGGAAAGCTATATGGTCGGCGGCAGCTTCATGGCGACCGAGTTCTATGCCGACATCGAAGGCCATCCCGAAGATGCGCATGTCGCGCTCGCACTGGAAGAGCTGCGGTATTTCACCAACAATGTCACGGTGATGGGCGTCTATCCGTCAGACCGCGACCGCGGCTGACGGACAGAGCCTGCCGGTTCGGCAGGCGTCAGCGGCGCTGGCTTGCGGCAAACCGGGTTTCAAGATCGGTCGCCAGATCCTGAAGCCGTTTGTTCAGCTTGCCCTGCACCCTGCCCTTGGCCAGTTTCAGGGATTGCAGGAACAGACGCGCGGCGATGGTCAGAGGGCGCACTTTGCTGTGCAGCACCAGACGGGTGCGTTTGGGCGACAAAGACAACAGTTCGACCGACATATCGCCTTCGATCATGCGGCCCGCGCCGGTGAAGGCAAGCTTTGCATCGGGCTCCAGCCCGGTCAGTCGCAGATCGACCGTGCGCTCTTTGCCACGAAAGCGGAAGATGACATGCCAACCCATGCCAACGCCGGGCGCGCGCAGCTTGTCGATACGGCTGACATCTGCGCCACGGCGCATGGCCGCGCGTTCCCAAGCTTCAAAATCCGACAGGGCGGCAAAGACAAACTCTACCGGCGCCTCGATATCGGTTCGTGACGAAAGTTGCATCCTGTACCCCTGCCCGGTTTCACGGATTGGCGGCAATGGGCAGGATGCCCACAGCCAAGCCGGGCTGTTCTCGCCCGTTCCTGTCCGAATCTGGCGTCAATCCAGCCGGTCTGCAAGCCAGTTCTGAATCAAAAAATGCGCAATTGCGCCTTTCCGGGCGGGCTTGATCAGCGGATGAGTGCCCGCCATCACCGAAACCATGTCTTCGCGTGTGACCCAAAGCGCATGTTCCAGCTCTGCCGGATCCAGTGTGATGGCCTCGGTCAGCGCCTCGGCGGCACAGCCCAGCATCAGGCTGGCGGGGAATGGCCAGGGCTGGCTGGACAGATAGCGCACCGCGCCCAGCCGGATGCCCGCCTCTTCCCACACCTCACGCCGGACGGCGGCCTCCACAGTCTCCCCCGGTTCGACAAAGCCCGCCAGACAGGAATACATCCCCTCGGGCCAGACCGGGCTGCGCCCCAGAAGCGCGCGATTGCCGTGGGTGACCAGCATGATCACGACCGGATCGGTGCGCGGAAAGTGCTGCGCGCCACACGCCGGGCAGGATCGCTGCCACCCGGCCATCACCGGCGCCGATGCCGCGCCACAGACCGCGCAAAACCCGTGGCTGCGGTGCCATTGCAGCACCGCCTTGGCCGTTGCCGCCAGCTCAGCCTCGCGCGGGGTCAGGCGCAGCATGGCGGCGCGCAACTCGGCAAAGGCATAGCTGTCGGGCAGGCCGGGGTGACGCTGCTCGCTCTGGTCCATGAACCCGGCTTGCACCGCCTCGGCTCCGGCTTCGGGCAGCCAGTCTGAGATATCAGCGGCAAAGCAGGGCTGATCCGCGTCAAACCCCAGAAACACCGGCGCGCCGGCATGGTACAGCACGACCGAGTCGGAGCCGACCCAGCCCAGGCCCCCTGACTGCATCAGCGGCTTGCCGCGCCAGACCGGCAACACCCTGCCCCGCGCCAGCATCCCGGCCTGTGCTGCCGCATCACCACGCAGTTCGGCCGCGCGATTGAGCCCCGAGCCGCCAAATGTCACCGTTTCCGCCAGTTGCATTGTCGTTCCCTGTCGCATGCCCAAAGACTTTGGCCCGTGATCGCATGACCGGCGGGCATACGTAAACCGGCGCTGACAGGGTAGTGTCAAAATGCAACTCCAAGAAGAACAAGTTGTCACAGTTACATTTTTCGCATTCTCTGGGCTTGCCATCGGTTTGCCTAAGTCTAATTGCTGTGAGAAAAATTCCTGAACCCGGGTCACTGTAACAATTGCGAGCGTATGACACTCAGTTTGCCTGTCGCAGCACCATTGCCTGACCCAAAAGACCCGGCTTTGCCAGAGCGGGTTCACCTGCGGCTGCTGGCGACAAGCGATCTGCATATGCACCTGTCAGGGCACGATTATCATGCCGATACTCCCTGCGTGCGCCAAGGCCTTTGCCTGACCGCCAGCCTGATCGCACAAGCCCGGCATGAGGTGGCAGAGGCGGTGCTGCTGGACAATGGCGATTTTCTGCAGGGCAATCCGCTGGGCGATTATGTGGCCCGCACCGGCCTGCGTCCGCACCCGATGATGCAGGCGATGGAGCAATTGCGCTATGATGCGGTCAACCTTGGCAATCACGAATTCTCGCACGGGATCGGCACTCTGGCGTCAGCCTTGGGCGAGGCCGCCTTTCCGATTCTGTCCGCCAATACGATCCCCAGAGAGGACAGCCCGCTTGCGCCGCTGATACAGCCCTGGACCATCATAAAGCGGCATCTGAGCGACCAATCCGGCACTGCGCATCTGATCCGGCTGGGGGTGATCGGGGTCTTGCCCCCCGAAACCGCGATCTGGGACCGGCAGGCAATCGACGGTCATGTAAAGATGCACCCGATGGCCCGAACCGTGGCACGCCACCTCCCCGCGCTGCGTGCTGCCGGGGCCGATGTTGTGGTGGTGCTGGCACATTGCGGTATCAGTGCCGCCCCCTTGGGCGAGCCCCCGCAGGACGGGGCACTGGATATTGCCGAAATCGACGGGGTTGACGCCCTTGTCATGGGCCATGTCCATATGGTGTTTCCCGGACCGGGGCTGACCGCCCAGCCGGGAATGGACGCACAGGCTGCGACCCTGCACGGCAAACCTGCCGTCATGCCGGGCTTTTTCGGGTCGCACCTTGGGGTGATCGACCTTGATCTGACACGCACCCCCGACGGCTGGCAGGTGACCGGCCACCGGGTCGAGGCGCGGCCCATTGCCTGCCGCGATGAAGCAGGCAGCCCGGTGGCGCTGGTGGTGCCCGATGCCACTCTGACCGCGCAGGTCCGTCAGGTTCATCAGGCGACGCGGGCCTGGGCGCGCAAGCCGGTTGGCCGCACCGCGCAAGCCATCCACAGCTTTTTCGCAATGGTCACCGACTGCCCCTCGGTGCAGATCGTCAATCAGGCGCAAAGTGCCTATGTCACCGCGCGGCTGGCCGGGGGGCCGCTGGCGCATCTGCCGGTGTTGTCAGCAACCGCCCCGTTCAAGGCCGGGGGGCTGGGCGGACCAGAGCATTATACATATATCCCCGCGGGGGATATCCTGCTGCGCCATGCGGCGGATCTTTACATTCACCCCAACACCATCATGGCGCTGCGCCTGACCGGAGCGGCAGTGCGCAGC
This sequence comes from Pseudotabrizicola sp. 4114, assembly GCF_031457365.1. Lineage (NCBI taxonomy): Bacteria > Pseudomonadati > Pseudomonadota > Alphaproteobacteria > Rhodobacterales > Paracoccaceae > Pseudotabrizicola > Pseudotabrizicola sp. 4114. The sequence goes on along the minus strand of NZ_JAVDWP010000001.1, from coordinate 147,161 downwards.
TGGTTGGAATGTTCGGTGCGCGGCTACTGTCAGATAACGCCGGGGCTGGCGGATCAGCCGTTGTTCGATCCGGATCTGCCCTCCTTTGTCTATGACACCATCGGCGGGCTGAGCTATGAGATCGACCTGACCGCTGCGCCATCTGACCGGGGCGGCCGCCGAATCCGCAACCTTTGCTGGCAGAACCGGCCCATTGACCCGGCGCAAGAGTTCATCCTGGCCACCAACAGCTATCGCGGCTCCGGCAATGGCGGCTATGCCCCGGTTGAAAGCGGCATTGTGGTGCTGGACGAACAGACCCCGAACCGCGACATCCTGATTGCCCACATGCAGCGTGTGCTGTCCGAAAGCGGTGCCGCCCTGCGGCCAGAGCCAGCGGCCTGGCGATTCCGGCCGGTGCCGGGAACGTCGGTCATCTTTGACACCAGCCCGATGGCGGCGGCCTGTCTGGGCGAGCATCCCGCTCTGGCGCTGACACCGCTCAACCGCACCAGTGAAGGTTTCTTGCGGATGCGGATGGCACTTTGAGCCATAGCCTCGGGCTGCGACACCTTTCTCATCCGGGTGTGATCTGTTACCCAGACGCCGAACCGGCGGCCTGCGCCCCTTTGCCCTGAGGACTGACCCGTGTTTGATGCCGTATTCTTTGACCTTGACGGAACGCTGGTCGACAGTGAGCGTCTGTCCGTGCAGACCGGAACTGCGGCCTTTGCGGCGCAGGGGCATGAGGGGGTCGAAGACCTGCTGCACAGCCTTGTCGGGGTGGATCAGATCACCAGTGCCGGAATGATCCTGTCGCGGTTTCCGGGGCTGGATCTGGACCGCCTGAACACCACATGGCAGACGGCGTTTCTGGCGGCGCAGGCGGTTGACCTGCTGCTGAAGCCCGGCGCGTCAGACATTGTCCACGGGTTGCGCGACCGTCACCGGCTGGCGCTGGTCACCTCGTCGCGCCGCGACCCGGCCGAGGCCCGGCTGGTACAGGCCGGCCTGCGCCCTGCCTTTCACGCGGTGATCACCCGCGATGACGTGGCCGCACCGAAACCACATCCCGAGCCCTATCTGCTGGCAGCGTCGCGCCTGGGCGTGGACCCGGCCCGCTGTCTGGTGTTTGAGGACAGCGAACCGGGCGCCGAAGCCGCCTTCAGCGCGGGCATGACTGTGGTTCAGGTGCCCGACATCATTCCGGCATCCGGGCGGTTTGCCCATCATGTCGCGCTCAGCCTGACCGATGGCGCACGCTGGGCGGGGATCTGGGATTGATCATCCGCCCCTGACCCGCTCCTGTCTGGCGATCTGGGGCTTGCAAACGCCGTTCCCCTGCCCTATCTGACGCCTTGAGAGGTTGGCGCGGGCGAGCGCCTCGCCAACCCGGTCAGGTCCGGAAGGAAGCAGCCGTAACGAGCCCCGCTTGGGTCGTTGTCCAGCCTCTCACCCTTTTCCCTTTTTATCACTGGCGGCTGTTGCCCCCGTCCCCGGCAGGGGGTCAGTCGGAATGCACAACACCGACCAGATGTCTCGCGTTCGGGCTGACGTGCAGCGCGAAGTGAGGAACTTTTGCCGCGACAGTGCGTTGTGAGGTCGGATCGTGCGCGTTTGCCGCCCTTGATCCGAAAGGAAGCCATGCCATGAAGACACTGACATTCCCCCTCTTGCTGGTCACCAGCCTCGGATTGACCGGACCCGCAGTCGCACAGAACGATTTTGGCGACATCCTTTCCGGCGTAGCCCGGACAATGGTGGAGCAGGAGCTTGAAAAGACGGCCTTTGCTCAGGCTCAGAGTGCGAACACCGCCGAGGCGTACCGCAACTACCTCAGCCGGTTTCCCAATGGCGCGAACCGCGCCAATGCCGAGCGTGCGCTGGCGCGGCTAGGTGGGTCAGTGATACCGGGCCAGCCCTCGCCTCCGCCCGTCAGCGGACCGATCGCCGGAAATACCCGGCCAGCCTCGGTCGAGGCGCAGATCGGCCTGTCGCGGACACAGCGCATGCAGCTGCAGACGCAGTTGACGAAACTGGGCTATCCGACCGGCGGTGCCGACGGGCTGTGGGGATCGAACACCCGCGCCGCGATTGGCCGCTGGCAGAGCGCAAACAACCTGCCCGCCACCGGCTATGTCACGACCCAGCAGGTGCGTCTGATCGCCCAGCAGGCCGGGCCGGTGGCCGGAACGCCGCCACCCGGCGGATCAGACACGGTTGATGACCGCACCGAAGAACAGCTGCTGAGCCTGACCGCAGAAGAACGCCGCGACATTCAGCGCCGGCTGACCAGACTTGGCTACCGGACCGGCGGGATTGATGGTGTCTTCGGGGCGGGCACGCGCCGCGCGCTGGCATCATGGCAACGCGATGAAGGGCTTCGCGCCAGTGGCTATATCACCGCCGATCAGCTGCGCGAACTGCGGCGGCAGACCGGCTGATCGCGTCAACGGCCCGGGTATCAACTCCCCTCGGTCGGACCGATTTCTGCCATGACCGTATCGCAGATGCGCGTTGACAGACGGCTCTGAGGTGAATGGTCGCAGCGGCGACCGTTCAACTCAGAGCTTTGATCGCATATATTGTGTCTAGTCACAGGAGACGGCCATGCAAGATGATCAGCGCGATAAGAAAACTGCGATCCTGAATGGCCTGCGCCAGTGCTGCCCGAACTGTGGCGAGGGCCGGTTGTTCACCAGCTATCTGAAAGTCGCCCCCGCGTGTGAGGTCTGTGGCCAGAGCTTTGCCCAGCAAAAGGCCGATGATGGCCCGGCCTATTTCACCATTCTGGTGATGTGCCACATTGCCGGCTTCATGCTGCACTTCATGATTGTCTACAGCGACCTTGGCCCGATGGCGACGGCTCTGGCGATCAGCGCGGTGGTGCTGACAGGCAGTCTGCTGATGCTGCCCCGGATCAAGGGACTCATGATCGGCTGGCAATGGGCCGACCGGCTGCACGGGTTCTGAAAGCTCAGACGCTGACGCGCGCGGGTATTGTCGTCTGACCGGCGGATGCCGCAAGGTCTGGCGTCCCGCGCCGTCCCATACATCGGCCCCGTGAATTGGTCTGGTTGGGACCTGTCCGGGCATGCGTAATCTGTTAGACTCAAGGTCCAGTTCCCAAGGATCACAGGACCACCATGAGCCGAGAAGACCAGCCACCGGAAGGCAGCCCGACCATCCGCACCATCGCAATGCCCGCCGATACCAACCCTTCGGGCGATATTTTCGGCGGCTGGCTGATGAGCCAGATGGACCTTGCTGCGGGAAGTGTCGCGGCGCTGACCTCGGGCGGGCGAAGTGCGACAGTTGCGGTCGATGCCATGATCTTTCACCGTCCGGTCAAGATCGGGGATGAGGTGTCGCTCTATGCCACGCTGGTCAGGCAGGGCCGCACTTCAATGACAATCCATGTCGATGCGTGGCGCCGACCGCGCGAAATCGCCCGCACCGAAAAGGTGACCGAGGCGAATTTCACCTTTGTCGCGCTGGATTCCGAAGGCAGGCCGATTCCCATCAGGCCAAACACCGATACGTCGCTGCGGCAAAACACCTGACCGCGCGATCCTTGCAGGATCACAGCCGGGGCGGCGTCCGGCACGGCTCAATCCGCGGTCATCCGGCGCAGACAGCCTGCGCGGTATGGTCCATATCGCGAAACGCCAGCCTGCCCGTCCGGCGACCAGACCCTCCCGCTCCAGTCAGGTCAGCGTCAGGGAACCGGGGAGGCGTGTTCATGAACAGAACACAGCCGGGTCGACCCGAACACCGGCTGTCAGGCAAAATTCTGGCTTGACACGCGAATGCATGCCGTTTCTGTATACAAAAATGAAGAAGAGACTGCGCCGTGCCCTTTCACAACGGCCATGCAGGCCAATGTTTCAAACCGACAGCCACACGACAGGATGGCAGCACAAAGAAAAAACCTGAAACTGCCGATAATCAACACCTCATAAATCCTGTATACCAAATATTGCTTCAAGAAAGAAAAGCTCCGATGCGTAATTTTCAGCTTCCCGGCCGCTCCCCCGCGCGTGCCACAGGTGCGATGGCCGCAACCTCTCACCCGCTGGCGACGCTGGCCGCACTGGAAATCATGCGCGCGGGCGGCAATGCGATTGATGCGGCCATCTGCGCCTCGGCGGTGCAGGCAGTGGTAGAGCCACAATCCACCGGCATCGGCGGCGATTGCTTTGTGCTGATGTGCCTCAAGGGACAAGAGCCTGTGATCGCGCTGAACGGGTCGGGCCGTGCCCCGGCAGCGGCCACCATCGACGCTTACCGCAAGATGGGGCTGGACAAGGTGCCGTCCTATGGCCCGCTTGCGGTGACCGTCCCGGGTGCCGTTGACGCATGGTGCCGCCTGTCTGCCGACCACGGGCGGCTGGGGCTCGACAAGGTGCTGGCCCCGGCGATCCATTACGCGGAAACGGTCTATGTCGTGCAGGACCGGGTGGCGTTTGACTGGGCCAATGCAAGCGAGTTGCTGGCGCAGGACACCGGCTCTGCGGCGATCTTTTTGCCCGGCGGCCGCGCGCCCCGTGCCGGCGATCTGCACCGCCAGCCGGCTTTGGCACGGACCCTGCGGCGGATCGCGGAACAGGGCCGCGCCGGCTTTTACGAAGGCCCGGTGGCCAAGTCGATTGTCGGACGGTTGCGCGCGCTTGGCGGCCTGCACGATCTGGCCGATTTCGCGGCGACCAGCGCCGATTATGTCACGCCGGTTTCGGCCGACTATCACGGCTACCGCATCCATCAGATGCCACCGAACAATCAGGGGCTGACCGCGCTGCTGATGCTCAACATCCTGTCCGGCTTCTCCCTCTCAGACCTCGATCCGCTTGGCCCCGAACGGCTGCATCTGGAGATCGAGGCGGCACGGCTGGCGTACCGCGACCGCAACGACTGTCTGGGCGATCTGCCCCCCGGCGATGATACCGTGACCGCCCTGCTGTCCGGCACGCGCGCGGCGCGGATGCGCCTTGCAATCGACCCGGATCGCGCCATGACAGACCTGCCCGACCCCGACCTTGCCAAGACCGATACGGTCTACATCTCGATCGTCGATGAAGAGCGCAATGCCGTCAGCTTCATCAACTCCACCTATCACGCCTTTGGCAGCGGTATCACTTGCGCCGATACCGGGGTGGTGTTGCAGAACCGGGGCGCCAGCTTCCGGCTGGACCCCGATCACCCCAATGCACTGGCCCCCGGCAAGCGGCCGATGCACACGATCATGCCGGGGATGGTGACAAAGGACGGGCGCGCGGTCATGCCGTTTGGCGTGATGGGGGGCGATTACCAGCCGTTTGGTCATGTGCATCTGCTGACCAACCTGCTGGATCATGGGATGGACCTGCAAGAGGCGATGGATTGTCCCCGCGTGTTCTATCAGGACGGCGAGGTGCAGGCCGAGCATGGCATCCCCACCGCCTCCATCGCCGGGTTGCAGGCTCGGGGGCACCGGGTATCGCTGGCAGATGAACCGCATGGCGGCGGGCAAGCGATCTGGATCGACTGGGACAGCGGCACGCTGACCGGCGGATCAGACCCCCGCAAGGATGGTCTGGCCCTGGGCTATTGAGGGGTCGCTGTAAAATCCCCTGCCCGTGCCCCCTGTGTTACAAGACATGAAACGGCGTGAAATCAACGGGTTGATCTGCGGATTTTACTGATTTTTAAGACTTTCCCACCGCAGCGGCGATGGGATGGCCTGTTTGCGGGGGTGTTGCCGGGCAGCCTCGCAAGGGCTATCACCCAAGGGCATAGAAAATGAGGCCGCGCCATGACCCCTGCCCCCAAACCCGTTGTCCTGTGCATTCTTGACGGCTGGGGGCTTGGCCCGGTGCGCGAATGGGATGCGCCTGCGCTGGCACATACCCCCAACTTTGACGCGCTGATGGCGACCTGCCCGCATTCAACCCTTACCACCTTTGGCCCCGATGTCGGGCTGCCGCGCGGGCAGATGGGCAATTCCGAGGTGGGGCACACCAATATCGGCGCGGGCCGGGTGGTGGCGATGGATCTGGGCGCGATTGATCTGGCGGTGGAGGAGGGCAGCTTTGCCCTTAACCCCGCGCTGCTGGCGTTTGCTGATGCGATCAAGGCCAAGGCCGGTACGGCGCATCTGATGGGGGTGATCTCGGATGGCGGCGTGCATGGCCATATCAGCCATGTGCTTGCGGCAGCCCGGGCGCTGACCGCGCTGGGCGTGCCAGTGGCGCTGCATGCGATCACCGACGGGCGCGATGTGCCGCCGTCTTCCGCCGCCGGATACATGGCGCAGCTGGTGGCGGGTCTGCCTGCGGGCGCGCAAGTGGCCACGGTAACCGGGCGCTATTGGGCGATGGACCGCGACAACCGCTGGGACCGGGTGGCGCGGGCTTATGGCGCGATGGTGCATGGCACGGGCGAACATGCGCCGGCTGCCGAAACGGCGGTCGCGCTGTCCTATGCCAAAGGCGAGACCGATGAATTCCTCGCCCCCACGGTGATCGGCGATTATGCCGGGGCGCGGGATGGTGACGGGCTGTTCTGCCTGAACTTTCGCGGCGACCGCGCGCGCGAGATCCTCGCAGCGCTGGGTCAGCCGGGGTTTGACGCTTTCGACACCGGCACACGCCCGCATTGGTCGGCGATGCTGGGCATGGTGGAGTATTCCGAGGCGCATAACGTCTATATGGCCACCGCCTTTCCCAAGCGGGTGATCGTGAACAGCCTTGGCGAATGGGTGGCTTCGCAGGGCAAGACCCAGTTCCGCCTCGCCGAAACCGAGAAATACCCGCATGTGACGTTTTTCCTGAACGGCGGGCGCGAGGTGCCGTTTGCCGGTGAAAACCGCTTCATGCCGCTGTCGCCCAAGGTCGCGACCTATGATCTGCAACCCGAGATGAGCGAGCCGGAGGTGGCCGATCAGCTGGTGGGCGCGATCGAGGCGGGATACGATCTGATCGTGGTGAATTTCGCCAATCCCGACATGGTGGGGCATACCGGCATGCTGGACGCGGCAATCAAGGCCTGTGAAGCGGTGGATGACGGTTTGGGCCGCGCCGTGGCGGCGCTGCGGGCGCGGGGCGGCGCGATGATCGTCACCGCCGACCATGGCAATTGCGAACAGATGTGGGATCCGGTGACCAATGGCCCGCATACCGCGCACACCCTGAACCCGGTTCCCGTGATCGTGATGGGCGCGCCGCAAGGTTCGCGCTTGCGCGAAGGGGGGCGGCTGGCCGATCTTGCGCCAACGGTGTTGCAGCTGATGGGGCTGCCGCAGCCGGATGAGATGACCGGAGTTAGCCTGCTGACATGATCCGCGCTGCCGCCTTTGGCCTGATGCTGCTGACCGGCCCGGCCCTTGCGCAGGGGGCGCGGGGCGTGGCGGAACAGGCAGCGCAGGCCTCGGTCGATCTGCAGGGGGCGGTGGCGGCACTCGAGGCGGCCCAGACCTCACGCGACCGGGTGGCGGCGCTGACCCAGACCATCCGCGCCTATGAAACCGGCCTTGGCGCGCTGCGCGAAGCCTTGCGGCAGGCGCATCTGCGCGAAACCACACTGCAATTGCAGTTTCAGGCCAAGCGGGACCGGGTGGCGCAGCTGGTCGGCGTGCTGAGCCAGCTGGAAAGCCGCCCCGGCCCGCTGCTGCTGCTGCACCCGGCGGGGCCGTTGGGCACAGTGCGGTCGGGCATGATGCTGGCCGATGTGACCCCCGCGCTGCAGGCCGAGGCCGAGACCTTGAACGCAGAACTAAGCGAGTTGCGCGACCTGCGGGCGCTGCAACAGGCGGCGGGGCAGACCCTGCTGGGCGGGCTGGATGTGGCGCAAGAGGCGCGCACCGCCCTGAGCCAGGCGATTTCGGACCGCACCGAATTGCCGCGCCGGTTTACCGAAGACCCCGATACGCTGCGCGGCCTGCTGGAAAGCGCCGATACGCTCGAGGCCTTTGCCTCTGGCCTCGCGCTCGACGAACGCGACGCCAGCAGTTTTGCCGATGCCAAGGGCCGGTTGCCCCTGCCGGTGCTGGGCACGGTGCTGCGCCGGTCGATGGAATCGGATGCAGTGGGGGTGCGCCGCCCCGGTCTGACGCTGGCCACCCGGCCCCGCGCGCTGGTCACCACGCCCTGGCCCGCAACAATCCGTTACCTCGGGCCCTTGCTCGACTACGGAAATGTGATCGTGCTGGAGCCCGGAGGGGGCTATCTGTTGATCCTTGCGGGTCTGGAAACCGTGTATGGACAGGTGGGTGAGGTGCTGGGTCTTGGCGCTGCACTGGGCCTGATGGGCGGCGGCGAGCCGGGGGTTGCCGAATTTCTGGCAACCGCGCAAGAAGGTGGTGGCGTGCAAGGCACACAAACGCTCTATATGGAGCTCAGGCAAGGGGCAGACCCGGTCGATCCGGCCGAATGGTTCGCTGCATTGAGGGAATAGGACGAGGCGATGAAGAAATTCGTAATGGCCGCTATCGGCGGAACCGTGGCCGGGGTCGTCCTGACGACACAACTGGCTGCCCCGCTGATCGCGCAGGAAAATGCGCGCAACGCCAATGTCTATGAACAGCTGGATCTGTTCGGCGATATTTTTGAACGGGTGCGCGGGCAGTATGTCGAAGAGGTCGACAGCAAAGAGCTGATCGAAGCCGCGATCAACGGCATGCTGACCTCGCTCGACCCGCATTCCGGCTATCTGGCGCCAAAGGATTTCGACGACATGCAGGTGCAGACCCGTGGCGAGTTCGGCGGTCTGGGCATCGAGGTGACGCAGGAAGAGGGCTTTGTCAAAGTGGTGTCGCCCATCGACGACACCCCCGCCGATGAGGCCGGGATCGAGGCGGGCGATTTCATCACCCATGTCAACGGCGAGTCGGTGCTGGGCCTGCAACTGGATGCGGCGGTCGACATGATGCGCGGCCCGGTCGGGTCGGAAATCATCATCACCGTGGTGCGCAAGGATGTGGCAGAGCCGTTCGATGTCTCGATCATCCGCGACACCATCAAGCTGACCGCCGTGCGCAGCCGCGTGGTGGGCGATACCGTGGTGCTGCGGGTGACCACCTTCAACGACCAGACCTTTTCGGGGCTGGAAGAAAACCTGAAGAAGTCGATTGACGAGCTGGGCGGCATGGAGAATGTGAACGGCTTTGTCGTTGACCTGCGCAACAACCCCGGCGGCCTGCTGACTCAGGCGATCCGGGTGTCGGATGCGTTTCTCGACAAGGGCGAGATCGTCTCGACCCGGGGCCGCGAAGCCAGTGACAGCGAACGCATCAACGCCACGGCGGGCGATCTGGCGATGGGCAAGCCGATCGTTGTGCTGATCAACGGCGGCTCGGCCTCGGCCTCGGAAATCGTGGCCGGCGCGCTGCAAGATCACCGCCGGGCCATCGTGGTCGGCACCCGCAGCTTTGGCAAAGGCTCGGTCCAGACCGTGATCCCGCTGCGCGGCGAAGGCGCGATGCGCCTGACCACGGCACGCTATTACACCCCCTCGGGCCGCTCGATTCAGGCGCTGGGCGTGATGCCCGATATCGTGGTCAATCAGCCCCGCCCGGACCCCGATGCCGAAGCCGCGCCGGAAGAAGAAACCAGCGCCGCCCGCCGCCAGACCACCGAGGCCGATCTGCGCGGCACGCTGTCCAACGACTCGATGTCCGAGGATGAGCGCAAGCTGCTGGAAGAAGAACGCGCCCGCACCGAAGAAGCGGCCAAACTGCGCGACGAAGACTACCAGCTGGCCTACGCCGTCGACATCCTGCGCGGCTTGCAGGCGGTGGCGCAGTAAGGTTCGCGTGGGGGCCATGCGCCGCAACGCTGTGAAGAACGATCCGGGGCAGGCGGTAAACCCCGCCCTGCCCCGGCAAACCGGATGGCTGGACCAGAACGGCAGACAGAATGCAGATTGACCCGGATACCCTGCCCTACCGCCCCTGCGTCGGGGTGATGCTGATCAATGACACAGGCAGGATCTGGGCCGGCCAACGCCTCGACGCGCCTGCGGGCACTGCGGCCTGGCAGATGCCGCAAGGCGGCATCGACGCAGGCGAAGCGCCCCGCGACGCAGCCCTGCGCGAGCTGTGGGAAGAAACCGGAGTCACCGCCGATCTGGTGGAGCCACTCGGCCAGACCAAGGACTGGGTGATGTATGACCTGCCGCCGGACCTGCTGGGCAAAGTGTGGAAGGGCAAATACCGCGGACAAAAACAAAAGTGGTTCCTGTTCCGCTTTCTGGGCCGCGATGACCAGATCGACATCACCCGCGAACACCCGGAATTTGCGGCGTGGAAATGGATCGGCGCTCAAGACATGTGTGACGCCATCGTGCCGTTCAAACGCGCGGTCTATGATCAGGTGGTGCAAAGCTTCCGCGCGCACCTGGCAGACTGATCCGTCAGGCGCCATTTACCCCACCGTCACCCCCGCGGCGCTGTGGTATTTTGAGTATTTGGAAAGCAGCAATTGCAAGACCAGCGCGCCCCGGCCAACGGCACCGGTCCAGTGCGCAGGAAGAGCTTTCCACGCGACCGGGGCGACTTGCTGCTTGCGGTCATCGGGACTCCTCCCTGTACCGCCACGCCATCCTGGCACGTTAACCTTAACGCGGGGTTAAGCGCATTCTGGCCATTGCTGCTTGCAAAATACTCCCGCCGGAGGCGTCCTCCGCGTCAAAAAGCGCACAGGACTCAGAACCGTACCTGCCGTGCGGGCCGACCGTGGCAACGCCGTCGCGGGTGGCTCGATGCCACCCGCGACGGCCCCCATGCTGCGGTCACAGGGCCTGGCCAGACAGCAGACGCGGCAGATCGCCGGTCAACCCGGCGGCCTGCCGGATGAAGCCACGGCGCAGGCCCGGCAGGGCGCTGACCGCTGCCATGCCGAGGTCGCGCGCCAGCCGCAAGGCCGGGTTATCGTTTGAAAACAGCCTGTTAACGCTGTCCATCCCCAGCGCCAGCGTGGTGGAATCGAACCGCCGCCAGCGCTGATAGCGCTCCAGCACATCCGCAGCACCGGGGTCTTCACCTCGGCGGGTGGCGTCGACCAGCACTTCGGCCAGCGCCGCCACATCGCGCAACCCAAGGTTCAGGCCCTGCCCGGCAATCGGGTGGACGCCATGGGCGGCGTCGCCGACCAGTGCGATGCGCGGCGCAATGAAGCTCTGCGCGAGACTGAGCGACAGCGGATAGGTGAAGCGGGCTCCGGCAAGGCTGATTCCGCCGAGGAAATCGCCAAAGCGCGGCCGCAGCACCTCCAGATACTCGGCATCCGCCAGCGCCTGAATGGCGGCGGCGGCGCTGTCGGTCTCGCTCCACACGATCGAGGAGTGGTGCCAGCCGGGCAGCGGCAAAATCGCAAGCGGGCCTGCGGGCATGAAGAACTGTTGGGCGATGCCCTGATGGTCCTTGTCATGCCGGATCGCGGTGACCAGCGCGGTCTGGCCATAGCCCCAGCCAACCCGTGTGATCCCCGCCCGCGCGGCGGTGCCCGAGCCGCGCCCGTCGCAGCCCACCAGCAGGCGGGCGGTCAGGGTCTTGCCAGAGGCGAGGGTGACGGAAGCCCCTTGCAGGGTCACGTCTTGCGCCACAACGGTTTCGCCGGAGAGCAGGGTAAGGCCGGGGGTCGCCGCCATGGCGTCAAGGAAAGCGCGGTAGAGGTGGCGGTCTTCGAGCATGAAGCCCATCGGGCCCTCTTCGATCTCGGCCGAGTCGAAGTGCAGGAAGAACGGCGCTGCCCCCTGCCCGGCGGTGCCGTCTGACGCCTTGATCTGCAGGATCGGTTGCACCTGCTCCGCCACGGCGGGCCAGATGCCAATGGCGCTCAGCAGGCGTTTCGACGCGATGGCAAGCGCGTAGCTGCGGCCGTCAAAGCCTGCTTCGGCCCGCGCCGGGGCGGGGCGGGCATCGACCACGGTGACGCTCAGCCCCGCTTGCGCGAGGGCAAGGGCCAGTGCCGGGCCGTTCAATCCCCCCCCGGCAATCAGGATGTCGCTGTCATATGTCATGGCGGGGACTATGGGGCAAAGATCGGAATTGTCCATGCGTTGCCTTGCCGCTAGCCTTGCCGCAAGCGGGCTGGGGAATGGCATGACAAAGACTTGGGCGAATATGACAGCGGCAGAGCTGGGGGCAGGGATTGGCGCAGGCCGGATCAACCCGGTGGAGCTGTGCGAGATGCAGCTGGACGCGATTGACCGCCACCCGCTGCGCGACCGGATCTTTGCCCGCGTGATGCCCAACCGCTGCCGGTCCGAGGCGATGGCGGCGGCATCGCGGGCCAAGGCCGGGTTCCGGCGCGGCCCTCTGGACGGGGTGCCCGTGAGCTGGAAAGATCTGTTCGACACCGCTGGCCGGGCGACCGAGGCGGGGTCGGCGCTGCTGCGGGGGCGGACCCCGGTGGCAGATGCCGAGGTGTTGCGGATGGCAACGCTGCAAGGCCTTGTTTGCCTTGGCAAAACCCACATGTCGGAGCTTGCGTTTTCCGGGCTGGGGCTCAACCCGGTAACGGCCACGCCGCCTTGCATCAATGATGAGGCGGCGGTGGCGGGGGGGTCGTCTTCGGGGGCGGCGGCTTCGGTGGCGTTCGGGCTGGCACCGGCGGCGATCGGGTCTGATACCGGCGGGTCGGTGCGGATTCCGGCGGCATGGAACGATCTGGTGGGGCTGAAGACCACCCATGGCCGGGTGTCCACCAAAGGCGTGGTGCCGCTGTGCGAGATGTTCGATACCGTCGGGCCGCTGGCCCATACGGTCGAGGATTGCGCGCTGCTGCTGGCCGCGCTGGAGGGCGGCCGGCCGGCGGATCTGGCCGGCGCCAGCCTGTCGGGGGCGCGGCTCCTGGTGCTGGAGACGGTGGCGCTGGACGATCTGCGCGCGGCCCCCGCGCGCGGCTTTGACGATGCGCTGGCCCGGCTGGCGCGGGCGGGGGCGCGGATTGAGCGCGGCGCGGTGCCGGAGGTGGCGGAGGCGATGGCGCTGACGGCGGTTCTGTTCACGTCAGAGGCCTATGGCATCTGGGGCAAGGTGATCGAGGCCGCGCCGGAAAAGATGTTTCCGCGCATTCTGGAACGGTTCCGCTCGGGGGCTGGCTTTGGGGCGGCGGAGTATGTGGCAGCATGGCGGCGGCTGCACGCGCTGCGCGCCCTCTGGGCGCAGGCAGTGGCGGGCTATGATGCGGTGCTGGTGCCGACTGCGCCGATCCTGCCGCCGGATGCCGCGCGGCTGATGACGGATGATGCCTATTACGTGTCGGAAAACCTGCTGGCGCTGCGCAACACCCGGATCGGCAATCTGATGGGGGGCTGCGCGCTGACCCTGCCAACCTCGGAGCCGTCCTGCGGGATCAGCCTGATGGCGGGGCCGATGCAGGAGGAACGGCTGCTGCGGCTGGGGGCGGCGGCAGAGCGGGCGCTGCGCTAGCGGTCAGGGCCGGGGATCGGGCGAAAAAGACACAATCCCTTGTGGCTAACCCCGCGCAGTCGCGGCTTTTTCTGGACCGCGCCCCCATGAGTGGCTATCTTGGGACAAAACAGGGCGCGACGACCCTGAACATGAGGCAGATATGGCGTTTCCAGAGCGGTTCTCGAACCTGCCGGATTATGCGTTTCCGCGTTTGCGGAAGCTGTTGGACACACATGCGCCGGGGGGCACCCCCGTTGCCATGACCATCGGCGAGCCTCGTCATCCGATGCCCGCCTTTGTCGGGCCGATTCTGGCGCAGCATCTGGATGGCTTCGGGGTCTACCCGCCGAATGACGGCACGCCCGAGCTGCTGGCCGCCATCGCCGGTTGGGTGCAGCGGCGCTATGGCGTGGCCCTGAGCGCCGACCAGATCATGGCGCTGAACGGCACGCGCGAGGGGCTGTTCAACGCCGCCATCGCGCTGTCACCGGAAACCAAGGGCGGAAAGCGCCCGGTCATTCTGATGCCGAACCCGTTTTATCAGGTCTATGCCGTCGCCGCGCTGACCGTAGGGGCAGAGCCGGTCTATGTGCCTGCCACGGCGGAGACCGGGTTTCTGCCCGATTATGAGGGCCTGCCCGCCGAGATTCTGGACCGGGTGACGGTGGCCTATCTGTGCTCGCCCGCCAATCCGCAAGGTGTGGTTGCCCCCGCTGACTATCTGGCGCGGCTGATGGCGCTGGCGGAAAAGCACGATTTCCGCATTTTCGCCGATGAATGCTATTCCGAGATCTGGCGCGATGCGCCGCCGCCCGGCGCGCTGGCCGTGGCGCAGGCCAGCGGCACCGACCCGGAGCGGGTGGCGGTGTTTCATTCGCTGTCCAAACGGTCTAACCTGCCGGGGCTGCGCTCGGGCTTTGTGGCGACGGGGGCGGCCAGCATGGCGCGGATCCGCCAGCTGCGCGCCTTTGCGGGCGCGCCCTTGCCGCTGCCGATTCAGCGCGTGTCAGAAGCCGCGTGGAGTGATGAGGCGCATGTGGCCGAAAGTCTGGCGCTGTATCAGACCAAGTTCCGCATGGCGGATGAGGTTTTTGCCGGGCGGCACAACCGGGTCGCCCCGGAGGGCGGGTTTTTCCTGTGGCTTCCCGTGCCCGACGGCGACGGCGAAGCGGCGGCATTGAAGCTGTGGCGCGAGACGGGGGTGCGGGTATTGCCCGGCGCTTACCTGTCGCGCGATGTCGGGGCGGAGAACCCCGGCAAGGCCTATATCCGGGTGGCTCTGGTCGCCCCACAAACAGAATTGCAGCACGGGCTGATCCGCCTTCGTGACTGCCTCTACGATTGAGGACAGGTAAGGTCATGGCATCCATCAACATGCGTCAACGCGACCCTCTTCTGGATCAGGACACTGCTGCCATGCTGGAACGCCGGGGGCGCGAGCTGATGGGGCTGGGGCTGCTGGCCGTGGCGGTGCTGTTTGCGCTGATGCTGGGAAGCTATTCGCCGGAAGATCCGGGCTGGATGGTGGCGACGGATGAGCCTGCCAACAACATGCTGGGCCGGTTTGGCGCCGCCGTGGCCTCGACGCTGATGATCATCGGCGGCAAGGGTGCGTGGATGCTTCCGGTGATCCTGGGCGTCTGGGGCGTGCGGTTCGTGACGCATCGCGGGGCCGAGCGGGCTGTGGGGCGCATCGTGTTTGCGGTGATCGCGGTGGCCCTCGCCTCGGTCTTTGCCGCTACCTTGGTGCCCGGTTCGGGCTGGCCGCATTCGTTTGGTCTGGGCGGGCTGTTTGGCGATACGATTCTGGGCACGCTGCTGGGGGTGGCCCCGGTCAGTGCCGGGGTCGGCCTGACGCTGTTTTCGCTGATCCTGGGCGGGCTGTTGCTGGTGATGGGGCTCTGGGTGACTGGGTTCACGCTGCTGGAGCTGTCGGTGATTGCCCGCTTCCTCGCGGTGGGCACGATCTTTGCCTATGGCACGGTGCTTAATCTGGCCGGGCGCGGCACCTCGCGCGCGGCCGAGGCGCTGGCCGAACGGCGGGCAGCCAAGGCCGAGGCGATGGCCTACCGCGCGGCCACCCGGTCGCAGGATTGGGATGATGTGCCCGAGGCGCCGGTGATGGCCCCTGCGGGCGGTCGCAGTGCGGCCATCCACCGCGCGGCGGGGGCGAAGGCCACGCCAGCCCCGGTGACCGAGGCGGCGGCCCATGCGTCGGAATGGGGGCGGCCTTCGGCCTTGCGCAGCACCCTGCGCGCCGATCCGCGCTATCCCGAGCCTATGGCAGAGGCCGCGCATTACGCGCCGCCGCGCGAAAAGGCCGGGTTGCTGGCACGGATGCCGCAGCTGATGCGCCGCAGCGAGCCGGAGCCGGAACTGGTGGAGCCGGTGCTGCCAGAGTTTTCCGACGAAATGGCCCCGAATGATGACCGGATCAAGGCGCGGATCTCTGACGCGATCCGCTCGCGCATGCGCCATCCCGGCCCGGTGCTGAACCCGGTCACCACCGCCGTTCAGGCCCGGCGTGAGCCGCCGGTGGCGCGCAGCCTGACCCAGCGCTTGCGCGGGCCGCAGCCGCTGATCGCCGACACGCGCAAGCCGGTGCCGGTGCCACCGCCGGTGGTCACCGCCGGTCTGCCGCCAGAGCCGCCGCTGACCGCAGCGCATGTGCCCGCTGCTCAGGTGCCGGCCGCCCCGCTGCCGCGTGTGGTTCCTTTGCCCCGGACCTATACGCCAGAGCCGGAGATTGCGGTCGAAGACTGGGAAGATGCGGACAATATCTTTACCCCCGAGCTGTCTGCCCCACTGCCGCCCGAACCCGCCTTTGACGATGAGGACAGCACTGACTGGCAGCCGGATGACAATTACGAGCCGGATTATGACCCGACCCCGGTGATCCCGCGCGTGAAATCGCCGGTCATGACCGCGATGCCGCCGCGCATCCCGGTGGCCGAAGTGCGCAAGCCGGTGGTGCAGCATATCGTGAAAAAGCCGATGACCCCATCCCGGCAGGCGGTGGCCGAAAGCCAGCCGCGCATGCGCTTTGACGCGGCCGTAAGCCAACCCTATGAGCTGCCGCCGCTGTCGCTGCTGTCGAGCCCCTCGACGGTAGAGCGGTTTGCGCTGTCGGATGAGGCGCTGGAAGAAAACGCGCGGATGCTGGAATCGGTGCTGGATGATTACGGCGTCAAGGGCGAGATCGTTTCTGTGCGCCCCGGCCCCGTGGTCACGATGTATGAGCTGGAACCTGCGCCGGGCCTCAAGGCCAGCCGCGTGATCGGGCTGGCGGATGACATCGCGCGCTCCATGTCTGCCCTGAGCGCGCGGGTGTCCACCGTGCCGGGTCGGTCGGTGATCGGCATCGAACTGCCGAACGCCACCCGCGAAAAGGTGGTCCTGCGTGAAATCATCGCTGCCCGCGACTTTGGCGATTCAAACATGCGCCTGCCGCTGGCTTTGGGCAAGGACATTGGCGGTGATGCGATTGTGGCCAACCTGGCCAAGATGCCCCACCTGCTGATCGCCGGGACCACGGGTTCGGGAAAATCGGTGGCGATCAACACGATGATCTTGTCGCTGCTCTACAAGCTGTCGCCCGAGGAATGCCGGTTGATCATGATCGACCCCAAGATGCTGGAACTGTCGGTCTATGACGGCATCCCGCACCTGCTGTCGCCCGTGGTGACCGACCCGAAAAAGGCGGTTGTCGCCCTGAAATGGGTCGTGGGCGAGATGGAAGAGCGCTATCGCAAGATGTCCAAAATGGGCGTGCGGAATATCGAAGGCTTCAATGGCCGGGTGCGCGAGGCGCTGGCCAAGGGCGAGATGTTCAAGCGCACCATTCAGACCGGGTTTGACGAAGATACCGGCGATCCGGTGTTCGAAACCGAAGAATTCGCGCCGGTCGCATTGCCCTATATCGTGGTGATCGTCGACGAGATGGCCGATCTGATGATGGTGGCCGGCAAGGAGATCGAGGCCTGCATCCAGCGTCTGGCGCAGATGGCGCGGGCAAGCGGCATTCACCTGATCATGGCGACGCAGCGGCCTTCGGTCGATGTGATCACCGGGACGATCAAGGCGAACTTCCCGACCCGGATTTCGTTTCAGGTCACCTCCAAGATCGACTCGCGCACGATCCTTGGCGAACAGGGCGCCGAGCAGCTTCTGGGCATGGGCGACATGCTTTATATGGGCAACGGCGCCAAGATCACCCGGATTCACGGGCCGTTTGTCAGCGATGAAGAGGTTGAGGAAATCGTCAACCATCTGAAATCCTTTGGCCCGCCGGTCTATATGTCGGGCGTGGTTGAAGGCCCGGATGAGGATTCGGCCAGCGACATCGACGTGGTGCTGGGCCTGTCCACCGGCGAGGGCGGCGATGACGCGCTCTACGATCAGGCCGTGGCGATTGTGGCCAAGGACCGCAAATGCTCGACCAGCTATATCCAGCGCAAGCTGGGGATCGGCTATAACAAGGCCGCGAAACTGGTGGAACAGATGGAAGAGCAGATGGTGGTCACAGCCGCCAACCATGTCGGCAAACGCGAGATTCTGGTGCCGGAGACCTGAGCGCGCTGCCCCCCGTGACCGCAAAAAACGCGCCCTTCCGGGCGCGTTTTTTTATCAGCGCACGGCATTCAGTTCCGCATCCTGCAAGGTGCAATCCCGGATCACATCCGCGCCGCAGCGGCGGGGGGCAAGATCGCGGGTCAGGCAGATGCGGACCTCCTGAATCATGCCCGCGCGGCAGGTGACAGTCACCTGATCGCGCTGCAAGCCGGGGTTGGCCTCCAGAAACGCGCCTTCGATCACCGTTGCCGGAACTTTCAGGTCTTTGTTGACCTTTGGAAACACCGGGGAAATGTTGATCGAGGTGAATGCCCTGCGCGCCAGCCCGTAATAGTCGCGCGCGGGCAAACCCGAGCAGCGCCCGTGTTTCTTCCACTGATAAAACGCCGCCCCTGCCCCGCCGAACACATCGGCCATCGCCGCTGTGTCGCTGCGCGACGGGTCGGCGGCCCTGGTGCGGCAATAGCTGGGCCAGCCGCGCTCATATTGCGGCCACAGCCCGTGCAGCACAAACGGCGTGCCCCGGCCCCGGTCGCATTGCGGATCACGCCGCGCGTCGCCCTCCAGCGCGCACCAGTTGGCTGACCATGACAGCGCCATCACGTAATAGTCGAAGTCACCTGCGCGCTCGCCCTCGGCCCGCGCGCCCCCGCTGTTTGCGCAGATCAGCGCCGCCGCAAATATCTGTGCCAGCCACAGCCCCCGCATTTTCGCTTCCCCTATCCGTCAAAACCGCCTATATGAGCCTTGAATTCCCGACATCGTGGAAATCGCAGGCCAAGGCTTGCAGCCGTTTTCCCGGCACGGGAGAGATTTGTAAAGGAGTTGGGCATGAACAAGCCGCTTATGGCAAAGGCCACCGCCGTCTGGCTCGTGGACAATACCACCCTGTCATTCAAGCAGGTCGCGGATTTCTGCGGCATGCACGAATTGGAAGTGCAGGGCATTGCCGATGGCGATGTGGCCCCCGGCGTCAAGGGCTTTGACCCGGTTGCCAACAACCAGCTGGACGCGGGCGAGATCGAGAAGGGTCAGAAAGACCCGCTCTACAAGCTCAAGCTCAAGTTCAACGCGGCAGCGGTGGGTGAAGAAAAACGCCGTGGCCCGCGCTATACCCCGCTGTCGAAACGGCAGGACCGTCCGGCCGCCATTCTGTGGCTGGTCAAGTTCCACCCGGAACTGTCGGATGGCGCGATCGGCAAGCTGGTCGGCACCACCAAGCCGACGATTCAGGCGATCCGCGAGCGCACGCATTGGAACATCAACAACATCAGCCCGGTGGATCCGGTGGCGCTTGGCCTGTGCAAACAGTCCGAGCTGGACACTGCGGTTCAGGCCGCCGTGCGCCGCCGCACCTCTGAGGGCGTGGTGATGAGCGATGACGAGCGCCGCAAGCTGGTGTCAACCGAGCAGTCGCTGGGCATGTCGGACGAGCCGAAGATGCCGTCGGGGCTGGAAGTGTTCGCGCGTCAGGAAAAAGAAGAAAAGCCCGCCGATTTCTCGGATGCGGAAAGCTTTTTCAACCTGCCGCAGCATGATGACGACGAAGATGAGGATGACGAAGATCCGCGCCGCTGAGCGCGGAACGGCGTGTCAGGATGAGACATGGGGCACCCTTTGGGGTGCCTTGCGCGTTTTGGCCTTGCGTCCCTCCGGTTTGACGGGCCGTGCAGTGCCCTGCCCGGCTTTGCTCCGCTCCGCCGCCGCCTCGGCCCAGTCACGGATGGCAGCAAGGCGCGGGCGGGCGACCGGCAGGGTCTGGCCCGTGGTCAGCACCAGTTGCGCGCCGGGTTTGTCCGGGCGGAAACCGGCAACGGCGGCAGTGGCCACCCAATAGCTGCGATGCACCCGTTGCCCCAGATCCGGCGGCAACGATGCCACCGCATCGGCGATCCTGCCCCGCAACAAATGGCGCGTCCCATCCTGCAGGATCACGGCAACGTAATGCTCTTCTGCCGCGATCAGGCTGATGCTGCTGGTCCGGAAAACCTGGCCAAACAGCGTGACCGACGCGGCTTTCAGGGGCAGCATTTCGGCCGGCCGTCCGGCAAAGATCGGCGGCGGAATGGTGCCCGGTCCAAAGCGCACCGGCTGATGCGGCAAGGCTCCGGCCTCCGCGGTGATGAACTCGGCCAGCACGGCCTTTTGCGGACGGCCACGCAGATCGGCCAGCACACGCGGAATGATGAACGTCGACTGGATCACCTCGCCCAGATAGCAGAACACCAAATTGAACCCGGTCACCAGTGCCATATCCCTGAACCCGGGCATTGGCGCACCCAGCACCAGGGCCACGCTCAACCCGCAGACCGTGGCCGCCACACAGCCGAAAGTGACGGTGAACAGGCTGTATGCGCGCCAGCCACATTGGTGGCAGATGTAAAACGCACCGTACAGCGCCGCTGTAAAGCTGGTGAAGGCAACCGCGTAAAAGATCGCGAGTTGCAGGGCGTCAAAATTCAGCAAATGATCATAGGGACCGATCAGAACGATACAAAGCTCCAGCATCAGGATCATGCCGACAAACAGCGGATGGCGGAATTGCGTCTGCACTTCGCGCCACGTCAATTGCAGACTTCTGCCATTCAAGTAAACAATCTGCATTTCACACCAATGAGTTGGCCAGATCCTCCGGACGACGGTATTTTCACCCTCCGGGTCGGAGGGCGAAAGCCCGCTTCCGAGTGATGCAAGTGTTGGTGCCGGCCCGGACCTTATCGCCCATAGGTTGTCGAATTGTCACCGCCTGTCCAGAGGGAAGCTGCGCCTGCGGCAAGTCGTCCGTCAGGTTTACACCCGGCGCCGCGCGCGCAGGGCCGCGCCGATGGTGCCATCGTCAAGATAATCCAGCTCGCCGCCGACCGGCACCCCCTGCGCAAGACTGCTGATCTGCACGCCCGAGCTGGCCAGCGCATCGGCGATGTAATGCGCGGTGGTCTGGCCATCGACGGTGGCATTCAGCGCCAGGATCACCTCGGCCACGCCCTCGGTGCGGACCCGTTCGGCCAGATCGGGAATGCGCAGATCCTCTGGCCCGATGGCATCCAGCGCAGAAAGCGTACCGCCCAGCACGTGATAGCGGCCCTTGAACGCGCCGCCCCGTTCCATCGCCCACAGATCGGCGACGGTTTCGACCACACAGATTTCGCCCGTCGCGCGGCGCGGGTCGTCGCAGACCGGGCAAAGGTCGGTGGTGCCAATATTGCCGCAGATCCGGCAATCCTGCGCGCTCAGCGCCACGGTGGCCATCGCCTGCGCCAGCGGGGCCATGACCTGATCGCGTCGCCTCAAAAGATGCAGCACAGCCCGCCGCGCCGACCGTGGCCCAAGCCCCGGCAGCCGCGCCATCAGCGCAATCAGGGCCTCAATTTCGCGCGGGGGGCCGGACATTCCCTAGAACGGCAATTTCATGCCAGCGGGCAGACCCAGACCTTCGGTCAGCTTGGCCAGTTCCGACTGGCTGCGCTCGGCCGCTTTGGCCTGTGCATCCTTGACGGCGGCAAGGATCAGATCCTCGACCACCTCTTTTTCCGAGGCGACAAAGATCGACGGATCAATCTCCAGCCCGGTCAGCTCGCCCTTGGCGGTGGCACGCGCCCGCACAAGGCCCGCACCCGACTCGCCAATGACCACGATGCGCGACAGCTCGTCCTGCATCTCGGCCATGCGGGTCTGCATCTCCTGCGCCTTCTTCATCATCCCGGCCATATCGCCAAGACCGCCCAAACCCTTCAGCATCGTATCATCCTCTCAGCTATCCTCGAACGGATCCCATTCATCTTCGACTTCCGGCAGCGCCTCGGCGGCGGCGGCCTGCACCAGATCTTCGGCGGTGCGGATCTCGGCGATCTTTGCGCCGGGAAAGGCCAGCATCACCGCCTGCACCAGCGGGGTCTGCAACACCTCGGCCTCGGCCTGTGCGCGGCCCGCGTCGCGGGCCTCGGCAAGGGTCGGCGCACCGCCGCCCGAGACCACCGACACCCCCCAGCGCTGGCCGGTAAAGGCTTGCAGACGCTGGCCCAGACGGGCGGCAAGATCGGAGCCTGCCTTTGGCGACGGCTCAAACTCGATCCGGCCGGGGCTGTAGCGGACCAGCCGCACACCCTCTTCAACCTCATAGAGCAGCTTCATGTCACGCCGGTCGCGGATCAGCGCCACCACCTGATCAAACGTCGCATAGACCACCTGCTCGGCCGCAAGCGCCATCACCTGCCCTGCGCCGTTCATCATCGGCCCGCGCATCGGGGCCGACGGCGCACGCAGCACCGCGCCGTGCACAGAGCCACCGCCCCCACCCGCAGGCGCGCCGCCCACTACCGGCCCCCCCGGCACCGGGCCAGAGCTGTTCTGCAAACGCCGGATCAGGGTTTCAGGGTCGGGCAGATCGGCCACATGGGTCAGCCGGATGATCGCCATTTCCGCCGCCATCATCGCATTGGGGGCCAGCCCCACCTCTTCGATCGCTTTCAGCAGCATCTGCCACATCCGGCTCAGACTGCGCATCGGCAGGCGCTGCGCCATATCCAGCCCCCGCGCCCGCTCATCCGGCGGGGTGGTCGGGTCTTCGGCGGCTTCGGGCGTGATCTTGATCACAGACACCCAATGGGTGATCTCGGCCAGATCGCGCAGAATCGCCATCGGGTCGGCGCCATCGGCATATTGCCCGGCAATCTCGGTCAGCGCCGAGGCCGCGTCGCCCTTCATGATCAGGTCGAACAGGTCCAGCACCCGGCCCCGGTCGGCCAGCCCCAGCATGGCGCGCACCTGCAACGCCGTCGTTTCCCCCGCACCATGGGCAATCGCCTGATCCATCAGGCTCATGGCGTCGCGCACCGACCCTTCCGCCGCACGGGTGATCAGCGCCATGGCGTCCGCCGCCAGCGATGCCCCCTCCAGCCCGGCGATGCGGTTCAGGTGCGCCATCATCACCTCAGGCTCGATCCGTTTCAGATCAAAGCGCTGGCATCGCGACAGCACCGTGACCGGCACCTTGCGGATCTCGGTGGTGGCAAAGATGAACTTCACATGCGCCGGGGGTTCCTCCAGCGTTTTCAACAGCGCATTGAAGGCGCTGGTCGACAGCATGTGCACTTCGTCGATGATGTAGATCTTGTAGCGCGCCGACGCCGCGCGGTAGTGCACCGAATCGATGATCTCGCGAATGTCGCCCACTCCGGTGCGGCTGGCGGCGTCCATCTCCATCACATCGACATGGCGACCCTCGGCAATCGCGCGGCACGGCTCACAGACGCCACATGGTTCCGTCGTCGGCCCACCGCTGCCATCCGGCCCCACGCAGTTCAGCCCCTTGGCAATAATGCGCGCCGTGGTGGTCTTGCCGACCCCCCGCACCCCGGTCATCACAAAGGCATGCGCGATGCGGTCGGCGGCAAAGGCATTCTTCAGCGTGCGCACCATCGCCTCCTGCCCGATCAGATCGGCAAAAGTGGCGGGCCGGTATTTCCGCGCCAGAACCTGATAGGATTTTTCGGGAGTGTCAGACATACTGCCTTCCGGGAAGATTGCTTGCCCCAACCTAGGCGTTGCAACCGCCCGCGTCCACCCGAAGGCCCGATGATGACCCTTGAGATTGCAGAAATTCCCGCCCTTGGCGGCACCCTCGCGCTCTGCCCGATGCCGGGGCGGACGGGCGACTATGCAGGCGACCTTGCCACCCTGCTGGCGTGGCAGCCCATACTGGTCATGACCATGACCTCAAAGCTGGAACTGGCGACCGGCGGCGCGGCCAGTCTGCCCACAGATCTGGCCGCAGCGGGCATCACGTGGGCGCACCTGCCAGTGCCGGATTTCGGCACGCCAAAACCCGCAACCGCAGCACTCTGGCCCGAAACATCGGCCCGCGCCCGAACGATTCTGGCCCATGGCGGCCGGGTGCTGGTACATTGCATGGGCGGCTGCGGCCGCTCCGGCATGGCGGTGCTGCGGCTGCTCACAGATGCAGGCGAAGACCCCGACACCGCCCTCCTCCGCCTGCGCGCCGCCCGCCCCTGCGCGGTGGAAACCAAAGCGCAGCACAGATGGGCAAGCCTGCGCTAAGCCCGTTCATCTTGGCAAAAATACTCCCGCCGGAGGCATCCGCACGCTCCACCAGCGCCTACGCGCGGTGGTAGGGCGCCCCCGCCAGAATCGACGCCGCGCGGTACAGCTGTTCGCACAGCATCACCCGCACCAGCATATGCGGCCAGACCATCTTGCCAAAGCTGAGCGAGGCATCGGCCCGTCCGCGCAGCCCCGGATCAATCCCGTCCGCGCCGCCGATCACAAAGGCCAGATCCTGCCGCCCGTCGTCGCGCCAGCGCGCCAGCATCCCGGCAAACTCCGGGCTCGTGACCAGCGCGCCGCGTTCGTCCAGCGTCACCAGAAGCGCCCCCGCCGGCACGGCACGTGCCAGCAGCTCCGCCTCGGCCGCCATTCCGCCGCCGCGCTTGTCCTCGACCTCATGCTCGGTCAGTGGGCCAAGGGACAGCGCCCGGCCAGAGCGGTCAAAGCGTGTCACATAGTCGTCGATCAGCGCGCGTTCGGGGCCGGTGCGCAACCGGCCCACAGCGCAAAGATGCACCCGCATGTGGTCTAGACGACCGACCCGCGCAGCGCGTCGCCCGACGGCAGCCACATCTTTTCAAGCTGATAGAAGTCGCGCACTTCGGGGCGGAACACATGGACGATCACATCGCCCGCGTCGATCAGCACCCAGTCGCCGGTTTCCTTGCCTTCCATCTTGCAGACCAAGCCAAAGCCCTGCTTGATCCGGTCGGCCAGTTTTTCGGCAATCGCCGCCACCTGACGCGACGACCGGCCCGAGCAGATCACCATGTAATCGGCCACGTCTGACCGGCCGCGCAGGTCGATCTGCACGATGCCTTCGGCTTTGTCATCGTCAACCGAGGCAAGAACCGCCTCCAGCAACTGTTCGGCGGTGTAATCCGGGCCGCTCAAGCGGTTGGCCCGGGGTCCGACCGGAAGCCCGGTCGCAGGATCTGAGTGAGACAGGACATCGTCCTCCATCTGACGCGCCGATCCACCCCCGGCGCCGGGACAGCCCCTAGGGTAGCACCCTTGGGGCGCAACCTCAACAAAACGGGCAAGCCGGGGGCCATAGCGCCGATTTCACCGGTGCGCAAGCGCAGACGGATGCAAAGCCCCTGATGGAACCTTGCCTGACAGCGGATTTGCGCGTATCAAGCGCGCCATGACCGGGTTCATCTATTTCAACATCACCGACCGTGCGCGGCTTCCCGCCCGCTTTTTCGGCATGACCTGCAGCGTGCTTGCGCGCCTCTGATGCTGACCCTGCGTCCTTTGGGGCGCTGATCCCTGCCCTTTTCAAAAGCCATCCCAGCATAAGGTGAGAGCCATGACCGCTCCGCGTACACTCTACGATAAAATCTGGGACGACCATGTCGTCCATCAGGCCGAAGACGGCACCTGTTTGCTGTATATCGACCGCCATCTGGTGCACGAAGTCACCAGCCCGCAGGCGTTTGAAGGTCTGCGCATGACCAACCGCACCGTGCGCGCGCCGGAAAAGACCATCGCCGTGCCCGATCACAACGTGCCGACCACGCTGGACCGCGCCAATGCTGCGACCATGACCGAAGACAGCCGGATTCAGGTCGACGCGCTGGACAAGAACGCCCGCGATTTCGGCATCAACTACTACCCGGTGTCCGATGTCCGGCAAGGCATCGTGCATATCGTCGGCCCTGAACAGGGCTGGACCCTGCCGGGCATGACCGTGGTGTGTGGCGATTCGCACACCGCGACCCATGGCGCATTCGGCAGCCTCGCGCATGGCATCGGCACGTCCGAGGTGGAACATGTGCTGGCGACCCAGACGCTGATCCAGCGCAAGGGCAAGAACATGAAGGTGGAAATCACCGGATCGCTGCGCCCCGGCGTCACCGCCAAGGACATCACCCTGTCGGTGATCGGGGCCACCGGCACCGCAGGCGGCACCGGCTATGTCATCGAATACTGCGGTCAGGCGATTCGCGAACTGTCGATGGAAGGCCGGATGACGGTCTGCAACATGGCGATCGAGGGCGGCGCACGCGCCGGTCTGATTGCGCCGGATGAAAAGACCTTTGCCTATTGCATGGGCCGCCCGCACGCGCCGAAAGGGGCGAAGTGGGAGGCAGCGGTTGCCTATTGGAAAACCCTGTTTTCCGATGACGATGCCCATTGGGACAAGGTTGTCACGCTGAAAGGCGAAGACATCGCTCCGGTGGTGACATGGGGCACCTCGCCCGAGGATGTGCTGCCGATCACCGGCACCGTGCCAGCGGCCACCGATTTCACCGGCGGCAAGGTCGAGGCGGCACAACGCTCGCTCGACTACATGGGCCTGACGCCGGGCATGAAGCTGTCGGATATCACCATCGACACCGTGTTCATCGGATCGTGCACCAATGGCCGGATCGAAGATCTGCGGGCAGCCGCCGCGATCCTGAAGGGCAAGAAGAAAAAAGACGGTATCCGCGCCATGGTGGTGCCGGGTTCGGGTCTGGTGCGGGCGCAGGCGGAAGAAGAGGGTCTGGCACAGATCTTCATCGACGCCGGGTTCGAATGGCGTCTGGCCGGGTGCTCGATGTGTCTTGCGATGAACCCCGACCAGCTGGCCCCGGGCGAGCGCTGTGCCGCGACCAGCAACCGCAACTTTGAGGGGCGTCAGGGCCGGGGCGGACGCACGCACCTGATGTCACCCGCGATGGCAGCGGCGGCGGCACTGACCGGCCACCTGACCGATGTGCGCGAGTTGATGTGAGCCGGGATGGCGGGGTTCACCCCGCCGCCCGTTTCTGACCGCTGACCCGGCGCGCGCCACGCCTCTTGTGCGCAGCGCGCGCCACGCCTGCGAACGTCAGGCCATATGCCATAGGCGTGCCATACACGCGCCATACGCAAACCAGACACCCCCGAAGGCCGCGCGCCTTGTGGGCACCGATTGGAAACCAAGATGGACAAATTCACCACTCTGACCGGAATTGCGGCCCCGATGCCGCTGGTCAACATCGACACCGACATGATTATCCCCAAGCAGTTTCTCAAAACTATCCAGCGCTCGGGCCTTGGCAAGAACCTGTTTGACGAGATGCGTTATACGCAAGACGGGGCCGAGATCCCGGGTTTCGTGCTGAACCAGCCCGCTTACCGCACATCCGAGATCATCATTGCGGGCGACAATTTCGGCTGCGGCTCATCGCGCGAACACGCGCCCTGGGCGCTCCTGGATTTCGGCATCCGCTGCGTGATCGCCACCAGTTTTGCCGATATTTTCTATAACAATTGCTTCAAGAACGGCATCTTGCCGATCGTAATGCCGCAGGACGTGATTGACGTTCTGATGGCCGATGCCCGCCGCGGCGCCAATGCCCGCATGACCATTGACCTGCTGGCGCAGACCGTCACCACGTCGGACGGGCAAAGCTTTGGCTTTGAGGTGGACAGCCACCGCAAGCATTGCCTGATGAACGGGTTGGACGACATCGGCCTGACCCTGGAAAAGGCCGCCGCGATCGACAGTTATGAAGCAAAGACCGCCACGACCCGCCCTTGGGCCTGAATTTCCCTCACCCACAACATCTTGGGCCGCCCCCCCGGGCGGTCCATTTTTTTAAGTAATCTTGATGCAATCAAGCGACACTCCCGCCGCGAATGTGCCACATTATATAAGCAAAACAGACCGGAGCATTGCGGGGCGGGGCGAAAGAAGGCACAAATTGGGCAAGATTGAGGCAACCCGCCACAAATGGTGGGAGATCTTCGGAACAAGGGCCCGGCACAGTATCGGGCCCGACCGTGTGGAAGGTGGCAAAGCAGTGGTCTCGCGTTTCTCGGGGGCTTTCATAAGGGCTGTTCTGGTGGTGCTGGTGGTGGTGACGCCTTCTGTGCTGCTGCCGGGCGTGTCCGTTGATGCAAGGCAGATGGCCGCGCTGGTGGCGCTGTTTGCCGGTCTGCTGACCTTTGTGGAATACAACACCGAAGCCCCCAGCCTGATCGAATTCCGCGATGCCCCGCCGTTCAACCGGGTGCGGCTGGCGATGCTGTTTGCCACCGTGTTCTGCCTGTCGATCATGGAAAGCGGCCGGACCGAGGCGACCAGCCTGACCGAACTGGTGCAAGCCATCGGGCATCTGGTCGGGCGGTCGATGGATTTTCCCTATTCTCCGGTGCGGCTGGCCAAGCTGATGCTGGCCGAAACCGCGACACCTGAACAGGTTCTGGCGGTGCGCGATGCGGCGGGAATTGCCTATCTGACCTCGCTGATCTCGCTTGCGGTGTTTGTGCTGCTGCTCAAATCCGGGGCCTGGCCGCTGCGCGACCGGGTGTTCAACGTCTGGGTCAACCTGCCGACCTTTGATCCGACCGCCGGTGATCTGGTGGACCGGCTGGAGCGCGACGGGCGGATCAACATCGCACTCGGCTTTCTGCTGCCCTTTATCATCCCGTTTATTGTCAGCCTGTCCTCCTCGGGGGTGAACCCCGACAGCATGACGGCCTCGCAAACCCTGATCTGGACAATGACAGCATGGGCCTTTCTTCCTGCCAGCCTGTTTATGCGCGGCATCGCGCTGGGGCGGATCGCAGAGATGATCCGCGACATCCGCCGCGCCCGGGTCAGGGCCGACAGCACAGCCATCTCGCGGGCCTCGCGGGTGTTCTGATTGCGCTGGCCGGTCCGGCTGCGGCAGAGTCGCTGCGGCTGGCCTATTGGAACACCGATCTGAACCGCGCGGGACCGGGGCTGTTGTTGCGCGATCTGGCGGCGGGCAAGTCACCCGATCTGGCGATTGCCACTGCGGCGATTGCGGCGCTGGAGGCGGATCTGCTGGTGCTGTCGGGGTTTGATTATGATGCGGGCGGGCTGGCGCTGGCGGCGCTGAATGCGACGCTGCCCCTGCCCTATCCCCATCTGGTGGCGCTGCGGCCCAATACCGGCATTGCCAGCGGCTTTGACCTTGACGGCAACGGGCGCAGCGATGAGGCGCGCGATGCCATCGGCTTTGGCCGGTTTCCGGGCGAAGGCGGCATGGTGCTGCTGTCGCGCCTGCCGGTGGATGCGGCGCAAAGCGTGGATCATTCGGGGCTCCTGTGGCGCGATCTGCCGGGGGCAGATCTGCCGCCCTTGCCCGACGGTGCGGCAGAGGTGCTGCGGCTGTCGACCACCGGGCACCACGATACGGCTGTGGTGCTGCCGGATGGCCGCCGCCTGCACCTTTTGACATGGCATGCCACGCCACCGGCGTTTGACGGGCCAGAGCGGCGCAATATCCGGCGCAACCATGATGAGGCGGCGTTCTGGCTGCATCTCCTGGACAGCCCGCAGGCCCCGCAGGAGCCGTTCGTGCTGATGGGTCAGGCCAATGCCGACCCGGACAAGGGCAACGGCGACAAAGGCGCGATCCGGGCGCTGCTGGCGGATGCACGTCTGCAGGATGTGCTGCCGGGCGATACGGTGGAGTATGGCGGCACGCTGGGGCCGCTGCGGGTCAGCTACATTCTGCCCTCTGCCGGGATCAGCGTGATGGCTTCGGGACATGCGCCAACCCCGGAGGGCGCGCGGCATCATCCGATCTGGATGGATATCAGCCCCTGACCGGCGTCCGGCCGGATGCCAGGCGTTTGGCGTGCCTGCCGGGTTCAGGCCGGTCCGGCCCACTGACGAAACACCTGCGACGATGCGCAATCTGGTCCGGTCGCGGAACCTTACGGCACCCAGCGGGCATGGTTTTCGTCGATGACAAAAGGATGGGAATGCCGCCGTTCGCCACGCAGATGGGGATGGTCGAGGGGCAGGTTGTCATGGGCATGCTCGATGATCTCGGGGTCGTGTTGCGGCCAGACCCGAAGTGCAAACGCGATGCCGGCACTGGCGATCATCGCCAGAACGGCAAGAGTGATGACCGCGCCGAACTGTGTCATCAGCCAGCCGGACAGCGGATAGGTCACCAGCCAGCACGCATGGCTCAGGGCGAATTGCGCGGCGAACAGGGCGGGCCGGTCTTCGGCATGTGCCGACCGGCGCAGCAACCGGCCCGATGGCGTGAGAACGGCGGAAAATCCCAATCCGATCAGCAACCAGGCAACCAGCAAGGCGGGCCAGCCAAGCCCGGCAAAAGCAATCGTCGCCGCCAGACTCAGCAGCGTGGCCACCATCAGCAGCGCGCCGCCGACCATGACCGGGCGATCCGGCACGCGGTCCAATAGGCGCGGCAAGACAAGCGCCGCGCTCATCGACCCCGCTCCGAACGCAAAGATCGTCCACGCGAGCGCAGCCTCATCCAGCGCCAGTGTGCCACGCACCAGCAGCACCGAATTGACCAGCACCATCGCCCCGGCAGAGGCCGCCGCGACATTCAGCGCCAGCAGCCCGCGCAGACGCGGGGTTGCCAGGTAAATGCGGATCCCCCGCGTGGTGCGATCATAAATCCCGCGTGCCGCCGCGGGTTTCGGGCTGGGCAGGGAAACCGAGACCAGGAGTGCAGCCGAGGCGGCAAAGCCGACAACCGTCCCCAGAAACAAAGAGTTATAGCTTACCACGGTCAGCAAAAGCGCCGCGAGTGTGGGACTGGCGATGTTCTCCAGATCATAGGCCAGCCGCGACAACGACAGCGCACGGGTATATCGGGCTTCCTCTGGCAGGACATCGGGGATCGTGGCCTGAAACATCGGTGTAAACGCGGCGGATGCTGACTGCAGCAGAAAGATCAGGACATAGACCTGCCAGACCTCGCTGACAAAAGGCAGGCACAGGGCCACAGCCGCGCGCACCAGATCAAGGGTCACCAGCAACATCCGGCGGTTGACCCGGTCTGCCAGCGCCGCCGCGACCGGCGCAATGCCGACATAGGCCACCATCTTGATGGCAAACACCGTGCCAAGAACCATCGCCGCGTTCTCGTTGGCGAGATCATAGGCCAGAAGTCCGAGGGCGACGGTCGCAAGCCCGGTGCCAAGCAGCGCAACAACCTGAGCCGCGAACAGGTTCCGATAGGTGCGGTCAGACAGAATTTCCAGCATGCGGCAACCTCAGAGGCAACGGGCGATGGTCTTCAGATCAGCGCGACCCTTAGGCGAATGATCGACATCAGGGCAATGTTCTGAATGGTCATGGTGCAGCGTGCGCCGCGCATTGACCACAGCCTTTTTGATTGCATGACCGTGTTGGGCGATCTCAAGGCAGGACTTGCGCGCCCCGATCCGCTGCAAAACAAGAATTTTTTGGTCGGAGCGAGAGGATTCGAACCTCCGACCCCCTGCTCCCGAAGCAGGTGCGCTACCAGACTGCGCTACGCTCCGACCGTGGGAAACGCCCTAAACCTTTCGTTTGCGCTTTGCAAGAGGGGCGCGGGGTCATTCTGCGCGACGGCGCTCGCCGCGCTTCAGAAGCAGGCTGATGCGGGGCATCAACCCGGTTTCAGGCCGCGATTTGTTGGCCAGAACCGGGCTGTTTTTCGACACGCTGCCGGTGCCCTCGCGCAGCACGATGTAGATGCCCGAGCTGATGATCACCCCGGTGCCGATCAGTGTGTAAAAATCGGCCTGTTCGTCAAACAAGAGCGCGCCATAGATCACCGCCCAGATGATCTGCGAATACTGCATCGGGGCCACGATGATGGCGGGCGCGGTGCGATAGGCCGCAATCGACAGCAGCGCGGCCACAAACGCCAGCCCTGCAATCACCCCGGTCAGCGCCAGATGCTCCAGCGGCATCGGCACATAGACAAAGGGCATCGCAGCACCGGTCAGCAGAAAGGTCGCCACCATCGGATACAGCATCAGCACCGCAGACCGTTCCTCGGCCCCGATCTTGCGCACGATCACCGAAGTCAGCGAGCCGGTCATCGCCGCCGACAGCGCCGCCAGATGGCCCCAGGACAGCTCTGCCGATCCGGGGCGCAGCACGATCAGCACGCCGATCAGCCCGACCACCACCGCAATGCCGCGCCGGAAGCCCACCTTTTCGCCCAGCATCGGAATCGCCAGCACCGTGATCAACAGCGGCATGGCGAACAGGATTGCATAGGTCTGCGCCAGCGGCAGGACGGTAAAGGCATAGAAGGCCGCAGCACCCGTGGACACGGCGGTCAGCGAACGCAACAGCGACCACCACGGATGGCGCGGAATGAGGTTGCCGTCTGTCCGGTCGCTCATCAGCATGAAGGAAATCAGCGGAAAGCCCATCAGGCCCGAAAAAAAGATGATCTGGAACGAGTTATAGCTCTCGCCCAGAAACTTGATGACAACGTCATGGGTCGCGTAAATCGCAAACGCAAGCAGCGCGAGAAGCGCACCTTTTACATTGTGTCCCATGACTCTCCCTTTGCTGGCAGGGGCAAAGCGCCATCCCTGTTTGCGCTATCAGTATGTGCAGAAACCACGTCCGGGCTCAACGGGTCCCGTCACATCAATGACAAAGGCCCGCCAGAGGGCGGGCCTTTGTGCAACATTTCGCTCAACGCTTACAGGCTGGCGTCCAGCGCCGCGATGATGGCGTCGCCCATCTGGGTGGTGGTGATCGGGGTGCCATCCTGTGGCCCCATCAGATCGGCGGTGCGCAGGCCGTCGGCCAGCACCTGCTCGACCGCCTTTTCAATCCGGGTGGCATCCTCGCCCATGTCGAACGAATAGCGCAGCGCCATGGCAAACGACAGGATACAGGCGATCGGGTTCGCCTTGCCCGTGCCCGCGATGTCGGGCGCAGAGCCATGCACCGGTTCGTACAGCGCCTTGGGCCGGCCATTGGCCATCGGCGCGCCAAGGCTGGCCGAGGGCAGCATGCCCAACGACCCGGTCAGCATCGCCGCGCAATCCGACAGCACATCGCCGAACAGGTTGTCGGTGACGATCACGTCAAACTGTTTGGGCCAGCGCACCAGCTGCATCGCGCCGTTGTCGGCATACATATGCGACAGCTGAACATCGGGGTATTCCTTGTCATGGATTTCCTGCACCACGTCGCGCCACAGGATGCCCGATTCCATCACATTGGCCTTCTCCATCGAGCAGACCTTGTTCGCGCGCTTGCGGGCCAGTTCAAAGGCTGACCGGGCGACGCGGACGATTTCGCTTTCGGTATAGCGCTGGGTGTTGATGCCGACGCGCTCATTGCCTTCGACGAAAATGCCGCGCGGCTCGCCGAAATAGACGCCGCTCGTCAGTTCGCGCACGATCACGATGTCCAGACCGGCCACGACCTCTTTCTTGAGGCTGGAAAAGTCCGCCAGAGCATCAAAGCATTGAGCCGGGCGCAGGTTGGAGAACAGATCCATTTCCTTGCGCAGACGCAGCAGGCCCCGCTCTGGTTTCACGCTGAAGTCCAGATTGTCATATTGTGGGCCGCCCACGGCGCCCAGCAGCACCGCATCGACCTCTTGCGCCTTGGCCATGGTGTCGTCGTGCAGCGGCACGCCATGCTTGTCATAGGCGCAGCCGCCGACCAGATCTTCGGTCACATCGAAGGTGACGCCGCGGTTTGCGCCCATCCAGCCGATGATTTTCTTCACTTCGGCCATGACTTCAGGACCGATGCCGTCACCGGCGAGGATAAGAAGGGAAGGGTTGGCCATCACAAAGGCTCCTGTCTTTGGGTTGGCAGCGGCGTAGCCAATGGGCTGCACAGGGTCAAGTGATCGTTAGCAGGCCGCTGAACAAGTCGCGTGCAAAAACGACTGCGGTATCAGACGTGGATCAGCGCTTTCATGACGGTGCCCCGGTCTGCCGCCCATTTCGGCAGGTCCGTGGCGGCGCCGTGCAGCGTGGTGCGATGGGTGGCGATGGCCCCGACCGGAATCAGCCCCCGTGCCATGCAATCCATGACATGGCGGAAGTCTTCCTCCAGCGCGTTGCGGCTGCCGATCAGGGTCGCCTCGCGTTTGTGAAACTCGGGGTCGGGGAAGCTGAGATCGCCCTTGACGACCGACAACAGCACATAAGACCCGCCATGGGCCAAAAGACTGAGGCCCGCATTCATCGCGTTGATGTTGCCAGTGGCGTCAAACACGGTGTCAAAGGCTTCGGGTCCGGCGTCGGCCACGGTCTGACAGGTCACGTCGGGCAGAATACCCTGCGCAAGCGCCAGCCTGTCGGGCGACGTGTCGCGCAGCGTCACGCGGGCCCCCGCCACCTGCGCGAAAAGCGCAGCCCCCATGCCAATCGGCCCTGCCCCGACCACAAGCGCGGTCGAGCCAGCGACAAGCCGCGACCGTCTGACGCCATGGGCACCGATGGCCAGAAACTCGACCATCGCAGCCGCAGTCGCGTCGAGCCCGGTGGCGACATAGACATTGCCTTCCGGCACGACGATTTCTTCGCACATGCCGCCGTCGCGGTGAACGCCCAGCACCCCGATAGCCTCGCAGCAATTGGGTTTTCCGATGCGGCAGGCGTGGCAGGTGCCACAGGTGATATAGGGGTTCACCACCACCAGATCGCCGCGCGCGATACGACCGTCAGCGCTGTCCTGCAGCGCGCGTGCGGCCAGTTCGTGCCCCATGACGCGCGGATAGGCAAGAAAGGGCTGGTTGCCGTCATAGATGTGATAATCGGTTCCGCAGATCCCGATTGCTTCGACCCTAAGCCGGATATGCCCGGGTTTGTCTTCGGGGCGGGGGCGTTGCACCACGTCCAGCCGACCCGGCTCGGTGCAGAGAAGCGCCTGCATCTGGTTCGAATTCACCGCCATTGGTTGTCCTCATGTTCTGTCAGATCAAGCGCCGGGGACAGGCCAGAGACTGCCATCGGGCGACAGGCACGCCTCAGGTTCCTGGTAAATGTCATCGGATCTCTCTCCGGTTGAAAAATCGGCTCTATTCCGCAGCCGCCGGATGCGGCGGCCATACTGAAATCGGCCCGCCGTTTGCCTGCCCGCCGGTTCCGTCGCGCGTCGCCAGCCAGTTGGTCAGCGTTTTGCTGGAATGCCGGAAATGGTCGGAAAGGGCGCGGATCAGAACCTCGGGCTCACGGTTGCGCAGGGCGTCGATGATCCGGGCATGTTGTTCATATGCGGTGGTTGTTGCGGGGGTCTGCGATTTGCCGACCTCCAGATAATAGCGCAGCGGCACGGACATCACGCGGTACATCCGGCTGAGCACATCATTCCTTGATGCATCCACCAGCGCCAGATGAAAGCGGTAATCCCATTCGGCGGCTTCACTGGTGGTCAGTGCCTGCTGCATCAGGCGGTTCGCTTCGGTCATCTGCGACAGGCACTCATCCGTTGCATTATGGGTGATCAGCGGCGCGGCCCCGGTTTCGACGATGCGACGGAAGTTCAGCACATCGGTAAAGGTCTGGGTCGAGGTGCCGAAGAACTGGGTAAAGCCCCGGAACATGGTGTCGAAATCCGGCTTCGAGACCTGCGCGCCACGCTTGGTCTTGCGCACCAGCTGAAAGGCCTCGAGGTGGATCATCGTTTCGCGGATCGTATTGCGCGAGACATTGAACCGTTCGGCAAGATCGCGTTCGCAGGGCAGCAAATCGCCCACGTCGTAAAGATCCACGATCTCACGACGCAAAGTCTCGCGCAGTTCTTCGACCGCCGATGTGCCGACCATGAAGCCCCCAGTTTGGTTGGACCATAGGACCAAAATCGGACATGCACAAGACAGCCAGTCACGCGGGCACCCGCTTTGCCATGAACATGTTAATCGCCCCATATGCGCAAATGGCCCGGACGGATGGCCAGCCTTACCGACACCTGCTTCCCCAGCATGCTTTCTTTGAACCTGTGTTTCATTGTGTCAGAATGGCAGGCCGATACTTGCCGATGCGCGCGCGCCCATGGTTAATCTGCTGGAACTGTGATCCACAGCCAGTTGCCAAGCCCCCGCCCCCGCCTTACAGGGGCCGCAATGCCACGTCGTAGGGTGCAGGATGACGCTTTCGCGCACCAAAGAGCCTGCATTTTACGCTGATATGGTCCGCAGCGTGACACGCATACTGACCCGCATTGCGAGGTTGGGTTAAAGTGTTTAGGACGTTGCGATTGGTTTGAGATTGCATTGGTGAATGATGACGAAGACGATCTTCCTTGGGCACGAGATTTCCCGTCCGTCCTACATCCCGATGACGGCCTGGCTGCGACATGGTCCGTTCGCAATGTGGCTGGTTCGTGCAGCGCGGCCCGGCAAGATTGTCGAACTGGGGTCTCACTACGGATATTCCTATTTTGCCTTTTGTCAGGCCGTAAAGGCAGCGGGCCTTCCCACCCGCTGCATCGCCGTTGACACCTGGCAAGGCGATGAACATGCCGGGCGTTACGGCGAAGAGGTGTTCGACACCGTCAGAAAGGAAAACCGGCCCTACGCCGGGTTCAGCACCCTGCTGCGCAAGACCTTTGCCGAGGCGCTGGATGATGTCGAAGATGGTTCGGTCGACATTCTGCACCTCGATGGCAGACACTTTTATGATGACATCAAGGAAGACTACGAAAGCTGGCGGCCCAAGCTGGCAGACAACGCCGTGGTGCTGTTTCACGATACCGAAGTGCGCGAGCGCGGCTTTGGCGTCTGGCAGTACTGGGCAGAGCTGACGAAAACCGATCCGTCGTTCAACTTCTGGTATCAGCATGGTCTGGGGGTTCTGTTCCGGGGCGATGACCTGACCCCCGAAATGGCCGCGTTTCGCCGCATGACACAGGATGAAGCCGGGCGCGATGCGCTGTCTGCGCTGTTCTGGGCCGAAGGCCATGCGCTGGCGGGCGACCACACTCAGGCGGTTCTGGCGGAAAAGGCGGCCGAAGGACCGGCGGCCTTGTCTGGCATGCTGGACGTTCTGAAGGGCGGCCAGCTGGTGCCCGAAAACCAGATCCGACCGCTCGACGGGGGCGGGGCGGCACTTGCCGCCTCAACGCTGGTTGCGATGCGACGGGCCGAAGACGCGGACCTGAAAGCACGGGCGGCGAAAGAGCAGGCGAAAGACGCAGCTTCAAAGGAGCAGGCGGCGACAGAATACGGCAACGAGCTATCGGCGCGGCTGGAAGCCCTTTCCAACACGCTGTCACACCATCAGGCGCAGCTTCAATCCGAGACAACTGAAAACCAGTTGCTGCGCGGTGAGCTGGCCTATGCCCGTTCGCATGTCATGAAGATCTGGAAAGACCGGCTGGTGCACCGGGTGCTGAGCGGTCTGGCCTCTGGCGTTCTGCCGTTCAGTGAGCGGGCGCGCCTGCGCTTTGCCAAAAGCGCGCGAAAGCGCGATCCCCGGCGCACCCTGATCGTGGCCGGGCAAACGGCTGCGGCGGCAGAGATCGTGCCCGCCCCTTCCGGTGAGTTTCAGGTGATCCCCGGCCGCCGCACCCCTGACCCGGACCGCAGGAATGTGCT
Organism: Pseudotabrizicola sp. 4114; assembly: GCF_031457365.1. Classification (NCBI taxonomy): domain Bacteria; kingdom Pseudomonadati; phylum Pseudomonadota; class Alphaproteobacteria; order Rhodobacterales; family Paracoccaceae; genus Pseudotabrizicola; species Pseudotabrizicola sp. 4114. The sequence goes on along the minus strand of NZ_JAVDWP010000001.1, from coordinate 109,874 downwards.
GCTGGTCTCGCACGAGGCCAGCCGCACCGGAGCACCCATTCTGGTGCAGAACGTCGCGCGCGTTCTGGCCGACCGCTACAACGTGACCATCCTGAGCACCCGCGGCGGCGGCATCCTCGATGCCTTTCTGGATGTGTCGGTCGATGTGGTGATCACCGGACGCAATCCGCAACCCGGCAACAGCACCTGGCGGCACACCGAACGGTTCCTGTCCGCAAAGCCGTTTGAATTTGCGGTGGTCAACTCGATCGAATCCCGCCGCGTGCTGCCGATTCTGCACGGGCTGGGCATCACGAGTGTGTCCCTGATCCATGAGTTTGCATCCTACACCAGACCGCTGTCCGCTTTTGCCGAGGTCATGAAAGACGCTGACACTGTCGTATTCTCCAGCCCGCTGACCTTTGACAACGCGGCAGAAACCACCGGTTTGGAACTCGCGCCAAAGGTTCATATTTTCCCGCAAGGCAAATGTGTTGTGCCCGCTGGTGCCGAAGCCCAGACGGTCGATGAGGCCGAGCGGCACCGGCTGAAGTCGTTCTTGCGCCCTTCAGGCCATGAGGATGCCTTTCTGGTCATCGGTGCCGGCCATGTGCAGATCCGCAAGGGCGTTGATCTGTTCATCGAAGTCGCACGACACGCGCTGACAAAGGCCAATGGGCGCCCGCTGCGGTTTGTCTGGATCGGTGATGGCTACGACCCGGAGAATGACTCGTCCTATTCCGTTTATCTGCACGACCAGCTGAAGCGGTCGGGGCTTGTCGATATTGTGCGTATCCTGCCGCCCACGAGTGAAATTGAATACGCCTATGAACTCGCCGATGCGATGCTGCTCACCAGCCGCCTTGATCCGTTACCGAATGTCGCCATTGACGCCATGCTGGTCGGTGTTCCGGTGCTTTGCTTCGATACCGCAACCGGCATTTCTGACATTCTGCGCAAAGGCAGTCTCGAAGCCGCCTGTGTCGCCGACTATCTGAACACTTCCGATATGGAAGAAAAGCTGCAGAAGCTTGCCACATCGCCTGATCATTATGCTGACGTGTCACGGCGTACCAAGTCACATGCTCAAGCGATGTTCGATCTGAATGCCTATGTCAGCCGGATCGAGGGTCTGGCATTGGCGGTCAATGTCCGCAAGGACCACAGAGCGTCAGACGCCGAGATCATCGCAGCCGAGCCGCATTTCCGGCCAGACTATGTGCTGCGTCCCGATACCAAACTCGGTACCGTTCATGAAACAGCCAGGCGTTATCTCGAAGACGTGTCCCGGGGCGCAATGCCATGCCGCCCCGAACCCGGCTTCAACCCCCATGTCTATGCCTATCATACCCTGACGACAGAAAACGGGCCGTTGGACACTGATCCCTACAGCGATTTCCTGACCAGGGGTCGCCCCGCAGGACCGTGGAGCCTGCCAGTCATCCGCGAGACGGACACGCCCGCGTTGGGCAATGCAGCTCGAAAGTTGCGCTGTGCCTTGCACATCCATGCGTATTACGTTGATCCGCTTGAGGGAATTCTTGCGCGTCTTATGCTGAATGCGTCCCGTCCAGCCTTGTTCGTCAGTGTCGCTGACGAAGCCGCCCAAACCGAAGCCGCGCGCATTCTGAGCAGCTATGACGGCCCCAGCCAGATCCGCGTGATGCCGAATGCCGGTCGTGATATCGGCCCCTTCCTGACCGGCTTTGGTGCGGAGTTGGTTCAGGACTATGATGTCATTGGTCACCTGCACACCAAAAAGAGCATCGCGCTGGTCGATGACAAGATGGTCGCGCGGTGGACCGCATTTTTGCAGGAAAACACCCTTGGCGGCGAGATCGGCGGCGCGATGCTGGACCGGGTGGTGAATGCCTTTGCCAGCGATCCCACGTTGGGCGTCGTGTTTCCGTCCGATCCCCATGTTTTTGCATGGACGCGCAACCGTGATCATGCCGCGCGCCTCGCTGACCGGATGGGTCTGGGGGATTTGCCCGATGCCTTTGATTTCCCGATCGGAACCATGTTCTGGATGCGGTCAGAGGCGTTGCGGCCATTTGTCGATCTGAACCTTGGCTGGACGGACTATCCAATCGAGCCTATCGCGATTGACGGCACCATGCTGCATGCACTGGAGCGGCTTTTCGGCGTCGCGCCGGTCTTGCAGGGCTATCGTGCGGCGGTCACTTCTGTCACCGGTGTGACACGATAACCGCAGGTCGCGATTGACATGAAACGGACAGAAAGGCCCCAGATGCGCGCTTTGGTATTCGGAGGATGCGGGTTTATCGGATCGCATGTGGTTGATGCGCTGCGGGCTGCCGGTCACAGTGTGACGGTGTTTGACCGGGCGATGGAGCGTTATCGTGCGCCGCTGCCGGGTGTGGAATACATGATCGGCGATTTTGCCGACAAGATGGCCTGGGCCGAGGCGCTGAGCGGCAAGGATGTGGTGTTCCATCTGATCAGCACGACCTTTCCAGGCACCGCCAGTCTTGACCCAAAGGCGGATGTGACCGGCAACCTGATCGGCACGCTGAACCTGATCGAGGTCATGAACACCATGGGCATTCAGCGTCTGGTGTATATGTCATCGGGCGGCACCGTTTACGGGCCTGCACCGGGGCACCCGATCCCCGAAGACTATCCGCTGAACCCGATCAATTCTTATGGCATCGTCAAGGTCGCGATCGAGCAGTATCTTGCGATGTACCGCATCACCCACGGCTTGCGGCCGGTGGCGATCCGCGCGGCCAACCCGTTCGGGCCGCGTCAGGGCCATACGGGGGTCCAAGGGGTCGTGGCCACCTTCATGCGGCGGCTGCAGACCGGCCAGCCGATCGAGATCTGGGGCGATGGCAAGGTGGTGCGCGATTACCTGCATGTCGCTGATCTGGCCCAGCTGTGCCTTGCCGCTGCCGAAAGTGACCTGTGCGGCGCGGTCAATGCCGGGTCCGGGCAGGGCCGGTCGCTGCTGGATCTGATCGAAGCGCTGGCCCATGTGACCGGGCAAGAGATTGCCCCGGTGTTCAAACCGGGGCGCACCATCGACGTGCCCTATTCGGTGCTCGACATCACAAAGGCGCAGACCGTGCTGGGCTGGCAACCGGCCACGGATTTCCGCGACGGATTGCGCAGCAGCTGGGACTGGATGCAGGCCGCCAAGGCCTGACGGCCGTTGCGCCGGACAGGGGCGTCAGCCCCCGACCTTCAGCACGATCTTGCCGGTGTGGCCCGAGCTTTCCATCCGGGCATGCGCATCGCAGGCAAGCTCCAGCGGGAATTCGCTGTCCATCACCGGGGCGAAATGACCGGCGGCGATCATCGGCCAGACATGGGTTTCCACCGCGCGCGCGATGCGGGCTTTGGCGGCATCGGATTGCGGGCGCAGAGTCGATCCGGTGAGGGTCAGACGGCGCATCATCAGTTCGGCAAAGTTCAGCTCGACCTTTGCCCCCTGCAGGAACGCGATCTGCACCAGACGGCCGTCATCAGCCAGCGTGCGGATGTTGCGCGGCAAATACGCGCCGCCCACCATATCGAGGATCAGATCGGCCCCGCCCATCGCCTTGACCTCGGCCGCCCAGTCCTCGGTCTTGTAGTTAAAGGCGCGCTCGGCCCCCAGCGCCTCGCAGGCCATCACTTTTTCAGCATTGCCTGCGGTTGTGAACACCCGCGCGCCAAGGGCACGCGCGATCTGGATCGCGGTGGTGCCGATACCCGACGACCCGCCATGCACCAAAAACCGCTCGCCCCCGCGCAACCCGCCGCGCATCACCACGTTTGACCAGACCGTAAAGCAGGTTTCCGGCAGGCAGGCGGCTTCCTTCATTCCCATGCCATCCGGCACCGGCAGGGCATGCTCCTCATGTGTGGTGACGTATTCGGCATAGCCGCCGCCGGGCAACAGCGCGCAGACCTTGTCGCCGATGCTCCAGCGGGTGACGTTGGGGCCAAGCTCGACCACGGTGCCCGACGCCTCCAGCCCCGGCAGCGGCGAGGCGCTGGCGGGGGGCGCATAGAGCCCGGCGCGTTGCAGCGCATCGGGGCGGTTGACCCCGGCATAGGCCACGCGGATGACGATCTGGCCGTGGCCGGGCACCGGCACCGGGTGGGTCGCGGGTTTCAACACCTCTGGCCCGCCGGGTTCAGAGATTTCAATGGCGCGCATGGTGTGGGACAGGGTCATCGCGGGTCTTTCAATCTGGGGACATTCAGCGGAAACGATCCATCATCCTGCCCGGCAGATCATCCGGGATGTCGGGCTTGCGGATCTTTTCCATCAGTTTCATCGGCCCGGCAAGCAAAGCCTTTGAGATCGGGTTGTCGCGCAAGGCAGCCTTGGCCTTTTCGATCTGCATGACATCTTCGATCCGGCGATCCAGAAACTCCCATGTGGCCTGATGGCCGAGGCTGTCGTCGCCCAGCCAGAACAGCACGGTGGCGGAATAGACCGCCGACAGCGTGGCGCGTTTGGTGTACCAGTTGATATCGCGGCTGGTGTCGCCAAGCGCGGTCCAGATCGTATCCGACGTGCCCCAGATCGCGCGCGCCCCATCGGCGGCGTGTGTCGGCAGGGCGAACAGGGTGGTGCCCCGGCGCACCGCTTCCTTATCCTCGACCAGTTCCAGCCGCAGGCGGACGGCGGTGGTGATGCGGTCACGGTAGCGCAGCGCCGCCAGATCGGTCGCGGCCAGCCGCTCGCGCATCAGCGCATCGCCGCGCCGGTGCCAGGCCAGCGCCAGATCCACCCCGCCGCGCGGATACAGCGACCGGGCCAGCGCCTCGTGCACGCCTGATTCGGCAATCGCGGCGCGCAGGGTGGTTTCGGACCAGCCGTCAAACGGCACATGCAGCAAAGCCGCGTCCAGCACACGATCTGCAGGTGTCGGGGTCGTGTTCTCGGTCGTCATGTCGTCATCCTTCCGTCATGGCGGTGGACAGGGGCCAATGCCTTTGTTATAGCGCAGCCTGCCTGCACAGACAGTGCAACTCTAACCTAGGAAGGTGGTGACAACCACATGCAGGTCAGCGTCCGTGACAACAACGTTGAGCAAGCCCTTCGGGCCCTCAAGAAAAAGCTCCAGCGCGAAGGCGTGTTCCGCGAAATGAAGCTCAAGCAACATTTCGAGAAACCCTCCGTCAAAAAAGCGCGCGAGCAAGCCGAAGCCGTTCGCCGTGCGCGCAAGCTTGCGCGCAAAAAGGCATTGCGCGAAGGCGGCGTTTAAGTCGTTCCTGAAAGCTTCGGTGGGTGGCGCAAGCCCCTGCCCCACGATCAACCCCCGTCCGCAAGGCCGGGGGTTTTTCTTTGGCCGGGGTGCGGGCCCGTTGCTGCCGCCCGTTCCGAGGGGCGGTGGCCTTGAACAGTGACGGATGTGAACAGTGACTGTGCGGCCGGGCGCTTTGCTGCGGTGCTGTGTTTGGTTGAATCTCTGCCGCCCGTGCTTAGCTGCAGTGCAGCACAACCAAAGGATCCGTCACTATGACGCCAGATGCACTTTTCCGCCCCTTCACGCTGAAGGGCATGACCCTTGCCAATCGCATCGTGATGGCCCCGATGACCCGCGGGATGGCCACCGATGGGATTCCCGGTGCGGCGCAGACCGCGTATTACCGCAAGCGCGCCGAAGGCGGCGTCGGTCTGATCCTGACCGAAGGCACAGTCATCAACCGCCCGGCCTCGCGCAATATGCCGGGCATTCCGTTCTTTCACGGCAAACCCGCGCTGGACGGCTGGACCGAGGTGGCACAGGCGGTGCATGCGGCGGGTGGCAAGATTGCTCCGCAGATCTGGCACACAGGCTCCACCCGCGCCGGAAAATGGGTGCCAGAGGCCGAGGTCGAAAGCCCCTCGGGTCTGGTCGGCCCCGATGATCCGCGTGGGCAGGCAATGACCGAGGAAGACATCGCCGACACCATCGCCGCCTTTGCGGCTGCGGCGCGATCAGCGCAGGCCACAGGTTTTGACGCGGTAGAAATTCATGGCGCGCATGGTTATCTGATCGACCAGTTCTTCTGGTCGGGCACCAACCTGCGGACCGACCGCTGGGGCGGGGCCACGATTGCCGAACGCGCGCGTTTTGCCGCCGAGATCGTCAAGGCGGTGCGCGCCGCCCTTGGCCCGGATTTCCCGCTGATCCTGCGGGTCAGCCAGTGGAAGCAGCAGGATTACACCGCGCGTCTGGCCTCTACCCAGGCCGAGATGGAAGACTGGCTGCTGCCGCTGGTCGACGCGGGCGTGGATATTCTGCACTGCTCGCAGCGCCGGTTCTGGCTGCCGGAGTTCCCCGAACTGGATGGCGAAGAGGGTCTGAACTTTGCCGGTTGGGCGAAAAAGCTGACCGGCGCGGCGACGATCAGCGTGGGATCGGTCGGGCTGAACTCCGACTTTGGCGGTGCGTTTGCCGGGGAAGCATCGGATAACACCCCGCTTGACGGCTTGATCCGCCGGATGGAGCGCGATGAGTTTGACCTGATCGCCGTGGGCCGCGCATTGATTTCCGATGCGAACTGGGTCCGCAAGGTGCGCGAAGACCGCACACAAGACCTGACCGGGTTTGACGCGGCGGATCTGGCGGTTCTGGCCTGACACCAGCGGCCGGCCCCGCTGCGCGCGGGGCCGCCGCTACACCGCGATGGCGGTGGTTTTCACCACGGTGCGCAGCGCGAAAGACGACTGCATCTGCCGCACGCCGGGCAGGCGCGACAGGAACTGGCGGTGGATGCGGGCGAAATCCTCGGTATCCTCGGCCATGATCTTCAGCAGATAATCGGCCGTCCCCGCCATCAGATGACATTCCAGCAGATCGGGCAGCCGCGCCACCTCGCGCTCAAAGGCGTCGAGCAGGTCTTCTGCCTGACTTTGCAGGGTAATCTCGACAAACACCGTGGTCAGCCGCCCGATCTTGCGGGTGTCGAGCAGGGCGACGTAGCCGGCAATATACCCCTCCTCCTCCAGCCGCTGGGTGCGGCGGTGACAGGCCGAGGGCGACAGGTTCACCCGTTCCGACAGGTCGGCATTGGTGATCCGGCCATCGCGTTGCAGCACGTTCAGGATACGGCGGTCGGTTGCATCAAGATCCATGGGAGCGGTGATTTCTTTCGCCAAAGGGGATTTCTGCGCCATATTCTACGTAACTCGGACCCTGTTGTCGCGGAAAATTCAAAGAAGTGACAGCGGATCGGCGCGACACTGAACGGTATAAACCACAAAAACCAACAGGGACTCAGCATGAAAATCGGTTGCCCAAAGGAAATAAAGCCGCAGGAATTTCGCGTCGGCATGACGCCGGATGCGGTGCGTGATGCGGTGGCGCATGGTCATTCGGTGCTGGTGGAAACCGGCGCGGGGGTTGGCGCAGGATTTACGGATGACGATTACACCGCCGCCGGGGCGCAGATCGCGCCGGATGCGGAAACGGTGTTTGGCGAAAGCGGCATGATCGTCAAGGTCAAGGAACCGCAAGCGGCAGAGCGCAAGCGGCTGCGTGAGGGGCAGATATTGTTTACCTATCTGCATCTCGCACCAGATCCTGATCAGACCCGCGATTTGCTCGCCTCTGGCGTGACGGCGATTGCCTATGAAACCGTGACCGACCGGGCGGGCGGCTTGCCGCTGCTGGCCCCGATGTCAGAGGTGGCAGGCAGACTGGCACCGCAGGTCGGGGCCTGGACGCTGCAAAAGGCCAATGGCGGGCGCGGTGTGCTGCTGGGCGGTGTGCCGGGCGTGGCTCCGGCAAAGGTTGTGGTGATCGGCGGCGGTGTGGTCGGCACCCATGCGGCGCGGGTGGCGGCGGGCATGGGCGCGGATGTGCTGGTGCTCGACCGCTCGCTGAACCGTCTGCGCTATCTGGATGATGTGTTTGCGGGCGTGTTCCGCAATACATATGCCAGCGGGGCCGCCACAGCGGCGGCGGTGGCCGGGGCGGATCTGGTGATCGGCGCGGTGCTGATCCCCGGGGCCGCCGCGCCAAAGCTGGTCAGCCGGGCGCAATTGGCCACCATGAAACCGGGGGCGGCGATTGTGGATGTGGCGATTGATCAGGGCGGCTGCTTTGAGACCAGCCGCGCCACCACGCATCAGGACCCGATCTACGAAGTCGATGGAATCATGCACTATTGTGTCGCCAACATGCCCGGCGCGGTCGCCCGCACCTCGACGCAGGCGCTGGGGAATGCCACCCTGCCCTTCCTGCTCGCACTGGCCGACAAGGGGTGGAAAGCCGCCTGCGCCGCTGACCCGCATCTGAAAGCCGGGCTGAACACCCACGCCGGTCACCTGACCTATCAGGCGGTGGGTGAGGCGCTTGGCCTGCCGTCGATCAGCGCGGATGAGGCGCTAACGCTTTGATATGAAAGGCCCCTGCCATGGCAGGGGCCTTGCTTTCCGGCTCAGGCGCTGCGCTGTTGCAGCGTGTCGCGGATCTCTTTGAGCACATCCAGCTCGGTCGGGCCGGGGGGGACTGCGGCGGCTTCTTCGGCCTTTTCCTTGCGGATGGCCTGCGCCTTGAGGCGGTTGACCGCCTTGACCAGCAGGAAGACCACCCATGCGATGATCAGGAAATTGATGATCGCCGTGATAAAGGCACCATAGGCAAAAACCGGCACCCCCGCCTCGCGCGCGGCGGCGAGGGATTCAGGGTTGGTTCCTGACAAGTCTATGTAAAGGTTCGAGAAATCGACGCCTCCGGTGATCAGGCCGATGATCGGGTTGATCAGATCGGCAACCAGCGAATTGACGATAGCCGTGAACGCCGCGCCGATGATGATGCCGACGGCAAGGTCGACGACATTGCCCTTGGCGATGAAGGCTTTGAATTCATTGATCATAGTCACGTATCCCCTTTTGCCTGCCCCCTTACCGGTGGCGTGCCTGACCCCATGCGCCCGATCGCGCCGGTGTGCTTATGCCACAGGCCGATCCCGTTTCGCAGGGGGAAAAAACACGCCGCAGGTCCGGAAAGTTCAGTATGGGTCCGGTATGGTATAGGTAAGGCTTGGGTATGGCTCAGGGCAGGCTGCGCACCATGGTCACAGCGCGCGAAAAGCCAAAGACATGGCGCAGCGGGCCAAGGGTTTCGCTGCGCCAGGCGGAAAAACCAAGGCGCTCGTACAGGGCGCGGGCGCGGATGTTGGTGTCGATCACCTCGAGCCGGATGGCGGGGTAGCCGCGCGCAGAGGCTTCGGCCATCAGGGCGGTGACAAGGGCGCTGCCGATGCCGTGGCCGCGCTGATCGCGCGCCACACAGATGCCGTCGATCAGAAAGCGGTCGTTGTCGATGTCGCGTTGCAACAGGCGGAGCAGCGCCCCGCGCCACGCCGCACCGATGCGGCCATAGATCGCCCGCAGATCTTCGGCCTCGCCGCCCACAAAACTGCCCTGCGGCGATTTGAAACCGGCGATGCCCAGCAGATCACCCTCATCCGACAAGGCGCAGATGCAGTGATCGGTGCGCAGGACCCGCAGCACATAGGCATGGGCGCGACGGTCCGGCCCCATGACACGGCCCAGCTTGCCGCCAAAGGCCTGCCAGTACAGCTGTGCCGCCTGTGGTTTGAGAGTGTCGGGAAGGCCAAGCCTGATCTGCACCCTGTTTGCCCCTTTTCAGTCACGCCCAAAATGCCTAAGCCGGGAGCGACGCCCGGTAAAGGCCAAAGCCATGAGACCTGTTCGATCCCCTTTCCTGCGCGGCTGCCTTGCCTCGGCCCCCTTTGTGATTGTGGTGGTGCCTTTCGGGCTGCTCTTTGGGGTGGTGGCGACAGAGGCGGGGCTGGATCTGTTGCAGGTGATGCTGTTTTCCTTCAGCGTTTTTGCCGGGGCCTCGCAGTTTGCCGCCGTGCAGCTGATGCAGGATCAGGCCCCGGTGCTGGTGGTGCTGGCCACGTCACTTGCGGTCAATCTGCGTATGGTGATGTATTCGGTGGCCATGACGCCGCATCTGGGGGCGGCCCCGTTCAACCTGCGGCTGCTGATGGCCTATTTTCTGGTGGATCAGAGCTTTGCCGCCAGCCAGGTGGAGTTTGAGCGCAGGCCGGATCAGCCGGTGGCTGACAAGGTGGCGTTCTTTTTCGGAACGGTCACGCCGATTGCGCCACTGTGGTTTCTGGCAACACTCGCCGGGGCGGTGGTGGGTGAGGCGATCCCGCCCGAATATGCGCTGGATTTTGCGGTTCCGATCACGTTTCTGGCGATCTGTGCACCGATGCTGCGCAGCATTCCGCATGTGGTTGCGGCGGCGGTGTCGATCGGCGCTGCGCTGATGCTGACCGGGCTGCCCTATGGCACCGGGCTGTTGCTGGCCGCTGTGCTGGCGATGGCGGCGGGGGCCGGGGCCGAAGTGGCACTGACGCGGAGGCGCGGGGCATGAAGATTGATCCGACAACGTTCTGGATCGTGCTGCCCGTGCTGGGCCTCGGCACCTATCTGATCCGGTTGTCCTTTCTGGGGCTGCTGGGCAACCGGCCGCTGCCGCAGGGGTTGCGCCGGGCGCTGAGCTATACGGCGGTGGCGATTCTGCCGGGGCTGGTGGCCCCGGCGGTGCTGTGGCCCGCAGCGACGGGCGGCGAGACGGACCCGGCCCGGCTGGCGGCGGCCTGTGTCACGCTGGTTGTGGGACTGGTCACCCGCAGCGTGATCGGGGCCATCCTTGCCGGTGGCGTCACGCTGTATGCGGTGTTGTGGCTGTAGGGCTTGCGGGAAAGGCCTCTGCGCCTTTCCCGAAACGGGCCGGTTACTGAACGCGCGGATCGGTGGTCTGCACCAGCAGAACGCCGTGATTGTTGTCAGCATCCGAGTCGGTGATCTTGCGGCTGGTCACGCCGGGAAGCTTGGCAAACGCCTCCATATATTTGGCGGGATACCAGGTGGAGGGCAGCGATTCAAAGCCCGGAACCTCGCTGAGGATGGCCGAGATCGACTTGGCGCATTGCGCCTTTGGCACCGCGCCATAGGCCTTGGCCCGCTGCGCCACCAGTTCGGCCACGCCGGGCGAGACGAGGATGGTCTGTTCGACCACATCAAATGTCTCGCGTGCGTGGTAGTCGATGTAGAATGCCTGCATTTTCGGGGTCATGCCGTAATGCACATCATTCCGCTCCGGCAGGTTGGGGTGATACCAGGTGCCGGCCGGGTCGAACATGATGCGTTCGCTTGCGTTGATCAGCAGCCCTGAATGCGCGCCGGCCCCGTCGCGCGTGGACAGCACCGTATAGAGTGTGATCGAGGACGGGCCATTATGCACATAGCGCGCCTGCGCTACCGCCGCATCCGTCGCCCATTTGGGCTCTGCCCCGCAGGCGGCAAGGGTCAGCATCGCCACAAGGGCGAAGATCAGGCGAACCATGTGTGAGCCTTTCAGGCGTTGACCAGAGCCATGAAAATCAGGATGGCGATGCTGATGCCCGCACCCCATGTCACCATGCGGATAAACCCGGCAAAGGTCTTTTCCTGAGCGGTGATATCCATGCTGCCATGTTTGTGTTCGGCCATGTCGCAACGTCCTTTGGTTGAGCTTTTTCCTGCTGATAAACGATTCACCGCGCCCTGTCACGGGGTCGGATGTACCACAAACAGGTCTGTGACCTGTATGCCCCCGGTCAGGCCGAGCCGTCGCCCGACTCGCCCCCACGCCATCCGGACGGCAGGCGAAAGCCGATCCGGCGCGGCGGCTCTGCCGGGCGGCGTTTCGGAACCGCCCGCAGGATGACGTTCAGCTGGCTGACATGCTGGATCAGCTGGGTTTTCTGGCCGTCTTCATCAATGCCGTAAAAGGTCAGGATGTCGGGGTCATAAAACCCCAAGCCCTCGATCTGCAGAATGCCCGCATCCGACCCGGTAAAGCCAAGGGCCACCTCATGCGCGTTGTCGAGCTGGGCTTCAAAGTTGCGCAGATAGAGGATGACCCGCTCATAGGCCCATTCGGCCTCGGTCTTGGGTTTGGCGGCCGGAGCGGGGGTGGGCAGGTTTTCCGTGACAACCGGCGCCACTGCTTTTGTCTTGTTCCCGGTCGGTTTTGCCATCGGTCAGACCCTTTTCCACAGCCACACGCCATCGGGGGAAAGGTCGCGCGAAACCCGGCCCTGATGCAAGAGGTGGTTCAGATGCGCCACCGACTCGACCAGCGCCATGCCATAGGCGGGGCCGGTGATGTCACGCTTGAACAGCGGCAGGAAGCAATCGGCAGCGGTCCGGGGTTGCGCCAGATGCGCAAGCAGGCGGTCAAGCGCGCCAAGGTGGTTGTCGATCATCTGCGTCAGCCGCAGCGGCAGGCCGGTAAACGGCAGCTTGTGACCGGGCAGCACCAGCTGGCTCTGGCGGGCCAAGGGCTGAAAGCGGCGGCAGCTGTCCAGCCAGTCGGCCAGCGGGTCGGCGTCGGGTTCGGTCGGGTAGACGCCGATGTTGGCAGATATGCCGGGCAACAGCTGGTCACCGCCGAGGATCAGATCACCGGACCAGAAGGTGGCATGATCCGGCGCGTGGCCAGAGCCGAAGCGGATGGTCCAGTCGCGCCCGGCCATGCGGATGCTGCCACCATCGGCCAGCGGGGCAAAGCCCAGTGGCATCGGGGCCACCACATCGCAGAAGTTGAACGGGCGCCCGGTCGCGCGTTCGGCCAGCATGGCGGGCGGCATTCCGGCACGCTGACTGAAAAGCTGCGCCTCAGCCGTGGGCAGGGGCTGTTCATCCAGCACCAGCATGCGGGCGTAGAGCCAGGCGGTGCGGGGCATCAACAGGGTTGCCCCCTGCTCCTGAAACCAGCCGGCAAGACCGACATGGTCAGGGTGGTGATGGGTGACGATGACGCGCCGCACCGGGCGGCCCGCCAAGGGGCCGTCGAGCAGCTTTTGCCAGATCGCGCGGCTGCGTTTGCTGGCCATGCCGGTGTCGATCAGCGTCCAGCCGTCGCTGTCCTCGAGCGCGTAGACGTTGACGTGATCGAGCGCCATCGGCAGCGGCAGGCGCATCCACAGGATGCCGGGGGCGACGGTTATGGCGCAGCCTTCGGCGGGGGCGTCGGGGAACGGGTGGCGGATGCCAGTCTCGCTGTCGGCTGCCAGAGTGTCGGCTGTGATACTGTCAGTGGTCATGCGGCAAAGTCTTCGGTGGTCAGCGCGTAGAGGTCGGCCGCCCCTTCGCGGCTTTGGGCCAGCAGGCCATGGTGTTCGGGCAGCAGCCGTTTGATCGCCACCCGCGCCAAGGCCGAGCGCGGGCCGGTCCCGCCTTCGGCCACCGCCGCCCGGAGGTGGAAATGCCCCCCCAGCACCAGCGCAAAGGCGCGCAAGTAAGGCACGGCCCCGGCGAAACGGTCGTTCAGCTCTTGGGTCAGCAGCGCCTCTGTCGCTTCGCGCAGGGTTTCGCAGGCCTGCCAGACATCTTCTGCCAGATCAGGCAGAGGGGCGCGGGCCGATTGCGCCCCCATCTCGATTTCGCGGATCAGGCGGAACGCAGCTTCACCGTTATCGGCCATCTTGCGGGCGACAAGGTCCATCGCCTGAATGCCGTTGGTGCCTTCATAAATCGGCGTGATGCGGGCGTCGCGCAGGAACTGGGCCGCGCCGGTTTCTTCGATAAAGCCCATGCCGCCGTGAATCTGCACCCCTTCGGACGCGACCGCGACGCCGATATCGGTGCCGTAAGCCTTGGCGATCGGGGTCAGGAACGCGGCGCGCGATTCCCAGTCGGCCTGCCCGGTGGCATGGCCCATGTCGATGGCCACGGCGCAGGACAGGGCAATGGCGCGGGCCGAAAACACCTGCGCCTTCATCGTCGCCAGCATCCGACGCACATCGGCATGCGCGATGATGGTGGGGGTCGCCGGGTCAGGGGTGCGGCCCTGCTGGCGGGTCACCGCGTAATCGTAAGCCTGCTGATAGGCGGCTTCGGCCAGGCCGACGCCTTGCAGCCCGACCCCAAGCCGGGCGTTGTTCATCATGGTGAACATCGCCGCCATCCCCTTATGCTCCGCCCCTACCAGCCAGCCGGTCGCGCCATCAAACTGCATCACGCAGGTCGGGCTGCCGTGGATGCCCAGCTTGTGCTCCAGACTGACCACATGCAGGCTGTTGCGCGGGCCGGGGGTGCCCGCAGCGTCGGGCAGGAATTTCGGCACCAGAAACAGGCTGATCCCGGCCGTGCCGGGGGCGGCACCCGGCAGACGAGCCAGCACCAGATGAATGGTATTGGCCTGAAAATCGCTGTCGCCCCAGGTGATATAGATCTTTTGCCCGCTGATCGCATAGCTGCCATCGCCCTTCGGCTCGGCCTTGGTGCGCAGCGCCCCCACGTCAGACCCGGCCTGCGGCTCGGTCAGGTTCATCGTGCCGTTCCATTCACCCGTGATCAGTTTCGGCAGATAGGTGGCTTTCAGATCGTCGCTGGCGTGATGATCCAGCGCCTCGATCTGGCCTTGGGTCAGCAGGGGGTTCAGTTGCAGCGACAGGCAAGCCCCGGAAAACATGTCATTGACCGCACTCGCCAATGTCAGCGGCAGGCCCATGCCGCCATGCTCTGCCCCGGCGGTGATCGCGACCCATCCGCCATCGGCAATCGCGCGGTACGCCTCGGCAAAGCCGGGCGAGGTGCGCACGACGCCGTTTTCCAGCCGTGCGGGCACCTTGTCACCGGCGCGGTTGACCGGGGCCAGCACTTCGGCTGCCAGACGGCCAGCCTCGGTCAGCACGGCATCGACCGTTTCCGGCGTGGCTTCGGCAAAACGGTCGGTGGCCGTGACCTGAGCAAAGCCGACCACGTGATCCAGCAGGAAGCGCAGGTCGGACAGGGGGGCGCGGTAGGGCATCGGAACCTCGGGTCTGGGCGGGCCGGTCTTGGCAAAGGAGGCTGCCTTTGGCAAAGGCAGCGGGCTTGGCAAAGGCGGCGGCCGGGCGTATGGGCGTTGCACACAGGTTAGCCATGGGGGCCAACCTCTCAAGCCCTACGCTGCGTCACATGAGAATTGAAACCGAGGACCTGATGCCCACGGATGCGGGGCTGACCCGCGCCGCCGCGATCCTGCGGGCGGGCGGACTGGTGGCGATGCCAACCGAAACGGTCTACGGGCTGGCGGGGGATGCGCGCAACGGCGCGGCGGTGGCGCGGATCTTTGCGGCCAAGGCGCGGCCCACATTCAACCCGTTGATTGCGCATGTGACCGGGCTGGACATGGCCGAAACGCTGGCGATTTTTGACGACCGGGCGCGGGCTGTCGCTGCGGCGTTCTGGCCCGGCGCGCTGACGCTGGTGCTGCCTTTGCGGGCGGATGCCGGGCTGTCGCCCTTGGTGACGGCAGGATTGCCAACGGTGGCGATCCGCTGCCCGGCGCATTCCGTCGCGCAGGCATTGTTGCGGGCGTTTGGCGGGCCCTTGGCTGCGCCCTCGGCCAACCCGTCGGGGCGGGTGTCGCCCACACGGGCCGACCATGTGCGGCAGGGGTTGGGCGGGCGGATTGACGCGGTGCTGGATGGCGGGCCCTGCGCCGTGGGGATCGAGTCGACGATTCTGGGGCTGGAGGGTGCGCCCACGCTGCTGCGCCCCGGCGGGGTGCCGGTCGAGGCGCTGGAGGCGATGCTGGGGCCGATCGGGGTGGGGGGCGACGCGCACAAACCCAATGCGCCGGGGCAGCTGGCCAGCCACTACGCGCCCGAGGCTGGCGTCCGGCTGGGGGTGAGCGCGCCCGCTGATGGCGAGGTCTGGGTCGGCTTTGGCCCTGACAGCACGGGTGCAGCGCTGTCGCTGTCACCGGGCGGCGATCTGGTGGAGGCGGCGGCGGCGCTGTTCCAGACCCTGCGCGACGCCGATGCACTGGCCGGGCCGGGCGGGCGGATCGTGTTTGCGCCGGTGCCGGACACCGGCCTTGGCCGTGCGATCAATGACCGGCTGCGGCGGGCCGCAGCGCCCCGGTGAGGACCACGCGCTCTACGTGTCCACTCTGAGTCTTTGAGTATTTTCGCCAAGATGAATGCACAGGTCTCCCCTTCGCTTTCATCTTGGCTCAAGTACTCCACGGGGGTCCGGGGGTGTGAAACCCCCGGTGCAACGTCAGAGCCAGAGCGGGACAGTCCAAGGTAAGCTGAGGGGCCAGCAAACCGGCGGAGCCTTAGTCGAACACGCCCATCACCCGGCCAAACAGCATGAAGGCGCGGGCGGTGCGGGTGTCGGCGAGATCGGAAATCTCGGCATCCGACGCATTTTTCTCAAACTGCTGGAACATCCGGTCAAAAGTGCGCAGGAAATGGTGGCCCGCGTCGCGGAACACCGGGTCTTCGCGCATGCGGCCCGCCGTCAGCGCCAGCGACGAGCGGTCACGCACGCCGCCGATAGCGGCAATGCCGCGCCCGCGCTCTCCTGCTGCGAAGCGCCGCCACAGCTCTGGCCGGGCGCGGTCGGGGCGCAGGTCATCCATGTAGATGCCCTCTTGCGACATCAGCGTCAGCACATCCTGCGCGGCGCGGATCAGCTTGGCCACGTCGCGGTCTTCGAGCGCCAGACGCAGGGCGCGAAAGCCGTCGCGGTCGTCGGGGTTTTCGGGGAATTGCAGCGCGCGGATGAAATCGGCGACCGACAGTGGCGGGCGCATCGACTCGGCCGGGGTGCCAAGGGCAAGGCCGGGTTGCTCATCGGCAGGTTGCGGCGGTGGGGCCGGGATCAGCGCCGCCTTGCGGTCGGCTGACGGCTGGGTCAGCACCGCATCGCGGCGCGAGGTAAAGGTGGCCAGCGCGGTTTCGGTCTGGCGGGCGATGTCGTCGAGCTTCTTCTCGACCGAGGGGCGCAGGCCCGCAGCGCCCGTCTGCTGGCTGTTGATATAGGCGTTGCGCATCGCATCGACGCTGGTCTGCAACCGCGCCGCCTCGGCCCGCAGCACGCGGACTGACCGCAGCGTGGTCGCCGCCGCCCAGATCAGCGCCAGCGGCAGGAACACCACCAGAAGCGTCATCACCAGCCCCAGCGTGCCGGTGCCTTCGGGCGCGTTCAGCACGTAAAAGACCACCGCCACCACCCAGACCACGGCCAACGCTGCCGCGACGATTTCGGTCACCGCAAAGCGCGGCTCTGCGGTACGGGCATAAATGCCGAGGTCGAGGTTCTTGTCGTCACTGTCGGGCATGGTTGCCTCGTTCCGTTCCGGGGGATCAGACGTAACGAATGCTTAACACTTCATAGCTGCGATCACCGCCGGGAGTTTTCACCTCGACGCTGTCGCCTTCGTCCTTGCCGATCAGGGCACGGGCCAGGGGGGAGCGGATGTTGAGCAGACCGCGTTCGATATCGGCCTCATTCTCACCGACGATCTGGTATTTCTTTTCCTCGTCGGTGTCTTCATCGACCAGAACCACCGTCGCCCCGAATTTGATCGAGCCGGACAGTTTGGTCGGGTCAATCACCTCGGCCAGCGACAGGATGCCTTCGAGTTCCTTGATCCGGCCCTCGATGAACGACTGCTTTTCGCGGGCGGAATGATACTCGGCGTTTTCGGACAGATCGCCATGCTCGCGCGCCTCGGCAATAGCGCGGATCACCGCCGGGCGCTCCACCGATTTGAGGATTTTCAGCTCTTCGTCCAGAGCATCATACCCACCGCGGGTCATCGGGATCTTTTCCATCGTCATCTTCCACGAAAAGGGAGGCCACGGCCCCTGTCGGGGGCCATGGCCCGTCACTAACTGAGTATCACCCAAACGGATGGCGGGATGAATTGCAAGAGGCGATGGCGTGGCGGGATGGCAGCTTGTCGCTCAGGGAACAGAAAAGCCGTGACGGGGCAGTAATAAAATTACGGGAATGCTGCATTGCGGCACTGTGATGTTGCGTTACGGTTGACCCCAAGCCTGCCTTGGGGCAATGACGATGCCAGCAAAATCACCAGATCAGACACGGGCCCCGCCCGTCAGCGGAGACGAGAGATGAGCCAGATTGTGCGCGAAAAGATGGAATATGACGTGGTGATCGTCGGCGCTGGCCCGGCGGGCCTGTCTGCCGCGATCCGGCTGAAGCAGCTGGATGCCGATCTGTCGGTCGTGGTGCTGGAAAAAGGGTCCGAGGTCGGGGCGCATATCCTGTCGGGTGCGGTGCTGGACCCGTCGGGTCTGGATGCGCTGCTGCC
Organism: Pseudotabrizicola sp. 4114; assembly: GCF_031457365.1. Taxonomy (NCBI): domain Bacteria; kingdom Pseudomonadati; phylum Pseudomonadota; class Alphaproteobacteria; order Rhodobacterales; family Paracoccaceae; genus Pseudotabrizicola; species Pseudotabrizicola sp. 4114. The sequence goes on along the minus strand of NZ_JAVDWP010000001.1, from coordinate 91,803 downwards.
CGACTGGCGCAGCATGGGGGCACCGATCAAGACGCTGGTGAAAGAAGACAATTTCTACATGCTCGGGCCTGCGGGTCAGATCCGCATCCCGAACTTTCCGATGCCGCCCTTGATGAACAATCACGGCAATTTCATCGTGTCGATGGGCAATGTCTGCCGCTGGATGGCGGGTGTGGCCGAAGGGCTGGGGGTAGAGATTTTCCCCGGCATGTCGTGCTCTGAACTGGTGTTTGACGGGGATCGCGTCGCCGGTGTGGTCGCGGGCGAGTTCGGGCGCGATCCGGCGACCGGGGAGCCGGGGCCAAGCTATGAACCCGGGATGGAGCTGCTTGGCAAGTATGTGTTCCTGTCCGAAGGCGTGCGCGGGTCCTTGGCCAAGGTCGTGATGGACCGCTATGAGCTGTCCAAGGGCCATTGCCCGCAGAAGTTTGGCCTTGGCATGAAGGAAATCTGGGAGATTGACCCCGCCAAGCATCGTGAGGGCACCGTGACCCATACGATGGGCTGGCCGCTGGGCAGCAATGCCGGGGGCGGGTCGTTCATCTATCATCTTGAAAAAAATCAGGTTTATGTCGGGTTCGTGGTCCATTTGAACTATGAGAACCCGCACCTGTACCCGTATATGGAATTCCAGCGCTTCAAGCATCACCCGATGGTTGCCGAGCTGTTGGCGGGCGGCAAGCGTGTGGCCTATGGCGCGCGGGCGATTTCCGAGGGCGGCTGGCAGTCGATGCCCAAGATGGTGGCACCAGGCGTGGCGCTGCTGGGCTGTTCGGTCGGCATGGTCAACGTGCCGCGCATCAAGGGCAACCACAATGCCATGCTGTCGGGCAAGGCCGCAGCAGAGGCGGCCCATGCGGCGATCAAGGCCGGGCGTCAGGGCGATGAGCTGACGGCATACGAGACCGAGGTGCGCGGTGGCGCGATTGGCGCTGACCTGAAAAAGGTGCGCAATGTCAAACCGCTGTGGTCGAAATTCGGGCTGGTCGCCAGCCTGATTGCGGGCGGTCTGGACATGTGGACCAACACCTTGGGCTTTTCACTGTTCGGCACGTTGAAGCATGGCAAATCTGATGCGGCGGCCACCGGGCTGGCCAAGGATTTCGCGCCGATCGACTATCCGCGCCCCGATGGCAAGCTGTCGTTCGACCGGCTGACCAATGTGGCCTACAGCTTTACCAACCATGACGAGGCGCAGCCTTCGCATCTGAAACTGCGCGATCCGTCGATTCCGATCGCGGTCAACCTGCCCAAATATGCCGAACCGGCGCAGCGCTATTGCCCGGCCGGGGTGTATGAGGTGGTGGCCGAAGACGGCAAAGACCCGCGCTTTGTGATCAACTTTCAGAACTGCGTGCATTGCAAGACCTGCGACATCAAAGACCCCAGCCAGAACATCGTCTGGACCACGCCGCAGGGCGCGGGCGGGCCGAACTATCCCAACATGTGACGCGCGCCATGACCGGGCCGGGGCGCGAAGACATTGTGATGTTTATCGAACGCCGGTCCGGGCGGCGGCTGAGCGCAGTGCAAGAGGCCGATGTGCTGGCGGCGCTGGATCTGGACGGCGACGCGGCATCCGGCTTTATGGACGCGTTTGCAACCGGGTTCGGGGTGGATCTGAGCGGCTATGCGCCCGCGTTTCACCACCGCGATGAGGGGCGGGTGTTGCGCCCCGGCTGGCCGATTGCCCCGCCCCATCTGTTCGGGGTGCGGCTGCCGGTCTCGGTCAGCACCCTGACGCTGGCGGCGCAGACCGGGCGCTGGCCGGTGATCTATCCTGTCCTGCCGCCAGCGCCGTCGCGGCAATGGCTGAATGTGCCGCTGATCCTGATCGGGCTGCCGGTTCTGGCGGCGGCAGCGATTGCCATGGTCCGGATGTTCTGACATTTGCGCGATCATCGCCGCAGACAGCCCCCTGCCATTGCCAGTGGCGCGGGCGGGGGCTAGCTTTGCACTGTCTTTCATATGAAAAGTGCCCAAATGACCCACGCCCTGCCGCCCCGCCTGACTGCCCTTTTGCTGGCGGCCGTGATTTCCGTACAACCCGGCCTTTTGTCCGCGCAGACCGACCCGGTGCCAGAGGCGGCCATAAGTGCGGAACCCGGCGATGCCGGGGCCTATCTGGCAGCGCGGTCGGCGGCATCACAAAGCGATTTCCGTGAGGGTGCGCGCTGGTTTGCCAGAGCGCTGGAAAGCGACCCCGACAATCTGGTGATGCTGGAGGGCGCGGTTCTGTCATTCATCGGCGTCGGCGATTTCGGGAACGCCGCCACAGCCGCGACACGCATGACCGCGCTGGAGGGCCGCAGCATCGGGGCCAGCATCGCGCTTTTGGTCCGCGATGTGCAGGCCGAAGATTATGACGCCGTTCTGGCCATTCCCGAGACCCGCAAGATCGGCAATCTGCTGGATGATCTGGTGCAGGCCTGGGGCGAGTTCGGCAAGGGCCGGATGTCAGAAGCGGTGGCAGCCTTTGACACGATTGCCGCTACCGAGGGGCTGAAGGCCTTTGGCCTGTATCACAAGGCGCTGGCTTTGGCCGCGGTGGGCGATTTCGAGGGCGCGGATGACATTTTGTCGGGCCGCGCCGAGGGGCCGCTGGTGGTGAACCGGCGGGGCATCATCGCGCATGTGCAGATCCTGAGCCAGCTGGAGAAGTCCGACGAGGCGCTGGCGCTGCTGGAACGCAGCTTCGGCACCGAGCCGGAGCCGGAAATCATGGCGATGCGCAGCGCGCTGGAGGCAGGCACGCCGCTGGCTTTTGATGTGGTGCAGACTGCAAAAGATGGCATTGCCGAGGTGTTCTTTACCGTCGCCGTGGCCCTGAACGGTGAGGCCGAGGATGGCTATACCGTTCTCTATGCCCGTGCGGCCCTTGACCTGAATCCCCGCCATGCCGAGGCGCTGTTGTTGTCGGCCGGCCTGTTGGAACAGTTGCGGCAGTTTGAACTGGCGGGCGATACGTATGCGTTGTTGCCAGCCGATCAACCGGCATTTCATGCCGCTGAAATCGGCCGCAGCGCGACTCTGATCGCACTGGACCGGCAGGATGAGGCACTCGCGGCGCTCAAGGCGCTGACCGAAAGCCACCCGCAACTGCAGCTTGTCCATATGGCGTATGGCGATACCCTGCGCCGGGCCGAGCGGTTTGAAGAGGCCGCTGCCGCCTATGATACCGCGCTTGCGCTGGTGGCCGAGCCATCAGAGCGGCATTGGGGCCTGTTCTACTCTCGCGCGGTGGCGCAGGAACGTTCGGGCCAGTGGGACAAGGCCGAAGCCGACTTCCGCAAGGCGCTGGAGCTGAACCCCGATCAGCCGCAGGTGCTGAATTATCTGGGCTACAGCTTTGTCGACCGCGGCGAAAACCTGGAAGAAGCGTTGGGCATGATCGAGCGTGCGGTCGCCGCGCGCCCGGATGCAGGCTATATCATCGACTCGCTGGCCTGGGCCTATTTCCGGCTGGGCCGCTATGCCGATGCCCTGCCGCAGATGGAACGCGCCAGTGAGCTGGAGCCGGTCGACCCGGTGGTGACCGACCATCTGGGCGATGTCTATTGGGCGGTGGGCCGGCATCTGGAGGCACGCTTTCAGTGGCGGCGCGCGCTGTCGTTTGACCCCAAGGAAGAGGATGCCACGCGCATCCGCCGCAAGCTGGAGATCGGGCTGGATGCGGTGCTGGCCGAAGAGGGCGCGCCGTCGCTGCAAGCGGTGGCGAATGGCAACTGATACGGTTGAAGAATTTGCCCCTGCCAAGATCAACCTGAGCCTGCATGTCACCGGGCAAAGGGCAGATGGCTATCACCTGCTGGACTCTCTGGTGGTGTTTGCCAATGTGGGCGACCGTCTCTCACTGCGTGCGGACGACCGGCTGAGCCTGCAGATCACCGGGCCGCAGGCAGCAGCCTTGCCGGTGCAGGATGACAACCTTGTGCTGCGCGCGGCACGGCTGATGCGGATGACGGCGGCGATCACGCTGGACAAGCAACTGCCGGTGGCCTCGGGCATCGGCGGCGGTTCGGCCGATGCGGCGGCGACCTTGCGGGCATTGGCGCGGCTGGGGCAATGTGCGCGGCCACAGGACGCGGATGTGCTGGCGCTGGGGGCAGATGTGCCGGTGTGTCTGCACGGTCACGCGGTACGGATGCAAGGCGTGGGTGAGGTGCTGACCCCGGTGCCGCCCTTGCCAGAGGCGTGGCTGGTGCTGGTCAATCCGGGGGTGGCGGTTTCAACGCCGCAGGTGTTTCAGGGCATGACCGACAAGACCAATACACCGATGCCAGAGATGCCGCGCCTGCCCTCTGTCACCGCGCTTGCGGCGTTTTTACAGGCGATGCGCAGTGACATGGAAGCGTCCGCGTCGGCGCTTGCGCCGGTGATCGGCGCGGTCCGGCTGGCGCTGGGGGCGCAACACGGCTGTCTGCTGGCGCGGATGTCGGGGTCGGGGGCCACCTGTTTCGGGCTGTTTGCCGACGGCCCGACCGCTCAGGCCGCCGCCCGTGAACTTCGGGCGGCGCAGCCGGAATGGTGGGTCGCCCCGGCGCGGATGCTCAGCTGATCCGCTCGACCACGTAATCCGCCAGATCGGCCAGCATGTCGCGCAGATCATGCGCGGGCAGATGATCCAGCGCCGTGCGGGCCTTTGCCGCCCAAGCCAGCGCATCCTGACGCGCCACCTCCATCGTGCCATGGCCCGCCATGATCGCGCGGGCGCGGTCCAGATCGCCGTCGTGCTGGTCGCCTTTTTCGATCACCCGCTCCCAGAATGCCCGTTCCTCGGGGGTCGCCAGGGCCACGGCCTTGATGACGGGCAGGGTCAGCTTGCGCTCGCGGAAATCGTCGCCGGTGTTCTTGCCGATCAGCGCATCGGTGCCGCCGTAATCGAGCAGGTCATCGACGATCTGGAACGCGATGCCAAGCGCATCGCCATAATCGTAAAGCGCCTTGACCTGTTCCGGCGCGGCCCCCGCGATCACGCCGCCCACCTCGGTCGCGGCAGAAAACAGCGCCGCCGTCTTGCCGCGCACCACCTTGAGATACACCGACTCGTCCGTCCGCAGATCCTGGGCTGCGGTCAGTTGCAGCACCTCCCCCTCGGCAATCACCGCCGAGGCGTTGGACAGGATCGCCAGCACCCGCATATTGCCGGTTTCGGTCATCAGCTGAAAGCTGCGGGCGAACAGGTAGTCACCCACCAGCACGCTGGATTTGTTGTCCCACAACAGGTTGGCCGTCGGCCGGCCGCGCCGCTGGCTGCTTTCATCGACCACATCATCATGCAACAGGGTGGCGGTGTGGATGAACTCCACCGTTGCCGCCAGATGCACATGGAACGGACCATCATAGCCACAAAGCCGCGCGGCGGCGAGCGTCAGCAGCGGGCGCAGACGCTTGCCCCCGGCCTCAATCAGATGCGCGGTGACCTCGGGGATGCGCGGCGCGTGTTCGCTGGCCATGCGGTCGCGGATCAGCAGATTGACGGCTGCCATATCGCCTGCCAGCCATGCCGACAGCCGTTCCTGCGGCTTTTGCGCGGCTTGCTCTGCTGCCATGTGATCCAAACTCATCCCCTGTAAGCTCCACTCTCGCCTTTTCATGGAAAAGACCATAAATCTGGGCCGATGAAAGAGCTATTGCGCACAACAGACATCACGGTGATCGCCTATGCACAGGCCCTGCTTCAGGGCGAGGGTATAGCGACCTTTGAAATGGACGTCCACATGAGCATCCTTGATGGCAGCCTTGGCATATTGCCGCGCCGGTTGATGGTGCGGGATCAGGATCTGTTCATGGCCCGCATTGTCATGCGCGACAATGAAATCGACCTTGGCCAATAGAATGGTGACCCCCGATGTTTGCCGACGCCGATCTGACCGATGACAAGTTCCTGTGCGGCAAGCTGACCCTGTTGCAGCCGGTCCGGGGGTATCGGGCGGCGACCGATCCGGTCCTGCTGGCGGCCGCCTGTCCCGTGCGGGCGGGCGAGCGGGTGCTGGATATCGGCTGCGGCGCGGGGGCGGCCAGCCTGTGTCTGGGTGTGCGGGTGCCCGGCGCGCAGCTCTGGGGGCTGGAGGTGCAGCCCGGCTATGCCGAGCTGGCCCGGCGCAACGCCGCGCGCAACGGCCTTGCGATGCAGGTGCATGATGGCGATCTGGCGCAGATGCCCGCCGCCCTGCGCATCGACTTTGACCATGTGATCATGAACCCGCCCTATTACCCGCCCGAGGGCACCCGGTCGCCGGTGCCGGAACGGGCGCGGGCGATGCAGGTCGATCTGCCGCTGGGCGACTGGGTGCAGGCGGGCGCGCGCAGGCTGGCCCCCGGCGGCTGGCTGACACTGATCTGCACGACCGACGGGCTGCCCGCAGTGCTGGCCGGAATGGCCAAACTGGGGTCGATCGCCGTATTGCCGCTGGCCCCGCGCGAAGGGCGCAGACCCCTGCGCATCATCGTGCAGGCGCGCAAGGGCGGGCGGGGGCCGTTCCGTCTGCTGGCGCCGTTTGTGATTCATGCCGGATTGACCCATGACGGCGACCGCGAGAATTACACGCCAGAGGCGAGCGATGTCCTGCGCAATGGCAGCGACCTTTTGGCGCGTTTTCGCTGAATTTGCTGTAATCCGCGTGATCGGGCTGTCGATTTTTGGCGACACGACTCAGCTCTTGTGATGCAATCGTCATGTTAGAACCGACCATAGGAGGGTTAATATGACCGTTGCTTCGCATCTGCAGGAACTGCGCCGCAAGCATGAGCACCTCTCGGAACAGGTGGAGCGTGAGCAGCGCAGCCCGGCAACGGATGCACTGAAGATCGCCGACATGAAGAAACAGAAAATGAAGCTGAAGGAAGAGATCACCCGCCTTATGCAGGCGTGACGTCAGCGTGACTTTGCCCCGGTGGCGCTTGCGCGCGCTGCCAGGGCGGCGCCCCCGGCGATCAACAGTGCCGCCGCCCCGATAACCGGGGTGGCAGGTGTGATCCCGGCAGCGATCAATGCCAGCGTCGACAGCAAAGGCGCAGCATAAGAGGCGACACCCAAGAGCTGGATGTCGCCTCTTTTCATCCCGATGTCCCAGGTGAAAAATGCCAGCCCCACCGGGCCCAGCCCCAGCGCCAGAACCGCCAGCCAGCCCAGCGGATCGGCCGGCCAGACCGTTTCCTCCAGCGCCAGATGCGCCACCAGCGACAGCGCGGCCGTGGCCAGACAGAACACGGTGACACTTTCGGTCGGCACCTTGCCCAGACGGCGCGACAGCACCGAATAGGCCGCCCAGGTGATCGCGCAGCCAAAGCCCAGAACCAGACCGGGGGCCGACGCGCCGCCAAGATCAACCCCGCCGCGCAGCACGATCAACGCCGCCCCGGCAAAGGCCACCAGCGCGCCGATGATATGCAGCGCCCGCAACCTCTCACCCGGCAAAAGACCAGAAAACAGCACGATGAACAGCGGCCAGAGATAGGCGATCAAGCCGGTTTCGGCGGTCGGTGCGATGCGAAACGCGGTGAAATACAGAAAATGATAGCCAAACAGGCCCAGCGTGCCAAAGGCATAGACCTTCCACGACACGGTGCGCAGCACGGCAAAGCCGCGCCGCGCGGTCCAGATCAGCCCGATCCCGCCGCCGATGCCAAAGCACAGCGCGTTGAGCAGGAACGGCGGCACCGGGGCCGACCCGATGGTGAACAGCGCCAGCAGCGCCCACATCAAAACGGCTGAAAATCCGATAGCGGTCGCCCTGCCTTGCGTCACGTCACTGCCCTTTTCTGACCCCATGCCGCCACGGACCAAACGCGAGCCACAGGCCGGGGTCAAGCCCGCGCTTGCACGCGACGGGCAGCGGGATTGCGCAAAACGCATGGGTTGAGCCCTTGCAAACTGCTGACCTGACTGGCATTTTCAATGACAGGGAGGACATGTCCATAAAGGAATGTCCGATGTTGGAACCGACTGTCAAACTCGATCACGACGCCGTCATGCGCGAGGCGCGTGCGCTGCGGGCAAAAGCCCTTACAGATATGGCACGGAGCATTGTCAGCTTTTTCCGTCGCAAGCCGTTCGGCAATGCCGCAAAAGCGTGACTGACCAAAGCCTGACCGAACAGGGCCGCCCCCACCGGGACGGCCCTTTGCTTTTGGCCTGTGGCGTCAGACGAAATACTGACCGCCGTTCGCGCTGATGGTGGCACCGGTGATGAAACCGGCGTCCTCGGCCGCAAGGAAGACCACGCAGCGCGCGATTTCCTCGGGCTCGCCCAGACGGCCCACGGGAATTTGCGGGATGATGCGTTCGTTCAGCACTTTTTCATCAATCGCGCGCACCATTTCGGTGCCGATATAGCCGGGGCAGATCGCGTTCACCGTGATGCCGGCCCGTGCCCCCTCTTGCGCAAGCGACTTGGTAAAGCCCAGATCGCCCGACTTGGCGGCGGAATAATTTGCCTGCCCGGCCTGCCCCTTTTGACCGTTGATCGACGAAATGTTGATCACCCGGCCAAATTTACGGTCACGCATGCCAGACCACACCGGATGGGTCATGTTGAACAGCCCGCTCAGGTTGGTGTCGATCACCTCTTTCCACTGGCCCGGCGTCATCTTGTGGAACATTGCATCGCGGGTAATTCCCGCATTGTTGACCAGCACATCGACCGGGCCAAGATCCGCCTCGACCTGTTTGATACCTGCGGCGCAGGCGTCATAATCGGCAACGGACCATTTATAGGTCGGAATCCCGGTTTCTTTGGTGAAAGCGTTTGCCGCTTCTTCATTGCCGGCGTAATTCGCGGCGACGGTGTAGCCAGCGGCTTTCAGTGCCACGGAAATCGCCGCGCCAATCCCGCGCGAGCCCCCCGTAACCAATGCAACACGAGCCATGGTATCCTCCCTATTCTGGCATCTCTTGAAATATAGCTATCGCTAAGACAATGGGCGCGCAAGATTATTGCGCGCCCATTATGCAGTCGCAGCAACGATTTATCTTACCGCTCCAGGCACATGGCCACGCCCATACCGCCGCCGATGCACAGGGTTGCCAGACCCTTTTTCGCATCGCGCCGTGCCATTTCGTGCAGCAGCGTGTTCAGGATGCGGCAACCGCTCGCCCCGATCGGGTGGCCGATGGCAATCGCGCCACCGTTCACGTTCACGATCGACGGATCCCAGCCCATATCCTTGTTCACCGCGCAGGCCTGTGCGGCAAAAGCCTCATTCGCCTCGACCAGATCCAGATCGCCGACCGACCAGCCCGCCTTGCCCAGCGCCTTGCGCGACGCATGGATCGGGCCAACGCCCATGATCGACGGGTCAAGCCCGGCCGTGGCATAAGACGCGATTCGGGCGATGACGGTCAGGCCGCGTTTGGCCGCCTCTTCCTCGGTCATCAGCACCACAGCTGCGGCACCGTCGTTGAGACCCGAGGCGTTGCCTGCGGTGACCGACCCATCCTTGGCAAAGGCCGGGCGCAGTTTTTGCATGCTGTCCAGCGTGGCACCGTGGCGGATGTATTCGTCCTGATCCACCACCGTGTCGCCTTTGCGGGTCTTCACGGTAAAGGCAATGATCTCATCTTTGAACTTGCCAGCCTTTTGCGCGGCTTCGGCTTTGTTCTGGCTGGCCAGCGCAAATTCATCCTGCATGTCGCGCGAAATCTGCCACTGGTTGGCGACGTTTTCGGCAGTCTGGCCCATGTGATAGCCGTTGAACGCATCCCACAGCCCGTCACGGATCATCGAATCGATGAAGTTCAGATCGCCCATCTTCTGCCCGGCGCGCAGATGCGCGACATGGGGCGACAGCGACATGTTTTCCTGACCGCCGGCGACAACGATGCGTGCATCGCCCAGTTGCACATGCTGCGCGCCAAGCGCAACAGCGCGCAGGCCCGAGCCGCACACCTGATTGAGCGACCAAGCACTGGCCTCTTTCGCCAGACCGGCCTTGATATGCGCCTGCCGCGCCGGGTTCTGGCCCTGACCTGCGGTCAGCACCTGGCCCAGAATGGTTTCCTCAACCTCGGCCTTGTCGATCCCGGCACGGTCCACCACTGCCGCAATCACGGCGGCTCCCAGGTCATGGGCAGGCGTGTTGGCGAAGGCGCCATTGAAGCTGCCAACTGCGGTCCGTCCCGCGGCAACGATTACGACATTGGTCATATGATCTCTCTCCCTTGGCCAAGGCAGCGGAGGGCCTTTCCTCCGCCTTCCCTTTTGACGTAAAGCCCCATGCTGCAAAGCGCAAGATTCTTGCGCACCAGATATGACCCTGCGTCAACAAAGCCCGCCTCAGGCAGTGTGTTCCCGGGCGTGCGCTGCCCAGGCCGGCGTTACCGAGGGTAAGCCAAACAGATACCCCTGCTGGCAATCCACGCCAAGGGCCTGAAGATATTCAGCATCGGCCAGTGTTTCGACGGATTCCGCGACGCAGAGCATATCGAACTGGCGACCGATCGCCAGCAAGACCGCTGTCACCACCTGATTGTCAGGGTCGGTACTGATATTGCGGATAAACTGGCCGTGGATTTTCAGAATGTCGAAGGCAAAATCCTTGAAATAGCGAATGGCGGTATAGCCTGCGCCAAAATCATCCAGCGCAAAGGCGATCCCCTCCGGCTGCAGATCATCCATAAAGGTTGATACGATTTCCGGCACCAGCATCGCCGAACTTTCGGTGATTTCAAGAATCAACCGCTCCCCCAGTCCGGGATGCCGACGCAGCGCGTTGTGCAGGATTTCTGTCCATTTCGGATAGCCGATTGACCGCGCTGACATATTGACCGAAAGGCGGATTTGCGGTTGCTGTGCCAGCATCGCAAGCCCCATGGCCAACGCAGCACAGTCAATCTCGCGCCCGGTTTCATCCGTCTCTGCCACAGATATGAAATCCCTCGCCGGGATCAGGCGGCCAGACGGGTCCATCACCCGGATCAACCCTTCGTAAAAGGCGATACGGGTGGTATCGGCGGACATGACAACGGGCTGATAGGCCAGCCGCATCCGCCCGGTGCGCAGGGCCTCGCGGACCATGGCAACGGTCTGACGGTCATTCTCAGACACGGCATAGGCCAAGGGGCTGGCCATAGTGTGCGGAACATCCTGCAGCGGAAGTGGTTTCTGCGTCATGTCGTGCCTTTCCTTCAACCCTGCGCCATGATGACGCCGCAAGGGTAAAGCTTGCGTAAAGTTTCTCATTTTGTTCCAATTGTCATGATCACGGGCAAACGGGTGACGAACAATGGACAACGGGGCGTCTTTGCGCTGCGGCTGGTGCGGGACAGAGCAGATTTACATGGATTATCATGACCATGAATGGGGCGTACCAGAACGTGACGGGCGGGCCTTGTGGGAAAAGCTGATCCTGGATGGCTTTCAGGCCGGGTTGAGCTGGATCACCATCCTGAAAAAGCGCGACAGTTTTCGCGCGGCATTTGAAGGATTCCGTCCGGAAATCATCGCCCATTGGGGCGAGGAAGACATCCTCCGCCTGTTGGCCAACCCCGGCATCGTGCGGCACCGGGGCAAGATCGCAGGCACCATCCGCTCGGCACAGGCCTATTTGCGGATCGAGCAGCGCGCGGGATTCTCAGATTTCATCTGGGCGTTTCAGGATGGAAAAGTGCAGCAGAACCAATGGCAAAGCCTGGCACAGGTGCCCGCCCAGACCCCGGTTTCACAGGCGATGTCAAAAGCGTTGAAGGCCGAGGGGTTCACCTATTGCGGGCCAACCATCGTTTATGCCTTCATGCAGGCGACCGGCATGGTCAATGACCATCTGGTGACCTGCCCATCGCATCCGCGCGTGGCGGCGCTGGCCTGAGCGTTCAACCGGAACCGTGCTCGGCCCGCAGCGGAGGATGGCGCAGGGGTCACGGCGCGGCCAACCGGCCTTGCACCCCGCTGCCATCCCGCTAAAGCTGTGGCCGGAAACGGGGCGCATGATGGCCGTAGAACTGACCTCACTGGCCGATGTGCTGGCCCTGCGCTTTGATGACATCATCGACGTGCGGGCCCCGGCAGAGTTTGCCGATGACCATTTGCCGGGTGCGATCTCGCTGCCGGTTCTGGATGATGCCGAACGCGCCCGGATCGGCACGCTCTACAAACAGGTCTCGCCGTTTGACGCGCGCAAGCTTGGCGCGGCGCTGGTGGCGAAAAACGCCGCCGCGCATCTGATGGGGCCCTTGGCCGACCGGCCCGGCGGGTGGCAGCCGCTGGTCTATTGCTGGCGTGGCGGGCAACGCTCGGGGTCATTCGCCACCATCCTGTCCCAGATCGGCTGGCGGGTTCAGATCATCAGCGGCGGCTACAAAAGCTGGCGCAGGCTGGTGGTTGCAGCCTTGCAGGATCAGCCGTTCCCCTGCCCGGTGATCGTGCTCGACGGCAATACCGGCACCGCCAAGACCGACCTTCTGGCCCAGCTGCCTGCCTTGGGCGTGCAGGTGATCGACCTCGAAGGTCTGGCCTGCCATCGCGGCTCGCTGTTCGGGGCCACCGGCCCGCAACCGTCGCAGCGCAGCTTCGAGGGGCAGCTGGCGCTGGCCATCGCCCGGCTGGACCCAACCCGCCCGGTGGTGATCGAGGCGGAAAGCTCCCGCATCGGCAGCCTGAACCTGCCCGCCACGCTCTGGCGCGCCATGGCACAGGCCCCGCGCATCGCGATCACCGCCCCGCTGGAGGCCCGCGCCCGGTATCTGACCCAAGCCTATGCCGACATTGTCGCCGATACCGCGCGGCTGACGGCAGTTCTGCATCAGCTGAAACCCTCGCATCCCGCCAGCCTGATCGCCGACTGGCAGGCACTGGCCGACAGCGGTCAGGTCACCGCCCTCGCCGCCGGTCTGATGCAGGCCCATTATGACCCGCGCTACGCCAAACACCGCGCCCGTAGCACGCATTCCGTGACAGAGATAGCTGCCCAAAGCCTTGACCCCGACAGCCTGCCCGCTCTGGCCCGCCGCATTGCCGACGCCGTCCACCAGCCCTGACTGCCTGCCGGATTGCACCTTTCTGAAATACTCCCGCGCGGAGCGCATCCATCGCCAGCCCCGCGCGCTTTCAGTCCAGAATGATCCGCCCCGGCCCCGCCGTCACCCACCCGATCTGGACCACCATTTCCCCGGCCTGTGCCATCTCTGCCAGCACAGCCTCCAGCGCCCCGGCAGGCACGCAGGCCAGCAGGCCGCCACAGGTCTGCGGGTCGAGCAGCAGATCAAATCTTGGCCCCGCCCCGCCTTCCACCTGCCAGCCCACCGCCGCCCGGTTGGACGGCGCGAGGGTGGAGGCCACGCCCTTCGCCGCCAGCCCCTCGGCCCCCGGCAGCAGCGGCAGCGCGGCGAGTGACAGCTCCGCCCCAAGGCCCGACGGCTCCAGCATCTCCCACAGATGGCCCGCCAGACCAAAGCCGGTCACATCGGTCATCGCATGGGCCCGCGTGCGCAGGAGGGCCGCCGCAGGTGCCAGAGGCCGCTCCATGCTGGCGATGCAGGCGGCCCAGATCTCGCCCAGCATCAGCCCGCCCGTCAGCTCCAGCCTTGGCTGCACCAGCGCCATTTCTGCCGCCAGCACCACACCGGTGCCCAGCGGCTTTGTCAGCACAATCGCATCGCCCGGCTGCGCGCCGCGTTTCAGCCGCGCGGGGCCAGTCAGCAGCCCGGTCACGGTAAAGCCCACCGTCAGCTCATCGCCGACCGAAGAATGCCCGCCCACCACATCGGCCCCGGCGGCGCGGAACACCGCCGTTGCGGCCTGCATCACCTCGGCCAGCATGTCGGCCTGCAAGGCATCTGACAGGCGCGGCAGGGTGATCTGCGCCAGCGCCGCCTGCGGATCGGCACCCATCGCCCAGATGTCGCCCAGCGCATGCACCGCCGCCAGCCGCGCCATCAGCGCCGGGTCGTGGCAAAAGCTGCGCAGATGGTCGGTGGTGATCACCTGCTGCTGCCCGCCGATGCGCAGCAGCGCGGCATCATCCCCCGGCCCTGACAGCACATCGGCCCGCTGTGGCACGGGTAACCCGCCCAGCGCTGCGCGCAACGCGCCCGCCCCAACCTTGGCCCCGCAGCCGCCGCACATCGGCTTGTCACCGATGGCCTCGGCCAGCCCGCCGGCATGGGGCTGCGGCAGCGCAGGCCGGGGCATGGCGGGATAAGTGGCGAACTTTGCCATGAACTTCGCGTCAATCCGATCCTTCAGCCGCCACAGCCACGCCCCGCCCGAACGCAGACCGAACTTGTCGGCCACCGCCACCTTGCCGCCGACCGAGACCAGTTTCAGATAATCGCGCTGCGGGGCATAGCCCCGCAGCGCCCCGCCCGACACGGCGGCGCGCAGGTTGTGGAGCAAAACCGGCGCTTCACGCACCGCAAACACCCCGGCCTTGGGGCGCGGCGCATGGGTCAGATACGCGCAATCGCCTGCCGCAAAGATCGCGGGGTCTGATGTCTGCAACGTCGGCCCCACATCGACAAAGCCATCGGTCAGCGCCAGCCCGGTGTCGCGCAGCCAGTCCTGCGGTCGCGCCCCCGCCACCGACAGCGTAAAATCCGAGGCCAGACGCTGCCCATCGGTGAGCAGCACCGCATCCGCCAGCACCTGCGCCGCACTCACCCCGGTCAGCAGCTGCACGCCATGATCGCGCAACGCCGCAATCAGGGTGTTGCGCGTGCCCGCAGACACCCCCGGCAACGCCTGCGCCCCACGCTCCAGCAGCGTGATGCGCGGGGTCTTCCCCGCCGCGCGCAGCCGGTGGGCCGAGGCCAGCGCCAGTTCCAAACCGCCGACACCCGCACCGATGATCACCAGTTGCGGCGCAGGGCCACAGCTCTGTACAAACGCCTCCCACCGCGCGGCATAGGTGCCCAGCGGCTTGGCCGCGACCCCGTGTTCGGCATAGCCCGGCACGTCCGGCAGATCCGACGCGATGCCGATGTCGATCGACGCCGCATCATAGCGCAGCCGCCGCCCCGAGGTCAGCACCACCTGCCCCGCCGCCCGGTCGATGCCGCAGGCCCGGTCCAGCACCACCCGCGCCCCGGCAAAGCGGGCCAGCCGTATTAGATCAATCATCATCGCATCGCGCGTGTAATGCCCGGCAACCGCCCCCGGCAGCATGCCGGTATAGGGGGCCACCGGGCCGGGATTGACCACCGTGATCCGCGCCCCCGGCAGCGGGTCCATCCCCCACATCCGCAACACCAGCGCATGGGCATGCCCGCCACCGATCAGCACAATGTCACGGGTCAGGGGCAGCGGAGCAGTCAACATCAACCGGGTCACTTTTGTCAGGGCTGGCCCGACCCTATGCGTTCAAGCGGCCAAGGGCGAGTGGAACCACACCGGTTGCGCCCTTCTGCGGCGAGCTGCCACCGCACTTCAGACGCTGTGTAAACCACCTTGTCTGACATCCCCCCACATCTTACCCTGCGTACCATGAAAGTGCGCGCAAAAATGGGGGTCAGCCAGACCCAGCGGTTGCAGCTCAGCACCGGGCTGCATACTGCGCTGCGCATGCTCCGGGCCGATGCGGCGGGTCTGACCCACTATCTGGAGGAACAGGCCGCCGAGACGCCTGCCCTGAGCCTGCACCCCGTGTTGCCTGCGGCAGGCGACTGGCTGCCGCGCTGGTCGGGGGTGTTGCCCCATAGCGGCGCGGATGAAACGGCAACCTTTGCCGCCCATGGCCCCAGTCTGATCGCGCATGTCCTGTCGGCGATTCCCGGCCTTGTGCCCGCCCAGCGCGACCGCTCCATCGCGCTGGCGCTGGCGGATGCGCTGGAGCCTTCGGGCTGGCTGGGCCGCCCCGTCGCCGAGATTGCCGCCGAACTGGGGGTCAGCACCGATGCGGTGGACCGGGTGCTGATCCGCCTGCACCAGATTGACCCGCCCGGTCTGTTCGCCCGCAATCTGGCCGACTGCCTGCGCCTGCAGGCCATCGACGCCGAAGCGCTGGACCCGGTGCTGAGCGTGATGCTGGACCGGCTGGATCTGGTCGCCTCGGGCGACTGGGCCGCACTCGCCCGCCTGACCGGCGCGCCCGAGGCTGACATCCACAGCCGCTTTCGCCTGATCCGCAGCTTCAACCCCAAACCCGGCGCCAGCTTTTCCGCCATCGCCAGCCCGCTGCGCGAGCCCGATCTGATTGTGCGGCAGGGCGAAGGCGGCTGGCTGGTCACGCTCAACCACTCCTCCCTGCCCGCGCTGAGCGTTGACCCCGCGGCACCGGGCGCGGCCCGGGCACGCGATATGGTCCGGCTGGTCGAAAGCCGCAACATGACGCTGCTGGCGGTGGGGCAAGCGATCCTGTCGCATCAGCGCGCAGCGCTCGACACTGGCGCGGCCGCCCTGCGGCCGCTGACCATGCAGACGCTGGCGCAAAGTCTTGGCCTGCACAAATCCACCGTCAGCCGGGTGGTGGCGGGCGCTGCGGTTGACACCCCGCATGGCACGTGGTGGCTGCGGCGGCTGTTTTCGCCCGACATGGGGGCCGATACTGCCGCTGCTGCGCTGCGCGCCCGGCTGGCCCGGATGATCGCTGACGAAGAGGCCACGCAACCGCTGTCAGACGAAGCGCTGGCACAGGCGCTGAGCGAGGACGGCGCGGCACTGGCGCGGCGCACCGTCGCCAAATACCGGGCCGAGCTGCGCATTCCCGCCGCCCACCGCCGCCGACACAAACCCTAACGCCGCTTGCGCAGCACCTTGCGTTTCAGCTTGCTGTCCTTTGCCGCCGCCTGCCCCGGCTTGCGCGGGGCATAGCGGCCCCGGCGCTGCGTGGTTTTCGGCATCGTCCCGCCCTCGATGGTCAAGAGGTCCAGCGTGATGCCCCCGGTGACCGGCGTGGCCTCTGCCAGCCGCACCACCACCCGCTGCCCGATGCCGATGGTCATGCCGGTATCGGCCCCGGTCAGGGTCTGGCTGTCCTGATCATAATGATAGAACTCGCGCCCGATGCTGCGGATCGGGATCAGCCCGTCGGCCCCGGTTTCATCCAGCTTCACAAACAGGCCAAAGCGCTGCACGCCCGAAATCCGCCCGCCAAATTCTGCGCCCACCCGGTCGGCAAGGTAAGCCGCCAGATAGCGGTCGGTGGTATCCCGTTCCGCCGCCATGCTGCGGCGTTCGCTGTCGGAAATCAGCTTTGCGGTTTCCTCCAGCGTCTCGATATCCTGCGCCGACAACCCGTCCTTGCCCCAGCCATGCCCGGCAATCAGTGCCCTATGCACGATCAGGTCGGAATAGCGCCGGATGGGAGAGGTGAAATGCGCATAATTCTTCAACGCCAATCCGAAATGGCCGAAGTTCTGCGGAAAGTAATACGCCTGCGTCATGCTGCGCAGCGTGCTGATGTTCAGCAATTCGTCAAACTCGGTCCCCTGCGCCGCCGCCAGCAGCGTGTTCAGATGCCGGGTCTGCAGCACCTGCCCCTTGGCCAGCACAAAGCCAGAGGCCTCGGCCACCTCACGCAGATTGTCCAGCTTTTCGGGCGTCGGCTCTTCATGCACCCGGAACAGCAGCGGCTTTTTCAGCCGCACCAGCTCTTCTGCCGCCGCCACATTGGCAAGGATCATGAACTCTTCGATCAGCCGGTGCGCGTCAAAGCGTTCCTTGAACGACACCGCCTTGACCTCGCCACTCTCTGACAGCTCGATCTTGCGCTCCGGCAGGTCCAGATCCAGCGGCTGGCGCAGCGCCCGCGCCAGTTTGGTCGCGGCATAGGCGGCATAGAGCGGCTTCAGCACCGGCTCCAGCAGCGGTTCGGTCACCGCATCGGGCGCGCCGTCAATGGCCGCCTGCACCTGCTCATAGCTCAGGCTGGCGACAGATCGCATGATCCCGCGCACGAAACGGTGGCTGATCTTGGCCCCTTGCGCATCCAGCCGCATCCGCACCGCCAGACAGGCGCGGTCGACATGCTGGTGCAAGCTGCACAGATCGCCCGACAGGATGTCAGGCAGCATCGGCACCACCCGGTCAGGGAAATAGGTGGAGTTGCCGCGCTTCCTCGCCTCGCGGTCCAGCGCAGATCCGGGGCGCACGTAATACGCCACATCGGCAATCGCCACCCATACGACGAACCCACCCGCATTGCCCGGCTCGCGGTCATGTTCGGCATAGACCGCATCATCGCGGTCGCGCGCATCGGCCGGGTCGATGGTCAACAGCGGCAGATCGCGCAGATCGTCGCGCCCCTCCAGCGGGGCGGGCTCGGCCCGGTCCGCCTCGGCGATCACCGCATCGGGAAACTGATCGGGAATCCCATGCTGATGGATCGCAATCAGGCTGACCGCCCGCGGCCCTGACGGATCACCCAGCACGGCGGTCACCCGCGCCTGCGGCAGCCCCATGTTGCGCCGCCCGATGGCTTCACCCTCGACCAGCTCGCCATCCTTCGCACCCAGCGTCATGTCACGCCCGACGCGCCATTCCTTGTCCTGGCCCTTGTCAACCGGCACGATCCGCCCGCCTTCGGCATTGGCCCGGAACACGCCCAGCACCCGCAGCGGATTGGTGCCGATATGGCGGATCAGGCGCGCCTCGTACTGATACTCGCCCACATCCACCGGCGACAGCCGCGCCAGAATCCGGTCGCCCGCCGCCAGCGCCGGATCGCCTTTCTTGGCCACGAACAGCACACGCGGCGCCTCGCCCTCGCCACCCCATTCCATCGGCCGGGCAAAGACATCGCCCTGCGCGTCCGGCCCGGTGATCACCAGAATGGATACGGGGGGAAGGCTGTCAGGATCGCGGTAGCTGCGGCCCTGCTTGGCCACGTTCCCCTCATCCTCCAGCTCCTTCAGGATGCGCTTCAACTCGATCCGCGCCGCCCCCTTGATGCCAAAGGCGCGCGCAATGTCACGCTTGGCCTGCAGGCCGGGGTTTTCATTGATCCATTGCAGGATCTGCTCTTTGCTGGGCAACTGTTCCATGACAGCAGACCTAGCACGGACAGCCGCCCCAAGAAAACCACCAAGCCATTGCTGCTTTGCAAATACTCCCGCCGGAGGCTCCGGCGCCAGCCACAGGACCTACCAGCGCCGAAGGGCCGCCTCGTCCTCATCCTTGGCCGCCACCCAGACCGCCCCATCCGGCCCCAGTTCCTTTTTCCAGAACGGCGCGCGGGATTTGAGGTAATCCATCAGAAACTCCGCCGCCGCAAAGGCATCGGCCCGGTGCGGCGCTGCGGTGGCGACCATCATGATCATCTCGCCCCCCGCCAGCCGCCCGTGCCGGTGGATCACCAGCGCGTCGATCATCGACCAGCGCGACCGCGCCTCGTCCATGATCGCGGCAATCGCGCGTTCGGTCATGCCGGGGTAATGCTCGATCTCCATCGCGGCCAATGTGCCGCCATTGTCGCGCACGATGCCGGTAAAGGTCACCACCGCCCCCGCGCCCGCCGCACCAGCGGCGAAGGCCATCGACTCGGCCCCCAGATCGAACGGCGCGCTCTGGACCGATACCCGCATCTCAGCCGCCCGTCATCGGCGGGAAAAACGCCACCTCACGCACCCCGGCAAGGGGGGCGTCAAACGATGACAGCTCCTGATCCAGCGCCACCCGCAGGCTGGCCAGATCGGCAAAGGCCATCTCGTAGCGCTCTTCACGCGCCACCAGTTCTGCAATCAGATCCGCCACGGTTGCGGCCTGCGTCTCGACCCGTTCGCGCGGAAGGCCAATCCGCTCACGCACCCAGGCGAAATACAGCACCTCGACCGTCACGGCGTGTCATCCTTCAGATAGGGCAGCGACTTGCGGAAGTAATCCCAGCCGGTCACCAGTGTCAGAATGGCCGCCAGCCAGATCAGGCCAAGCCCGACCAGGGTGGCCACCGACGAACAGCCCCGCGCCCCGCAAGACCGCAGCGGATCGGCAAGGCCCTGCGTCACCAGCCCGGCATATTGCTCGGTGGTCATCCCGCGCCGCGCGATCCCCTCCAGATGTTCCAGCCCGGTGCCCAGAAACAGCACCGCAATCGCCACCATCTGCGCCGTGGTCTTCCATTTGGCCAGTTTGGTGACCTTCAGCAGCCCCGCCTTTTCCGCCAGAAACTCGCGCAGGCCCGAGACGAAGACTTCACGGAACAGGATCAGGGTGACCGGCAGGATCAGCCAGGGGTTCATCCCGGAATAGCCGGTGATGATCACCAGCGCGATCACCACCATCGCCTTGTCGGCGATCGGGTCCAGCATGGCGCCGAATTTCGATTCCTGCTGCCAGCGCCGGGCAATATAGCCGTCAAACCAGTCGGTGACGGCGGCCACCACAAACAGGGTCAGCGCGAACCAGTCGGCCCAGGGGCGGTGGAAATACAGGAACATGATCGCAACGCCGGGCGCAGCAATCAGGCGCATCACCGTCAGAATATTGGGCAGCGTCCATCTCATGCCAGATGCTTAAACTATTAACAGCAGCAGAGGAAAGCGGATTTGCTCAGAAAGGCAGCGGGGCTTGAAACGTCACCAACGCTCCTGTTGCCGGATGGTGCAGGCTCAGCGTCTCGGAATGCAGCATCAGACGCGGGGCGTCGCTCGCCTCGCCCGTGGCATAGATCTGATCGCCGATGATCACATGCCCCAAGGCCAGCATATGCACCCGCAGCTGATGGCTGCGCCCGGTCAGCGGGTGCAGGCGCACGCGGGTTTCCGACTCGCTGCGCTGGGTCACCTCCCAGTCGGTGCGGGCGGGGCGGCCGTTTTCATGGTCCACCATCTGACGCGGGCGGCGCGGCCAGTCGCTGCCCAGCGGCAGATCGACATGGCCCCGATCCTGCTCCATCTGCCCCCAGACCCGCGCCACATAGGTCTTGCGCGCCCGGCGCTTCTCAAACTCCTGCCCCAGAAAGCCCTGCGCCTGTTTGGTGCGGGCAAAGATCATCACGCCCGATGTGTCGCAATCCAGCCGGTGCACCACAAGCGCATCCCAGCGCGCCGCCTGCAACCGGGTGATCAGGCAATCCTGCCGCCCCTCGAGCTTGCCGGGCACACTCAGCAGTCCGGCCGGTTTGTCCACCACCAGAATATGTGCGTCTTCATGCAGGATAGCCAAGGGCACATCCGGCGGATCATAGCCGAAATCGGGGATCAGGCTGGGGGCGTTATCGGGGGCAATGCGCCGGGTCATCGCAGGATGCCTGCCGCGACGCGCCCGGGCGTCAGCGCCGTCGGGGAAAGCGGCTCCGGCCTCATGCCATCAAAAACGGCAATCGGTGCCACGCGTGGCGGGTCAGTTTGCATCGCGAAACACATCCGCCAGCAGCGCGGTGAAAAACGCCTCATCTGCGGCGGTAAAGGCCGCAGGCGTGTTGCTGTCCAGATCGAACACCCCAAGCAGGGTGCCCGCGCCATTCCAGACCGGCAGAACCAGTTCAGACCGCGTGCTCGACGCACAGGCGATATGGCCGGGAAAGGCATCGACATCCGGCACATTCTGCACCGCACCCGTCCGCGCACAGGCCCCGCAGACGCCCCGCGAAAACGGGATCACCAGACAGCCATGCCCGCCCTGATACGGCCCGATCTTCAACAGCTCGGGCGCGACCACGCGGTAAAATCCGGTCCAGTCGCTGAACGGATGGGCATGATGCACCTCGCAGGCCACGGTGGCCATCAGCGCCACCGCGTCGGTTTCGCCTTCGGTCAGCGACAGAATCGCGCTGCGCATCGTCTGGTAATCAGGGGTCATTTCGGTATCCCAACGCCATGCCATCCTTGCGCCGCCATCTTGCCGGTCAAGCGCGCCCCCAGCCCCTAACACAGCGGCCTGCGCCCCGCCAAGCCGGGTATGGGCGCAAAGACGCCACCCGACGCGTCATCAATGTGGGGAAAGCAGGCTGCATAGGGAACCTCGGCGCCGCGAACTGGGTGGGGGCAATATTCGCAGCGCCGAGGGAAGCTTTATGCAGCTACCCGTTCAATATCGACGTTCTGCGCGTCAGTTTTAGGGGGAAACTGCGGCACTTTCGCGTCAGATCTGAAACGGTGGAAACAATGCACAGCTAATGTGGGTATTGTTGCGCCGATATGCGGAATGACAGGAAATTCCGCTCCCCCTCGCGGCGGTAGTTCAGATCTTCGGACAGCGACCGAATCAAATGCCAGCCAAAGCCGCCTTCGGGCAAGTCTTCACCGGGCAGCAACGGCGCCAGTTCCCCAACCGGCACGCCCACGCCCGGCAACGGCTGGCCGGCATCCATGATGCGACAGGTCAGCCCACGTGCGGAAATGTCGATCGTCAGCTCGATTTCACCCGGCCCCTGTGCATAGGCGTGTTCGACAATATTGTTCAACGCCTCGGCCAACACGATCTGGGCGGCGTCGCGGGCATCCGCGCTCATCCGGCCTGCCATCAGCTGGTCAAACAACGCACCCAACGCCTGCCGCACTGCAATCGGATCAGCGTTGATGATAATGCGGGTGTGTTCGCCCGGATCGTCAGACGACATCACGCAAGCTGCCCGCACCAGCCGGAACATCGCCATGAATGACGAACACAGAATCCATCCGCGTCAGACGAAACACCTTTTCCACCGCAGGGGTCAGCCCCGCCAGTTCCAGCGGACGGTCCGGCCCCAGGAATTTGCGCACCGCCACCACCGCGCCCAGACCAGAGCTGTCGATGAACCCCACGTGCGACAGATCCAGCATCACACGGCGCGTATCGGCCGAGGTCAGATCGCGCATTCCATCCTTGAAATCTATCGCCCCGGCGGCATCAATCCGCGTCTCGCGCACGTGAACGATCATCAGATCTGGTGTCTGGGTACAATCCAGCTGCATCCTAGCCCTCCGGTTACTCCGCAAGGCTAACGTGCACAGGTTACCGACTGGTCAATGCCCGCCGGTCAGTTCAGCTGAAACTGCAACGGATAGCGGCCATCCTCGAAATCGCCGAACAGATCGCTCAGGTCCGGGTGGCCCACGGGTTCGCCGGTCTCATCCGGGACAAGGTTCTGTTCCGAAACATAGGCGACGTAATAGCTTTGGTCATTTTCGGCCAGCAGGTGATAAAACGGCTGATCCTTGGACGGGCGGCTTTCTTCGGGGATGTTCTCATACCATTCGTCGGTGTTGGAAAACATCGCATCGACATCGAACACGACCCCCCGAAAAGGGTGCTTGCGATGCCGCAGCACCTGACCAAGATGGTATTTCGGTGTTAATCTCAGCATCACATTGCATCCCCTGATGATGGTTATTAATCCCGATGGCAGTGTCTTGTCCACCTGACAGGCGTTGAAACAGGGAAACAAACTGTTGGTCCTTATCCTTACAGTGCTGGAAATCGTGGCCCCGGTCGGCCTGCTCGGGTCCATCGGATACCTGTGGGTCAGAACCGGCCATGAGTACCGGATGGAGTTCATCACCCGGCTGACCATGACGCTGTCAGTGCCCGCGCTGATCTTTACCGCGCTGATGAAAACCGAGCTGGACCCCGGCGCGCTGACCGCCGTGACGCTCGCGGCAATTGCCGCCTATGGCGCGCTCACGCTGATCCTGTGGGGCGTGGTCCGGGGGCTGCGACTGGACCGGCGCACGTATCTGGCACCGCTGATCTTTGGCAATACCGGCAATGTCGGCCTGCCGCTGGCGCTCTTTGCCTTTGGCGAGGCGGGGCTGGGCTATGCCGTGGTGATCTTTGCGGTGATGCTGATCTGGAGCTTTACCTTTGGCATCTGGCTCGTCGCAGGCGGCGGCTCGCTGCTGCGGGTGATCCGGGAACCGGCGATGTGGGCCACCCTGCTGGGGGCGCTGTTCCTGTGGCAGGGCTGGCAGACGCCAATGTGGCTGACCAATGCGCTGACGCTGCTGGGGCAGATCGCGATTCCGATGATGCTGATCACGCTGGGCGTCGCCGTGGCGCGGCTGACACCGGGGCGGATGACCCGCGCGGTCTGGCTGTCGCTGATGCGCGGCGGGCTGACCGTGGCGGTGGCCGTCGCGGCGGGCCGGTTCTTCGGGCTCGACCCTGTCGGTTTTGCCGTGCTGGTGCTGCAGGTCAGCACACCGGTTGCGGTCACATCCTACATGCTGGCCGAAAAATACGGCGCTGATGCCGATGCGGTGGCGGGGCTGGTCATCGCCTCGACCCTGCTGGCTGTGATCACTTTACCGCTCACTCTCGGTTTTCTGATCTGAACGCCGCTCTTGCCCCATTTCCCCCGCCCCGGTTTTGCCCTATTGTGCCGGGTAATAAAGAAAAACGTGCGAGGGGCAGATGAGCAGACTTCTCCGCGCGTCGATGTTGTTGCTGTTGCTTGCCGCCTGTGGCGGTGGAAGCAGTCAATTCTCGGCGCCCCGTGATTTGGAAAACGCCTGCGCCATCGTGCGTGAGCGTCCCCAATACTTCCGCGCCATGCAGGCGACAGAACGCAGATGGGGTATCCCCGTCCATGTGCAGATGGCGACGATCCATCAGGAATCGAAATTCATCGGCAATGCCCAGACCCCGCACAAGTTTGCGCTGGGGATCATTCCGATGGGGCGGCAGTCTTCGGCCTATGGCTATTCGCAGGCGCTGGATGGCACCTGGGAAGAATACCAGAAAGAGCAGAACCGCCGCAACGCCAAGCGCGACCGGATCTCTGACGCCACCGATTTCATGGGCTGGTATATGGACCAGAGCGAAAAGCGCCTGGGGATTTCAAAGGCTGATGCCCAAAGCCAGTATCTGGCCTATCACGAAGGCCGCAGCGGCTTTGCCCGGCAAAGCTATCTGGCAAAGCCATGGCTGGTCGATGTTGCCGGTCGGGTGCAGCGCAGGTCTGAAATGTATGCGCTGCAACTCGCCAGCTGCGGCCGGCGCTGAAGACGCCTCAGGCGCGGCCGTTACAGGCCGCGCTTGCGGGTTTCAGCGGTGATGTCGAAATACGAGGCGGGCATCGACCCGCCCTTTGTCATCTCACCCAGAATGACCGTGGTCTTGTTGCCCACATCATCGGTGATGATCCACTGGCGCAGCTCGACCGGGCTTGCGGTAAATACCAGCTCGATCGTGCCATAAGCCGGGTTTTCCGGGTCTTGCGCGATGACACGGGTGGTGTTCTCCACCTCGGTGTGGCCCACCACCATCTTTGCGCGGCCCAGGTTCACATCCGCCGCCAGTATAAGGTTCAGCGGCGTGCGGCGCAGCGGGTATTGCTCCGGCGGCTGGTTTGATTTTGCGTCAAAGATCGCCACCTGTTGCCCCCCCGCCATCACCAGAGAGCGGTCCGGCGGCGCATATTCAAACCGGATCCGCCCGGGACGCCGGATGAACAGCTTGCCGGTGGCGATGGTGCCGTCGCCGTTGATCTGGGTGAAATCAGCCTGAACGGTCGTCAGACTGTTCAGATAGGTGGACAACTCGGCCAGCGGGATCCGGGCGGCAAAAGCCGGGGCGCCAAGCGCGAATAGGGCGAGCGGGGCCAATATGGCGGTTCTGCGGTTCATGCTTCCCATATAATCGCCCCGCTGCACCCTTGCATCACCCATTGCAAAACATTGCGGGGTTTTGCCGATCCTGTGATGCGACGTAAGGGGTATCCCCGCTTGTGCCGCGACACATGGCGGGGTGAACCCCGCCCTACCCGGAAACGCGCGCTCGCCGCCCCCATCAGCGCTGTGGTGATCGCTCCCCGGACGCAATCAGGTGTAGGGCGGGGTTCACCCCGCCTTTGGCCACCTCACACCGCAAAGTGCGACGCATCCACACGCGCAGGGTGGGCGCTTCACCCCTCAAAGCGGGCGTTCCCCCGCCATCCGCGCGATGTAATCTGCCGTCATCAGGTCCAGATGCGCGCCGCCGCCGTTCTTGGCGATGGTGATCTCATCCTCTGACCGACGGACAAACCCCGCCGGATCGTCATAAAAATCCGCAATCACGTCCGCTTCCGAGATTGCCCCGCTCTTCATGGGCTCAATCAGCTCGCCGATATGGCCGATCGTCGTGGCCCGGCTGTCCACAAACACCCGCGCCCGCGCCATCGCGGCGTCATCGACTTCGCGCATGGCGGCGGTATAGGCCCCGATCAGATCCAGATGCTGCCCCGGCTGCAACCATGCGCCCTGCACCAGCGGCTCGCGCGACATGGTGCAGGTGCAGATGATGTCTGCCGCCTTCACCGCCTGCTCCAGATCCTCCGCCACCGGCAGGCCCATCGCTTCGGCACTGGCACGGCTGCGGCTCCAGACCTTGAATGCGGCCTGCGGAAAGGCGCTGGAGTAGGCGCTGACCATTGACCGCGCCACCGCGCCCGCCCCGACCAGCAAGATCCGCCGCGAGTCCTTTCGTGCCAGCCGCCTGGCCGACAACAGGCTATCCCCCGCCGTCTTCCACTTCGTCACCAGATGAAAATCGACCAGCGCCGTCAGCACCCCGGTCTTGTCGTCATACAGCGTTACCGCGCCGTTGACCGACGGCAGGCCCTGCGCGCCATTGCCCGGAAACACCGTCGCCACCTTGACCAGCTGCCCCAGCCCGTCAATCCACGCCGCCCGGTTCAGCAGGGTGTCACCGCCACGATACAGCACCATATCCCGGATCTCGGCCCTTGGCCGCAGGTGCCCGGCCTCCAGCGCGGCGGTCAGCCCGGCCCAGCTCAGCCGTGGCCCGACCTCTTGCCCGATGATCTGCACGCTCACAGCCCGGCCTCGGCGCGGGTCAGCAACCCCTCCGCCACCAGCCGCTCGGCCCAGCCTTGCCAACCGGTGAACAGATGCACCCGCCAGCCCCGCGCCGCCGCAGCCTCGATGTTCTCGGGCTTGTCGTCGGTAAAGATCAGCCGGTCCGGCGCGATCCCGATCTCTGCCTCCAGCTGGCGGTAAATCTCGGCATCCGGCTTGATCACGCCCATCCGGCCCGACACAAAAACCCTGTCAAACTCGCTCAGAAAATCATGCTGGCTTTGGGCATAGGCAAAGGTATCGTCGCCGAAATTGGTCAGCGCCAGCACCGGCACTCCCTTGGCCCGCAGCGCGCGTAGCAGCGCGATCGAGCCTTCGATCCGGGGCGCCGCCATCTCGATCCAGTTGTGATACCAGCACAGAATATGTTCAGACCAGTCCGGGTGCGCGGCGGCATGCGCCTCGACTGTTGCCCGAAACGGCGCACCGGCATCAATGCGCATGTTCATATCCTCGACATCGGTCTCGGCAAACAGCCGCAACCGCTCTGCCTCGCCCAGCCGCTTGTCGTAAAACCCTTCCGGATTCCAGTACATCAGCACATTGCCGATATCAAAAACCACTGCCTCTGGTTGTGTCATGCTGCACCTCTGTCCTGTCCGTTGCGGCGATAAAGCCTTGGCCGCCGCCGGAATTCAATCCCTGCCGTCACGCTGCGCCGCCCGCAGCGCGCGGTCCAGCACATCCAGAAACCGCGAGCGGTCGGCCTTGGAAAACGGCCGCCCGCCGCCCTGACGGAACGGATCGGCGCTGCGCAGATCCTGCATCAGATCGCGCGTGGCCAATACCATGCCGATATTGGCGGTGTTCAGCTCTTCGCCATTGTGCTTGACCACCCGCGCCCCCGCCGCCACGCATTTCGCGGCCAGCGGAATATCCCCGGTGACCACCACATCGCCCACGCCGCAAGCCTCGGCGATCCACTTGTCGGCCTCATCGGGGCCAGAGGCCACAAACACGCTCTCGACCAAGGGGTTGGGCGATGGCCGGATGCCGCCGTTCGACACCACCAGCATCCGCACACCCAGCCGTGTCGCCACCCGCTCGGCCTCTGCCTTGACCGGGCAGGCATCGGCATCAATGAACAACCGCGTCATTCAACAGCCCTGCGCTCAGCCATACAGCGCCTTCGCATGAAAGCCGATGTGCTCTTCCATGAAGGTGGAGACGAAGAAATAGCTGTGATCATAACCCTTTTGCAGCCGCACCGCCCCGCCCTGCCGCCGCGCCGCCATCGCCTCGGCCAAAGCCTCGGGCTTCAGCAGATCGACAAACTGGTCTGAACTGCCCTGATCCACCAGAATCGGCCCGTCAAACCCGCGTTTGCGCATCAACAGCGTGGCGTCATGCCCGGCCCAGGTGCTTTCATCGCGGCCAAGGTAGGCCGAAAACTGCTTGCGGCCCCAGTCGCTGGCGGTCGGGTGGCAGATCGGCGCAAAGGCCGACACCGATTTGAACCGGCCCGGAAAGCTCATCGCGATGGTCAGCGCGCCATGCCCGCCCATCGAATGCCCGGTGATCGCCTGCGCCTCTTCGGCCAGCGGAAAGGCGTTGAACAAAAGACGCGGCAGCTCATCCGTCACATAATCCCACATCCGGAAATGCGGGGCCCAGGGCTTTTGCGTGGCGTTGACGTAAAACCCCGCCCCCTGCCCCAGATCAAAGGCCGCGTCATTCGCCACCCCTTCGCCACGCGGCGAGGTGTCGGGAAACACCACCGCAACGCCAGCCTCGGCGGCCCAGCGCTGTGCGTTCGACTTCACCATCGCATTCTCATGCGTGCAGGTCAGCCCGGACAGAAACCACACCAGCGGCACCGGCCCGTCCTCGGCCCCTTCGGGCAGAAACAGACCAAAGGTCATCTCGCCACCTGTCGCGCTTGACACATGGGAATACACCCCCTGCACGCCGCCAAATGCCCTGTTCTCGGATACCGTCTTCATCACGCCCCTCCATTCACCAGGGCAATCACCGCCGTCACCGTCAGCACAGAGGCCGCCGTAGACAGCAGGATCGCCGTCGAAACCCGTTGTGGGGCCACGCCGAAATGCGCGGCCAGAATATAGACATTGCCCGCCACCGGCAGGGCAGCAGCAGCAATCATCACCCCCGCCGCATACCGCTCCACCGGGAAAATCACCAGAGCCGCCACCGCCACAGCCGCCGGATGCAGCACCAGCTTGGCACCCGCCAGCCAGACCGCGACCTGCACCCGCTCCGCGCTGCGCCCCGCCAAAGACGCCCCAATCGCAAACAGCGCCCCCGGCGTCGCCGCAGCGCCCAGCGTGGTCATGAACTCATTCACCGGCACCGGCAGCGCCCAGCCGGTCGCGCCCCAAGCCAGCCCCAGCACGATTGACACGATCATCGGGTTTTTCAGCAAACCCAAGCCCAGCACCCGGAAAATCCCCAGCGACATCCGCCCTTCGCGCCGCGCTGTGATCACCAGCGTGATCACAGAAGAAAACACGATCAGATCCACCGCCAGCACCAGCAGAACCGGCCCCGCCGCCGCAGCCCCCAGCAGCAACACTAGCATCGGCACCCCGAGAAAGCCCACATTGCCGATCACCGCGCATTGCGCCTCGACCGCCGCCTCCTCGACCGAAACGCCGCGCCACAAGGCGATCCCGGTCGCCAGCAGATAGACCACGACCGAGGCCGACAGATAGGCAAACACAAAGGTCCAGTTGAAGATCTCGCCCAAGGACAGGTTGGCCGCAAAGCCGAACAGCATCGCCGACAGCGCAAAGTAAAACACGAACTTCGTCAGCGCCGCCGTCGCCTCGGCCCCGAAAAACCGCGTGCGCCCGGCCAGATAGCCCAGACCGATCAGGGCAAAGAACGGCAAGGTTTTCAACAGGATCGGCAGCATGCACCGGCTTTCATGACAACGTTGATCAAAGCGTTTCACGCCCGCCCCAAAGACGCAACCACTGCCTTTATCCGGGCGACAAATATCCACAGGCAGAGTCGCGCCCTTCGCGCGACGGGGGCGGAACGCCCCTTACCGGAGGGATCGCGGCGCAAGCCGCGGCCCGGCAGATCGCGTCACCTACCCCGCCGTCTCCAGACAATGCCGCCGGAACGCGCGTTTGAGCATGTCCAGCTCTTGCCGCAACAGATCCACCTCGGCGCGCATGTCATCTTCCATCGCGACCCCGGTGATGATGGTGAAATGCGCCAGTGTCTCGTCGCTGCCCGCTTCGCGGATCAGAAAGGTCTGCACCCCGTCGGTCAGCACGTCCGCCGGGATCGGCACCCGCACCGCCCATTCGCCAACCCGGCCCGCAACCGGCTCGGCCACCACACCGGCGATGGGCCGTTCCAGCAGCATCACTTCCAGCTGCGGCGGGGCGTCAATGCCGCTCAGAACACCTTCCCAGATTCCGGCGCGGATACGGGTTTTGGTCAGCCGTTTCTCGATCATCCCTGCCTCACAGTTCCGCACATTAAAGTTCAGCACGGGGGCGGCGGCTGAACGTCACATCGCGCAGGATGATCTGGTTCATCTCCGGCCCTTCAAAGATCAGATCCACCCAAAGCCGTTCGACCCGCTTTTCGTTGATCTTGGTATAGGCAAGGTCGAATTCCACCATCACCTCTTCATCCCCCAGCGGCAGCTCGCGCACGATCTGTTCGACATTCGGCCCATGCTTGATGTTGAGCCGCGCGAAAATCTCCAACGGCTTTTCCATCTCGACGATCACGTCCAGCCGAATCAGATGCCGCAGCTTCAACCCCGCCGCCGCCTCGGGCGGCAGGTCCATCACCAGACTCAGGAACGAGCCGTCAAAGCGGAACACGTCCATCCGGAAACCGAACGGTGCCAGATCAGACTGCCGCGTGTTGCGGATCTGGCGCACGGTCAGCTCACTATGGCGGCAGTCGTGAAACACCGTCGCCCCCTCGCAGACCAGCGCCCGCCCCGGAACCGACGAAAACCCCGGCACCGGGATCGGCCCGCGCCACAGGGTCGGCCGCCACGACCAGTCGGTGCCCAGCGGGCGGCGCATGGCGTTTGACCCGATCACCGGCAGCGCCAGACGATGCTCTGCCACATGAATCACCCGGTCCAGATGCCGGCGGATCGAGCGCGCGCGCGCCCGCAAAGCACTCAGCGTTTCCAGATCCAGACTGGTCGCGCGCTCGGCCAATGCGCCCCAGCGGCGCTGCACCCGTCGTTGCAACACCCGATCAAGAAACGCATCAAACCTGCCTGCCATATGCTTTTCCGCAACTCTACCCGGTACTCAGCGCCGATTGTCCACGACGAGGAAACGATTCCCTTTATTGCCGGAAAAATCTTAAGACTCCACAGCGATTGCAGAAACTTCGCAGGCCCACAGCTTTTCGCCTCAGCGATTGGCCCGGCGCAGCGCTTTTGCGGTGCTTTCCACCAGCTTGCGGCTTTCCGCCTCGTCCAGATCAGGGCCCGAGACCTTGACGCTGACCGTGCGGCCGTTCATCGCCGTCATCCCGCGCCAATAGACGCCTTCGCCCCGGTCCGACACGCGGAACAGGAACAGATCCCCCACACTCAGCGCCGAGGTTACCGACACATCTGCCGCACGTCCGCGCTTGCTCAGCGACTTGCGCCCGGCGTCAGAGGCGAAGAACGCCGCCATCTCCTGCCCGCCTGCCGCCATCGCCGCCCCGCTTCCCGCCCGGCCAAAGGTGACAAAGATCACCGCAGGCGAGGCCGCAGCCTGATCGGTGCAGCGGCCCAGCAGAACCGCCACCGCGCCACCCGTCTGGCTCAGGGTCGCCGGATCCGGGCAATAGCCTGCCGGACCCTGCACCGTGATGTCCTGCGCGCTCAGCACCACGGCCTTGGGCAGCGGTGTCTCGGCCATGCCGGCGCAGGGCTGGCCAATCGCCAGCCCCAAAACCAGCCCCGGTGCCAGAACCAGCTTACTGGTCCATATAGACATGCTTCTCCGCCTTGGCCCCCGGATGGGTCACCGCTCCCCAGCGCGCACCGCCCACCAGTTTGGCGTATTTGTACAGCGCCCCGGTGGCATATTGCGTCTCACGCGGGCCTTTCCATTCGGCCTTGCGGGCTGCGAGTTCCTCATCGGTCAAAGCCACCGACAACTCGCCGGTCAGTGCGTTCAGCGTGATCACATCGCCGGTCTTGAGCAGCGCAATCGGCCCGCCATGCGCGGCCTCTGGCCCAACATGGCCGACGCAGAAGCCGCGCGTGGCCCCCGAGAACCGGCCATCGGTGATCAGCGCCACCTTCTTGCCCATGCCCTGCCCCGACAGCGCGGCGGTGGTCGACAGCATCTCACGCATCCCTGGCCCGCCTGCAGGGCCCTCATTGCGGATCACGATGACATCGCCTTCGCTGTAGGCGCGGTTTTTCACCGCCTCGAACGCGTCTTCCTCGCATTCGAACACCCGCGCGGGGCCGGTAAACACCTGCTCGGCCTCTGACATGCCCGCGACCTTGACGATGGCGCCATCGGGGGCAAGGTTGCCCTTCAGCCCGACCACACCACCGGTTTTGGTGATCGGGGTCCCGATGGAATAGATCACCCGGCCATCGGCATCGCCGACGATTTCATCCAGCGACTCGCCGATGGTCTTGCCGCTGGCGGTGATGCAGTCTTCGTGCATCAGACCCAGTTTCATCAGTTCTTTCATCACGATCGGCACGCCGCCAACCTCGTACAGATCCTTGGCCACATATTTGCCGCCCGGACGCAGATCGACGAAATAGGGCGTGTCGCGCATGATGTCGGCCACGTCGAACAGGTCAAAATCAATCCCCGCCTCATGCGCAATCGCGGGCAGGTGCAACGCGCCGTTGGTCGACCCGCCGGTGCAGGCCACAACCCGCGCCGCATTCTCCAGCGATTTGCGCGTGACAATATCACGGGCGCGGATGTTCTTTTCGATCAGGTTCATCACGGCAACGCCAGACGCCTCGCCATACTGATCGCGCGACTCATACGGCGCAGGCGCGCCGGACGAGTTCAGCAGCGCAAGGCCGATGGCTTCCGACACGCAGGCCATGGTGTTGGCGGTATATTGCGCGCCACAGGCCCCCGAGGACGGGCAGGCCACCCGCTCCATGATCTCCAGCTCGGCCGCCGACAGCGTGCCGGCCTGATTCTTGCCGACCGCCTCGAACATATCCTGCACGGTGATGTCCTGGCCCTTGTAGCGGCCCGGCAGGATCGACCCGCCATAGATGAACACCGACGGCACGTTCAGCCGCACCATCGCCATCATCATCCCCGGCAGCGACTTGTCGCAGCCGGCCAGACCCACCAGCGCGTCATAGCAATGCCCGCGCATGGTCAACTCGACCGTATCGGCAATCGCATCGCGGCTGGCGAGCGACGAGCGCATGCCTTCATGCCCCATCGCAATGCCATCGGTCACGGTGATCGTGGTGAACTCTCGCGGGGTACCGCCACCCTTTTTCACGCCATGCTTCACGATCTGCGCCTGACGGTTCAGCGAGATGTTGCAGGGCGCCGCCTCGTTCCAGCAGGTGGCCACACCAACCCAAGGCTGGTGAATCTCTTCCTCGGTGATCCCCATGGCATAGAAATACGACCGGTGCGGCGCGCGCGCCGGGCCTTCGGTCACATGACGGCTGGGAAGTTTCGACTTGTCGAAACGCTGGTTCGTGGACATGGGCATCCTCCCGTATTGACTGGCTGGCATTGGGATAATGGGCGAACCCCCCGGGGGCAAGCCGCGAAAACAGCGGGCAAAGGGAATCCCCTAGCAGGAATGGCCAGGTCAGGCCCTCGCAACGCACGCCAACCACAAGCCGGACTTCACCCCGGACCCCCGGCGTATCAAACAGCAGGGTCGCGCCAACCGCCCCCCTTTATCTTGGCTAAAATATCCCACGGGGGTCCGGGGGTGTGAAACCCCCGGTCCGACATCGGCCACTGGCATTTCCATTTGCCATCATGGTGCCCCCCCACACCGCCCCTTCCCTCCGCCGCCCATTTGGCTACTGTGCCGCCCCATGACCCCACAGCGCATCCATGCCATCGACCTTGCCCGCACCCTCGCCCTGCTGGCGATGGCGGGGTATCACTTCACCTTTGATCTGATGCTCTTTGGCCATCTGTCCCCCGGCTATGTCTTTCAGGGCCCGTGGCCGCTGATCGCCCGCGCCATTGCCTCCACCTTCCTGTTTCTGGCGGGCGTCTCGCTCTGGCTCGCCCACGGCCACGGCATCCGCTGGACTGCGTTCTGGAAACGCTTTGCCATGGTGGCCGGTGCCGCCGCCCTCGTGACCATCGCCACCTATTACACCATGGGCGCGCAGTTCATCCGCTGGGGCATCCTGCATGCGATCGCGGCGGGCAGCCTGATCGGGCTGGCCTTCCTCCGCGCTCCGGTGATCCTCACAGTCGCCGCTGCCGCCGCCGCCTTCGCCGCGCCGCATCTGGGGCGCTCTGACCTCTTCAACGCCCCGCATTGGATCTGGCTTGGCCTCTCCACCGAGATCCCGCCGATGATGGACTATGAGCCGCTGCTGCCCTGGCTCTGCCCGGTCCTTCTGGGGCTCGCCACCGCAAAGCTGATGACCCGCGCCGGGGCGTGGGAAACCCTGCGCCGCTGGCAACCCGGCCCCGTCGGCCGCGCGGCGCTGTGGCCCGGCAAACACAGCCTTGCGATTTACCTGATCCACCAGCCCGTGCTGTTCGGCGCGGTCTATGTCTTCACCCGCTACCTCTAGGGCCGCCATGCAACCGCTTCCCGACCAGCCCGACCTCTACGCCGCCCTGCGCGCCAGCAAAGCCGCCCCGGAAGACCTGCCCGCCCTGATCGCCGCCAGCCCGGCCCCAGTGGCCGCGCGCCTGCGCGCCGCCGATCAGGGCCTGCTGCGCGCCATCCTGCGCGCGGGCCTTGGCCAATCCGAAATCGCCACCGCCCCCCACATCATCGCCCACCTGCAATCCCTGAAACCCGAATCCCTGTTCCGCCCCGATGTCGCCAGCAGCCGCACGCTTGCCTTGCTGACCAATGGCGAACACCCGGGCATGCCCGCCTTTTCCGACCGCGCCTTTGATGCATGGCTCAAAGCCCAAAACGTCCCCTACGGCATCGGCACCTATGGCGAGGATCGTTCGGTCTACCGCACCGCCCAATTCGCCGATGCCATCAGTCCGGAGCGTCGCACCCGGCACCTCGGCATCGACGTGTTCGCCCCCGCAGGAACCCCGCTTTACGCCCCCCTGCCGGGCCGCGTCCTGCACCTGACCTACAACGCCGACCCGCTGGATTATGGCCACACGCTGATTCTGGAACATCGGGCCGAAGCCACACCGTTCTACACCCTCTACGGCCATCTGGCGGGCACGCTGCCCGCGCTGCTGCGCCCGGGCGCAGAGGTCACAGCGGGTCAGCACATCGCCGATCTTGGCGACTGGCACGAAAACGGCGGCTGGGCGCCGCATGTCCATTTCCAGATCATGACCGATATGCTGGACCAGAGGGCTGGCAATTTTTACGGCGTCGGCCACAGCAGCCTGTGGGATGTCTGGCAAGCCATCTGCCCCGATCCCAACCTGATCCTGCGCCTGTCCGAAAGCGCCTTCACCCTGCCCTGACGGCCCAAAAGCCCTGCGCGCACACGTCATGACGCAAGCCATACGCCGACCATACCCCCGCCAGACGCGATCCCTACGCCGCTGCCGATTGCAAATCCCGCCCCGGCGCTCTATCTGAATGCAAAGACCGGCACCCGAAAGGCCCGCCCGCATGAACTGGATTTCGAACTACGTCCGCCCGAAAATCAACTCGCTCTTCTCGCGCCGGGAAGTGCCCGAAAACCTGTGGACGAAGTGCTCTGAGTGCGGAACGATGCTGTTCCACCGTGAGCTGGCGGAAAATCTCAACGTCTGCTCCAACTGCGATCACCATATGGCGATCAGCCCGCGGGATCGGTTCAAGTCCTTGTTTGACACAGGTATTTTTACCGAGGTGAAGGTGCCGGAGGTGGTGGTCGACCCGCTGCACTTCAAGGACCAAAAGAAATACCCCGACCGCCTGAAAGCCGCACAAAAGACGACGGGCGAGAAAGAGGCGATGCTGGTCGCCGAGGGCGAGATGGGCCGCACGCCGGTGGTGGCCGTGGCGCAGGATTTCAGCTTCATGGCCGGATCCATGGGCATGTATGTCGGCAACGCCATCCTGGCCGCCGCCGAACGCGCGGTAAAGCTCAAACGCCCCCTCATCCTGTTCTCCGCCGCAGGCGGTGCCCGCATGCAGGAAGGCATCCTGTCGCTGATGCAGATGCCGCGAACAACCGTTGCAGTTCAAATGCTTAAAGAGGCGCGTCTGCCTTACGTCGTGGTGCTGACCCACCCCACAACGGGCGGCGTCACCGCATCCTATGCCATGCTGGGCGATGTGCATATTTCCGAACCCAACGCGCTGATCTGTTTTGCCGGACCGCGGGTAATCGAGCAAACCATCCGCGAAAAGCTGCCCGAAGGCTTCCAGCGCGCCGAGTACCTGCTGGACCACGGCATGCTTGACCGGGTGACGCACCGCAAGCAGATGCGCGATGAGCTGATCACGATCCTGCGCATGCTGACCGGCCAACCCCCTGCTATCAAAGGCGATTTGCCCGCCCCAAC
Organism: Pseudotabrizicola sp. 4114; assembly: GCF_031457365.1. Classification (NCBI taxonomy): domain Bacteria; kingdom Pseudomonadati; phylum Pseudomonadota; class Alphaproteobacteria; order Rhodobacterales; family Paracoccaceae; genus Pseudotabrizicola; species Pseudotabrizicola sp. 4114. The sequence goes on along the minus strand of NZ_JAVDWP010000001.1, from coordinate 55,533 downwards.
TCCGGTACCCGAACCCACGCCGGTGCCCCCGGCCCCCGCCGCAGGCTGATCTTGACCACCGGTTCCGACGCGATCCTTGACCGGATGATGACCTTGCACCCCAAGGTCATCGACCTGACGCTGGACCGCATGCACCGCCTGCTCGCCGCCCTTGGCAACCCCGAACGCCATCTGCCCCCGGTGATCCACATCGCCGGCACCAACGGCAAGGGCAGCACGCAAGCGATGATCCGCGCCGGGCTGGAGGCATCGGGGGCGACGGTCCACGCCTATACCTCGCCGCATCTGGCGCGGTTTCACGAGCGGATCCGGCTGGCGGGTGATCTGATCAGCGAACCGGCGCTGACCGCGCTGCTGGATGAATGCGTGCAGGCCAACGGCCCGGACTCCATCACTTTTTTTGAAATCACCACCGCTGCTGCCCTGCTGGCCTTCGCCCGCACCCCGGCGGATTTCACGCTGCTGGAGGTGGGTCTTGGCGGGCGGCTGGATGCGACAAATGTGGTGGACAGCCCGCGCCTGACCATCATCACCCCGGTCAGCATCGACCATCAGCAATATCTGGGCGAGACCCTGCCGGAAATCGCAGGCGAAAAGGCGGGCATCATCAAACGCGGGGTGCCGGTGATCGTCGGCCCGCAAAGCCCCGACGGGCTGGCGGTAATCGAAGCGCGGGCCGCCCGCATGGGCGCGCCGGTCTTCGCCTATGGCCAGCACTGGCATGTGAGCGAAGACCGTAACCGGCTGATCTTTCAGGACGAGTCCGGCCTGCTGGACCTGCCGCTGCCCAACCTGCCCGGCCCGCATCAGGTGCAGAACGCCGGAGCCGCCATCGCCGCCCTGCGCGCGCTTGGCCGGGACGAGGCCGCGTGCGAGGCCGCCGTCACCCGTGCCCAATGGCCCGCCCGCATGCAGCGCCTGCGCCATGGCCCGCTGGCAGACAGCGCCTCGCAGGTCGAGCTTTGGCTCGACGGTGGCCACAACCCGGCGGGGGGAGAGGCGATCGCCGCCACCCTCGCCCGGATGCCCAAGCGCCCGACCTTCCTGATCTGCGGCATGCTGAACACCAAGGACGTGACCGGCTACATGCGCCCGCTGGCCGCCCACGCCACAAGGCTCTATGCGGTCTCTATTCCGGGCGAAAAAAACACGCTGCCAGCAGAAGCCACCCGCGACGCCGCACTCTCGGCCAACCTGCCCGCGACAGCAGCCGCCTCGGTCGCTGAGGCGCTGATGGCCATCACCGCCACAGAGCCAACTGCCCGCGTCCTGATCTGCGGCTCGCTCTATCTGGCCGGGGCGATCCTGCGCGAGAATGGCTAAGCCTTTGGCGGCGCCCGATAGCGCGCCATGAACATCTCGACCGCGCCATGTACTGACCGCCTCACCCGGTCGTCATTCACCTGATGATCCATGCGGAACATGAGTTTTTCCAGCAGGGATGCCTTGCACAGCTGGATGAACTGCTCTGCCGCCAGATCCAGATCGTCGATCTGCAACGCCCCTGCCTGAACCAGCAGGTGCAGGTGATGGACCAGCCGGTCATGGACCAGCCCCGGCCCGTTGCGGTAAAAATCGCGCGCGAGTTCGGGAAAGCGCGCGCCTTCGCCAATAATCAGCCGACAGGCGTTCTGCCCGAAATCCGACATGATGAACCCGGCGATCCGCTCTCCGGCCAGGGTCAGCATCGCCTCGGCCGTCATCGACGGATCAATCTCTGCCTCGGCTTCCTGAGTCTGTCGCAGACATTCCTTTGCGCAGATTTCCCGGAATAACAGCTGCTTATCAGGGAAATAGGCGTAAAGCGTCGCCTTGCTGACCCCGGCCTCGCGGGCGATATCATCGACCGAGGCACCGTCAAACCCGTCGCGCAAAAAGATCGTGCGGGCGCCTTCCAGCACCTGATCAAATTTGCGCCCCCGGCGCACCCCCTGTTCCGTGACTTCGGCCATAGCCCCCCCGTTTTCCCGACCATAGGTCAGGTCGGCGCGCAACGGCAAGCCGCCCATCGGGTCAGATCACTTGCAGACGGCGGTTGTGGTTGATGGCGCGGCCTCACACCCCTTGGTCGAGCTGCTGGTCTGGTCGTCCTGTGGCCAGCTCAGGGTGGGAAGATCGACCACCACGCCAAAGGCAAAGGCAGGCGCGGCAGACAACGACAGGGCGAGGGCGAAGAGAACGGAACGCATGGCTGACTCCTGAAAGTGAACTTTTCGGTTCAGATTATATGAACTGATCGGTTTCTTAATTCAAGAGTTAAATGAACTATAAAGTTCATATTTGGACGTTGCATTTCATGCCAGCAAGATTACCTTAGAATCATTCCAAAAAGAGATTCCTTATGCTCTCAGCCCTCACCCAACGCCGCCGCTTCTCGGATCTGTCCGAACAAGAGGTGCTCGCTCTCGCGATTTCATCCGAAGAGGATGATGCCCGCATCTACCGCAGCTATGCCGAACGCCTGCGCAGCGCCTACGGGGCCACCGCAAAGGTCTTTGACGGCATGGCGGTCGAGGAAGACGACCACCGCCGCCGCCTGATCGACCTGCACCGCGCGCGCTTTGGTGAGGTGATCCCGCTGCTGCGCCGCGAGCATGTCGCGGGATTCTACGCACGCCGCCCGGTCTGGCTGGTGGAAAACCTGTCGCTCGACACCATCCGCGCCGAAGCAGAGGCGATGGAAAAGCAGGCCGAAGCGTTCTATCTGCGCGCCGCACAGGCCAGTGCCGACGCCGGAACCCGCAAACTGCTGGGCGATCTGGCAGCGGCCGAGGCGGGGCACAAGACCCGGGCCGAAGGCCTGACTGCCGAACATGTTGACCCCGACTCTGCGGATCAGGAAAACCGCGCCGCCAAGCGCCAGTTCATCCTCACCTGGGTGCAGCCGGGGCTGGCCGGGCTGATGGATGGCTCGGTCTCCACCCTTGCGCCGATCTTTGCCACCGCCTTCGCCACCCAGGACACCTGGACCACCTTTCTGGTCGGCACCGCTGCCAGCGTCGGCGCGGGCATCTCGATGGGCTTTACCGAAGCCGCGCATGACGATGGCGTGCTGTCGGGTCGCGGCAGCCCGTGGAAGCGGGGCGTTGCGTCAGGCGTGATGACCACCATCGGCGGGATGGGCCACGCCCTGCCCTATCTGATCCCCGAGTTCTGGACCGCGACCTCTGTTGCGATGATCGTGGTCTTTGTCGAGCTGTGGGCGATTGCGTGGATTCAGAACAAGTTCATGGAAACCCCGTTCCTGCGTGCCGCGATGCAGGTGGTTCTGGGCGGGGCGCTGGTCTTTGCGGCGGGTGTGCTGATCGGCGGGGGCTGACCGGGGGGGCCTGACCGGGGGGGGGCTGACCGGCAAAGTGTGTTTCCCCAGGCTGAGGTCGCAGGGGGGCGCTGCCCCCCTCACCCCCCGGAGTATTTCCAAAGCAGCAATTCAGCCGCCCAGATGCACGTCGCCCCGCGCTGCGGCAAGCTCCATCTGATGCTGGCGTTCGCGGAAGCGGGCCCGGTCTTCGGGCGCGTATTCATCGACGCAGGCGGCGCAGCAGACGCCCTTTTCATAGGCCGGATGCGCCCGCCCTTCTGGCGTGACCGGGCGGCGGCAGGCGCCGCAGCTTTCGTTCTGGCCCGGGATCAGACCATGGCCGACCGAGACGCGGGAATCGAACACATAGCATTCGCCCTGCCACAGGCTTTGCTCTGCCGGCACCTCTTCGAGGTATTTCAGGATGCCGCCCTTGAGGTGGAACACCTCTTCCACCCCTTGCGAGATCAGGTAATTGGTCGATTTTTCGCAGCGGATGCCGCCGGTGCAGAACATCGCGATCCGCTTGTTGTGAAAGCGGTCGCGGTTTTCCTCCCACCACTTCGGGAACTCGCGGAAACTGGCGGTGGCCGGGTCCACGGCGCCTTCAAAGGTGCCGATGGCCACCTCGTAATCATTGCGGGTGTCGATCACCGCCACATCGGGCTGGCGGATCAGATCGTTCCAGTCCGCCGCCGTGACATAGTGGCCAACCCGCGCCTTCGGGTCCACATCCGGCACGCCCATGGTCACGATCTCACGCTTCAGCCGCACCTTCATGCGGCCAAAGGGCATCGTCTCGGCGTGGCTTTCCTTCCACTCCAGATCGGCACACCCCGGCAGCGCGCGGATATGGGCAAGCACGGCGTCAATCCCGGTCCGCGATCCGGCAATGGTGCCGTTGATCCCCTCCTGCGCCAGCAGGAGCGAGCCTCGCACGCCTTGCGCGGCGCACAGATCCGCAAGCGGCCCGCGCAGGGCGGCCGGATCGGGAAAGCGGGTGAAATGATAGAGCGCGGCAATGGTCAGCATCTGCGCGGCATAAGACAAGCCCGGGCCCGGATCAAGCGTCAGGATGCCGCTGCGGCCACGGGCGATTGACAGCGCGCGGTCAATCCCTACCACTGAGGCGACCGCAAACCGGAGGCCCCCATGCGCCCAGCAACCGACGCCCTGATCGTGATCGACGTGCAGACTGATTTCTGCCCCGGTGGGGCGCTGGCTGTGACGGATGGCGATACGATTGTGCCCGGCCTCAACGCGCTGATGGCAGAGTTCGGCGCGGTGGTGCTGACGCAGGACTGGCACCCGCAGGGCCACGCGTCGTTTGCCGCCAACCATCCCGGTGCCGCGCCGTTCAGCCTGACCCAGATGCCCTATGGCCCACAGGTGCTGTGGCCGACCCATTGCGTGCAGGGCAGCGCCGGGGCCGCGTTTCACCCCGCGCTTGACACGTCCCGCGCCGATCTGATCCTGCGCAAGGGCTTTCGCCCCGCCATCGACAGCTATTCCGCGTTTTTCGAGAATGACCACAGCACGCAGACCGGGCTGGACGGCTATCTGCGCGACCGGGGCATCGCGACACTGGTGTTGGCGGGACTGGCGACCGATTATTGCGTGGCCTATTCCGCGCTGGATGCGGCCCGGCTGGGCTATGAGGTGACCGTGCGGCTGGACCTGAGCCGCGCCATCGACATGGATGGCAGCCTTGCCGCCATGCAGGCCAGAATGACCGCGGCAGGCATCCGGCTGCAGGGCTGATCAGCGCCGACAGAACTGGACAGCGCCCTGCGCAGTTGATTTAACGGCCCAAACGCCGCGCAGGAGCCGCCGATGGTCGATATTGCAACCCGTGTCTACAATCACAAGTGGAAGGTTGACACGATTGTCCGCTCGCTTCTGGACACTGATTTTTACAAATTGCTGATGTGTCAGTCGGTGTTTCGCAACAAACCCGACACCACCGTCACCTTCAGCCTGATCAACCGCACCAAAAGCATCCGTCTGGCCGAGTTGATCGACGAAGGCGAATTGCGCGAGCAGCTGGATCACATCCGCACCCTGCGCCTGTCGCGCGGCGAAAGCACGTTTCTGCGCGGCAACACATTCTACGGCAAACGCCAGATGTTCCGCCCCGATTTCATGGAATGGTTCGAGGGGCTGCAACTGCCGCCCTATCATCTGGAAAAGCACGACGGCCAGTATGAGCTGACGTTCGAGGGCAAATGGCCCGAGGTCATGATGTGGGAAATTCCCGCTCTGGCCGTGCTGATGGAGCTGCGCTCGCGCGCGGTGCTGCGGACCATGGGCCGGTTCGAGCTGCAGGTGCTTTATGCCCGCGCCATGACCAAGCTGTGGGAAAAGATTGAAAAACTGCGCCAGATCGACGGGCTGAAGCTGGCCGATTTCGGCACCCGCCGCCGGCATTCCTTTCTGTGGCAGGACTGGGCGGTGCAGGCGCTGAGCGAAGGGATGGAGGGCAAGTTCATCGGCACCTCGAACTGCCTGATCGCCATGCGCCGCGAGGTCGAGGCAATCGGCACCAATGCGCATGAATTGCCGATGGTCTATTCCGCCCTGGCCAATTCCGATGCCGAACTGGCGCAGGCGCCCTATCAGGTGCTGGCCGACTGGCACGAAGAGCATGACGGCAACCTGCGCATCATGCTGCCCGACACCTACGGCACCGAAGGCTTCCTTGCCCGGGCGCCGGAATGGCTGGCGAAATGGACCGGCATCCGCATCGACTCGGGCGATCCGGCGACCGGGGCGGAAACCGCGATCCGCTGGTGGCGGGCGCGCGGCGAAGACCCGCGCGAAAAGCTGGTGATCTTTTCCGACGGGCTGGATGTTGACAAGATCGCAGAGCTGCACACCCAGTTTGCGGGCCGGGTCAAGGTGTCGTTCGGATGGGGCACCATGCTGACCAACGACTTCCGCGGCCTTGCCCCGAATGACGGGCTGGCCCCGTTCAGCGTGGTCTGCAAGGCGATTGCCGCCAATGGCAGGCCCACGGTCAAACTGTCGGACAACCCGAACAAGGCGATGGGTCCGGCCGATGAAATTGTCCGCTACAAGCGGGTGTTTCAGGTGGGAGAACAGGCGGCGATGGATGTGGTTGTCTGAGACACCCCCCGCTCAGGACAGGGCTCTGAGCGCCATAAAGATCACGGCGGACATCCCCGCCGCCATCGGCACCGTGACCACCCAGGCCGCGCCGATGGTCAGGAAATGGGCCCGCCGTACCAGCTTGCGGCGACCGCGTTCCTCGGGTGCCACCGGCTTGCCCTTTTCGATCCCCAGCCGCCGCGCTTTGCGCTCGGCATGCCATTCGCGGTAAAAGCCGACCCCAAACACCGCCCCCACAGCAATATGCGTCGAACTTACCGGCAGGCCCAGAGCACTGGCCACAATCACCGTGATCGCGGCAGAGAGTGCCACGCAATAGGCGCGCATCGGGTTCAGCTTGGTGATCTCCCCCCCCACCATGCGGATCAGCTTTGGCCCGAACAGCACCAGACCAAAGGAAATGCCCGCCGCGCCGATGATCATCACCCACAGCGGAATCGTCACTTGCCCCCCAGCCCCGCCATCCTGCACCGCATGGGCAATCGCGGCCAAAGGCCCGACCGCATTGGCCACATCATTGGCTCCATGCGCAAAAGACAGCAGCGCCGCCGACACCACCAGCGGGATTCCGAACAGCTTCTTGAGCGATTTCTTGCGGTTTTCCAGCCCTTCGGACTGACGCCGCACCATGGGCCGCGACACAACGATGGTCAGCACCCCGATGCCCACCCCCAGCAGAAGGCCGGTCGTCAGGCTGATGTCGATCATCCGTTTCAGACCCTTCAACGCCAGATAGGCCGAGAACGCCCCGGCCATCACGCCGATCAGCACCGGCACCCACTTTCGAGCCGCGCCGATCTTGTCCGGCACATCGTTGATGAAACCCTTGATAAAGGCCAGAAACAGGGCGGCAATCATCCCCCCCAACAGCGGCGAGATCACCCAGCTGGCCGCAATCTGCCCCATCGTCGGCCAGTTCACCGCGCCAAAGCCTGCGGCTGTGATGCCCGCCCCCATCACGCCGCCCACGATCGAATGGGTGGTCGACACCGGCGCGCCGACCCAGGTCGCCAGGTTCAGCCACAAGGCCGCGGCCAGCAGCGACGACATCATCGCCCAGATGAAAATGTCGGGGTCAGCCACAGCCTCGGGCGACACGATCCCGCCCGAGATGGTGGACACCACATCGCCCCCGGCAATCAGCGCGCCAGCCGTCTCGAACACCGCCGCGATGATCAGCGCGCCCCCCATGGTCAGCGCATTGGCCCCGACCGCTGGCCCCATGTTGTTGGCCACATCATTGGCCCCGATGTTCAGCGCCATATAGGCCCCGAACGCCGCCGCCGTCACCAGAATGACGGTTGAAGACGAGCCCCCCGCCAGAATAATCGCTGCAACAGCACAGGTCAGAATGAACAGAATGCCCAGACTCAGCGCGATCATCGGGCGGCTGACATAGAGCAGCGCCTGTTCCAGCTGCACGATACGGCGCAGATCCTTGTCCAGTGTTTTCCACTGGTTGATCGGCGGGGTCGGCTGATCTGTCATGTCATGCGCCTGTTACCTCGGCGTTGCGCCTGCGTCACAATCGCGCTGACTATCCGTTCACAATCGGGCTGACAACCGATTCCGCCTACCCCACACAGCGACGGGCAAACATCAGCGCGCGGGCAATATGGCGGGCATGCACCGGATCGCCCGGCGGCAGGCGGGGGGCGGCCCAGCCCACCGAGGCCAGGGTGCGCGCCAGTGTAAAGGCATCAACCTGCCCGGCATCGCGCAGTCCGTAGCCCTCGCACAATGCAGCGCGAATTTCGGCATAGCCCGGCTCATACAGGTTTTGCGACAGCACCGTGCCCAGATCATAGATCCGGTAGCCAAAGCCCGAGTCATCAAAGTCGATCAAAGATAGTGAACCATCGTTCACAAAAATATTCTCCCGCAGCACATCGGCATGGATCAAACCGACAGCGCCCCGGTAATCTGCCAGTTGCCCCCCTAGCCACGCCCGTGCCTCGGCCAGCACTCCTGCCTCTGTCACCGTCAATGCCGGATGCTCCCAGAACCGGCCCCAGAACGGCGCGTCGCCCACCAGCCCGTCATGATCCCAGCGGGGGCGGGTGAACCAGCCGGGAAGACTTAGCCCATCCGTCGCCTTGTGCACCCGCGCCAGCAGCTGCCCCAGCGCGTGATGCTGCTTTGCCTGATCCGCGACCGACCCGCCCAACGGCACCCCGGCCTCGCCCAGCGGAGCCCCTTCGACCCACTCCACAACCGAGGCCATGCGCCCGCCAGACAGCTCCGCCAGAAACCCGCCCTCTGGCAGCGGCACCGCCGCAGGCACCGGCAGTCCCAGCCGCGCCAATTCGGCACACCACCACAGCTCTGACCGGATCGCCTCCGCCGACTGATAGCCGCGCCGATGCAACCGCAACGCCGCGCGCCGCCCACCCAGCGAAATCTCGTAAACCGCGTTTTCGCGCAGCCGCAACGGGCGAACGACGGCGCCGCCCCAAAGACCTGCCGCTTTGTCTGCGTCGGTCATGTGGCGTCCAATGCCGCTTGCAGCGCCTCGGCCAGCAGATCCGCCTCTGCCTGACCAAATACCAACGGCGGCCGGATCTTCAGTGTCGCCCCGCCGCGCCCCATCCGGTTCAGCAAAAACCCGCGCGCCACCATATCCTCCACCAGATCAGCGGCAAACTCCCCTGCCCCGTCGCCGCCAAACTCCAGCCCGAAGAACATCCCCACACCGCGCACGTTCACAATCCGCGCGTGGCGCAGCGCCCGCATCCGCTCCAGCAAATAGGCCGAGGTTGTGGCCGCCCGCGCCTGCAACCCCTCGTCCTCGATCACATCCAGTGTGGCCAGACAGGCCGCCGCCGACACCGGATTGCCGCCAAAGGTGTTGAAATAACCAAACGCCTCGCGAAACGCCGCCATCACCTCTGGCCGCGCAAGGCAGGCCGCCACCGGATGCCCGTTCGCCATCGGCTTGCCGACCGTCACCACATCGGGCGCAAAGCCCAGCCAGTCATGCCCCCAGAAATGGCTGCCCACCCGGCCAAATCCCGGCTGCACCTCATCACACAGGAGCAGCCCCCCGGCCTTGCGCACCACCGCCACCGTCGGGTCCAGAAACCCCGGCCCGACCGCTGGCAGCCCCTCATTGGCAAACACCGGGCACAGCATCAGCCCGGAAAAGCCAAACCCCGCCGCCTCCAGCTCGTCAATCGCCCGCGCCACATGCGCCGCAAAGGCCGCAGGCTGCGCCGCCGTGCTGCCCCCCAAGGGCGCAAGCGTGTCTGGCGATGGCACCAGCCGCACATTGGGCGCTCGGCCGCCAATCGGTGGCCGCCGGGTGGACAGCTGGCTCACCGCCGCCGTATTGCCGTGATAGGTGTTGTCGGTCGCGATGATGCCGGTCTTGCCGGTCACCGCCTGCGCCATGCGCAAGGCCAGATCATTCGCCTCCGACCCGGTGCAGACCATGATCGCCTGGCTGATCCCGTGCCCTAGGTGCCCGGTCAGCCGCTCGATGTAATCCAGCACCAGATCGTGATGATAGCGCGTATGGGTGTTCAGCACCGCCGCCTGCCGCGCAATCGCCGTGACCACGCGCGGGTGGCAGTGCCCGACATGGGCCACGTTGTTGTAGCAGTCCAGATAGCGCTTGCCTGCCGTATCCCACAGCCACACCCCCTGCGCGCGCACAATATGCACCGGCGTGCGGTAGAAGGTCGGCACGTTCGGCCCCATCAGCCGCGCCCGCCGCTGATCCATCGACTCGGGCATCGTCTCAGCCATCCTCACCCTCCACCCGGCCACGCCCGGCCTTTACGTCGCCGCGCACCGCCTTGGCCTTCAACCGGCGCAGGGTGCTGCCATAGGTCGGTTTCGTCGCGACCCGCCGCTTGGGTGCCACCAGCGCCGCCTTGATCATCTCCACCAGCCGCTCACGCGCCAGCTCGCGGTTGCGGGTCTGGCTGCGCGTCTCTTCGGCGCGGATCAGAATCGCTCCGTCCAGTGTCCAGCGTCGTCCGGCCAGCTTTTTCAGCCGCGCCTTGACCGGACCCGACAGATGCGGCGAGCGTTCGGCCTCGAACCGCAACTCCACTGCCGTCTCGACCTTGTTGACATTCTGCCCCCCCGGCCCTTGCGAGCGGGTAAAGTTTTCGCTCAGCTCCCAGTCCGCCAGCGAGAGTGTATCTGTGATCCGCAACATGCCCGCACCATAGCAAAGGCCCGCCGCAGCGAAAGCCCGATCCTTTTTCAGTCTGAAAATATCCCCGCGCGGCGCGCATATCCGAGGCGGCACGCAGGCGCCAACGAGATAAAAGCTTACACGCCTTGCGCGCTCAGTTTCACAACCGCGCAGACCGTCACACCGGCGTCAAAACGAGAAAGGATCGCCGGTGTGCGGCGACCCTTTCCGAGTTCAAGGAGATGGGCCAGTTAGGTAACCTGTCCCAATCAAAGGTTCGTTGACTAAGGGGTTGCCCCTAGAAAACACCCCCCATGACTGTCCCGACACGTCTCTCCAATATCACTCTAGACACTGGATCACCTCCTTTCAAATGTGTTGCCGATAGGGGTAGCCTGACACAGATTTTGTGCCTGTCAAATCCTTTTACGCAATCGGTGCGCTCAATTTTCTGACAATGAGGCGGAAAGGCAAAAGTGCCACCAAAGCGAGCAAAAGCTTTACCCCCCAGTCGGCAACGGCCATTGACACCCACAACGGCAGCACAGGACCAAAGCCCAACAGCGGCAGAACCTCATTGGCCCAGGATACATCATTGGCCGGTTCCAGCCCGGCAAGCGGGGTCGAGAACGCAATCGAAAAGAACAGCGCCGTATCGACCGACGACCCGATCAGCGTCGACACCAGCGGCGCGCGCCACCAGGCCCCGCTGCGAAAGCGGTCAAACACGGCCACGTCCAGCAGCTGCGCGGTGAGAAACGCCACACCAGAACCGATGGCAATCCGCCAGGTCACCAGCGGGCCAAACTCGCCCATGATCTGCGTGCCGATCAGCGAACAGGCGACGCCCACGGCAAAGCCGGTGAACACCACCCGCCGCGCCGCCTGTGCGCCATACAGCCGGTTGGTCAGGTCTGTCACCAGAAAGGCAAGCGGATAGGTAAAGGCACCCCAGGTCAGCCACTGGCCGAACAGAAACTGCACCAGAATATTCGAGGCCACGACAGTCGCGGCCATGGCAAGAATGCCAGGCAGAAGTTTTTGCATCATGTGATCCGTTTTTTATGCAAGGTCGCGGAGACTTGCCCCCCGTTGGGTTGGGGACGCGCTGCCCTAGTGCACCCCGCGCCGCCTGTCAATCCGCCAGCCGGTATTCCACGAGTTCCGTACGCAGCAGCGACAGGAAGTTGTCATCCGAAACCATCGTCAGCCGGATCGCCCCGCCGCCATCTTGCCAGACCGACAGCCCCTCAAGGTTGCCATGCTGCCCGGTCGATGTCTGCAGGTCCACCCGCTGGTCGGTCAGGCCCGATGCCGTGACCCGGAACGACCGCACCCGGCTGGCAAAGCCGGGAATGCCGTGAAACGACCGCTCGAGCACGTAAAGCCGCCCGTCCGGCCCGAAATCGGCCGAGACCGGCAAAAAGCCACCGTCCCGCGGCAGATCAAACGGCTGTGTCCATTTCCCCGCCGCAAAGCGCCAGACCGGAAAATCCCGACCGTCCGAATTGGCCTTCTGCCCGGTCAGCAGCCGGATCGGTTTGGCATAGGTCACCTCTTCGGGAATGGCGTAGAGCACCCCCTGCGCGTCAATGGCCAGCGCCTCCAGCGACGCATTGTGCGGGAAGCGTGCAAATTCGGGCGGGGTCGGCAGGTTTTCGGCCAGACCGTGAATGTCACGGTAACGCAGCACGCGTGTGACGCCCTCGAACGAGACATAGGTGGTCCCGTCCGCCGCCACGGCTATGCCCTCGCTGTCATTGCGTCCGGGGGCAAGCGGGGTGTCGGTGTTCGACTTCAGCCGCGTCACTGGCCCCGCCTCCAGTTCCGCGATTCTTCCCTCCGCCGTCCGGCGCAGTTGCCCCTGCACAAAAGCCCCGCGATCGTTCAGCGCGGTAAAGCGGGTGCCATCCGCCGACAGGTCAATCGCCGAAAACCCGCCAAAGCGTGCATCGGTCATCGACCAGCGAAATGCCCCGAGAAACCCCGGGGGCGGATTGGGGTCAGCGCTTCCTTGCAGCCCGAGGGCAACCACCAGCGCCGCCGCGATTACCGCGAGGCGAGAACGTCTTGGCATTGATTGGGCAGATCCGCCATGGTGAACTGGCGCGGATGGCGCGCGCGCGGCACATCCGGGTCAACTGGTTTTTTCGTCGTGCTCTTGGGCGGGTTCAGATAGTCGGTCACCCACCAGTTCAGCGTCTCGTCACAGCCATTGCCGCCCTTTGACAGCTCGTTCACGGTCGGGGTCTGGGTCACGCACAGCCGCGCCCCCTTTGGACACTTCAGCCGCACATGGAAATGGGTGTCATGCCCCGCCACCGGACGGATCTTTTGCAGCCATTTGGTATCGGCGCGCTTTGCCGTCTTGCACATCTCGATCTTGACCGCCGCCGCGACAAAGATCCGGTCCACACGCGGATCGAGCGCTGCCGCCCGCATCACCGCATGGTGCCGCGCTGTCCAGTTCCGGGTCACTGATTTCTGATTGGCAGAACGCACCGGGATCGACGAGATGTTTTCGCGCTCGCGCCGGGTCAGGTTCAGCCGGTCGGGCGGCAATTGCCAGATGTCCGCATCCAGCCCGATCTGATGGCTGGCATGCCCGCTGGTCATCGGCCCGCCGCGCGGCTGGCTGATATCCCCGATATACAGCCCCGCCCAGCCGATCTGCTGCGCGCTCCGGCTCAGATCGACCAAGAAACCGATCATCTCCGGATGGCCGAAATTCCGCCCCCGCGACAGGCGCATCGCCTGCCAGCTTGGCCCGCTTTCCGGCAATTCCACCAACCCTGCCGCACAACCCTTGGCATAGGATCCCACTGGCATCGGCTTTTGCTGGCTGGGGGCGGCATGCGCGCCAAACAGCTGATTGGCCAGCTGCTGCGCCTGCGCAACGCCGGGTATGACGGCGGGCAGGCACAAGGCTGCGGCCAGTATCAGGGGTCGGATCATGCGTACTCTCCCTCTGGTTTTACCCAGAATAGCAGGAACAACCCGATCAGGAACAGCACGATCAGCGGGGTCACGCCAAGTTGTTGGCTGCCGGTCAGATCGGTCACCACCCCGATCGACAAGGGCGCAATAAACGACGTGGCCTTGCCCGCCAGCGCATACATCCCGAACGCCTCGGTCATCCGCCCCGGCTCCGCCTGCCGCACCATCATCGTACGGCTTGACGATTGCAGCGACCCTCCGCCCGCGCCGATCAGCGCCCCGAGGATGTAAAACCCGACATCGGGCAACCTGCTGTCCGGCCCGACCGGCACGCCCAAAACGCTGTCGCGGCTGACAAACACCACCGCAACCGCCACCAGTGTCAGCAGCACCACGTTCAGGATGATCACCGGCTTTGGTCCGTAGCGGCTGTCCAGCTTGCCGCCGGCCCAGGCAAAGATCGCCCCGGTCAGCGCCGCGATGATGCCGAAAATCCCCACATTGGTCACCGACCACCCCAGCACCCCCGCCGCATAGATTCCGCCAAACACGTACATCCCGTTCAGCGCATCGCGGTAAAACATCGACGCGCCCAGATAGGCAAACAGGCTGCGCTGCCGCGGCAGGCGGGCGAGGGTCGATTTCAGCTCCGGCCAGGCAGCGCGCACGGCTTGCCGTATGCCCATCGCGTCGGCTTTTCGCGGTTCCTTCACCCACAGGAAAAACGGGATCATGAACACCGCATACCAGATCGCCACCAACGGCCCGACCGACCGCGTGCCTTCGCGCGTTTCCGGGTCCAGCCCGAAAACCGGCGGAATGCCCAGCAAGGTCCGCCCGGACCCGCCTTCGGCCAAGAGCAACAGCATGATGATAAGCGCGACAATCCCGCCCAGATAGCCAAAGGCCCAGCCATTGCCCGACACGCGGCCCAGATCGGCGCGCGGGCACAGATCGGGCAGCATGGCATTGGTGAAGGTGGTGGCAAACTCCATCCCGATCAGGCCGATGCAGAAAAACAGCATCACAAACCAGACGTTGAAATCAGCAGGCGCCGAATACCACAGCATCCAGGCCCCGATCACATACAGCGCCGAAAACAGCCAGATAAACGCCATCCGCCCGCCCGACTTGTCGGCCACCGCCCCCAGCAGCGGCGACAGCACCGCGATGATCAGCCCGGCCGTGCCGATGCCATAGCCCCAGATCGCCTGCGCCGCTGATCCGTCGCCGATCACCGACACCACATAAGGGCCAAAAATGAAGGTCAGCAACAAGGTGTTGTAGGGCTGACTGGCCCAGTCAAAAAAGTACCAGCCCCAGATCCGTTTGCTTGCCGCCGTCATCGCCGTCCCCCGCTGGCCCTTGTGGGCTTTGGCGGGATCAAGCCCGAAAAGGATGACGGGCGCAAGACGGGCCTGTGGCCGGGGCCTGCGCTATTGCATCGGCGGCCAGGGCCGCTCTGCATCGGCCGCGATCCACGCGGTCACCCAGTCGGGCAGCGGCGGGCTTTCCGGCGACAGACCGAACGCCCGCGCCATCTCGGCGGGCGGCACGATGCCGCCCTTGCCGCGCTCGCCCGCCCCGGTCACCGCCGAGCGGATCAGGATATGCGAGGTGCACTCGCCACGCCGCCACATCGACTGCTCCATGTACAGGAACCGCGCGTCCCAGCCGATGATCCGCGTCTGCATCTCCAGCCGGTGAAACATCTTGACCCGCTTGCGATAGCGCGTGGTGTTACCCGCCACCGCCAGCCCCCAGCCGCGCGCCTTCAGCACCTTGTGCAGCCCCATCCGCTGCCCCAGCGGAATCCGCCCCAGATCATACAGCGTGAGCGTGCGGCCGTTGTTCAGCTCCAGCCACGGGTCGATATCCCAGGGCCAGCAGATGTGGTGGCTGACATGCGTGTCAAAAAGCCCCAGCTTTGGCGCGTTGCGGAATTTGAACAATTCCTTGAACATTCGGGCATAAGGGTACATGCGCGGCCTATCGGTTTCGAACACCTCTCCCCTGCCCCGGCCTTACCCGAACGTCAAGTCAGACGCAGCGGAAGGCGGTTGCCCTTTGGGGGGCCGGTTGATACCACTGACACAACAGCTTGTGCCATCATGCGGCACCACCACATCCATGGCTTCTGGAGGCCCCGAATGACCTCGGTTCTGCAAATCCTGCTGCTGATCCTCGACATCGTGCAATGGATCATCATCGCCCATATCATCATGAGCTGGCTGATCAACTTTCAGGTGCTCAACCTGCGCCAACCGCTTGTGGCCCAGATCTGGGATGGCATCAACCGCCTGCTGGACCCGGTGTATTCCCGCGTCCGCTCGGTATTGCCCAACCTCGGCGGGCTAGATCTGGCGCCGCTGGTCGTGCTGCTCGGGGTTTACGCGCTGCGCATCATTCTGATCAACAACGCCGCCCTGTTCCTCTGAAAGCCGCCCGCGTTTCATGCACGACCCCCACCAGCTTTTGCAGCAGATCTTTGGCTTTCCCGGCTTTCGCCCGGGACAGGAAGAGATTGTGCAAGCCGTGCTGGCGGGTCGCAACACGCTTGCCATCATGCCCACGGGCGGCGGCAAATCGTTGTGCTTCCAACTGCCCGCGCTGTGTCGCGATGGCATCACCGTCGTCATCTCGCCCCTGATTGCGCTGATGCGCGATCAGGTCCGCGCGCTGAAAGCGGCGGGGGTCGAGGCGGGGGCGCTGACCTCGGGCAACACCGATCAGGAAACCGAGGATGTGTTTGCCGCGATTGACGATGGCCGGCTGAAACTCCTCTACATGGCCCCCGAACGCCTCGCCTCTGGCGGGGCGATGCCGCTTTTGCGGCGCGCCAATGTCACGATGATTGCCGTCGATGAGGCGCATTGCGTTTCGCAATGGGGCCACGACTTCCGCCCAGATTACCTGCGCATCGGCGAGCTGCGCCGCGCATTGAACGTCCCGCTGGCCGCCTTCACCGCCACCGCCGATGAAGAAACCCGCGCTGAAATTGTCACCCGGCTGTTCGATGGCACCCAGCCCGAAACCTTCCTGCGCGGCTTTGACCGGCCCAACATCCATCTCGCCTTTGCGGTCAAGGACAAGCCGCGCGACCAGATCCTGCGCTTTGCCGCCGCGCGCAAGGGCCAGTCCGGCATCGTCTACACCGCCTCGCGCGCGCGGACCGAGGTGCTGGCGCAAGCCCTGCGCGAGGCTGGCCATTCCGCCTGCCACTACCACGGCGGGATGGAGGCGGAGGAGCGCCGCCGGGTGGAAATCCGTTTCCAGCAAGAGGATGGCCTGATCGTCGTCGCCACGGTCGCCTTTGGCATGGGGATCGACAAACCCGATATCCGCTGGGTCGCCCATGCCGATCTGCCCAAGTCGATCGAAGGCTATTATCAGGAGATCGGCCGCGCCGGGCGCGATGGTGCCGCCGCCGAAACCCTCACCCTCTATGGCCCCGACGATATCCGCCTGCGCCGCACCCAGATTGACGAAGGTGCCGCCCCGCCCGACCGCAAGGCCGCCGACCATGGCCGTCTCAACGCCCTGCTGGGTCTGGCCGAGGCGACCGCCTGCCGTCGTCAGGTGCTACTGGGCTATTTCGGCGAAACCTCCACGCCTTGCGGCAATTGCGACCTGTGTGATCGCCCGGTCGAGGTGTTTGATGCCACCGAATCCGTGCGCAAGGCGCTGTCCGCCATCCTGCGCACCGGTGAATGGTTCGGCGCGGGCCATCTGATCGACATCCTGACCGGCAATGCCACGGCCAAGGTGCGCGAAAAGGGCCATGACCAGCTGCCCACCTTTGCCGTGGGCCGCGATCTGTCGAAACCCGCATGGGGGGCGGTGTTCCGCCAGATGATGGGCCGCGATCTGGTGCGCCCCGATGCCGACCGCTTTGGTGCCTTGCGGATGACCGAGGCCGCCCGCCCGATCCTGCGCGGAGAGGCCAGCATTTCGCTGCGCCGCGACACCATCACCTCGGCGATCCCGCGCGTGGCAGTCAAAACCCTGGTCTCGGACGAAGATGCGCCGCTGCTCTCTGCGCTCAAAGCCAAGCGCCGCGCACTGGCCGAGGCGCAGGGCGTGCCCGCCTATGTCGTCTTCCCCGACCGCACCCTGATCGAGATGGCCGAACGCAAGCCCGCCACGCTGGATGATATGGCCGGGGTCACCGGGGTTGGCGCGAAAAAGCTGGAAAGTTACGGCGCAGCCTTTCTTGCCGTCATCAACGGTGCCTCCGAAGCGTTGCACCCCGCCCGACAGCGCCTTGCCGGCAAGCCCTCCGGCCCGATCTACGACCGTCTGGCCGAGGTGCAGCTGTCGCTTTTGCGCGGTGAGGATGGCACCGGCAAACCGCTGAGCCTGTCGCCCGGCATCCTGCGCCGCATCGCCGAGGCGCGGCCCTCCACCCTCTCCGATCTTGACCGGGTGGGTGAACTTGGCCCGGCCAAGATCGAACGCTTTGGCACCGCCTTTCTCGACGTTCTGCGCGACGCCTGACCCTTAGGGGTTTACTCCGCCGCCCCACACCATATCTTGTGGGTCCAAGGAAAGGGCCTGCCATGCTGACCGTGATCTCCCCCGCCAAAAAGCTCAACGAAGTGCCACAGGCCCTGCCCGACGGCCATCAGATGACCGATCCGGAGTTTGCGGCGGAGGCCCTCCAGCTGGCCACCCTGGCCCGCGCGCTGTCGGTCGATCAGCTGCGCAAGCTCAGCCACATTTCCGAGCCACTCGCCCGCCTGAACCGTGACCGCTTTGCCGCGTTCAGTGCCACGCCCGCGCCCGGCACAATTTATCCGGCGGTGCAGTGCTTTGCCGGCGACACCTATCAGGGGCTAGAGGTGCGCACGATGCCCGCCCCCGCGCTGGACTGGGCCGCCGGGCATCTGCGCATCCTGTCGGGTCTCTATGGCCTCTTGCGCCCCTTTGATGCCATTCAGGCCTATCGGCTGGAAATGGGCAGCCGCCTTGCCAATCCGCTTGGCCCCGATCTTTACGCCTTCTGGGGAGACCGCATCGCGCAGGCGCTCAACATCCTCGCCGCCGAGCAGAACGCCACAGCGCTGATCAACTGCGCCTCGGTCGAGTATTTCGGCGCGGTCAACAGCACCGCCCTGCGCCTGCCGGTCATCACCCCGGTCTTTCTCGAAGAGCGGGACGGGCAGGCCAAAACCGTCAGCTTCTGGGCCAAACGGGCCCGTGGGGCGATGGCGCGCTATATCTGTGACCACCAGATCACCAACCCCGCCGACCTGCGCGGCTTTACCGCCGGGGGCTACAGCCACCGCGCCGACCTGTCCGCCGGGGGCCAGATGGTGTTCCAGCGTCCGGTCCCGGCACAACAGGCCGCCTAGGCCGCGACCCCGACCGGCCGCGCCTCGTCGGGGCAAAACGCCTCCATCACCTCCAGAATCATGGACTTGCGCAAGGGCTTGGTCAGATACCTGTCCAGCCCTGCCGCCAGAATATCGGTGCTGTCGCCATCCATCGCATGCGCGGTCAGTGCCACGATCGGCACATGGCTGCGGCCATCTTCAATCAGACGGATCGCACGTGCCGCCTCGCGCCCGTCCATTTCGGGCATCGAGATGTCCATGAAGATCAGATCCGGCTTCCAGCTCTGATACAGCTCCACCGCTTCGCGCCCGTTGCTGGCGAATTTCAGGTCTATGTCGATGTCCTTGACCATCTTGGCAAACACCAGCTGATTGGTGCGGTTGTCTTCGGCCGCGAGCACCCGCATCTGACGCCGCCCGCTGACCGGCACCGGCGGGCGGGCCGCAGCCACAGCCCCGGCCCCCGGCACACACACCGACAGGGCCTGCAGATGACGATACAGATCAGACCGTAGCAGCGGCTTTTGCAGGATCGCCGTCAGATCCGCATCGCCCCCGGCCTCGCGCGCGGCATAAGGGTGCGACGACAGCATGATCAGCGGCATCCGGTGCCCCGCCGCGCGGATCTGCCGTGCCAACGCCAGCCCGTCCATCTCGGGCATGTCGTGATCGGTCAGCACCACGTCAAAGGCACTGTCGCGCGCCAGCGTTGCCAACGCTTCGGCCCCCGAACGGCACAAAGTGACAGAGATGCCATGCGGGGTCAGCTGCCGTTCCAGAATGGTGCGGTTCAGGAACTGGTCATCCACCACCAGCGCCCGCCGCAACGTGATCGGCAACCGCGACTCGGGCGTGTCATCAGAAACCGGCAGCCGGATCCTGAAGCCAAAGCACGCGCCTTTGCCCTGATCGCTGTCGACCCAGATCGTGCCCTCCATCCGCTCGATCAGACGGCGGGTGATCGCCAGACCCAGCCCCGTGCCCTCAAACTTGCGGTTCTGCTGATCCTCGACCTGATTGAACTCGCCAAAGATATGCTCAAGGTTGGACGCCGAAATTCCGATGCCGGTGTCTTCAACCGTGACATGCAGCTGCTGGCTGCCCTCTGCCTCCTCGGGGCCGACCACCCGCACCAGCACATGCCCCTGATCGGTGAATTTGACCGCATTGCCGATCAGATTGGTCAGCACCTGCCGGATCCGCCCCGGATCGCCGACAAAGCGGGTCGGCAGGAACATGTCATAATCAATCATGAGGTTAAGCCCCTTGGCCCGCGCCCGGGGCTGCAGCAGCATCGTCACCTCATGGATCGTGCGTTCCAGATCAAAGGGTTCGGGGTGCAGTGTCAGCCGCTCTGCCTCGATCTTGGAATAGTCCAGAATGTCGTTGATGATCACCAGCAGCGCCTCACCCGATGATCGGATGGTTTCGGCAAACAGCCGCTGCTCTTCCGAAAGCTGGGTGTCACACAGCAGCTCGGCCATGCCGACCACGCCGTTCATCGGGGTACGGATTTCATGGCTCATATTGGCCAGAAACGCCGATTTCGCCCGGTTTGCCGCCTCGGCCTGCAACCTTGCCGCCTCCAGTGCGGCCTGCTGCTCTTTCCAGTCGGTGATATCGACCCGAAGACCGACGCGGCCGCCATCGGGCGTGCTCTGTTCCAGGACGCGCAACCAACGCCCGTTGCCGAACCGCTCTTCGTGGATCGACGACGGTGCCCGGTGCGCCGCCATCCGCTCCGACATCCATTCCGCCTCGCGCCCCACCGCCTCGGCATATTTGCCACGCGCCAACCCGTGGCGCAGAATATCTTCAAACGTGACGCCGGGGCGCAGAATTTCCGCGCTTTCGGCGTGAAGGTCACGGTAACGTTGATTGCAGGTCAAGAGCCTGTCCTCCCTGTCAAAAAGCACAAATCCATCGGGTATCGCCTCAATCGCGGCCCAGATCCGCATCTGTTCGGTAATATCGACCGCAAGGGTCACCAGATCGCCGTCGCGGGCACGTCGATCCATCAGGCGCAGGTAATTGCCGTTGCTCATCTGCACGACCACCGGTTCAATCGCCTCTGCCTCCAGCCGCGCCAGCATCCGCGCGACCCAATCCGCCACCGGCTCGCCTTCAAGTCGGACCAGCCCCCGTTCCGCCGCCAGCTGCAGCATCGCGCCATAGCTGACGCCGTGGCCCGCAGCTTCCACCGCAAAGGCCGTCAGAAAGGCACTGTTCGCGGCCGCCATCTGCAGGCCGGAATCAAACACCGCAAAACCATCACGGATCGTGTCAATCGAATCCCACAGCCGCCGCTCGGCCATGACCGCCAGTGTATGCGCCTGCTCCAACGCGGTGACGAATCGCGCGTTCTGGCCTTTCAGCGCCTCGGCTTCCGACTGCGCCTCACGCACGACCGAACGCTGCACCACAATCTCATCCGACAGCACGCGGGCATGCACCGCCAGTTTTTCATTGGCAGCGAACAATTCCCGGCTTTTCTGTTCCAGCAAACGTTGAGCCGCCAGCCGGGCGCGCCGTTCGTTTGCCAACCGTTCTGTCATGTCCATCGCGACCCGTTTCCCCGTTCCGCCTTCTGCCGCGGGGCCCAGACCGGACCATAGCGGCACCAGAATGAACGGAGGGTTAACATGACAAATCGTGTCAGCCCCCGCAGGGCGCTTGCACCACACGGCCCGGCACATCATCATGCGCCTGTTCAGACAAGAGGTTTTGACATGCGGTTTTTTGTTCCAATTCTGGCGGCGTCTCTGGTTTTCGCCCTGCCCTCCTTTGCGCAGGACCAGTCCTTTGTGCCGGAAAAACGCGCGGTGCTGGCGCAAGATACCGATCTGCCCGGCGGCGATGTCGCGCAGCTGTTTGACACCACGCTGGAGGCCTGCGAGCGCGCCTGTCTGAGCAACACGCAATGCACCGCATTCACCTTCAACACCCGCAACGGGTCGTGTTTTCCAAAGGCCAATCCCGGTGCAGCGGCCCCCTATCAGGGCGCTGTGTCGGCCCAGATCCTGCGCGCCGACCCCGGGTCTGACGCGCGCGCCAGCACCCGCCGGGCTGATCTGCGCTTTCTGTCCGACTCCGATCTGAACGAAGCCCGCACTCAGGCCGAATCGCTTGGCCGCACCCATATGGCCAACGGCTTCCCCGCCGAGGCCCATGCGCAGGCCGCGACCGAGGCGGAGGCGCGCGGCGATCTTGTCGGCGCTGTCCGATTCGCCGGGGCCGCGCTCAGCCTGCGCGACACGCCCGACGCTTGGCTCGAATATGCCCGCCTGTCGCTTGAGGCCGCCAATCGCGACTCCTCCGGCCAGAGCGCGTTGCGCGAACAGGCGCTGCACGCCACCGTAAACGCCTATCTGCGCGCCGAAGCCGCCCCCCAACGCCACAGCATCCTTGTCACCATGGGCGCAGCGCTGGAGGTGACGGGTCGGGGCCGCGACACCGTGGGCGCGCTGCGCCTGGCGCAATCGCTGCAACCGCGCGACGACACCGCCGCAGCCCTTGAAACCGCCATCGGCAAATATGGCTTCCGCATCACCGAACACGAGGTGCAGGCCGATTCCCTGCGCCCCCGCATCTGCGCCAGCTTTTCCGAAGATCTGGTCAAGGCCGGGGTGGATTACGAGACCTTTGTCCAGCTGCCGCAACCGGGCCTGACCGTCAGCTCCGACGGCTACCGCACCCTGTGTGTCGAGGGGCTGGCCCATGGGTCGCGCTACACCGTCACCTTCCGTGAAGGGCTGCCCGCCGCCGACGGGCAGGACATGGCGAAATCCGTCGCCATCACCGCTTATGTCCGCGACCGCACTGCCGGGGTGCGCTTTCCGGGCCGCGCCTATGTGCTGCCAAAGGGCGACGCGGCCGCAATCCCGGTGGAAACCGTCAATACCGACAAACTTGACCTGACCCTGTTCCGCGTCACCGACCGCAACCTCTTGCGCGCCTTCCAGAACGGCTATTTCAGCCAGCCGATTTCCAACTGGCAGGAAGATGACTTCAGCGGCGAAGTCGGCGCGCAGGTCTGGGCTGGCAACGCCACCGTGGGCCTTGACGTCAACCGCGACGTCACCACCCGCCTGCCACTGAACGAGGCGCTGCAGGGCCAGCCTGCAGGTGTCTATGCGCTCAAGGCCGCCATCCCGGGCGAAGACCCGTATGAGGTGCCTGCTGGCTGGCAATGGTTCGTGGTGTCCGATCTGGGCCTCACCACCATGTCGGGCGTTGACGGGCTGCATGTCTTTGTCCGCAGTCTTGGCACGGCGCAGGCCACGACCGGCGCAACGGTCGAACTGCTGTCTACCGCCAACGAGATCCTTGCCACCGCCACCACCGACGCCATGGGCTATGCCCGTTTTGATGCAGGCCTCACCCGTGGCACCGCAGGCGCGGCCCCGGCCCTGATCGTGGTGCGCGATGGCGACGATGACCTGGCCTTTCTGTCGCTCACCGATCCCGAATTCGACCTGTCGGATCGCGGGGTCGAGGGGCGTGCCCCCGCCCCGCCGGTCGATGTCTTTTTGACCACCGATCGCGGCGCCTACCGCGCCGGGGAGACGGTCTACGCCACCGCACTTGCCCGTGACAGCACCGCTGCGGCCGTTCCCGGCCTGCCGCTCACCGCCCGGCTCAAGCGCCCTGATGGCGTCGAATACTCCCGCGCGATGGTCGAAGATGCCGGCGCGGGCGGCCATGTCTTTGCCCTGCCCATCGCCGGCACCGCCCCGCGCGGCGTCTGGCGGCTGGAGGTGCTGGCCGACCCCGATGCCGAGCCTCTGACCTCGCAGACCTTCCTCGTCGAGGATTTCCTGCCCGAACGCATCGACTTTGACCTGTCGCTTGCCGAGGGCGAGTTGCGCCTTGGCGACACCCCTGATCTGACCATCAACGCCCGCTACCTGTTCGGTGCCCCCGGCGCTGATCTTGCTATCGAAGGCGAGGTGCTGCTGCGCGCCGCCAAGGAAATCGCAGGCTTCACCGGCTATGTCTTCGGCCCGCATGACGAACCCTTTGACGCCCGCATGGAATCCTTCGGCGGCGAGCGTACCGACGAGTCCGGCGTGGCCACGATCTTCCCCGCCTTTCCCTATGCCGACGCCCCGCAGCAGCCGCTGGAGGCGCGGTTCACCGTCCGCGTCGCCGAAGGCTCGGGCCGCCCGGTGGAACGTCAGCTCACCAAACTGCTGACCCCCACCACCCCGATGATCGGCGTCCGCCCGCTGTTCGAGGACGTGGTGGCCGAGGGCACCGAAGCCCGGTTCAACCTGATCGGCCTTGGCCCTGACGGCAAACCCGCCGATATGGCAGTGGAGTGGCAGGTCACCCGGATCGAGACCAATTACCAATGGTATCAAAGCTATGGAAACTGGAACTGGGAGCCGGTGATCTCGCGCAGCATCACCGCCGAAGGCACAGCCCAGCTCGGGGCGCAGGCAACAGAAATCAAAGCTCCCGTGCAATGGGGCGAATATGAGCTGCGGGTGAAAGCCGCCAATGGCGCCGTCACCTCCACCACCTTCTACGCGGGCTGGTACGCCCCTGCGGATGTGACCTCCACCCCCGACACGCTGGAGCTGTCGCTCGACAAACCGGCCTACAAATCCGGCGACACCGCCACGCTGCGCATCGTGCCGCGTGCGGCGGGCACCGCGCTGGTCACCGTGCTGTCCAACCGCCTGATCGCGATGCAGGCGGTCGAAGTGACGGAAGGCGAAAACCTGATCACCCTGCCGGTCACCGATGACTGGGGCGCGGGCGTTTACGTCACCGCATCTGTCCTGCGCCCGATGGACGTGGCCGCTGGCCGCAACCCGGCCCGCGCGCTTGGCCTTGCCCATGCCGCCGTCGATCCCGGGGCACGCCAGTTGGACGTGACCGTGGAAACCGTGATCGAAGCCGCCCCGCGCGGCCCGCTGGATGTGGCGATCAAGGTTGACGGCATTGCCGAGGGCGAGGCTGCGTGGGTCACCATCGCGGCGGTGGATCAGGGCATTCTGAACCTGACCGCCTTTACCCCGCCCGACCCATCGGGCCATTACTTCGGTCAGCGCAAGCTGGGCATCGGCATCCGTGACGTTTACGGCCGGTTGATCGACGGGCTGAACGGGGCCACCGGCACCGTCCGCTCTGGCGGCGACGCGGGCGCTCAGGCCCGCCTGCAGGCCCCGCCCCCGACCGAAGAACTGGTGGCCTATTTCACCGGCCCGGTTCAGGTCGGGCCAGATGGCTACGCCCGCACCACATTTACCCTGCCCTCCTTCAACGGCAGCGTCAAAATCATGGCCGTGGCCTGGTCTGCCAAGGCCGTGGGTCAGGCCGATGCCGATGTGCTGGTGCGCGATCCGGTTGTGGTCACCGCCAGCCTGCCCCGCTTCATGGCCCCCGGCGACAGCAGCCGGATGCTGTTGGAAATCGTCCACGCCACCGGCCCCTCGGGTCGCATGGGCCTTGACGTGACCGCCAGCGGCGTCACCCTTGGCGCGGTCCCCTCGGGCTTTGATCTTGGCGATCAGGCCAAGACCGTCTTTGCCGTGCCGGTCACGGCGGGCGACGCGGGCATCCAGACCATCTCCGTCGCCCTCACCACGCCGGATGGCAAGCAGCTGGTCAAAACTCTCACTCTGCCGGTGCAATCCAACGACCCCGAGGTTGCCCGCACCACCCGCCTGACCCTCGCCCAAGGCCAGACCCTGACGCTGGATGACAGCATCTTTGCCGGTCTCGCCCCCGCATCGGCCAAGGCCAGCATGGCCATCGGCCCGCTGGCCCGGATTGACGCGCCCGGCCTGTTGGCAGCACTCGACCGCTACCCCTATGGCTGCACCGAGCAGGTCACCTCTAAAGCCCTGCCGCTTCTGTACTTCGATCAGGTCGCGCAAGCGATGGAGCTGAAAGGTGCCGACAACATCCGCCTGCGCATCGAGCAGGCGGTGGCCGAGATCCTGACCAATCAGGGCGCCGAGGGCGGCTTTGGCCTCTGGTCAGCAGGCAGCGGGGATTTGTGGCTTGATGCCTATGTCACCGACTTCCTCAGCCGTGCCCGGGCGCAAGGCCACGCGGTGCCTGACCTCGCCTTCCGCCGCGCGCTCGACTCTCTGCGGGCACAGGTCAACTACGCCCCCGACTTCGACGCCAACTCCAACGGCGGCGGCGAAGCCTTGGCCTATGCACTCATGGTGCTGGCCCGCGAAGGCGCTGCGGCCATCGGCGATCTGCGCTACTTTGCCGATGTCAAAGGCGACGATTTCCGCACCGCCCTCGCACAGGCGCAACTCGGCGCAGCCCTTGCCAGCTACGGCGACCAACCCCGCGCTGACGCGATGTTCCGCCGCGCCGGCGCACGGGTGCTGGCGCTAACCGCGACAGAGACCGAACAGACCTTCCGCGCCGATTACGGCACCAACTTCCGCGACGCTGCCGCGATCCTCACCCTCGCGGTGGAATCCGGCACCGAAGCGGTGAACCGGGAGGCCCTCCTCATCCGCATCTCCGGCAATGCCGCAACCCTTTCGACACAAGAGGCGACATGGGCGCTGATGGCCACCAATGCTCTGATCGACCGTCCGGGACTCGATGGCATTGCCCTGAACGGCGCAGCCCTGACCGGCCCGCTGGTCAAGGTGCTGACCGCAGACACCGGCCCGGTTGCCGTGCAAAACAGCGGCGCCGACACCCAGCTCACCCTCACCGCTTATGGCGTCCCGGTAGAGCCGGAACCTGCTGGCGGCAACGGCTATGCCATCACCCGCAGCTACTACACGCTGGAAGGGGAGCCTGCGACGCTTGACAGCATCCGCACCGGCGACCGGCTGGTGACGGTGCTGGAGGTGACCCCCTATGGCAAGGGCGAGGCGCGGCTGATGGTCTCTGACCCGCTGCCCGCCGGATTCGAGATCGACAACCCCAACCTGATCTCGGGCGGTCAGGTGGCCAATCTGGAATGGCTGAACCTTGAAGCCAACGTGGCGCACAGCGAATTCCGGCAGGACCGCTTCGTCACGGCCATCGACCGGACCAATGGCGATGCCTTCCGCCTTGGCTACATCGTCCGCGCCATCTCGCCGGGCGACTTCCACCACCCCGCCGCCTCGGTCGAAGATATGTACCGCCCGTCCTTCCGCGCCCGGTCCGACACTGGCCGGTTGACGATTGCCGAGTGACGGGCACTGGGGGATGCGCGCAAGATACGCCTTCGCCCTCGCCGCGGGCCTGTTCCTGACCGGACTGGCCCGCGACCGCTTTGACGACTGGATCAGCGCCACCACCCTGCCCCAGCTTGCGCTGGAAACCTCGGTCGAGGTGACAGACCGCGACGGCACCCTGTTGCGCGCCTATACCGTGGCGGATGGCCGCTGGCGCATGGCGGTGGACCTGACACAGGTGGACGAAGACTACCGCGCCATGCTGATCGCCTATGAGGACAAGCGGTTCTACGACCACGCGGGCGTCGATCTGCGCGCCATGAGCCGCGCCGTGGCACAGGCCCTGCGCAATGGCCGGGTGATCTCGGGCGGCTCTACGCTGACCATGCAGGTGGCCCGTTTGCTGGAGGCGTCCGGGACCGGTGCGATGGCGGGCAAGCTGCGCCAGATGCGCGTGGCATGGGCGCTGGAGCGGCGGCTCAGCAAAGACCAGATCCTGCAACTTTACATGCACCTTGCCCCGTTTGGCGGCAATCTCGAAGGTGTGCGCGCCGCCTCCTTCGCCTATTTCGGCAAGGAACCACGTCGCCTGACGCCCGCGCAGGCCGCGCTGCTGGTCGCCATTCCGCAAGCCCCCGAATCCCGCCGCCCCGACCGCGCCCATGCCCGCGCCGTCGACGCGCGCGAACGGGTGCTGGCCCGCGCCCTGCGCGATGGCATCGTCGCGGGCGATATGGCGCAGGGCGCGCTGACCGAGCCTGTGCCGCATGCCCGCCAGCCGTTCCCGGCCCTCGCCCCGCATCTGGCCGACCGCGCCCGCGCGCAGGCCCCCACGGCAACCCGCCACGTCCTCACGCTGCGCGCCAGCCTGCAACGCAGTTTGGAATCGCTGGCCCGCGACGTGGTCGCCACGCAAGGGGCGCGTCTGCAGATCGCCATCGTCGTGGCCGACCACCGCTCCGGCGAGATCCTCGCCTCGGTTGGCTCCGCTGCGTTTCAGGCGGATCAACGTGCGGGCTTTGTCGATATGACCACCGCGCTGCGCAGCCCCGGGTCTACCCTGAAACCGCTGATCTATGGCCTCGCCTTTGATCAGGGTCTCGCCCATCCCGAAACCATGATCGAGGATCGCCCGCAGCGCTTTGGCAGCTACGCGCCGCAAAACTTCGACCGCCAGTTTCGCGGCACCATCCGGGTGCGTGACGCGCTGCAACTGTCGCTGAACCTGCCGGTGGTGCAACTGCTGGATGCCATGGGCCCGCCGCGCCTGCTGGCCGCGTTTGACAAGGCCGCGATCCGCGCTGTGGTGCCCGGCGGCCAGCCTGGGCTGGCGATCGGTCTTGGCGGCATCGGCATCAGCCTGACTGACATGGTGCAACTTTACGCCGCCATCGCGCGCGGCGGTGTTGCGCTGCCGCTGACATGGAACATAGAGGGCACACGGGCCGAAGGCCAGCGCCTGCTGTCCGCCGCCGCCGCCTGGCAGGTCGGCGATATCCTCGCCGGTCTGGCACCGCCGCCCGGGGCCCCCGCCAACCGGCTGGCCTACAAGACCGGCACCAGCTATGGCCACCGCGACACCTGGGCCATCGGCTATGACGGGCGGCATGTGGTCGGCATCTGGCTGGGCCGCGCCGATGGCACGCCGGTTCCCGGTGCTTTCGGCGCAGACCTCGCAGCCCCGGTGCTGTTTCAGGTGTTCGGCCGCATCGCACCCCGGCTGGAGCCGCAGCCGCCTGCGCCGCCCTCAACGCTTCTGGTGTCCAACACCCAGCTGCCGCAACCGCTGCAACGCTTCCGCCCGCGCGACAGCCTTGCCGCCGATGCTGATGCCCCCGCCGTCGCCTTCCCGCCCGACGGGGCCGAGGTGGAGTTGCTGGATGGCGCGCTGATGGTCAAGGTCACCGGCGGCAGTGCGCCCTTCACATGGCTCGCCGATGGCGTGCCCGTGGTGGTGCAGGATCGTGCGCGCCAAGCACTCCTTACCCTCCCCGGTACCGGCTTTGTCAACCTGTCGGTGATCGACGCCACCGGCCGCTCTGCCCGGGCGTCAGTGCGCCTGCGCTGAAAACCCGCGCGCCGCCGCCAGTCGAATGCGCGCGGGGCCTAACCGAAGGGGGTCAGCGCCGAAGTTGACGGCGGGCAGAACCAGACCGGGCCGGTTTCGGTCATGTAAACAATGTCTTCCAGCCGCACGCCGCATTCGCCGTAAACACACAGCATCGGCTCGATGGAAAAGCACATCCCCGGCTCCAGCACGGTCTGGTTGCCCGCCACAATCCAAGGCTCTTCGTGCAGTTCCAGCCCAAGGCCATGCCCGGTGCGGTGCGGCAGGCCCGGTACTGCATAACCGGGGCCGAAGCCATCGGCGATCAGCGACCCGCGCGCCGCCGCATCGACCGAGGCACAGGTCGCCCCCAGTTGCGCCGCCGCAAACCCGGCCATCTGCGCCCGGTGCTCACAATCCCACAGCTGGCTTTGCCGCGCGGTGGGGGTGCCGAACACATAGGTCCGGGTGATGTCAGACTGATAGCCATGCAGAGAGCCGCCCAGATCGACCAACACCATATCGCCGGGGGTCAGCACCTGCGCATAGGGCACGCCATGCGGATAGGCCGTCGCCTCGCCAAACTGCACCGCCACAAACACCGGCGTCATCCCCAGCGCCCGGTGCGCGGCATTGACAAAATCCGCCACCTCACCTGTGGAGATACCGGGCCGCAACCCGGCATGTACCGCCCTTTGCACGCTGTAGCTGGCCTCCATCGCCGCCTGCAAAATCGCCAGCTCTGCCGGGGATTTCCGGCAGCGCTGCGCGGCGATCAGAGTTTGCGCCGAACACACCGTCAGACCGGGCAGCGCCATCACGCGATGGGCAAAACCGAAGCTCATGCCGGGGTCGAGCGCGATGCGGCCCGTGGCGCGCGACGCGATCAGGGCAAACGGGTCTTCATCCTCTTCCCAGACCGCGATCTCGCCGGGCAGTTGCAGCAAGGTCTCCAGCTTTGGCCGCTCGAACTGCGGCGTCACATAGGTCAGCGACCCATCCGCCCGCACCAGCGCGCCATGCAAGCGTTCGGACGCGTGCAGCGCCAGCCCGGTGTAATAGGTCAGCGACGCCGTGGCATCCAGCCATACAGCGTCCACCCCCTGCACCCGCATCGCAGCGGACAGCCCGGCGATCCGGGCCGCAAACTCGGCCGCTGCAATCGCAGGCACCTCCACCGGGGTGAATCCCGCCAAGGCCGTCTCGTAATCGGTCATCCGTGCCGCTCCTGTAAAACCAAGCTCCGTCAGACCGGCGCGGCCAGCCGCGCCGCCTTGCGCCTGGCCACCCGCGTGCGGATGGCTTCCACATCTGTCACCGGGGTCGCCGCGAACAGAGATTGCGTATAGGCGTGCTGCGGATCGGCAAACAGCGCCTCGCGCGTGCCCTGTTCCACCGCGACCCCCTTGGAGATCACCATCACATCATCGGCGATGTAGCGCACCACCGACAGATCGTGGCTGACGAACACGTACGTCAGCCCGAATTCATCCTGCAGATCGGCCAGCAGGTTCAGCACCTGCGCCTGCACCGACAGATCCAGTGCCGATACCGGCTCGTCCAGCACCAGAAGCTGCGGGTTCAGCATCAGCGCCCGCGCGATGGCAATCCGCTGACGCTGGCCGCCGGAAAACATATGCGGATAGCGGTTGAAATGCTCAGGCTGAAGCCCGACCTTTTTCAGCATCGCCTCGGCCCGGTCACGCCTTTCGGTGGCGGGATAGTCGGTGTTGATGACCAAAGGCTCCATCAGCACATTGCCGACCTTCTGGCGCGGGTTCAGACTGCCATAAGGGTTCTGGAACACCATCTGCACCTTGGACCGCAGCGCCGGCGAGGGCCGCTTGCTGCGGATGTCGACAGGCTCGCCGTCGATCAGCAGCGTGCCGCTGGTGGGCGCGTCGATCAGCGCGATGATCCGGGCGAGTGTCGATTTGCCCGATCCGCTTTCGCCGACGATGGCAAGGGTCTTGCCCTTTTCCACGCTGAAATCAATGCCCCGCAGCGCGCGCACCTCGCGCCCGGCGGCAAACATGCTGCCCGGCACGTAGTAGTCCTGCACAATGGCGCGGCCCTCGACGACAGCAGCGGGTTTGGTGCCGGTCATGGCGTCACCTCCTGCACGAAAAAGTCTGACACGGTGGGCAGCCGGTCGCCGGTCGCATGTTCCGGCAGGGCCGACAGCAGCGCGCGGGTATAGGCGTGCTGCGGATTTTCGAACAGCGACAGCACGTCAGCCTCTTCCATCTTGCGACCCTTGTATTGCACCACCACCCGGTCAGCGGTTTCAGCCACCACCCCCATGTCATGCGTGATCAGGATCAGCGCCATGCCGTAATCTTCCTGCAGCTTCATCAGCAGATCCAGGATCTGCTTCTGAATCGTCACATCCAGCGCCGTTGTCGGCTCGTCCGCGATCAGCAGACGCGGGTTCGACGCGATGGCGATGGCGATCATCACCCGCTGGCACTGCCCGCCCGACATCTGATGCGGATAGGCGTTGATCTTGTCTTCCGGCTCGGGAATGCCGACGGCGCGGAACAGGTCGAGCGCTTTGGCGCGGGCCTCGCGGTTGGTCATGCCAAGGTTCAGCCGTAGCACTTCCTCGATCTGGAACCCCACCGAGAACGACGGGTTCAGCGAGGCGACAGGCTCCTGAAAGATCATGGTGATCTCGCGCCCGATCAGCCGGCGCCGTTCGGAGGCGGACAGGTTGGAAATATCCTGCCCGTCATAGGTCATCTCGTCGGCGGTGATGGTGGCGGTGTCGGGCAACAGCCCCATCACCGCCAGCATCGACACCGATTTGCCCGACCCGGACTCGCCCACGATGGCCAGCACTTCACCCTTGTCGACATGCACGTCGATGCCATCGACAGCGGTAAAGCTGCCGGTCGCGGTGGCGAATTTGACGCTCAGGTTTCTGATGTTCAAAAGGGCCATGCGCTCAGCTCCGCTTCAGCTTGGGGTCAAGCGCATCGCGCAGACCGTCGCCGGTCAGGTTGATCGCCAGCACCGAAATCAGGATCGCCAGACCCGGGAAGGTCACCACCCACCAGGCGCGCAGAATGAATTCACGCGCTTCGGCCAGCATCGTGCCCCATTCCGGCGATGGCGGCTGCGCGCCCATGCCCAGAAAACCGAGCGCTGCCGAGTCGAGCACGGCAGAGGAGAACGACAGCGTGGCCTGCACGATCAGCGGGGCCAGACAGTTCGGCAGAATGGTGCGGAACATCAGCCGCAGCCGCCCTGCCCCGGCCACGCGCGCGGCGGTGACATAGTCGCGCTTCATCTCCGACATCACGGCCGCGCGGGTCAGCCGGGCAAAGTGCGGCTGATACACGATGGCAATCGCAATCATCGCATTGGTCAGCCCCGGCCCCAGCACCGCCACCAGCACCAGCGCCAGCAGCAGCGACGGAAAGGCCAGGATCACATCCATCACCCGCATGATCACATTGTCGACCCAGCCGCCAAAGAACCCGGCCAACAGCCCGATGACAATGCCGCCCACCAGCGCGATCGACACCACGACCACCCCGATGAACAGCGAATACTGCGAGCCGTAAATCAGCCGCGACAGCATATCGCGCCCCACCGCATCGGTGCCCAGCAGAAAGCCGCTGCGCCCGCCCTCTTGCCAGACCGGCGGCACCAGCAGGGCGTCGCGGAATTGCTGGGTCGGGCTGTGCGGGGCAAGCACCGGCGCCAGAAACGCGATCAGCACCAGCAGCACAAACACGACCAGCCCGACCACCGCCCCGCGGTTCTGCCGGAAATAGAACCAGAACTCGGAAATCATCTGACGGCGGATCTGCGCGTCTGTCAGCCGCACCGGGGCCGTTACATTCAGTTGCTCACTCATTTGATGCGGATCCTCGGATTGATAAGGCCGTACGTCAGGTCAACCAGCAGGTTCACCACCATCACCAGCGCCGCAATCAGCAAAAGCCCCGATTGCACCACCGGATAATCCCGGCGCGAAATGGAATCGATCATCCATTTGCCGATCCCCGGCCAGGAGAAGATCGTTTCGGTCAGGATCGCCCCGGCCATCAGCACCCCGATCTGCAAGCCGATTGTGGTCACAACCGGGATCATCGCGTTGCGCAGCGCGTGAATGCCGATCACCCGGTACTGCGGCATCCCCTTGGCCCGGGCGGTGCGCACGTAATCTTCGCCCAGCACCTCCAGCATCGCCGACCGGGTCTGCCGCGCGATCACCGCCAGCGGGATCGTCGCCAGCACCACCGACGGCAGGATCAGGTGCCGCAGGGCAGAGACGAAGGCGCCCTTCTGCCCCGAGATGATGCTGTCGATCAGCATGAACCCGGTCACATCGGGGAAGTAATACATCAGGCTGATCCGCCCCGACACCGGGGTCCAGCCAAGGATGCCCGAGAACAGGATGATCAGCAGCAGCCCCCACCAGAAGATCGGCATCGAAAACCCGACCAGCGCCGCCGTCATCGACACCTGATCAAACCAGCTGCCCCGCTTGATCGCCGCCAGAACCCCCACCGGCACACCGATCACGGTGGCGATGATGATGGCGCACAGACCCAGTTCAACCGTCGCCGGAAACAGCGACAGAAACTCGTCCAGCACCGGCCGCTTTGTCACCAGCGAGTTGCCCAGATCGCCTTGCAGCAACCGGCCCATGAAATCGAAATACTGCAGCACAACATGCTTGTCATAGCCCAGCAGCGCCGTCAGTTCGGCATGCCGCTCTGGCGACACCCCACGCTCGCCGGCCATCAACAGCACCGGATCACCGGGCAGGATGCGCACAAAGCTGAACGCGATGATCGTGATCCCGATGAATGTCGGGACCAGATACAGAAGTTTGGAAAGGATGAACCGGACCATGCGCCGTTGTCCTTGTAAAACAGTGTTCTTGTAAAACACGCGGGGGGGTCATAATGCCCCCCCGCGCGCCCGGTTTCAGAAGATGTGTCGCCGCTTATTCAGCGATATCCACGGTGTCAAAGGTGAAGTCGCCCAAGGGGCTCATCACGAAACCCGACACCTTGTTCGACATCGGCACATACTGGGTGGAGTGTGCGATGGTGAACCAAGGGGCCTGTTCTTTGAAGATCACCTGCGCCTGTTCATACAGCGCGGTGCGCTCTGCCGGATCAGCCGTCACTTTGGCGTCGTTCAGCAGGGCCGAGAACTCTTCGTTACACCAGAAGGCA
The DNA here is from genome assembly GCF_031457365.1 of Pseudotabrizicola sp. 4114. NCBI lineage: Bacteria > Pseudomonadati > Pseudomonadota > Alphaproteobacteria > Rhodobacterales > Paracoccaceae > Pseudotabrizicola > Pseudotabrizicola sp. 4114. Next base: position 21,291 of record NZ_JAVDWP010000001.1, on the reverse strand, counting down.
CGGTTTGCCCCGCCCTCACCAGCTGACGCGCAGGACAGCAGCACCGACAGGAAGTTGTCCGGGTCGCCGTTGTCGCCGGTCCAGCCCAGCATCACCGCGCCATCACGACCGGCTTCCATCGACTTGGCCAGATATTCGCCCCATTCATAGGACTCGATCTCGACCGTCACGCCGACTTTGGACAGGTCTTCCTGCATCAGCTCGGCAGTCCGGCGCGCGTTCGGCATGTACGGACGCTGCACCGGCATCGCCCAGATCTTCATCGACAGACCCGTGACGCCTTCGGCTTCCAGCATCGCCTTTGCGGCTTCCGGATCATAGGCGTCGTCCTCGATCGCGTCGTTATACGACCACATGGTCGGCGGGATCGGGTTTTTCGCTGGCAGCGCAGCACCCTGGAACACCGCCTCGACAATGGCGTCCTTGTTGATCGCCATGTTCAGGGCCTTGCGGACCTTGGGGTTATCGAACGGGGCCTGGGTGGTGTTATAGGCCAGATAGCCGACGTTCAGACCGGCCTGCTCGTCCAGAATCAGGTTCGGATCGGCCTTGATGGTGTCGATGTCCGCCGGTGCCGGGTATGGCATCAGATGGCATTCGCCAGCCTTCAGCTTTTGCAGACGCACCGCCGCATCCGGGGTGATCGCAAAGATCAGGTCATCAATGATCGGCGCGGTGCCCCAGTAATCCGGGTTCTTGGTGTAGCGGATTACCGCGTCTTTCTGATAGGCGACGAACTTGAACGGCCCGGTGCCGATCGGGGTGTTGTTCATCTCGGCCTGCGTGCCCGCAGCTTCCAGCGCATCGGCGTATTCTTTCGACACGATCGACGCGAACGGCATGGCGATATTGGCCAGGAACGGTGCTTCAGGCTGGTTCAGCGTGAACTTGACCGTGTAATCGTCGATTTTCTCGACCGATTTGATCAGATCCCCCATCGCCATCGAGGTGTAGTATTCATAGGTGATGCCGGGGATGTACTGGTGCCACGGGTTTTCAGCGTTGCCCTGACGGTCATAGGAAAAGATCACGTCATCGGCGTTGAAATCGCGCGTCGGCGTGAAGCTGTCATTGGAGTGCCACTTCACGCCCTGACGCAGCTTGAAGGTGTATTCGGTGCCGTCTTCCGACACGTCCCAGCTTTCGGCGAGACCCGGCTCGACTTCGGTCGTGCCTTTCTTGAATTCGGTCAGGCGGTTAAAGACCGGGTGGGCCGAGGCGTCAAAGGTGCCGCCTGCGGTGAACGGTGCCGGGTCAAACCCTTCGGGCGAGGCTTCGGAGCAATAGACAAAAGTTTTTGCCTGTGCGGCGGCTGCGCTCATCGCAAGCACCGATGCGAATAGCATGAGTTTTTTCATTCTTTGGTTTCCCTGTTCTGGATAGATTTACATGCGCCGGATTATCTGGCGGGTGTAACGGTTGCGTCTTCTGGTGCCTTTTCAGGCACCGTTTGCGGCGCGCTGGCCGGGAGTGCCCCGGCTGCTTTGCGCGGGGCATAATCGGACGGGGTGGCGCCGTGCAGCATCTTGCCGGTCCACAACACCCGCGCCATCTGGTCGCCCGGATTGGAATAGGAATGCGGGTGCTGGCCCAGATAATGCATGCTGTCGCCCGCCTGCAGCAAAACCTCCTGCCCGTCCACGATCTGCAGGAACGTGCCCTCCAGCACAAAGATGATCTCTTCGCCAAAATGCTGAACGGTTTCAGAATGGTAGCCGGGCGGCACATTCAGCACGAAGGATGTCAGCTCATGCCCCGGAAACTCTGCGCCGATGGTTTCATACAGCACGGAATGGCCAGCGACCGAAAAGCGGTGACGGGAACCGGCGCGAGTTACGCTGTCGGCCTGCCGGGGCGAGGCGATGAAAAAGTCGATGCTGACATCTAGCGCCGCCGCAATCTCGGCCAGCGTACCAAGGGTCGGCACCGCATTATCGCGTTCAACCTGACTGAGATAGCTCACCGAGACACCGCATGCGTTGCAAAGTTCCTGCAAGGTCATGGACATCATCTGCCTGCGGCTGCGGATTCGTCGTCCCAGAGCAAAAGCCGCGCCTGCAGGTTTCTTGACCATCAACTTCCCGGAACCATGAATTTGTCTGTCGGCAGATTTCATCCGAAAGACTTCACCATTGCAACAATTTTTTTACTGCCAGAAAATTTTTTCTCTCCAGGTCATATGTCAACGCTGCCCCGGCACCCTGCAACTTACTATTTGCCCTGCCGACACCATCTGAAGATTGGCCGTCAGCAGCAGCGTGCCGTCGCAATCGAAAAGAAGGGTGGCCGGGGCCATCTGGTTGACTGACTCATCGGTGGGCGGCTTTGACATCGTCCGGCTTTCTGAAAAGGATGGCCAGCACACCGGACAGCGCATCCGCAGTCAGTGGCTTCGGAAGGGTTAAGATCCGCCCCGGAAAGCGGGACGAAAGCGGGTCGACCACCGGCAGGTGACCGGACACCACGATGCCACGGGCCTCGGGCCAGCGTGCAAGCGCCGCTTCGGCCAGACGCCAGCCATCGACGTGGCCACCAAGCGACAGATCGGTGATGATCAGCGCGACGGGGTCTGACAACCGGCGCATGGCATCCACCGCGTCTGTTGCCACTTGCAGGCTGTGGGCCAACGGCGTCAGAAGAGCGATGGCGGCCTTGCGGTCCGTCACATCATCTTCGACCAAAAGAACGGTGCCCAGCGCAGGCAAAGCGGCCGGCGCAGCAAGCTGGAGCGGCAGTGTCAGACGCACTGTGGTGCCCTTGCCAGGGGCCGAGGTGATCACGATGTCACCGCCCGATTGGCGGATGAAGCCATAGACCATGGCAAGGCCAAGCCCGGTGCCTGTGCCATCGGCCCGCGCGGTAAAGAACGGCTCCATAGCATGGGCCAGAATCTCGGGCGGCATGCCGGTGCCGGTATCGGCCACCTCGATCACTGCCTGACCTTGATCCTGCGACACGGCAAGCGTCACCCGGCCCGCACCTGCAATCGCCTGTCCGGCGTTCAGGCAGAGGTTCAGGATAGCGCTTTCCAACTGCCCCGGGTCGACCTGCACCAACAGAGGAGCCGGGGTTGTTTTGAGCACCAGCTCCACCCGATCCGGCAAGGCCAGACTGACCAGATCGACAATGCCATCGACCAGCACCGGCAGGTCCAGCAATTCCGGTTCCAGATGTTGACGGCGGGCAAAGGCAAGCAGACGTCCGGTCAGCGCCCCGCCCAGATCGACGGCCGAAGCGATGGTCTGCCGCAGCATCCCCTGGCGTTCGGGCGGGGCGGTATCCATCAGGTGAAGACTGCCCGAGATGGTCGACAGGATATTGCCGAAATCATGCGCCACCTCGCCCGAGACCTTGCCAAGCGCCTCGATCCGCTGAATCTGCCGCAGGCGGTCTTCCAGCTGTCGTCGCTCGGTTGCATCTGAAATCAGCACCACAGAGCCGCCTTTGGGCAAGGGGCTTTCGCGCAATTCGGCATGATGCGCGCCGCCTTGCGACAGAACCCCCACACCTGCCTGGCTGTCTCCTGCCTGCCAGCCCGCCTCGGCAATCACCTCGGTCAACCGCGGGCGGCCGGTCAGGCGCGCGGAGTCCACGCGCAGCACCGGTGCAAGCCTTGCGTTTTGCGCAACGATCTGACCCTGATCCGACAGGATGGCCACCCCGTCGCTGATCCCGGCCATCATGTTTTCATAAAGCGCCGTGCGTTGCGCCATCTGTCGATGCGACCGGTCCAGCCGCAGGGCATTGGCGCGGAAGGTGCGGAAGGCATGAAACAACTTTCCGATCTCGTCCCCCTGCCCTTCCCCGCGCGGCAGCTTGGTCTGCCGGTCGCCTGCGGCAAGACGGATCATTGCATCTGAAATCACCCGCAGATTGGCAGTCACATAGCCCGAGACATAGAGTGCCGCCACCAGCGCCAGCGCGGCACTGGCCAGTACCACCAAAAGCAGCGTGGATTTTGCCAGTGCAATGGCCGTCGTGGTGCTGGCCCGCTCGGCTGCGATGGCCGTCTGCGCTTGCGATGTGGCTGCGGCAGCGTGAGCGGTCACAGCGGCAGCGCCCTGCCGGATGCGGACAAGCGCCGCCTCCGCCCCGATCTGACGCGCAAGTTCCACCCGGCGCAGCTCGAACAATCCCTCCTTGCCTTCGGCGATGGCCTTCAGCCGGTCCAGCTCTGCCGCTTCAGCCGCAGGGCGTTGCCCGGTCAGGCGCTGTATCAGGCGGGTGTATTCGCGCTGGAATTCCCCGACGCCGACCAGATTCTCCGCCCGCCCTGCCCCCAGCAGGGCAGCAGCCGTGCGTTGAAGCACCAACCAGTCCTGCCGTTCCTGCAAGGGTGCCGTGGCGCGGGCCGATTGCGCAGCATAACGCCGCTCTGCCGCCGCAAGCTCGGCATTCAGCCTCAGGGTGCGGTCGCGCAGCCCGGCGCGCAGCGAAGTGTCGCGCACCAGTTCGGCAATCGCTGTGCGCGTGATCGCCAGCGGCGCGCGCAAAGGGTTGCCCTGCGGCAGACCGGCCAGCAGCCCGTCTACGATCGCAGTGGCTGCCTGCCCTTCTTGCGCAATGCGGAACGGGCTTTCCAGCGTCAGCAGATAGGGGGCAAGTGTCGCCAGATCCGCCGCCTGCCGCGAAAGCGTCAGCGCCTGATCCACCCCGGTCAGGGTTTCGCCCAGCAGCCGGTCCATCCGGTCATTGCCACGTGTCAACGCGCCCCAGGCGATGATACCCACGGTCAACACGGCCACAGCAAGCAGCGCCAGCGCGACAAGAAGTCGGCTGCGAACAGAAACGCGCTTCATGTCGTCACACCGATCACAAAGATATAGCCCTGCCCCCGGCGGGTTTGCAGATGCACAGGCTTTGACGGCACCGCCTCGATCTTGCGGCGCAGGCGCAGGATCAGCACGTCGATCGTGCGGTCCATGTAGTGCGACAGATCATTGCCCAGCTCGGTCAGCAATTCGGTGCGCGGGATGATCCGGCCCGGATGGCGCAGGAAATACTCCAGCAGCCGGTATTCGGCATTGGTCAGCGCAATCTCGGTGCTGTCCTGATCCAGCAGCTCGCGCCGGGTCTGATCCAGCCGCAAGCGGCCAAAGGCACGGATGGCACTGGCGCTGCGGTCAGGGGTCAACACGCCGGGATGGCCCGCCCGACGCAGAACCGCGCGAAGCCGCGCGATCAACTCACGCGGATTGAACGGCTTCATCATGTAGTCATCGGCCCCGGTTTCCAGCCCGATGATCTTGTCCATCTCATCGCCGCGCCCGGTCAGCATGACGATGGGAATGCCCATCGTCTCACGGATGCGGATGGCAAGGGTCAGGCCGTTCTCGCCGCGCAGGCGCAGATCAATCAGCGCAAGGTCCACACCGGGGCGCGGGCCAAGCGCCAGAAAGGATGCGCCATCGGGGAGCGGCAGCGGCCTGAATCCGTTGTTGGCCAGCAGCTCGGCAACCGTACGGCGCAGATCGGCGTCATCATCAATGATTGCCACGACCGGGCATTCGCCATCAGGCAAATCCCCGTGCGGCATGGAAGCCTGTTCCAATGCCCTATCCTCCCTGAGGCCATGATGGTCAAAGTGCGGGGCGGCGCAATCCAATTCAGGTTAGCAAAGTTCCGCGTTTGCGGGTGTTTTGTAACACTGTTCATCAAATCACCGGCTTGCGGTCAGTCTGTTAACCCCGCCACCCCTCACGCTGACGCCAGATGTCATGCAAGTCTTGCGGCATACCGCTGGGGAGAGGCGGGTTATCTGGGAGGATGAAGATGAAGGTTTCCATGATCAGTGCGCTGGCACTGGCTGCGGCCATGGCCGCAGGCGCGGCGCAGGCGCAAAGTCTGAACGTGGTCTGCTCGAATGAGCAGGCGTGGTGCGATCTGATGGCACAGAACTTCAAGATCGACACCGGGGTTGACGTGGCGATGGTGCGCAAATCGACCGGCGAAGTGCTGGCGCAGATCCGCGCCGAGGCGGGCAATCCCAAGATCGACGTGTGGTGGGGCGGCACCGGCGACCCGCACCTGATTGCGGCCAACGAAGATCTGACCGTGGCCAGCGGTGTGGATGTCTCCGGCCAGTTGGGCTGGTCGCAGAACATGACCGAGATGTCGGGTGGCAAGGCCGTGGGCGTGCATGTGGGCCTGCTGGGCATCCTCTACAACACTGAAGTACTTGCCGAAAAGGGCCTGCCTGTCCCGGCGTGCTGGAAAGACTTGGCCAAGCCCGAATACAAGGGTGAAGTGACGGTATCGAACCCGCAATCTTCGGGCACCGCCTATACCCAGCTTGCCACACTGGTGCAGTTGTTCGGCGAAGATGAGGCGTTCAAGATGTTGGCCGAAATCGGTGCCAACGTGAACCAGAACACCAAGTCAGGCTCCGCCCCCGGTAAAATGGCTGCACGCGCAGAGACCACCATCGCCGTGGGTTTCATGCACGACATGGTGAACCTGAAAAAGCAGGGCTTCCCGGTCGAGATCGTGTCGCCCTGCGAAGGCACCGGCTATGAGGTGGGTGCGGTTTCGGTAATCAATGGCACGCCAAACCTTGAAGCGGCAAAGCAGTGGGTCGAATATGTGATCAGCGCTGACGCGCAATCCGCCGGGCTGGAGGTGGGCGTGTTCAACATCCCGTCCAACCCCGAAGCCTCGACCGACCCCGAAGCGCCCGACATGGCTGCGGTCAAGCTGATCGACTACGATTTCGCGACCTATGGCTCGTCGGAAACGCGTGAGCGGCTGCTGGCGCGGTGGGAAGCCGAAGTGAAATCCAAAGGCGGCAATTTCGAGGAATAGCGCCTGACCGGCCCGCCCCTACAGAGCAACACGCTCTGGGGCGGGCCATGCTTTTCACGGCAGAGTTCCGGGAGATTGATATATGCAACGCACGGCGGGGCTTTGGCTTCTGATCGGGCTGGCAGGCTATGCCCTGCTGCCCTGGTATATGGTGGCGGGGGGCTTCTGGTCCTTTGGCTGGCTGTCGGCTGTAGGGGGCGATGCACGCCCTGCGGCCCTCTGGACTGCGGGCGGCCGGGGATGGCTGTTGGTGCCGCTGGCCGGTTTTGCGATTGCTGGGGCCGCGCTGGCATTTGCACGGGACCAACTGACGATGGCGCGGGGGCTGGTCTGGGGTGGCGCACTGGGGCTGGCGCTGATGGCGGCGCAGGGTCTGGTGATCCTAGGCAACAGCACCCGACTGGGGCTGTTCGAAGGTGCCACGCAACCCGGCATGGGCGCGGGTGCCTTCGTCGTGGCCGCAGCGCTTCTGTTTTTGCTGACCACCGGCATTTCCGGTCTGGGACGAGGCCGGGGCGATGCATTCATCACCGGCATGATCGGGGCCATCGTGGCGCTGGTCGGCATCTTTGTCTTTTATCCCATGAGCTTTATCCTGCTGCGCGCCTTTGAGTTGAAGGGCGGCGCAGGGCTGGGCGTTACCGAATTTCTGCCACGGTTTTTTGCCGGCGAGATCTGGTCGCCCGCCTGTCTGACCGGGCTTGGATACTGCGGCGCTGCGCTGAACTCGCTGATGCTGGCGCTGGCCACGGCGACCGGCACCACGCTGATGGGGCTGGCCTTTGCGCTGATCTTCACCCGTACCAATTTTCGCGCCAAAAAGCTGCTCCGCGTGCTGACCATCCTGCCGATCATCACCCCGCCTTTCGTCATCGGGCTGGTGCTGATCCTGCTGTTTGGCCGCGCGGGCACCATCACCGAATTCTTCGCCGACGCCTTTGGCTGGGAGAAGACCCGCTGGCTGTACAGCTTCTGGGGCGTGTGGCTGGCGCAGATGCTGTCGTTCACCCCCATCGCCTTTCTGGTGCTGATCGGCGTGGTCGAAGGCGTCAGCCCCAGCATGGAAGAGGCCAGCCAGACGCTCGATGCCGACCGCTGGCAGACCTTCCGTTTCATCAGCCTGCCCTTGATGCGCCCCGGTCTGGCCAATGCCTTTCTTTTGGGATTCATCGAAAGTCTGGCCGATTTCGGCAACCCGCTGGTGCTGGGCGGCAACTTCAATGTGCTGTCGACCGAAATCTACTTTGCCATCGTCGGCACTGTGGCCGACCCGGCCAAGGCGGCCATCCTGTCGCTGATCCTGCTGTCACTGACGCTGGGCGCGTTCCTTGCCCAGCGCAAATGGCTGGGCCGCAAGAACTATGCCACCGTGACCGGCAAGGGCGATTCCGGGCGCAATGCCGCGCTGAACGACGGGTTGCGCTGGACCTGCTATGCCGTGGCCCTGCCTTGGGCTGCGTTTACGCTGGTGCTGTACGGGCTGATCTTCTTTGGCAGCTTCGTCAAGCTGTGGGGCTATGACCACACCCTGACATTCGAGCATTACACCCGCGCCTTTGGCATCGTCTTCCGCAACGGCATCCACTTCACCGGGGCGGCGTGGAGCAGCTATTTCACCACGCTGACCATCGCCGCCATTGCCGCCCCCCTGACCGCCGCCGTGGGTCTGGCAACCGCCTATCTGCTGGTGCGGCAAAAGTTCACCGGCAAGGATGCGTTCGAGTTTTCCACCATGCTGTCCTTTGCCATTCCCGGCACAGTGATCGGGGTGGCCTATGTCATGGCCTTCAACTTCCCGCCGATCGAGCTGACCGCGACCGGGTTGATCCTGATCATCGTCTTTGTGTTCCGCAACATGCCGGTGGGCGTGCGGGGCGGCATCGCGGCGATGAGCCAGCTCGACAAATCTCTGGATGAAGCGTCGATCACGCTGGGGGCCAATTCGGCCACCACCCTGCGCCGGGTGATCCTGCCCCTGATGGGACCGGCTATCCTTGCCGCGCTGACCTACAGTTTCGTGCGCGCCATCACTTCGGTCTCTGCCGTGATCTTCCTTGTGTCGGCGCGCTACAACATGGCCACCAGCTTTATCGTGGGGCGGGTCGAAAACGGCGAGTTCGGCATCGCCATTGCCTATGCCACCGTGCTGATCGTGACCATGCTGGCCGCCATCCTTGCCCTGCAACTGATCATCGGGCGGCGCAAACTGCGCCGGACTGATCGCATCGAAGCCCATTGAAGGAGGATGCCATGAAAGGCTCTGTCCGGTTCGAGAATGTCACCAAGAAATTCGGCGACGTGGTGGCCCTGAAGCCTCTGTCGCTGGAGATCACCCCCGGCACGCTGGTCACGCTGCTTGGCCCGTCTGGCTGCGGCAAGACCACAACCTTGCGGCTGATTGCAGGGCTGGAAAGTGCCAGCGAAGGGCGCATTCTGATCGGGGGCGAGGATGTCACCCATCTGTCGGCCACCTATCGCAAGGTGTCGATGGTGTTTCAGTCCTACGCGCTGTTCCCGCATATGACCGTGCTGGAAAACGTCGGCTATGGCCTGTCGGTCAAGGGCATGTCCAAGGCCGAGGTACGGAGCCGTGCCGAGGCGGGGCTGGAAACGGTGGGCCTGAAGGGCTTTGGCGCGCGCCTGCCGTCAGAGCTGTCCGGTGGCCAGCAACAGCGCGTCGCGGTGGCCCGCGCCATCGTGCTGGAGCCTGAAGTGCTGCTGCTGGACGAGCCGCTCTCGAACCTCGATGCCAAGCTGCGACGCCATGTGCGCGATGAGATCCGCCAGATCCAGCAGCGGCTTGGCCTGACGGCGGTCTATGTGACCCATGATCAGGAAGAGGCGATGGCGGTGTCAGACCGGATCATCGTGATGAAAAACGCCGAGATCGCGCAGGAAGGCACGCCCTATGATCTGTATGACCGCCCGGCTTCGGCCTTCATCGCCGATTTCATCGGGGATGCAAACCTGATCGACGTCGAAATCACTCAAGCTGGCGAACCGACAGAGATTGCGTTGCTGGATCGCAGGCTGCAGCTTCCCCTGTCCAGCAAGGCCACGGGTCTCGCCAAACTGGTGCTGCGACCGCATCACATCCGCCTTGACCGCGACCCGGCAGCAGACCGTCTGCCCGCCGAAATAACCTATGCCGCATGGCTCGGAAATTCGGTGCAGTACACTCTTTCCACCCCGGTTGGGTCAATCTTTGCCATCGGCGCACCGCAACCGCGGCCTTTCCGGCAGGGTGAGACTGTACACCTTGGCTTTGGACTGGAAGATGTCCGGTTGGTTCCGGCGTAGGTCGAAGTTGTTTGGCGATATGATCCGTCACCTCAGGCAGCTCAAATGACGTATGGACATACGCGTTGACCGGACGCGGAAAGCCCGGCGGTCCGGACCCATTGATCTGATTGAGGTCGCTGCGGTTGCATGATTCACGCCCCCCAGCGCCATCCTCACGCCGCCCAGACACCGCTAGCTCGCTCGGGAGCACAGGCAGATAGCACCTGCCAGGAAAGGTCGTTTGTCACCGGAATCAGCCTTCCGACACCGGCAGCGCCACCGATACCAATGGCTTGTAAGGCTTTTCTGACGTGGCCATTACGAGTGTCGGGTCTTGTGCAGGGCCTGTTGCAAGGCGCTCAGGCTATCATTGCGCAGCGGGTCAAGTTTGCCAAATCGGGACCTGAGACTTTCCGGGCTTTCGGTTGCCGCTGCCGTTTCGATATGGCGCAGTTGGGCACACAGCGCATCCATCGTCAGCATACCCGCGGCCCCCGCCGCCCAATGCACCGCCTTTGAAACCTCATCCAGTTTCCCCGCCTTCAAAGCCGTCGCGCAGGCTGACAGCGTATTTTGCATGTCAGACCTGAACCGCTGCAGCAGCCTTTGAAGCTCTGCCACTCCCATCAGCTCGATCAGTTCATCAAGCCTTTCGCGGTCGAACAGCGCGTCGGATTCGGGTTGTGCCGTCGATGGCTCGGCCGTCCTGGCCCTGATCGCGAGTTTCTGCATCAGCTCATCCAGCAGGGCCATCGGTACAGGTTTGATCACCACATCCGTCATGCCTGCATCGCACAGCATCTGCACCCGGTCGGGTGACGCTTGCGCCGTCAGGGCAATCACCGGCGTGTCACCCAGGAGACCGCCGTCAATCAGATGGCGTGTCGCGGTCACGCCATCCATGTGGGGCATCGAGATATCCATCAGGATGATGTCGAACTGCTGGCGCTGCACGGCGGCAATCGCCTTGATGCCGTCCGATACGGTGACAACCCTGTGGCCCAGACGGCTCATCTGCCGTTCCATCAATGTGCTGTTGATTTCGTTGTCTTCGGCCAGCAGGACTGTCAGCGGCCTGCGCACAGCCAGCGCGGGAATTTCCACATCTGCGACGGCTGCCGCCTCTGGCAGAACTTCGGCCTCGAATGTCACCGTAAAGCAAGTGCCCTCGCCAACGCGGCTTTCAACCTTGATCGTGCCCCCCATGGCTTCGGCGGAAAGTTTCGCGATGCCAAGGCCAAGCCCGGTGCCCTCTTGTACCCGCGAATAAGAACTGTCGAGCGTTTCGAAATTGTGGAAGATCCGCTCCAGATCCGCCTCGGGGATGCCGACTCCGGTGTCGCGGATCAGCAGGGTGAAGCGGCGATTGCCGGGTGTTTCGGCGGGCATCGCCATGAACACCACGTCGATTGCGCCATTCCGGGTGAACTTTATCGCATTGGACAACAGGTTGTTGAGGATGCGCCGCAGCAGCGGCAAGGGGGCATGAACCATGCAGGGGGGGGCATCCTCGGGCGAAAGGGTCAGCGTATTTCCACGGTCCAGGGCAAGCGCCTGATACAATTTCACCTGTTCGCGCACGGTTTCGTTCACGCAGAAATCGGTCAACGGAAAATCATTCGCATCGCTTGCGGAAAGGCGCGTCAGTTCAAGGATGTTGTTGACCTGTTCAAGCGCCGCCAGCCCGCAGGATTTCAGGATGCCAACCAGCCAGGCTTGCGGCGCGTCCAGCGTTGTCGTTGTTTCCAGCAGATCGGTGGCCGATAGCAGGCCACTGAGCGGGGTGCGCATCTCGTGGCTCATGACCGCCAGAAAACGATCTTTCGCCTCTTCGCCTTTGCGGGCAAGTTCACCTGCCAGCGCCAGTTGACGTTCACGGTCAAGCTGCTGTGACATGTCGCGCAGGAATGCGATCTTGAACGTATCCCCCGTGCCCGTCGTCACGTCGGCAATGGCGACTTCCACCGGAACTGTCCCGCCATTGCGGCCATGGCACTGCATCCGGTTGCTGCGGCCGGTGCCGGATGACCCGTCCTCTGCGGCGACCAGCACATCAGACAGCGCGACCGGGTCTTTTGGCGAAATTGCGCACCCCAACATCACCTCGCCCGCGGTATTGGCCCCGATCACCCTGTCGTTGGCGTTCACGATCAACACTGCATCCGGGGCAGATTCGATGGTGGCGCGCAGATTATGAACGGCCAGCTCAAGAATGCGCGCATAGCGTTGCTGGGCGCGCGCCTGACGGTAGATTGTCGCAAACAAAAGGGTCAGCCCGACCATGGTTACGACGATCACAACCAAAAAGGAATAAAGCGTGCGGTGCAAGGCCAGCCGCGTCCTGTCACCCAGTTGCATGGACTCGCCCAGGGCCGCCACAATCATTTCGCGGACAGGAAGGATGATCTCGGCCGTCGATTGCATCATGTCCGGCAAGGCCGCCAGCAGGGCCTGATCCGCGCCATCAATCACTGGCAAGAAACGCTGAACAAGCCCTTCCTTGCCGGCGAGCGCCCGCCAGGCCGGCGTACCCCGCAAGGACAGCTCTTCCAGTAACGGAGTGCCGTTGACCAGATCAACCCGGCTGTAAAGAACGTCATAGGCCTTGCGGATCTCTGCCAGCGCCGCCGCATCATTCCGTGCCGCAGCCTTCAGGATGCTGATCTGCATGTTTTGCAGATCAACCTGTATCTGCGCCAGCACCCATGTCCGGTTGTCCGATTGCACCCGCTTGCTGTGTTCCAGCTCGCGCTCGATCTGGAGTCCGGTAAAAACCGACATCGCCAGCACGACCAGCATTACGATCAGCGACAGCACCACCCGTGTCTGCGAGTATGGCACTGTCTCAAGCCGGTCAATGGCGAGAGATTTCATGGTCCTTCTTTCCGCAAGGGCAATGGCGATCCGGCCAACGGATCATTCCAGACTGAGTTCGACCAACTGCCAGATACTGCGGCCATAGACGGATTCCGTTTGAAAGCGGGTATCTGAGTCGTAGGGATAAATGATCCACAACGGCCCCTTTTCGCGACGCGAAAACGGCGCGCCATCAATCCGGGTGGCGATGATCGGGGCACCTGACTCAAGTGACTTGACCGGAATATCAATCACATAGTCATTCAGCGCCCGCGCACGGATCACGCTGCCCGACGTTGCGCCAATGCTTTCAAGAACGGTCGCAAGAGCCGGGCCGCTGAATTCATGCGCGCCGTCGGTCCAAACGGTTGTGGTGCTGAAACTTTCCTGCGGCAGCGCCTCAATCGTGGCCAGGTCAAAAGTTGTCACGCCATCCGGAAGGCTTGCGGCCCGCACTGTCAGAACGAGGTCTTCGGCAAAGGCGCAACCGGCAGTCAGCACGGCAAAGGCGGCTGCAAGGGCACAGGTGGACGGCATCATAGAGACAACTCCCAGTTGCTTTGAAGGGAAAAGATACAGGAAGAGGCCCGCTGCTGCGACATGACGGACGGATGTGCCCCCATCCGAATGGATGGCGAAGTTCTGGTCCAAGCCCGGAAGCTGCCTAAAAACTGCGCCTCTTCCTGCGTTCACATTGGCAAATTGTAAGGAATTTGCGGGCTATGAACGGGCATGGACCGTAAACGACGCTATGGAAAGATGACCGTACCCAATGAATGACCCGTCTCAACCCGCCGGGCTTCGCGTGCTGATTGCCGACGATCATGAAATGATCCTTGGCATGTTTGTCGTATTTCTGTCGCAGGCGGCAGGCATGCAGGTCGCCACCGCCTGCACCCTTGGCGAAGCAGAAACCCTGGTCCAGGCTCAGGGGCCGTTCGATGTGGTGCTGCTGGACCTGAACATGCCCGGCATGGACGGCGTGGCCGGATTGCGCCGCATGATCAGGCACAATCAGGGCCGGCCGGTGGCCATTCTGACGGGAAACCTGTCGGCGCGGATGCAGGATGAAATCATGCAATCAGGTGCGGCTGGCATCGTGCTCAAGACAACTGCCGCCCGCAGCATTGCGAATGCCATTCAGTTCATGCACGCGGGCGAGATCTATCTGCCAATGCAACTGATGCGCCCGGCACCCGTCGCAGGCGTGGACGCGCGCAATGGCAAGCTGACAGAAAAGGAGCAGGCCGTGCTGACTTGCCTGATTGAAGGGCAGCAGAACAAGGAAATTGCCCGTGTCCTGCAACTGGCAGAACCGACGATCAAGATGCATGTGACGGCAATCTGTCGCAAGCTTGGCGCAAAGAACCGCACCCAGGCCGTCGTCATCGCCCGCGATCTGGGGGTTGGCTGACGCCGCTTCGCCTGCGTCTGCGTCGCTCTGCCCAACAGCTTTTCCCCGCAGGTTCGGCTGCACCACAGTCCAGACCAAAGGATGCCGCCAAGCCATACGTCATCCTGCGCTATCCCCCCGCCATCGGGCAATCTGAGCCACCATGCCCTAGTGTTCATCTGGCAAAGAGCGAGAGGAGAGCAAAAATGGTGTCGATGGATTCGTCAAAGACCCCGACCACCCCATTCACCACGGCAAGGACTCTGGCCCTTGCGCCGGGTTGGTGGATACTGCCGTCGATCCTTGGTGGCCTTTATCTTTGGTACCGCATCATCGCTGCCTGCTTCGGTTGACGACGCGCCGCTGTCTTGCCTGCCCGCCGCGCAAGAAGCTCTGATATCCTGCACACAGGCCCGGTCCCAAATGGGACCGGGCCTGTGCTTTTTCGGGGGGCTCTGGGCCCATACTTTCGTCGACCGACCAAGCCTGTTGGCTGGTGTAAAAGCGGAATGTCAGGCGGCTCCATCCCTTCCCGAGATTGCGACTGTCACTGGCAAAAGGCAGTTTAGGGTCACAGCACAGGAGGCTTACATGACATCTCACACGGCGACCAACGACGCATCCACCCCGACCCTGGCAGATCAGACACACCCCCCCGCAAGGGTCATTTCTGCGCCGTCTGAGCGGGCCCCGCTTTCGCGCCGGATGGTTGCGGTGATGACCCTGTCCGATGGCAGCGAACTTTTCATGCGCGAAAGCCCAGAGGGATGGACCGTGATCGAATATGGCACACTGCAGACACGCGAGTGCCGCGCCAGCAGGCGTTCAGATCTTGCCCTGCTGGGCGACATCGCCGCTGCCTATGGCTTTGGTCCCCTGCGTGATGCGGCAGCGCCCGCCGCCAAGCGTCCTTCGCTGACCCTTGTTTCCTCGCGATAGTCTCGCGCTGAGCTCTGAAAACCGCGGCAGAGCCGCAAGACCCTGACATCAAGGACCCGATCATGGCACGTTTTTTTCAAGACACACTGACACATGGCCTGAACAGCAGCGTGGACGCGCTGTGCGGACGTCAGTTCAGGCGCCGCCTCGCAACGCTGCATCGCGATGCAGCGGCTCCCACCGGCGCGCAAATTCCGCTGTTCGCCACAGGTACAGGCAGGAAGCGGCTATTCCACTGATCCCGTTGCGGGTGACTGAGCTGCCCCCCGAAAAACGGACAGTGACGGAAGCTACGATCTGAGGTCTGCTGATCGCCAAGACCAGGAGATCAGGATATGTCGAGACGCAGGAACCATGACGCGTGGTTCAAGGCGCGTGTTGCGCTGGAGGCGCTGAAGGGCGAGCGCAGGGTGTGGAATTGGCGGCCGCCTACGAGGTCGATCCGACAATGATCC
The DNA here is from genome assembly GCF_031457365.1 of Pseudotabrizicola sp. 4114. Taxonomy (NCBI): domain Bacteria; kingdom Pseudomonadati; phylum Pseudomonadota; class Alphaproteobacteria; order Rhodobacterales; family Paracoccaceae; genus Pseudotabrizicola; species Pseudotabrizicola sp. 4114. Next base: position 5,565 of record NZ_JAVDWP010000001.1, on the reverse strand, counting down.
ATCAGTGGAAGAAGGCTCTGCTGGAGGGGGCAGCTGGCATTTTCGAGCGTTGTGGTCAGGCGGCGGCCACCGCCGTGGGGCGAGCCGCTTTGCAAACCCGGGGATCACGTGACACTGCGGGCAGTCCTCGATTGCATCGTGGTGATGTCCACTTGTCCGCAGGACATGATCCCGATCAACGGTGCCGCTTGTACGCCGACCGAGGTCCATTATCGTCTGGTGAGCTGACGACTATCAAGCCAAGCAAGGGCGCTATCTGATCGATCCGGTAGCCCCCGCCTCCCCTACACCGGCGTCACGACCAGCCCCAACTTCTTGTCCAGCGCCTCAGACACAGCACCGCAGGCGCTGTGCGTGTGCCACCCCGTCGCAGAGATGATCACTTCTATCGTCGCGCCAGTGGAAGCCCGCAACATCGCAATCAGCGTGGCTTGCTTTGTCCCCTCACGTTGGATGGGCGGCTTCGGTGTCTTGACGAAGTACTTTTACATATTCTGCGCGACTACCGGTTCAGTCCCCGATGACCTGCAGCCTGAGCCTTGGCAAGCGCAGTGTATCGACGACACTGGTACTCTGCGAAGCGGTTCACCTCCGGGAATTTCGGAATGCAGCACCGATCCGGGCCCGCACATCGGGTGCCTCAGCTTCTACGGCAAGTGCCAGGACTCGCAGGTCGCGCCTGGCCATATGCAGTTGGTCAATCAACGACATGACGACCCCAAGCGCATCGTCATCGAGATCAAGACCATCGGCCAGATCGCACAACAGCTGCATGCGGGCGATATCGATCCGGCCAAAGACAGGGGCGTTGCCTTCAAACGTCTTGCGCCGGATCGGCAGGATCACCTCGGCCTGCAGAAAGGCGACAAGCCGGGTTCGGGTCATGCCCGGGATGATTGCGATCACCTCATCTTCTGTGCGCTGGTCTGTCATGTCATGGCCTCGTTCAGCAGGTCTGCGCGCGGATTGTGGGCGTGGGTCTCGCGCCATTCGGTCATGAAATCACGCAAGCTGTCGTCGATTGCAGGGGGCAAAACAATCCGCAATTCAACCAGTTGATCCCCCGCAGGCCTGCCCCCTGACCGTGCCACGCCTCGCCCCCGCAGCCGCATGACCCGGCCCGAACTGGTCCCCGTTGGAATGGTCAGGCTGACTGGTCCTGCAATGGTGGGGGCGCTGACCTTTGCCCCCAGAACAGCTTCATCAATGGTGATCGGCAAGGTCACATGAATGTCGTCACCCTCACGCCGGAACATTGGATGACTCCCCACCGTCAGGATGATCAGCGCATCCCCTGCCGGACCACCGCCAGAACCGGGCCCACCCTTGCCGCGCAGACGCAATGTCTGGCCGTCATGTGCGCCCTGCGGGATCTTCACGGCAATGCTGCCCCCGTCCGGCAGCGTTATGGGCAGTTCACCGCCGCGCGCCGCCACCAGAAACGGCACCTCAAGCGTGTAGCGCAGATCCGTCCCGCCAGCCGCGAACCCCTGACCCGCAAAATCAGCGCCACCGCCCCGTGTTCGCTGACGCAATATCTCGGCAAAGATATCTGCAGGATCACCTTGCGGGCCAAAGCCGCGCCCTTGTTGATAAGGATTTCCGGGGGCATCGGCAAAATCGCGGTAGTACTGTCGCTGGGGGCGCTCGGCACCTGCGGCATCGATTTCGCCCGCATCAAACCTTGCACGCGTCGCCGGATCTTTCAGCAGGTCATAGGCTGCAGCGATGGCCTTGAACCTCGCCTCGGCTCCTGCGTCATCGGGGTGAAGGTCAGGGTGATGGGTCCGCACCAGCTTGCGGTAGGCAGCCTTGATCTCGCCTGACGTGGCAGATCTGGTCAGGCCAAGCGTTGTGTATGGATCGGTGGTCATGTGTCGGTTTTCCACCAATATGCAAGTGACGGGACGCATCCAGTATATCAAAATGGCTTGCCGTGCCCTTGATCCATATCAGCGCGGGGTGATGCGCGGGCTGGTAAAACAGCCACACGGAATCAGCTGTCTGTCCGGTCATCCGGGCAACCGAAGTCCGTAAACGGGATCATCATATGTCAAAACCCGAACAGACCTCTGAAGCGGAGGAAACGACCGTAGCCCTTTTGCCGCAGGCAGAAGCGCTGCGTTTGCCGACGGTTCGGGACCCGTCTGCCGTGCAACCGCCTCTTTCCTCAGTCCGGCGTGTCTGGTTCTGGGGCTTTGGCCTGTTTCTGGCGGCGGTGGTGGGGTTCGTTCTCTGGCTTCAGCCTTGGGCAGCGGGTCCGGAGCCGGTTTCCATAGAGATCGCCGCCTTTGCGCCTGTGACACGGGTGCTTGCCGTGAATGGACGTGTCACAGCGCTGCATTCGGTCGATGTGCGCGCGCTTGTCAGCGGTCCACTCGAAGAAGTGCTGGTTGCAGAGGGAGAGGGGGTGCGCCCGGGCAAGGTGCTGGCCCGGATTGATGCCGCCGCACAACAGGCCGTTTTGCGGCAGGCCGTGGCGGGGCTCGATGCCGCCTTGGTCGCACAGGACCAGGCCTCGGCGACCTTGGCCAGGACAGAAAATCTGGGCCAGAATGTCGCCCGCACCGTGTTGGAAAACGCCGCGAGTGCCGAGCGGGCGGCAGCGCAGGACGTGGCGCGCATGACGGCGCTGGTGGATCAGGCTCAGATCCAGTTCAGGAATTTCACCATACGCGCCCCTATGGAAGGAACTGTTCTCGCAGTGAATGTCGATCCCGGACAGACTGTCGATCCTGCAACTGTTCTGCTGACAGTGGCCGACCTGAGCCAGCTTCTTGTCGAAACTGATGTCGACGAGGCCTATGCCACCCAGATCCGCGCGGGCCTGACTGCCGTTTTGCTGCTGGCGGGAGAAGCGGTTCCCCGGAACGGTCAGGTCAGTTTCGTGTCGCAGCGCGTTGACGCCGCAACGGGTGGTCTCGCCATCAAAATCAGCTTCGATGAGGCCGTGATCGCTCCGGTCGGGTTGACGGTTACGGCAAACATTGTTGTCGATCAGCGGGATGCAGCCTTGACCGTCCCCCGGGCGGCAATCCTGTCTGCAGACGCTCAGGATGCTGTCTTTGTCGTCACTGGCGGAAGGGCCACCCGGCGCAACGTGATGGTAATCGACTGGCCCGCAGCGCGTCTGATCGTGACCGAGGGGCTGGCACCGGGCGACGCTGTGATTCTTGATGCCACGGGGATCACCGACGGACAGGCCGTGTCGGTGGGCCAACCCTGATGCTTTATGCCCTGAAGATTGCCACGCGCTACCTGACCGCGAGCAAGGCCCAGACCGGGCTGCTGGTGCTTGGCGTCGCCGTTGGCGTGTTCATTTTCATCTTCATGTCAGCGCTGATCGGGGGTCTGGCCGAATTCATCCTGTCGCGAACCGTCGGCGATATTTCCCATGTCACCATCACCGCCGAAACCCCCGACCCGCTCATTCTGATCACGCCCCAAGGCCACATTCTTGCCGTGACCGAGCGGGGCCGGACCCGCACTGCCACACTGGCCGAGGCCGCGACCTTCCTTCCACTGATCGAAACCGTCCCCGGCGTCGTTGCGGTTTCACCGCAGATCACCGGAGCGGGCTTCCTGGCACGGGGTGCACAGGTGGCGCAGGTCAGTGTCACGGGCGTGGAACCGGGGCGCGAGTCCGCCATCCTGAACCTTGATGGCTATATGGTCGAAGGCTCTGCAAGGCTGGGGTCCGGGCTGGTGGTACTTGGGCAAAGTCTGGCCGACGACCTGTCGCTGCGGCTGGGCCAGACGCTGCGGCTGCAATCTTCAGGCGGGGTCTCGGCAGTGCTGACGCTGAGCGGGACTTTCGACACTGGCAATGGCCGGATGGACGACAGCAGCGTGTTTGTCGCCCTGACCACTGCCCGCACGTTGTTCGCGCTGCCCCAAGGCGTCACCAGAATAGAGATCAAGCTGGCCGATCTGAACACCGCCGACACCACCGCACTGCGCATCCGCGCCTTGACCGGTCTCGATGCTGTTCCTTGGACCGACGGGGCGGCGCAGTTGATGGAAGCGCTGAATGCACAGGCGCAAACGGGGTATTTTCTGAAAACCTTTGCTCTGATCACCATCGTCATCGGCGTGGCATCGGCGCTGCTGTTGTCCACCTATCGCCGCAGGCCAGAGATCGGGATCATGCGCGCTATGGGCGCGGGGCGGGGTTTCGTGATCTTTGTCTTTGTCACCCAAGGCGCGCTGATCGGGCTGATGGGCGGGGTGATGGGCGCGGCCCTTGGCTATCTCGCACTGCTCCCGTTTCCATCGCGCGATGCGTTCGAGGTGGGCACACTGCCGATGGACATCACCCAAGGGTCCTACGGGCTGGCAATTACCCTGACCGTCATTGGCGCAATCCTCGCCTCCATCCTGCCTGCGCGATCAGCGGCAAGAGTCGATCCGGTTACGGCGATCGGGCAATGAGCGCCTTGCTTCAGGTGGCCGATCTGGTCAAGACCTTCGGACAGGGTGAGGCTGCAACCCGCGTGCTGCGCGGCCTGTCCCTGACGCTGGACGCAGGCGAAATGGCGGCCCTGCTTGGCCCCTCAGGCTCGGGCAAGAGCACGCTGCTGACCATCCTTGGCACGCTGATGAAGCCAACTTCGGGCAGTCATGTGATGCTGGGGCAGGATCTGGTGGCGGCGGATGACCGCGCGTTGACGACGTTCCGCAACCTGCACATCGGCTTCGTGTTCCAGTTCCACAACCTGCTGCCAGACTTTACCGCGCTGGAAAATGTGGTGTTCCCGACGGCGGTGCGCGAAGGACGCGAAACGGCCGCTGCACTTGCGCGTGGACGTGACCTGCTGACACGCATGGGACTGGCCGAGCGGATTGACTTTCCGTCGTCCAACCTGTCGGGCGGGCAGAAACAGCGCGTGGCCGTCGCACGTGCCCTGATGAACCGGCCCGAACTGGTTCTGGCGGATGAACCAACCGGCAACCTGGACCGCGAGTCTGCCATGCAGGTGATGGACCTGATCGCCGAGATCAACCAAGACGAGGGCACGACCTTCCTCATTTCTACCCATGACGAAAAGATCGCAAGCCTGTGCCGGCGGCAGATCGTGGTGGGGGAAGGTCTGGTGACCGGCTGAAGCGACTGGACATCCCGCGTGTCAGCCATCAGCCGGTGCATCACCCAGGCTGGCAAAATGATGGGCCACGCTATCGACCGTGCCCCGGAAATACGGCCTCTCCCCCTGTAAGGTGATCCATGCCACCTCACTGAAAAACGGGATCATCATGCCGTTCGCGGGTCGGTAATCGTCTTGCGCGCCGAAAATGGCATCGCGGGTGATAAGCCAAAGCGCATTGCGGCTTCGGCCCTACCTCCGGTCAGGCCCTCAAGGCTGGCAAGCGCAGCACTCGGCGCGGGCACATCGGCAATGCGGCCCAGACAACATTCAAAGTGGACGGGATGTCTGGCCGCGGCTAGACCGCAGCCAGTTCTGACAGCTTACAGATCCGGCGAAACTTTCCAGTCGCGCAGCTTGTACACCGTACCGGGGCGGGGGCGCGGTTTGTCTTCCGGCTCGCGCATCCGGCGCTTGAAGC